>CAVSOJ010000004.1:0-297766 GCA_963729585.1 Nitrospirota bacterium
TACACGGGCGATAGTCAGATCGGCTGACGCGCGCAGGCGATCTAGCAGAAGCAGGCAGTTCCCATGACACCACATTTCCGACCAGTTCGCGTTGGGGCTTCCCAACGAAAAACCTGCTCGGCAAGTAGCTGACCCAGGGATCATGTCCCGCCACTAGCAGTGTCCCCTGTCGACCAGATTGATTGGTTGCTCCCCGCAGCAACACGACAGGGATCCGTCGCAGTCCCAGGCGCGCCACTGCAAAAAGGCCGTAGCGCGTGAGCAGGATTTGTGCTTTGCCAGAAAGGCGGGAGATGGTCCAATCGACCACCTTGCTTGCTAGCTGATTCATGCCCTCCCTCTGCTCCTTTTCATTCGACGGACCGCCACAACATTCGCTAAGGGCTGCGAGGCTCCATCGCACTAGGCTCTAAGAATCGCCCTTAATAGACAGCTTGGAAATAAAGCTCCTGAACTTTGGCGTGTCGTTCCGGAAGCCACTCACGCATTGAATGTCTACCCTGACGGGCTCACCCAAATGCTCCATGAAGCGAGATCGCAACTGCACTAGTGCGTCCTTGTTTGGATCTCCGCGAAACGCCAGCTCCACAACGAGGTGCTCCGCACTTTCCTGGATGATGCGATATTGCTCGAGGCTGTCCAGCGTCCTCAGCATGAAGGTGAACGGCCAGAGAGATACGATCTTCCCGCTGGGAAGCTTCACCGCGTCGTCGAATCTGCCAAAGAGGAGAGCTGATCAGAGGGAACGGTGATCCACAGGAACATGGCTTCTCCATAAACTCGTATACGTCTCCAAGGCGATAGCGAATGAAGGTCTGCGCCAAAGCAGTTAAGCTGGTGACAACCGCCTCGCCAAAGACGCCTGGTTCGACAGAATGTGTCGAATTCACACACTCAAGAATCACATGGTCTTCGTTGACATGAAGCCCCTCATGCGCCGGGCATTCGGCTGCAATCCGCCCAACCTCATTCGCACCATAGAAGTTGAACAATTCGTCTTGAGGTTGCCGTGAATACTGGCCTTCAGCATTTCGTCGCACACTTCCGCTGAAGTGATAAGCATCCTCGGGTTGGCGACCGTGTCTAGGCGATAGTTCACTCTGCACAACAGCGCCTTGAGAACCGTTGGGTAGGCCCAAAGGATCGTGGGCCGACTGCGTTTCAGCAGGTCGATTTGACCATCCAACGAAAGAGTCGGAGGAATATTGACGCTACGATAGAAACCCATACGCTGGTGGAACCGCATGGCATGTGGTTGAGCGGGGCCGAGTACAGCCAGACGATCCTGCGGGCGGAATCCAATCGACAGCAACGTCCGAAATTCAAACTGCCGCCTCCTTCTCAATTCGCGGCCTGTCAGATGGATCGCAAACGGCTTTCCTGTCGTTCCACTGGTATGCACCACCTGACAGGCTGCAATATCTATCTCCTTCACAGTGATGCGTTCCACGCCTGCTGCCCTGAGATCGTCTTTCGTCGTGATCGGTATGTGCTGGAAGGTCCGCGACGGTTCGAATATCATCCGGCAACAGTCCGGCTGACTGAAAGAGCGACCGGTAATAGGGCACATTTTCATATGCGTGCCGAATCAGGCCCTGAAGCTTTCGATCCCGCACAACTTCTAACTCCATAGAAGGAGCCCCGATTGTTCATCAATCGTCGAAGTTCGAGCGCCTCGCCGATCATATCGACACACCCTGCTTGCACTTCGACATAACAGGCCTGAACTTGCCGGATGCCTCGGGCTCCAATGCAGTATAATTCGCACTCGATCACAGCCGATTCCCCAAGCAGTCGTCGCAAGTCAGCATGAATATCGCCGACGACCAGCTGATACGATTGATAATCCACAGTGACAAGCTTCAGCTCAAATCGCTCCGGCTTATGTTGGATGAGTTGGTATTTCAACACTTCATTTCTCTGGCTCAACGTTGCCCAAACTGCCCGGGGATGAACAAACCCTCCGTTTGCAAGAAAGAGAATATCCTCTACCCTGCCTTCAAGTTCAGAAAGCAGAGGCAAGACGCGGCCACACGAGCAATTCCCAGTCGCGAGGGACGCGACATCCCCGAGACGATAGTTGAGAAGGACAGTTCCTTTGTTGACGAGATTAGAAATCACCACCTCCCCCTTGTCTCCTGCCGGGATATCCTCGCCATTCGCGTTCATGATTCTTACATGACAGAGGTCATCATGGAGATGAAAGCCATGCCGCGCTTCGCAAAGAAATCCGATCTTGAAAGCTTCTACCGCGTTGTACATTGAGAGGACTGGTACGCCGAACTCCTTCTCGATAAGCGCCTTCCCGGCATCGGTCATACATTCCGCTCCATAGAACAACACCCGTGGGAGATGCATCTGGATTCCCTTGAACCTGAGGGTCCTGAAGAACGCCTCCAAATAGGAGCCATAGCCGACAAGGACGTCAGGCCGAAAAGAATTGATCGCATCGACGACCTGCTCGATAGGCTGCAAGACATCTAACAGCAGGCGTGGCCTGGAAGAAGAAGCAAACGTATGCTTTTGATAATAGTCCCAGACTTTGGTGATCGTAGACCTGGCCGGACGATGTAAGCCTCTCTGAGCCCAAACCTTTTTCCGCATATGGTCGAAAGCACAGATCTTTCGCGTTCCCCGTACGCGATGTTGGCGAGAAGCGAGTCGTGATCATGGTGAATCGTGGAGGGCTCGCCAGTGGAACCGCTCGTCGTAAACGCGATGGAGTTCTTCCCTCGCCTCGATGTAGAGATAAAGAGACATGGGTTCTTACGGACTGTAAACTTCTCCACCAAGGGAATGCGGCGAAGATCATGGACCGTTTTGATGCTCTGCGGATCAATGCCTTCCCTTCGAAAGAGATTCTGGTATAGGGGACTGTGTCCGCTGCATAGGTGACGACCTCTCTGAGCCTCGCATCGCGAAGAGCCCACAACTCCTCTTCGGATCGGTAAGGAATGCCTCGCTGACCACGCAAGTCGCACAAACCACGCCACTTCCGTGCACCTTATTGAGAAAATCTCTAATCATCGCGCGCGCCGGCACGGATGAATCTGCCTCTTCTCAGCTCGGACGGCGATAAAGTGCCCGGTCAGATACCGCGTTGGCCATCGCGACATTCTTTCGAATGTCTGCAGCCAACGCAAAAAATGTTGTTGTGCGGGAGGCTTCGCGCGTGAGCACAGGAGTTTTGCGACGAGTACAGCGATCATGCGCGGGCAGTGCAGCACCGCCGTGACATCCCTCACTTCGAAGCCGACCTCCTGCAGCAACTTCTGTAACCGCCAGGGACCGCATGTGGCGCCAACAAAGTAGGGAACGATACCCAACCGATTCAACAGTTTGAATGGAAGATGGTTACGAGCCGCAATGGTCGGATTCGCCAGATTATCCAGAGTCACGATGAGCTGCCCTTCCTTGCGGAGCACTCGGTGCAATTCCCGCAAACTCACAGTGATCTCCTCCAGCGTCCGGAAATGATCCAGCGTGGAATTCGACACCACAACATCGAATGACTCCCGTCGGAACGGCAGATCGCGTACATCGGCACAGGCCCCACGAACACGCACCTCGCCACGACAGGCCAATTGTACGTTCTTGAATGACAGATCCATCCCGACGACACTGTGGGCGCGGGCCTGCAGGAATCGAGTGAGGCCTTCTCCCACCGCTTCGTCAAACGTATCGGTCTTTAACAGCCGAGGAACTGGGTGTTCGGGAAGCCAACGAAAGAGAAGGGATTGATTGATCGCGTCACTATGTTTTCGCCAGAGCCGATCCGGGCGGGTCTTTTTCCATTCGTCCGCAATGGATTCCCAGTAGCTCGTCTCCTCAAGTATCACTATGTAGCCTCCCCACCTAAACAATGGCAGTGTAGGGCGTTTAGGTCTTGCCCACAATACCTCCCCGCTAGAGCAAGGCCCTACAGAAGAGGGGTGACCGCCATCACCGCTCTATTTGGCATTGCTGATTGGAAACCGCATGGGATGGGATTTCCGCAATGTGTTACCAAGGGAGTCAACAGCTTGTGGGAGAGTTTGGGAAGGAGGAACAATTAGAACTTTTCAGCCGAGAGGTCAATGTGGCTGGTCTTGCGAATCACTATCGCGTAGCGAACGATGTCCCCGATCTATCATAGCCAGGCACAGCAGCCCGATGCCGATCCAGACCAATTCGCGGAAGCGCCGTAAGCAGCGCGAAGGTGATGCCGGTGACGTCGGAGTACCCAAAGGCCTTCAGCAAGAGCAAATTCCCGCCGTCTTGGGCGCCAAGGCTGCCGGGGATGAAGAAGGTGCCGCCTTTGATGAAGACGGAGAGGGCGCCGATGGAGATGGCGGAGAGCGCCATGGCAGGACCCCCGAGATACGAGATGATGACGTACACTTCCAACACTTCCGCCATCCAACCAAGAAAGAAAAACCCGGTAGAGGAGTAAAAGGCCGGACGGTTGTGGGTGTAGAACTCCAAGATCGTTCGATCCAGCGACCGTAGCTTTTCCTCGCGTGCTTCGAGATAGCCAATCCTCAGCCCGATCTTCCGCAGAAATTCCAATAACCACGTAAAGAGCCCTCGCCGCTGCACGAATACAAACGCGGCAATCCCAAACAGCAGCAGGCCGACACTCAGCAAGGCCGCTGCGACCATTTGCCCGGATGAGCCCTCGGCACCGACCGTCCAGAACGCCAGCGAGATGCCCAAGAGGATAAAGAGCACTTCGGCAATCGTCATCGTCGTTTTCGCAATGATGACCGAGGCCAACCCTTCCACCATCGGCACATTATGTTTCTTGAGCAGATAGGCCTTGAGCGGCTCACCGCCAACGTAGGCGGTCGGCGTGGTCATGTTCACCACTTCACCGGCGGTTCTGATCGCAAGCACGCGCCAAAATGGAATAGCCTTCGCCGACGGGCCAAGCGTGACTTTCCATCCATACGCTTCAACGACGTACATGATGACAGAAGGGATCAATATGATGAGGAGCGCGACCGGCCCGAGTTGCGACGCCGCCTCGTAGATGCGTCCTGGGCCGATATGCCATACGATAAGAACGAGGGTGAGGAGGCCGAGGACCAGTAGGAGATATCGCAGCACGCGCGGTTAGACACTCATTGCTTTGTTGCCAGACAGGCTGAAGGTCGAATGACCCACAACATAAGTATTGAGAACACCACGGATCCGATCGCCGCCATCCAGAGGAACCAGTCGAGCTTGCCCAGCACCGCAAAGACCAGCACGATGACGGAAAAATCGCGGCTCGCGACGTGCTTGAGCATAAAATCGGCCCAGGCGGCCTGGATCGGCGTCTTCCATCCGCTCGCGGACCTAATATTTTGTGCGCGGGTGACGAGCCAGAACGAGAACCCATTTCCAGCAACCGCGGCCGCGCCTAAGGCCAATGGAACCCATGCACCGTCGCTCCCCTTCATGCCCAGGTACGAGCCCACGGCAATGCCCGCAAAGATCGCCATGTGCACCACGTTGTCCATTGCAATATCGAGCCAGGCCCCGAAAGGCGATTCGGTGAACGTGAGGCGCGCCACTTCTCCGTCGCAACAGTCGATGATCGCCGCCAGCTGGAACAGCAGCGCGGCAATGATCCCGGCGCTGTAGGTCCCGACGCTAAAACCGGCGGCCGCGACCAGCCCAACCAGGGTCGCCAGAATCGTAATGGCGTTCGGCGAGAGGCCTGCGGCCAGAAACATACGCGTAAACCAGCGTGAGACCTTCCGATTAAAGAACCGGTCGACGAAGCCCTCGAACTCGCCCTTGAGGGAATTGAAGAGCTTCTTCTCGGCGGCCCGCACATCGGCGGCGTCGCGCACCCTCTGATACCAATGGGACCCATTGGTCTCCGTGGACCACACCCGCACATGTCCCCCCACCGCGGCTCGTTCAAGCCATCGGCGAATCGGCACCGTGCCGGATTCCACGCCGGTGTGACCCGCACTATTCATGAGACTGGCCGGAAGCACGACCAGGTCTGTCACTGCCAGCGTTGCGTCGTCCTGTCTCGATGTGATTGAAAGGAGCCGCCCCGCCTGCACCTTCACGCGCAAACCCGGTCGATCTCGCTCACTATCGGTACGTGCAACAACGATCGCTTGTCCCTCCTGCACCTCATGCCGCAGGCTCTCGATCAAGGGGCTTGCAAAGACCCCCTGCACGCCGGACAGGAGACAGAAGCCGCGAACTTCAGCAGCGAGCGCTTCCCAGGTGCGGGGATCATCCAGAGGAAACTCACGAATCGGCATCCAGCGCACGGGGATCGTCACGCGTGGCCCTTTGCCCAACGCTTGTTTGAGCTGATCCTCCTCCGGCCCGACCAGGACCATGAGCTGTCGAATACCGGCGCGCTGCAGCGTCAACACCGTCCGCTGAAAAAGGCCGATGCCTACCACGCTGGTGAGGGGACCCACCTCATCGGTATACAATCCAGCCGGCTCGCCAAATAGGCTCCCCGAGGGCAAGAGAATTGCCGTGCTCAATCCCTGCACGTCGGCACGCTTTTGTATGAGGCTTTCACTCATATTCTAATTCGTCTCTCGTATCTCACAAGACTGGTCATGGTTCCATGAGGAACGCTTCACGAACGAAACCGCTAAAGTCTCGGCAACACATCCCGTTCCGCTTTCGCCACATCTTCCGCAAAATCGATTTCGGTCCAGGGAAGTCCGCCGATCTTCTCGTGACCAACTTTGACATCTCGAAAAAACTCCACGAGCGCATCCTCATATTCCATCTGCCAGGCCTCGCGATCCACATAGTTCCTGAGCGACGCAATCAACCGGTGCGTATCGGCCTGCCGGACCTTGAGGAAGCCCACGCCCTCTCCGGCATAGTCAAAGTGCGCAGGCATCTTTTTCGTCAGCGCAATCACGCGCCCACCTTCGACGACGACCATGCACTCCTCTCCGGTCTGTCTGACGGTTTCGTCCATGAGCAACGCGTTCTCGTAAGGGGATTGCACCAAGCGGCGCAAGATCTCCTGATGGAAAAACACGTCTGCATCCATGACGATCGCGTCGTCGTCCAACGCCGTTCGTGCAATCCAGAGCGAGGAAATACTTCCGCGGTGGAACTGTTCATTGACGAGAAAATTCACGCGCACGCCGCAAGAGTCCGCTGCCACGGCCTCGCGAATCATCTCCTGCTTGTAGCCCACCACGATATCGGCACAGTGAATACCGACGTTCCGAAGCGACCTGAGGTAACGATGCAAGAGAGTCTGCCCGCCGATCTCGATCAGGCACTTAGGACGATGTTGCGTGATCTGCCACAGACGCTTCCCTACCCCGGCCGCGAGGATGACGGCCTTCATGCTGCAGCGCAGACCCGTTCAAATGCGTTGAGGAATCCGCCCACCTGCGTCTCCGTGAGGGCACCCATGTTGGCCACACGGAAAATCTTGCTCTCGAGTTGCCCTTGACCGGCGTAAATCACATAGCCCTCTTTTTTTAGTTGATCGTGCAACGACTCATAGGTGAGGCCCTCGGGCAGATGATAGGCAGTGAGCGTGCTGGACTGTTGTTCGGGAGTCAGAACCGGCTTCACGCCAAGTTTCGTCATGCGGTCCCGGATTAAGACCGCGAATTTCTTATATCGCTGAATCCGGTTGGCAACCCCTTCCTCCATGAGTTCGTTCAACGCTTCGTCGAACGCATAATAGACCTGCACGGCCGGCGTGAACGGAATCGTTCCGCGGCCGTCGTTATCCACATATCGAGTGAGGTGAAGATAGACCGACCGTCTCGGGTAGGTACGCATCCGCTCCAGAAATCCCTTGCTGACGAGTACGAAGGACAAGCCGGGGAATCCCTGGATACATTTTCCGGATGTGCCCGCCACCATATACATATGGGACCCGGCGATATCCAGCGGCTCCCCCGCCAAGGCACTGACGGCGTCCAGAATGAACACCCGGTTCTGGCTGTCGACGACATCCGCGATCTCCTTGACCGGATTGATGAGTCCGGTGGTCGTCTCATGGTGGACCATTGCAAGCGCGTGTACTTCCGAATGTTGCCGAAGCGCGAGCCGCACTCGTTCAGGGTCCGGCCGGGTCATCCAGTCGTATTTGAGTTCAGACACACCCAGGCGATGCAGGCCGACCATCTGGGAAATACGGTCGCCGTACACGCCATTGTTGAGTACCAGGATGCGTTTGCCATGCGGAATCGACGACATGACAGCGGACTCCACCGCCGCAGTCCCCGATCCGGTCAATACCGCAGCGGCATAGTCCTTTTCCGCTCCGGGCACAAAGAGCTTCAGCAGCTTCGCCTGGATCCCGTGCAAGAGCTCGGTAAATTCCGACTCCCGATGGCAGATATCCGGACGTAACAACGCCTGCCGCACCCGCTCCGACACATTCACCGGTCCTGGATTCAATAAAATCATCTTGTTCCTTCCACATACCCCGATAAGTGATCAAGACCGCTCCAACTGCGGGCGTCCAGCGAGGGCTCGCTCGATCGCTTATTCGATCGCTTTCATGAACCGCTTCGTAATGTCAGGCGGATCAAGCATCACGCGTCCGACATCTTCCACCATCTCATTGACTTTTACCAGCAACAGACTCGGTCCGTCTTTCTTCATCATGTCCTTGAACTCGTAGACGAGGTCTTCGCGTTCCCGCACCCGTTCGACGTTCACATACCCGGCCGCCTTCGCCACCTTCTCAAGCGGAACGACATTCGAAATCGTCGGTTGATTGCCGGTGCTTCCGTACACCTCGTTATCGAACACCACGTGAATAAAATTCCTCGGTTTGAGTGCCCCGACGGTAGCCAACGTCCCCATTCCCATCAGCACATTTCCATCGCCATCGAATATCACGACTTGCTTGTTCGGCTTGGCGAGTGCCACACCCAGCCCAATCGCCGCCGCCACGCCCATGGAGCCGATCATATAAAAATGCGTAGGGCGATCGGCAATTTTGTAGGCCTCACGCGAAGGGAACCCGTTGCAGATAATCACCGGCTGGTCGGTGAGGAGCTCCAATAAAGCCGCCATGGCCATCGCCCGACTCTGCATCGTTCCTTGCTCCGGCCTCATGGGTGCAACCCTTTCACGACACCTTTCGTAATAAAAATGGCAACGGGGATTCGCTGCTTCATGAACGTCTCTGCCAGCCATCTGAGATCCTCGACCGCGGTCTTTTCCGACAGGGTGCGATGGGGGATTTTCATCGTGTCGAGGAACTGGGGCATCACCTCGCCCATCACCAGATGCTCCGGGGCATCCTTGCCTTGATAGCCGCGCCAGGACACAATCAGGATGCAGGGCTGGCGGTAAATCAGGTTCAACGAAATGAGGGCGTTAAGGGACGTACCCAGTCCAGAATTCTGCATGAGCACGGCGGGGACTTTGCCGGACATATAGGCACCGGCGGCCATGGCGACCGCTTCATCTTCACGAACGGCCGGGGTGTAGAGGCGCCGCTCCATCAATTCGGCAATGATGCCGCCCAGGATCGAATCCGGGACCCCCGTAAAGAAATCCACCCCAATGTCTTGTAGTGCTTGGACAAACGCATCGCTTTCAATCATCGTGTCGGTTCCTCGCCGTGACGCACGTAGCACATGGAAAAACGCGCGCATTATAAGCTATGCCTCAAGGCATTCTCAACAAAACAGAGGGAGTTGCGCCATGCGACCGGCCATGGTAGCGTCCTCACATGTTCAGACAGCAGATGAATCACGCACGCCGACACCTTGTCCTATTGGGGTTCCTGCTCTGTATGAGCCTTCCTTCTCTCGCCCACGCGGGACCGATGGTGAATGATCCGAATGGTTTTCAGAGCCTGACATGGGGTGCTGGCTTGACGACAAGGCCGGAATTGGAAATTGTCAGGGCAGGCGCGCATGTGAACGAATACCAATTGCGCGATAGCCCGCCGTTGTTTGCCGGAATCCCGGTCGAGAGCGTCAGGTTCCTGTCGGTCGATGAACAATTCGCCCGCGTGACTATCCGCTATCAGGGCGACGATCGACACAAACAGATCCTCACCTATCTGGAACAACAGTTCGGTTCCCTTGAGCGCGTCCCCGGACAGATGATGCGCGGCCTGAATCAGCAGTACAATTGGCGCGGGACCGATACCGAGATCAACCTGACCTATCATGCGAATACGGAGCGGGGGTTTATTTTTATTGACAGCCGTACCCTGGCCCCTCGGTTCAACGACCAGACCACCGATCCGGCGGATTAGTATGCCTCGCCGTCACCATACAGACCCATGGCTCCGTCGCACCTCCCTCATCTGCATCCTCTTCCTGCTCATCCTACAGAGCACCATGGCGTTCGCCGTGCCGATGCAGAACGACCCTAATGGATTCGAGGGGATCCCCTGGGGCGCAGCATTTTCGGAAACCGAGACCTTCATTAAAGTCGAAGACACCGGCCGGTCTCAAACCTATGAACTGAAGACCGGGACTCCTTCGCTTGGCCCAGTGAAGGTCGACTCCATGCGATACCTGACCGTCGGCGGTAAGTTAGCGCGTGTCACCGTCCGATATAGGGGTAAGGCCACACACGATCAGATCCTCACCTATCTCCAATCGCTTTATGGCTCGCTCGACCGCACACCGGGACAGATCGCCGGCGACTCCGTCAAAGTCTTCAGCTGGACCGGGTTCGAGACCGATGTAAACCTTCGATATGAGACCGGCACCGATCGCGGAATTATCTTTTTCGAGAGCCAGGAACTCCGCCAACACATCACCTAGGGCGATCGCCTCACAGTGTTCTCCCGCATCGCTCCATGCCTATCCCTCTTCACGGACATCGTCAAAAAATCGATCGGCGGCGGCCATATCGTGAACTGAGGTCGACCCTGAAATCCTTTACCGGGGTTCGCCCAGGGTTGGGCGAATGAGAACAGAGATTTTTTAGCATCCTGCTAGAAAACCCCTGCCAATTGGCCCGCAGTGCCCAATCTCCCCCCCTTCTGGTGGGGCCTCAATCCCCTCTCTTTAGGGATGGTCGATATTCCCGGATGCGGTATTCTCAAACTGTCGCCGGAAACGGCGGAACCATTGAGGAGGCACCGATGAAATTGAGTCACCCCGTTCTCAGAATCAACAACCAGAACACTCATTCACTCTTGGATCGGCGCTATGCCGAACGAGCTCCGATTCGGTATCGAGTCAGCTATTCAGGAGAAGAAGGGGCACGAATCGTCAAAGGAGAGGGAACCCTGAAAGATCTCTCCAAAACCGGCTGCAAGATCTTAAGTGCAGCCACGAGCTCGCTGGGAAGCAGCCTCACGCTACTGCTATACCTTGAGGATGGACAATCCCCTATGCGCCTCGCCGACGTCATCGTTTCCTGGATCACCAGGGATTCGTTCGCCGTCAGGTTCCCCAAGCTGTCGGCAGAAGAACGGAAGCGGCTGCAAGACGTGATCTGGAAAAACGCCAGCCTGTCGTCTTTAGACAATCGACGGACTGCATTTCGAATTGTCTAAGCGTCAATGCAATGTCATGGAGGAAATCAATGAGTATGCACACCGTCGCTCCCGTTGCCACAGTCGCTGAGTTCCTCGATCAATCCAACCGCCGGACTGATACCCGGATCCCGACAATGTTCTCGTTGCTCTATTCGGGCATACACTCCGGCCAGCTATTGATGAGTGATGGCGTGGTCACCAACCTGTCATCGAACGGGATCGGCATTCGCGGGAATCGATTAGTCAAACCAGGCATGGAGCTCGCCCTCTTTGTCGACTTTCCTGGAGCAGAGGAGCCCCTGTGCATTGCTCAAAGCCGGGTCACGTGGGTCGAAGGACGTCGATTCGGGGTGGAGTTGGGCCCCTTGAAGCTGGAGGAGCAAAATCATCTGCGATTCTTCTTATGGGATCGCATCACCCGCTCAGACCGCAACGGCGGCATCTGAGGTTGAAGCAAGAACAAGGAGGTGCCCTCATGAAACGAGCAGAGGTCTTATCTGGAAATGGGCTTCAGTCTGCGTGAGAAAGCGGTCGATCGGAGGCATGACCATCGAACCTCGATAGAGTTCGGGTTGATGTACTCGGCCCAAGACCGTTCCGGCGAGATCCTCATGGGGGATGGCATGGTCACGGACCTCTCGCCAACGGGGTTGAGGATTCGCGGCAATACCCCGGTCTCGCCGGGGATGGAACTCACGATGTTCCTCTACCTCCCCGACGGAAAAGACCCTCTGTTCGTGATGGAAACGAGAGTGGCTTGGACTTCAGGACGTCGATTCGGAGTCGAGATCCTCAAGATGAACTTACGGGAACAAAACCGGCTCCGTTACTTCTTGTGCTCGAACCTCGTCCATTCCGATTAGATGACCGATTACTGCTAGGAAAACCTGCCTGTCTTTGACATTGCCACTGCTCCAAATGATGCCTCGGCATCTGCGGGGCCGGTCGGTAATCTCGGTATCCGTGAATTCACATTGGTCATAACCACTATCGTTTCTTGTCAGAGTCCCTCTCGGCATGCTATCGTTCCGTGGTGAGTAATCACTCACTATCGTTGGGGCTCAATGAAACAAACACCTCGAAACATGCGCTCTTCCGGCATAGAGCGGCAGGCCGGGCTGATTGCCGCGGCGGCGTCTCTGTTTGCAGAGAAAGGGTTCAACGGCACCACGACAAGGGAAATTGCCAAGGCGGCCGGCGTGAGCGAGGCCTTGGTTTTCAAATATTTCCCGACGAAACGGACCCTTTACGCCGCGATCCTGGCAGAAAAAGTGACCGTCAACGAACTGCTCGAAGCGGTGGAGGCGGCGGCCGAGAAACGCGACGACCATCGCGTGTTTACGATGATCGCGAGCTATCGCATCCGCCCCGGCGTCGATTCGACGCTCTTGCGACTCCTCTTGTTCAGCGCGTTGGAAGGGCATGAATTATCCGAGATGTTCTTTGGCAAGCACCACAAGGTCTTCTATGACCACCTTGCCGCATATATCCGCACAAGAATAGACGACGGCGCATTCCGCCCGGTCGATCCCCTCCTGGCCGCCCGCGCGTTCATCGGCATGGTTGTCCATCACCGTCTACTCCATGAGATCTTCGGAGTGCCGATGCATCAATCCCATGAGGACACGGTGGCAACCTATGTCGACCTCTTTCTCACCGGCCTGCTCAAGGAACCAGCCAGCCGTGAAACGCTAGGCGGGCTTGCACGATGAATTCCCTAAAACAACATCCGATTGTCACGCTTGGAGTCATAATTTTCTTCGCGATCACGGCCCTCGTCGTGTTTCGCCTCAGCAGCGGCGCCAAGTCGGACACCCGGCAGGCCAGGGCAATCACCGTTGCCACGGTTGCGCCGCTGAAACAGGACCTCGACATTCGACTGACCTATACCGCCGACATCATCCCCAACCAGGCCGTCAATCTGTTCTCGCGGGTTGACGGCTACATTGGAAAGATCTATGTCGATAAAGGCGATTTGGTCAAAGCCAACCAGCTCCTGGTCGAGATCGATCATACGGATTATCAGCATTCCGTAAACCAGGCCAAGGCAAACCTGGCTGCAGCCAAAGCGAGAGTCGCGCAGCAGGACGCGAGCGTCCGCAATGCCACCCTCACACTCAATCGAATGCAGGCACTGATCAAAGACCAGTTTGTCTCGCAGCAGGATCTGGATAACGCTCTGGTCACGTACGAAGCGGCGGCGGCGGCGCTCGACTCACTCATCGCGCAGGTCAAGCAAATGGAGGTCGCCCTGGCACAGGCCGAGACGAACTTGGCCTACTCCTATATCCGTGCGCCCTTCGCGGGCTATGTGGCAGAGCGTAACCTCGATCTCGGCGCCTATGTCAGCGGGACAACCGCCGGCACCTCCACCACCTCACGTGGGATCCTCACCCTCCACGAGATCCAGACGGTCCGCATTCTGATTGAGGTCGTCGAGAAAGACGTCCCGCTTATCCATCTGGGACAAAAGGCGGAAGTTCGTGCCGAGGCCTATCCCGATCGGGTGTTCGAAGGCACGGTCACCCGCATCGTCCAGGCGCTGAACCGGGCCACCCGCACGATGACGGTCGAGGTGGATCTCCCGAACAAGGATCATGTATTGAAAGGCGGCATGTTCGCCCGCGTAGAAGTCATGGTCGGCACCCATCGAAACGCGATTCAGATCCCCATCGACGCGGTGAGTCGATTGGAAGAGGCCCAGTATGTCTATATTGTGCGCGAAGGGAAGGCCCAGCGCGTGCCGGTGGAAATCGGGGTACGCAATGAGAACCGGGTGGAGATCACCAAGGGATTGGACGGGTCGGAGCAGGTGATCGTCTCCGGGAAAGACCTCGTGCATGATGGCACCCCCGTGGCGACAGCAGGGCCTTTGCCTGACCCGTCACCAACCGCCCGATCGATGCCGTCCCGTTGAAGTCCACCTGCACGCCCCGCTCGTTCGTCATGGGGAGAAAGGAAGGGCGCTCATTGCCGAACAACTTCCTGAGGATCTGGCGCGTCTGCTCGATCTGCCGGATCAGCATGGTCTCCATGAGTGCCGAAGTGCTCCTTCAGCTCCTGCTCGAGTTCATCGTAGTCGGATCGGCGTGAAGGAACTTGAACGGTGGTCTAACAACTGGGGACTGGTCAACCGTATACGATGCCTCTCCAACGATCTAGCGTTATGCGAGTTCTAACCCTCCACTTGGCTTTCCACTTGTAGTAGGTCATGGAGCTGATCCCGTACTTCCGCCAGATCTCGTTGACCGGGCAACCAGCACCGGCTTTACAGATCCATGGCCAGACTCAACAAGCCCAACAATTACCCAACTGATGATAAAGTTAGAAGAGTGCTTCACGCAAGGCCGAGTACAGTTTTCTGATTTTGCGCACGACAAAAATGGGAAACCGTTCTGGGAACAGTCTGACCAGTGCATAGCAGTCGCGAGCCGCTTTCATCACGTTGCCACGGCCGAGATTCTCATACATGCTCACAATCAAGGGCTCTCCATAAAAGGTCTTCCAATGCCGCCGACCAACTTCGTAGGCTGCTCGTAATTCTTGGTTGTCCTTGACATGTTTCCGCTGTTTCTTGAGTGCTGTCAAAGTCGCTTTGAGCATAATTGCTGCGTTATTGCTCATGTTGTCCGCATGTCTCCGATATTCGATGACCGGACTGTGGTGGCAAAGAATAGGAAACTGTCGAGCTATTTGCAGAGAGAGATCATAGTCGGCCGCTGGACCATTTTTTTCATCGAACTCTCCCGAAGTTCGAAAACACCCATCGGTTGTATAGGGCTAATCCGGCATTACCGATGATGTTGTGTTTGAGGAGTTCTTGATAGTTGTTAACCGGATCGCGCGGCAACTTTTGGAGGCCATGGATAGTTTCCGAACGACACATAGGGCCCGAATACAAAAGCGCAATCTGTCCTAGAGGCCAAGGCGCGTACACTCAATTCGATGGCGTCCGGTAGTAAGCGATCGTCGGCATCGAGAAAAAGCAGGTAGCTGCCACGGCTATGCAAGAGGCCTGTATTTCTGGCACGGCACACGCCCTAGGTTCTCCTGCCGTACGTACCGAATACTCGGGTAGGCCGTAACGATCTGTGGGGTGGAGTCCGTCGACCCATCGTCGACGACGATGACTTCGATGTGCGGGTACGTTTGGCGGGTCACGCTGTCAATGGCCTCACCGAGGAAACGCGCCGTAGTTGTAGCAGGGAATGATAACGGAAACCAACGCCTCTTTGGACGAATTCGTCGTAGGTGACATCACCGGCGTGGAAACTGTTATTAGGTGCTCTTCAGTTTCCATATGCGTATGTTTACGGAGTCGAATATCATAGTATACTCATATGAAGGCAAGAATCAACGGATTGCCGCCCTTTGCCGTGAATTGGATTTTCATCGAGGCGTTTTGTCGCCAGGATCATGGCTGGTGGTGGCAGATGCGGGTTTTCTTTCATCTTTGACATGTCCAGCGACAGCAATATGCCTAAACCTCGGAATCCCCTGGCTGGCATGTCTTCCGACGAGTACGAAAAGTGGATACTCATAGTCGTCATATCCTAAACACAAACCAACCTCTTCCGCGCCCTCATCCATTATTATTTTCGCCGCAGCACTGTAGTCAGCATAAAGCTCAGGTCTATTTATAAAGTAAGATTTGACCCGGCCGCCAGTGCTTAAAATAGAATCATTTCTCAGTGCTACAAAGGAGCGAGTCTTATTTAAAATGAGAAATGGAATACTATAAGCAAAAAGGATAATGGCCACACATACAAACAGCCGTCTCTGAAACAAGTGCAAACCTGCGAAGACAGCGGCGATAAATGGCGCTGAAAGCATGAAGATAGTCGTGTGATAACGGCTTACCCATGGTTGCCATTTAAGTACCGCACAGTGCAGCACAACTCCAAATAACAGGGAGCCCGCGTAGCAATAGACTGCTCTTTTATTGGAGACCGTGACAAAAGGTAGAATCAGGAAGGCCAAGGCTATCAGTATTAAATGAGGTAAGTTGCCTGCATAGTCTTCATGAAGAGAAAAGGAAGGAATTGAGAACGTCGTTGTTCCCAATGTCGATCTTGGGTTGTTTAATTGGTCGCCAAGCAATAGCTGGATTGCTCGAAAGCTATAGCCATTCATGAGATCAAAAGGCGTGCCGATATGTAAAGCCCCATTTCTTACGATATTGGAAAAAATTATCGTGGTGGATATTTCGTCATTCACAAGCGGCGTCTGGCTCGTCGGATTAAGTCCATAAACGAGATACGTTCGTGATAAGTGGCCGGCATTCAGAACCAAAGCGGCGATAACGATAAGGGCTAATTTATTCAGTAACGCCAGCCGTTTCGGTTGTGCTATGGACAAAAGAGAAGTGCCAGCGATCGTTAGGCCGATTGCGCAGCAATATATATAAGCGGTTCCTTTTGTGAGTAATGCCAACCCCAGGCTCAAAGCGCAAAAGGCAGCATTATAAAAAGAGAGGGATCGTATGAATTTAAGCAAAAAATACGCAAAACCAATACAGAACGAGGTGACAACAAGGTCATTTTGTGTACTGGAGCTTTCGAGGATGGCCATGGGAATTGTCGCCGCCACCACTGCTGAAAACAATTGTGCTGGTAGAGAGAGCTGAAATTCTTTTGCGATGAGCGTGACAAGACACAATCGAAACGAAGAAGCTGAGCCACTGAATGATATTGGCGAAACTATCGGATTTGCTTAATAATTGAAGATGGAGGATCGCCCATTCCGCCAAAGGCGGATTGTGTGTTTGCCTGTCATTTGCTGTGGGGTAAACATCAATGCTGGCATGCTGAATCCAGTAAGCGACTCTCGCCATATGATACGTCATGGAATCCCAATTGTTGGGTGGATAGACAAGTGCCACGGTGAGGGTTATGAGCAATACGCAGGAGACAATCAGCAGGGAAACGTATTCATAACCATTATACTCCGTGCGTGCCCTTAGCCAGTTTTTAATCGACGCTCTAGGATCGCTATCTTTAAGCAAGAAGAGCAAGAAGATAAGCGATATAACCGTAAGTGTGACCCAGAATAGGGTTATCGCACCATAGGTGATAGCGCCAAGAAGTGAAAGGCTCTCGGTTGAGACGGCTATGAGGAGATATAGGGCAATATATGATTTGGCTATTGATTCTCTAAAATGGGTGCCCCTTAAAAAGAATGAGGATGCAAGACTGATTACAAATACAAGCGGGAAGATAGCCAATTTGCGCCATTCTTTTGGTGATACAACGCTTGCGGGTTATCGTTTGCCCGGCATTTTCTTTTTTTGCGCGCGGAACCTAGTGTCGTAACTAGCCCCGCAGTGGTCCCCATTACTGGAACGGAGCATTGGTTATGAGAATAGTCCCAAGGCTTTAGAAAGCCGGAAGTCGTTCTTCCAAGCGATGCTCTGATTTCTTCGTGAGTGCGTCTCAGTTCCTGATTCGAATTCCGAGTTCATTCTGAGCTGTCGCTAAACTGGAGTCAATTCAGTTCTTGGTGGAATTCTGAAACGGTCTCGGTGAATCATCGCGCAACACGAGAGAGTGGCCTCGGAAATTAAGACAGTGTGATAAGTAATAGCCTGTTGCGGAGCTTCACCACTATTGCTGCTGGTGTAGTATAGCTGTATGAGAGAACCTTCAGACATAATTGCAGCTGACGATCATCTCTCCCGAGATACGAAACCCGTTCTAGAACTGTCAGTCGTTATGCCATGCCTTAACGAGGCGGACACACTTGCCACCTGTATCGAAAAGGCGCAACGCGCCCTTTCTACGTCCAACATCGCAGGTGAGATCATAGTTGCCGATAATGGCAGCAGCGACGGGTCACCAGCCATAGCCTCTCGTTTAGGGGCCCGTGTAGTTCATGTTAGCGCAAAAGGGTATGGCAACGCTTTGATGGGAGGGATCGCGGCTGCCCGCGGGCAGTACATCGTCATGGGCGATGCCGATGATAGCTACGATTTTCTGGAAATTCCGAAATTCCTTGAGCAACTTCGTCAAGGTTATGATCTTGTTCAGGGATGCCGGTTGCCTGGGGGCGGTGGGCAAATCATGGCAGGGGCTATGCCGTTCTTGCATCGTTGGTGGGGTAACCCGATGTTCTCATTTATGGCGCAACGATGGTTCTATGCGCCGATCCACGATGTCTATTGCGGCTTACGGGGATTTACCCCGGCGCTGTATAATTGTCTCAATCTGCGATGTACGGGGATGGAGTTCGCCACGGAGATGATCATTAAGGCGAGTCTGTACGGCTATAAGATAGCTGAGGTTCCCATAACGCTTCATCCGGATAGGCGTACCTCGCATCCCCCACATCTGAAGACCTACCGTGACGGCTGGCGAACACTTCGTTTTTTTCTGATATATAGCCCTCGATGGCTGTTTTATCTCCCTGGTGTGTTCTTCATTATTCTCGGCGTACTCGGTTATGGATTAGCTTTACCAGGGGTATCAATTCTCGGGGTGACTCTTGATGCCCACACGTTATTGTTTGCGAGCTTATCGATATTGTGCGGATATCAGTCGGTCCTGTTTGCGATTTTCTCAAAAACGTTTGCCATCAATGAGGGACTGTTGCCGGAAGATCCCCAGTTCGCTCGACTATTCCAACTCGTCAACTTAGAGCGCGGGTTGATCCTGGCTACTGCGGCACTTTGTCTCGGTGTGGCACTGCTTCTCATGGCCGTCAATGCGTGGCGAGAGGTTGGCTTCGGTTCTATGGACTATCCACGAACGATGCGCCTTGTTATACCTGGAGCAACGCTCACTGCACTGGGGTTTCAAACGATGTTATCGAGCTTTTTCGTAAGCATCCTTGGTATGAAGAGGAAGTAATGCCTGGGATCATTGAGGTGAGTGAATAGTCAACCCCGACGGTAAATCCGCCGACGAAGAGGTCTTAGCGGGATGCCGATCAAACCCTGTCACCATCTGGTGTATCCATGAGTCAATAGTTCCGTTTGCTTGCCGGGCAATCGTCCTCCAAAAATGCTGACGAGCGATCGTCCAACTGGCCATTTCCAGTCTCACCCGACTACACTCCCCAAAATCTACCTCTCCGCAAAGAAGATCGACACAGCCACTTCTCGTGAATCCTTTCAAAGATTCGTGGATAGCCCCTGGGGCAGTGATTTTCATCAGGCGGCAGTGCCGGATTTCAAATTCTTGAAATAACTGTTCTAGAGTCACGGTCTCGACTTGCACGGTACGCAGAGCAAGTTGAGAGGATGTCATACGCGCGTCGATTGTCGCCCACGCACTCTCCCGGGCATTAACATATAACGTTCTTTTTTGACCATCTCCAGACACTGACTTGTTGATTGCGGTGACGTTGGTGACACCATTAAGTTCGATGTTTCGTTTCAAACAGCCATAGTTGAGTGGGTCTGGTTCGACGGCGTAAACCTTTATAAAAGGGTACTTCCTGGCGAGATAGATGGAAACCACCCCGACGTGTGCGCCGACGTCCACTACGGTGTCTCCCCTCCGGAAAACGGCCATCTGCGTGAGGTAATAGTCATCTTCCATCCGCCGAACCGCATCTGACAACCCGGACCTGGAAGACGGATAAGAAAAAAAGAGCATTTGATTGCCGATCCGGCAGGGCTCGACTAAAGGCTGTTCGCGCTGCGAAGTACATTCCATGATATCGATAAGTTGATTCAGCCTATCTTCGACTTCCTGCAATTTCATTTCTAACGGTATCAGACCTAGCAACCTCTTCAGAAAGGACCGGCAGAAAGAGATCATTCGCCTACGCAGCATTCCTAGGCCGTGTAGGCAGCCTCCCTTCAGAATATCCAGAAGACCAAGCTGCCGATCATGAAGCATTACATACAATAGCGGAAACAGAGGGCGTCGATGTCGTGTGACTTTCTCATATGCGTGGAACCAGTTTCGCCGCATACAAAACAGTTTAAGCAATTCGTCAAGATTTGCCTGTCGAGTAAAGTTTCGGAAACCGCCCTCAGGTATCTTCTGAAATTGCTTTGCAGCCAATGCCAGGAATTCCCGCCTATGGTGAGCTTGGACGCGATCTCTAAGTAACCAATCAAACTGCCGTAACTGGACCTTGATCAGCATAGCCCAGATAGTGGGACTAACTTCCCAGGCGCTTAAGTTCTCATGGATCTTTTTGAATACCGCAAAGACTTCAAAGACTTTCCGGCTCGTTCGTCCCGATATCTGACCCGGCCGGTTCTGTCGGTAAAAGAACAGTTTGTCATCAAGCAGCGATATTCTTGTTGCCTTCAGGAGCACGGAAAAATGAAAGCAGATGTCTTCATATGAATTCATCCCGTCTTCAAATTGGATGGCAGAGTTCTGAAGGAATGCCCGGTCATATAGCTTAGTCCACGCGACGGGTTCCAACAAAAGAACACGGGGCTCAGTGCTTAACCCGAATGGCACCGTCCTCAATCTGGGATCAAGGGCCTTCCGGATATGTTGATCGAAGAATCGACGGAATTTCTTCGAGTCTTCGTAGAAGACTGTGGCATCGGCGATGACCACAGTTGCGTTGTGGTCGTTGGCTCGCTGATACAACACCTCGCACATTCTTATATCTACCCAATCATCTCCATCGGCGAAAGCAATGTACCGTCCTTGCGCCGCTCGCATCCCTATATTCCTCACCGAAGCCAATCCCTTATTCGATGCGCATGTGATGACTTTGATGTTCCCATAACATGATTTGTACCTATTGATTATCTCGGCGCTTTGGTCGGTTGACGCATCATTTACAACAATGATTTCGATGTTTCTCAACGTCTGGTTTACTAAGGCGTCCAAGCAGTGGCCAAGATATTTCCCAACGTTGTGAACTGCGACAACAACGGATACCAGCGGAGGTGGGCTACTTTCCGAAGCATGTGTTTCATGAGGTAACGGAGACCAATCATCCACGGAGTTTCCCTTGCCGTTGTAGGCGGAAGAGTTTACGTTGATTGTCTCCTTCTCTGATTCGGGACTGTCTTTTGCCAGTGGGTAGGAACTCGTCTCTGGCACGAATGCATTGTTGTCCGAAATGGCTGATTCCAATACTTCACCTAGGCGATGAGTCGTTGTTTCCCAACGATACCAATCCCGCCCAAGATCTAGCGCTCCCACTCTCAAGCGCTCGCGCAAATTGGAGTCTTCCCGGATCAACTGAATCGCCTCTGCCAACATTTCGGGATCTCGTGGCTGGCAAAGGTAAATATTCTTGCCGTGCTCCAGCGCCTCATCTCGCCCGTCCGGTAGTTCGGTGCTAATGACAGGCAAACCGTGGGTGCTTGCCGCAGCCAAGGAACTGTTATTTAGAGTCACCCCATAGTCAAAGGGCAATACGCAGGCATCTCCGGCGCGAAGATACCGAGAGCCTGCGTCGCTGTCCCAATTGAAATATCCCGTCCAGGTAACTTTATCGGCTATACCAAGTGTCTCCGGAAGTCGGTGGACCATTTGAAAATAGTCGCTACACGGATAGTGGGGGATTTCAAGCTTGCCACCCACAAGGACGAGGCGTATGTTTTCATTCTGACGGCAAACTATCCGAAACGCCTGCAACAGGGTCTCGACGCCTTTGCCCGGATAGATGTACCCCCAGTAAATTAAGACAAAATCTTTCTCAGTCGCCCCTATAGCATCACGAACCTGCTGCCGAACTGTGGCCGGTCGATCCAGACAGAAGCGAATGAGCGGCGATGGCGGTATAATCACACTCTTCTCTCCCACCTCTGGATAGTGCTTCACGAGGCGATCTCTATGCGGGCTGCTAAGAACGATGGTACGGGCACTGTCCCGTAACAATGTCCCAAATACCCGGTGCACATCCTTCTCCCCAGCCCAAAGCGCCATGGCTTTGCGCAAGACGCGCACTCCCAAAAGATCGGCGCTGGGATTCCGTGTCGACGATTTCGAATTGTGTTACACATGGGACGCCGGGGAGGATTGTCTTGCAGATCGTCGGCAAGAAAGTAATCATCGGGTTGTGATTGTAAACCCACCCGATATAGAGAAGGAGAACAACGTCTGGCCTGCAGCTTTTCAGACATTTGGCTAGTCTTGGCAAATCCGACCATGACCAATCGTTGATGACGGGATGCACCACAATGCCATGCTGAGTGGAGGCGATGCTTCCTTTCTTGCAGAGGACCTGCACCGTCTGTCCTGCCTTAGCCAGTTGCTCACTCAAGTGGAGCGCATGGTTCGCTTCGGGAGCAGGATCGGGCGGGAAGACCGAGACCATTAGCACGTTCATGATGTTTTCAATCCTCTCTCTTCCCTCTTCATTGTCTCCATCGTTATCGCGCGGAACAGGCTCGATTTATCATTGATAGCCCCATCGTGACGAATTTGTAGTAAAGATTTCGGTCAGGATATCTCGAACATTGAAGGTCAGATCCCAGCCCGGGTAATGATTCTTGAATTTACGGACGTCACTGATCCACCAAATGTGATCGCCTACGCGGTTGGTTTCTTGATAGGTCCAATCGAGTTTCTTGTCGACAATCTCCTCACAGATCTCGATCGCTTCGAGTATCGAGCACGAACTGAATCGACTGCCGCCAATGTTATAGACTTCGCCGATTCGAGGTGCGGAATAGAAATGGTAAAAGGCATTCACCAGATCATAGCTGTGGATATTGTCACGTACTTGCTTGCCCTTATACCCGAGGACCTGATAGGGAAGTCCGCTCATCGTGCACTTCATCAGGTAGGACAGGAATCCGTGCAGCTTCGTACCAGAGTGGCTGGGTCCTGTCAGACATCCGCCCCTGAAGACCGCCGTCTTTATATCAAAATATCGGCCATACTCCTGCACCAAAATATCGGCGGCCAACTTGGAAGCGCCAAACAGAGAATGCTTACAATTATCAATGCTCATCGACTCATCGATGCCCAGATAATAGTTATGCCCTGTTTCAATTTCCCACCTGTGTCCGCACTCGACGAGCGGTAACGAGTTAGGCCGATCTCCATAGACCTTGTTTGTAGAACAAAAAATAAAAGTTGCCTCAGGACAGAAGAGACGGGTATTTTCTAACATCACAAGCGTGCCATTTGCATTGACTGTAAAGTCCGTCAAGGGATCACTGGCTGCCCAATCGTGCGATGGCTGGGCAGCGGCATGAATAATCAGATCAATGCCCTTGCCATATTCCTGGAATACGCGCTTGACAGCATCTTGGTCTCTGATGTCCACATCGTAGTGGATATATTGGTCGGGATACTTCTCAAGCAGACGATTGCGATTCCATTCCGTGGATGCTTCTTTCCCAAAGTAGGTCTGGCGCATATTGTTGTCCACCCCAACGGTTTTAAATCCACGATCACAAAAGAAGCTCACAGATTCAGAGCCGATCAGTCCTGCAGATCCGGTAATGAGAACGGTCTTCATCGCTTCTCCACAAAACGCTCACTATTCAATCGCTTAGCACGTATCCGTTTACCAATGAGAAAATAAACTTCAAAAGCTCTTAGGGCAACGGAACTTAGAGATACCAAACGGATCTTACCAACGCGGTCTGTACTGCCTTAGGGGAGCAGTGCAATATGATTTAAGCGATCAGATAAGAAAGCGCTCCCCATAGAGCACGTAATTTGCCCGACACAGTCCCATCACATGAGGGAAAACGGTTTAGGTCTACAACCAAAGCTGACCAGCTAATCAGGTGTTTTCAAGTCCCATCGCGCGTCAACAGATACCATTCCCGATGTATAGGTGCCTGTGGTCCTATCGTTGCTTTCTATGTGCAACGGATACATTTGCCAGTGAAGATCGTACCTGTATGCCCAATCTGTTGGATACAGCCCGACGTTAATGAAGTAATAACCAGAAAGAAGGGGCAACGTTTTCATTTCACAGCGGATGGTCTGATGAGTCGAAGACGAGCCGAAGATCGCCTGTACTGAAGGGATGCCGGATTCGAAACATTTCAACTGTGCGTCGGTGAAGATCCCAACCGTGCAGGCCGCATCGATGACGGGAGGCGTCAGGCGAATTTCCAACTCGACAATGAGGCCTTCGCCGCTCTGGACCGTGTTCGTCACTCTTCCATTGCTATCGTAAAGGTGCACAGCAACGATGGTTGCCTCCTGTGTTCCCTCTCGGCCGCCTTGGTTTGCAATAAGGGCGGCGGCGGCTGTTCCACCCGATAATTGCGCAATGCGCTTAGTCGTTCGCAGTCGCATGAGGTCGTGGTAACAAGACACGGCACTCTTGGGGTCGCTTTTTATCGCCATTTGCCCGGCCTCTAAAACCAGTACTTCATCGCAAAGGGACTGTATCTGTTGCGCATCGTGAGAGGTCACAATCAACGTTTTCCCCGCTCTGCGGAATGTCGCAATCCGATCCAGACATTTTTTCTGGAACCGCTCGTCGCCGACTGCCAGCACTTCATCAAGGATTAAGATCGCCGGATCGAACTCCGTCGCCGCCGCGAAAGCCAGCCGCAAGTACATACCACTTGAATATGTTCTTACGGGTTGGTCGATAAACTCTTCCATCTCAGCGAAGGCGATGATGGCCTGGGCACGTGCCTTAATTTCTGCATTGGTGAGGCCGTTGAGGATGCCCACGGTCACAATGTTTTGCCGGCCGGTCAGATCGGCGTGGAATCCTCCGCCAAGTTCAAGTATGCCGCTGACTGGTCCGTCGTGGAAAATGCGTCCGGAGGTGGGACGCCCGAGACCACAAAGCAAGCGTAACAACGTGCTCTTGCCGGCACCATTGTGTCCGATGACGCCCAAAACCTGTCCCTGTTCCACTGAGAAGCTGATATCTCGCAAGGCCCACAGACTGCTTGCGCTGGAATGTTTTCTGTGAAGCCATCGCTGCACAGAATCCCTAAGCGTCATCGGACGGTTCCGTTGCACCCAGAATCGTTTGGAGACATTTTCTATTCTGACCGCTATGGGCATGAAACACTCTTAGATCGCGTCCACCACTTCGGGCAATAAGTGCTTATAAATCATATAACCAACGCCGCACACTAATATGCTGATTCCCCCGGTTACCATGAGCGATGCCCAGTCAGGATTTGTTCCTTCAAAAAGAACTGCGCGGTAGGAGTTAATCAGGGGAACCATTGGGTTTAACCCGAGCAATTCGCGATATTCGTTTTCGACATTGGGTCGGTAGAAAATTGGGGTGAGAAAGAACATGAGCGAGAGTAGAATGCCGACAAGTTGAGCGATGTCCCGATAGAAAACATTGCAAGTGGCGACCATGAAACTTATACCAACCGTCAGAATCCCCTGAATCACTAGCAGCGACAGAAATGTTACGGCATTCAAGGATACGGATCGACCGTACCAGCTCATTAATGCAAAAAGCAGGGGCAAACTAAGAAAAAATGTAATCAAGTGTGACAGAGTACTTACAATGATCAGGGCACTTGGCGGGAAAGCCGGCCGTCGCAATAGATCGCGATGGACAAAAAATAGGTGGCCGGCCGCGGAAAGAGAACTGCTGAACCACGTCCAGGGCAGCAGGGCGCTATACACAAAAACCGGATAATCGGGTATATCGACACGAATGAGGCGGCTGAATGTGAAAGACAACACAACGAGCTGAGCCAAGGGAACAAGAACTGACCACAACACTCCTAACGCCGATCCTGTATGGCGCAGGTAAAAGTCACGTTTCACTAGATGCCATATCAGATTTAAGTAGTGTGACATACTCATAACAAGAAAGCATACTCCTTTGAAGCCAAGTTCAGTTCTTCTTTCGAAACAATGAACCCCATAAGGGCGCCTGCCAAGTGAAGTTAAGAAGCTATGCTAGCTGAGACGTAGTAACTTAAATATCTAACTGGCAAATTTTGATGGATTGCGAATTCACTCTAAAAGATTGGGCCTATTCATGGCAATGTGCACCTCGGATTATCATGTACTGCCTCACTTAATTTCTGGACAGGTCTTTCCTCGTTTGTGCCCAGGTTTTTTGTGGAAAATTCAGTCGTTTCCCCTGCCCCTCGTCCAAAGGGATATCTGATAGTACTCACCTGCTATTCTGTTACAAACTCCACGACCGTCTCTCACCCTGATCATATGCACAGATTTCACTGTGTTCCCGACATCTTTCCTGACGCAATCTCCCTGTCTACAAATTAAGCGGGGCACAAGACTACTTCTTACGGGACATCTGGGTCCACTCGCTCGTGACTCTGTGGAGAGGGCGTCGATAGACCGCGAGGGCATGGCGACGTTCCCGCGCATGCCAGCGGGTCCGACAAATGGGGGAGCAGAAACGCTGCCAGGGTCGTGTAGGACTCAACGGGCCATGGCAGTGTGCACAGGTCGTGGGCTGCGCGTGAGAGGTCGTCATCCTACCGTCTCCCTTCGTGAGCTGGTGAAGTCTGCACAGAAATGCGTGTCTTGCATTGTAGGGGGTAATGTGGGGTATGGTGCGTCATGCCGCCAGCACTGTTCCGTGGAACGGGATGTCCCAGGAGTGCAGCGCGTCCAGGCAAAGCGCCTCACTTCCCCGTGCAGACCCAATCACCCGAACCGGTGAAGCGTGAGGGGTAAGGCGTGAGGTGTGCCGTGAAGACATCATTCCGCCTTCCAATTCCTTACTCATCCCCTGACACCTTACGCCTTACGTTACACGATTCACACTTCATGTCTTCATTATGTGGCTGACCCTCCTCGCACTTCGCAATCGCATCGGCATCTTGATGCTGTCCCTGGCCATGGTGATCCTTGGCGCCACCTCTCTGCAGCGGCTGCCAGTCGACCTCTTTCCACAGATTCAAGTGCCTGTGGCTTTCGTCGGCGTCATCTACAAGGGCGCCCCGCCGCTCGATATCGAACAGAGTGTGGTCTACCCCATCGAGAAAGCCGTCAGTTCCGCGTCAAACGTCGAACATGTCGAGTCGTTTGCGAAGCAAGGCATCGGCGGAGTGCAGATCTGGTTCAACTGGGGCGCGGACATTAACGTCGGCCAGATGGAGGTGATGCAGCGCATCACCCAAATCCTCAACAGCCTCCCGCCGGGCATTCTGCAACCCTTCATCGTCAAGTTCGACGTCTCCAATATCCCTGTCTCCTTCGTGACGGTCGCCGCCGACGATCTCGACGAACGGGCGTTGTATGACTTGGCTTATAACACGATTGCGCCTCAAATCGAGCAGATCGCCAACGTTGCCGCCGCCACCGTGGAAGGTGGAAAAATCCGCCAAATCAACATCAACCTCGACCCGGCACTGTTGAATGCCCGGAGCCTGTCGATTCTCGACGTCGTCAAGTCCGTGAAGGCCGCCAACCTCATTCTCCCATCGGGCGACATCAAAGCCGGCAACCTGGACTACAACGTCTTCACCAATAATCAGTTCCGTACCGTCGACCCGATCCAGGACGTGATCGTGAAGGTCAACCCGCAGGGCAGCCCCGTGCGCGTGAGGGATGTCGGGACCGTAACCGATTCGTCGGACATTCAGACCAACATCGTCAGGACGGACGGGGCCAGAGCCGTGTACCTGCGGGTGAACAAACAGCCCATCGCCAACACTGTGGAGGTGGTGGATGCGCTGCGCAAGGCCCTGCCGAAGATGGTCGGCATCCCACCCGGCGTGAAGCTAGGCATTTCCTTCGACCAATCGGTCTACATCCGCCAGTCGATCAGCAACCTTATCGAGCAGGCGCTGCACGGATCGCTGCTGGCCGCAGCGGTCATCTTGATCTTCCTCCGCAATCTCACGAGCACGCTGATCATTTCCGTGGCCATTCCCCTTTCAATCATGGTGACCTTCATCGTGCTCTACTTCTCCGGGCAAACCCTGAACGTGTTCACGCTGGGAGGCCTGGCCCTCGGAATCGGCAGGCTCGTCGACGATTCCATTGTGGAGCTCGAGAACATTCAACGGCATCTCAACACCACGCCACGCCGCTGGGATGCGATCCTGGAAGCAGCCCGCGAAGTGGCGATGCCCATTCTCGCGTCCACGATCACCACGGTCGTCGTCTTCCTTCCTATTTTCTTCGTCGTCGGAATTGCCCGATTGCTCCTGATTCCCCTGACCATCACGATCGCGATCTCGCTGTTCACCTCCTTCTTCGTCTCCCGCACGGTGACCCCGGCTCTCTGCTACAAATTCCTCAAGCCGGAACGGGAGTCTCATGGTTCGATGCCGACATGGTTTGTGCGTCTGATGGATTGGAGCCGCGAACGGTACGAGTCCCTGGACAAAGGCTATGAGGGATCGCTCCGCTGGGTCTTGGCGCATCGCCGGATCTTCATCACCGGCATCCTGCTCCTCTTCGCCGCTTCGCTTGCCCTGGTGCCCAAGATCGGGACGGAATTCTTACCAGTGTCCGATGAAAGCCAGTTTCGCATCGTTTTGCGGGGACCAGTGGGTCAGCGGGTGGAGAAAACCGAGCAGCAAGTGGCCGAGGTCGAACGGGTACTGCAGGCAGAGATCCCCGCCGAGGAACTCGAAACCATAGTCTCCAGTACCGGCGTGTTGGCCCAGGGCCGCTCCTCTCTCTTCAATCCGAACACCGGCCCCCATACCTCGGTCATCTCTGTCTATCTCGTCTCGCCGGACAAACGGAAACGGAACCAGGTGCAAATCATGAACGACGTGAGGCCCAAAGTCTTAAAACTCTTTCCGGGCGTCGCGATGTTTTTCGATCCAGGCGGCCTCGTCAAACGGGTCACCAGCTTTGGGTCGCAGAAGTCCGTCGACGTCGAGATCTATGGTTACGATTTCGAGAAGGCGCGGGCGCTCATCCGGGAAGTCGAGAGCGTGATGCACCAAATACAAGGCCTGGCCGATATCGAAGTCAGCCGCGAGGAGAACTATCCCGAGATCAACGTAGTCGTGGATCGTGAGAAGGCCGCACTCCTGGGAATCAGCGAAACCGACGTAGCGAACGCGGTCCTCTTCTCACTCAACGGCAACGGCCAAACCGACCCCATCATCTACACCGATCCCCAAAACGGGAACGAATACTACATCAGCGCGTGGCTCGCAGAAGAACACCGCAAGGACCTCACGGACATCGAGAACATCATTTTAACCGCACGAGCCGGAGAACCGGTCCTTCTGAAGAACGTGGCTTCGCTTAAACTCAATGCTGGCCCGGTGAAGATCGACCGTAAGTACTTCCAGCGGGTGGTCCATCTGACCGCCAACCCTGTAAACCGGGACCTCGGCGCCATCGCCGCCGACCTCGAAGCGGCCTTTGCCAAGATCCAGCTCCCCACCGGCTTCAGCATCCAGCTGGCCGGCCAGATTCAACAACAGAGAGAGACGTTTCATGGACTGCTGTTTGCCACGATCCTGGCGCTGATCCTCGTCTATATGGTGATGGCCGCCCAGTTCAAATCATTGATCGATCCCTTTGTCATCATGTTTTCGGTCCCGATGGGCTTCCCTGGTGTGATCCTGATCCTCTTTCTGACCGAGACGACCCTCTCCACCACATCGATGATGGGTATCATCATGATGCTCGGCATTGTCGTCTCAAACGGCGTGCTGCTGGTGGATTATACGAACGTCCTGCGCCGGCGGGGGCGGGAGTTACATGATGCGGCGGTGACCGCTGCGCGGACGAGGCTCCGGCCCATTCTGATGACCTCCCTCGCTACCGTCGTTGGGCTGCTTCCCATGGCCATCGGCTGGGGAACCGGCGGTGAAACGAACGCCCCCTTGGCCCGCGCAGTCGTCGGAGGACTCAGCGTCTCCACGATCCTCACGCTCTTTCTTGTCCCCACGATCTATGTGATCTTAGAGGAACGATTTCCCCGCCATACAGACGAGGCGCGTGATGATGTCAACTGGATACCGGCAGAACCGGGACAGGTACCGGCTGGTCGATAAGGAAGCTGCTTGGTTACCCGACGGTAGGAAAGAGCGCCTTCAGTTGCATCGCCAAGCCAATGTCCCCGCTGATCTTGAGTCGGCCCGACATGGCGATGGCTGGTCCACTCAACTGGCCCTTCAGGATCTTGATACAATCCTCTCCCGCCATCGAGAGCAAGACGTGCGGGTCCGCATGCATCCCCTCTGCAACCTGACAGACTCCATCTCGAATCGTGAGAATGTACTGCCCGCCCTGCGTGCCGCTCAAATCGAATTGGTACACCGCATCGAGATCTTCGGCGGCATCCGAGTCGAGCCGACTTGGAAGAAGCTGAAAAAACTCCTTGATGGTGTTGGCTTTCATGGCTCGTGGGAAGACGAGGGTTTCGCGGATCGATACCGGGAGCCGCGGGAACGCGGCTCCCGGCCCCTTGCTAGTAGCGGAGCGTGACCGTCGCGGTACTGCGACGCGCGCCGAAAAACTCTTTGGAGAACGCTTCAACCACGGCAGGGTCATAGCCCTTGCAGCTGAAAATGTCGAGATAGGCGTTGTTCGTATCGTTCGCAAAATGGCCGCTGATCAGCGACGTCGAGATCAACTGCACCATGGAATAGCCGGCGACCCGACCTGAGCCGAAATCGACGACCTGGCATTCGCCAAAACGCTTCATGTCGATCAGCTCGCAGAGCTCAACGACATAGCGGCGAATATGGTCGGCATTGCGGATGAGGTCGGGATTGCAATCTTGAAGGTCAACGGCGGTGCAAAGTCCCCACGCTTTCCCCTCGCCCACCATTTCTTCGGGAGCAATCGGGGCAGCTGCTGGGGACTCGGATGGAAAGATCGCGGACTCGGAATCGGCGGAGGTACTCATAGAGGTGTACACCTTTCTGTTAGGAGTGAAGAAACTGTGCCGTTGCACCTGTATTTCGGAATATACCACGAAAGTTTTCGCATCAGTGAGAATGAAGAACTTTTTTTTCACACTCGAGGTATTTGGGGGCCACTCGATCGGTTGACAAGATTCTCAGCGGTCGGAGAGAATGCCGGTCATGGTCAACGTCAGTCCATCAGAACCAAACCCGACTCCACTGTTAACCGAACTCCCAGATCGCCTCTGCACCTGGTGCAAGGTCGTCATGCGGAAACGGCTGGTCGCCAGCGGCCAATTCATTCACTACACCTGCCCCACATGCGTTTTTCAACATACGACCAGGCGGGGCCCCAAGCCGGCAAAGCCTGCCCACTAATCGGTCGGCTCGCCCCTGTCATCGTAATATTTTTCCTTGTGAATCGGACAGAGCCCGCAAGCCTGGATCAGGGCCGTAATCTCCTGGATCATACCGCTGTTGCCGCAGAGGTACACGGCCAGGTTCTTGACAGACGAAACCTGGTTCTTCACCAGGCTGGTCACCCGGCCGGTAGCGCCGGTCCACCCCTCCTCCGGCTGTGAAAGAGTCGTGATGAACGAGAACTGAGGGAACTGGTGGGCAAGGGCCTGAAACTCGTTCTGGTAGTACAGGTCTCTTTGGCTCCGCAGGCCCCAGAACAGCGTCACCGCCTGGGGCGTCCCTCGTTCAAGTTGTGCCTCGATCATCGAGCGAATGGGCGCGATGCCGGTGCCGGTAGCCACAAATAAGAAATTCCTGGTCGCGTCGTCCTTCAGATAGAACGACCCTGCCGGCCCTTTAAAGGTCGTCTGGTCTCCCTCTCGGAGACTAAAAAGATAGGTCGAGCCGGGACCACCCGGCACGAGATTCAGGACCAAGGTGAGACGGTCTCGTTGACGGGGCGGGGAGACGATCGAGTAGGGTCTCACCGCGGCCAGCGGGAACCCCTTCTTCGGCACCTCGAAGGAGATAAATTGGCCGGCCTTGAATGAGAGATCTTTCGGTTCGACCAGGACCATCTCGAGTTCGCGGACATCATGGGTCAGGTCGCTGACCCGACTGACTGTGGCAGTGTAGGTCTGGATGCCCATCGAAATCCTAGCAGGCTGCTGAAAAGGTCCGCCAGTATCGTTCTCGCCTCGAAAGCATCCTCAATGTAGCCCAGAGGCTACACCTCCGGTGCTTTCGTCGGCTGCGGCCTTGATGGACGGCCTTTTTGAGCAGCCTGGGGGAGTGTCCTCCTGTTGCGCCACATGTGAAGACCATCGAGGATCCTGGATGCGATAATAGTTTTCCCGCAGGCTCCTAACAGTCATGAACATACCGTACCAGGCAGAGGATCAGGAGTTCCAGCAGCAGTCTGGCTCCCGGACGCTATAACTTCCCCTCGATGAGCTTCCGAATGTCTTCCATCCGGCGACGGTTCACGCCCAGGTCGCCATAGCCTGTCCTGGAAGCAGACCGGAAGTTGATCGTCTTCGCCTCGTCGTCGAGCAGAAACTCCACATCATCGACAAACCGAAACAACAGGCTGGTGAATTCGAAATGCAGGTAGGTCTCGTCTTCCTCGACGAGCTTCGTGCGCGGAAATGATTGAACGATGGCTTTCAACGCTTCCTTCGCTTCGGGTCTGGTCTTCTGGTATCGAAACGGGGCGATGGCATGGCCCGCGTCCTCGGCTTTGGTTGAGACGCAGTTGGGGCTGGATGGACAAGGGCTTAGTTGTCTCATGGCAAGCGCGGGTTCTAAATCTCCGAATGCCTCTGTTACTTACCATAACTCCCTTGCCAATGCGTAGCGATCCCTCGCAATAACGTGATCCCGCTAATGCTTGTCGTGGAATCTGATCTACCGGTCTTTAATAGGTCACAGTCCTGAGCGATGGCTGAACGTCCCCCTGTTCTTCCACGCGGACCGAGACCCGTCCAATAATGCGTCCGTCTTCGGTTTCCACATCCACGCGCCAATCGCCTGGGTCGAGCCGCTGTTTGAACGTATAGGCCCGATAGCCGCCTTCTCGCCCCCCGTTGATCTTGATCGGAATCCTGTCCGCGTGGGTAAAGGCTTTGTTGCTGTTCGGACGGAAGTACCAGTGATGATAGATGGTCGTATTCAGATCGACCGGGGCAAAGACCGCCGTGAAACAATAGATCGGCTCATTGGCCGGAAAGGTGTCGTCCGACCGTTTCCAGACTTGATACCACTGCCTCTCGAACGAGAGTTCGAACCGATCGCCGCTCTTCCTCACCTCGTGATAGATCCCTCCGGACTTCAGCGAGAGCGGCACGGGAGGAATCCAATTGAGAAAGTAAAACCCGACCAGCAGCCCGATTAATGCGAAGGCAGGCGCCGTGACTCCGACCGCCTCGCGCTTCGAGCGATCCGGATTGTTGCGATAAATCAACTGAACCACACGAAACGTCACGCCCGCGCTCAAGCCGGCTCCGACCAGGAAGATCGCCGCATTCATGAACCCGGTCATGACCGGGAGAAAGAAGGTGAAAAAGGCGAAGCATACCAGCGCGTAGAGGCTCACGAGGAGGCGCAGGCTGGAGAGACGATTGTGTAGAAATTCGTTGCCGACCAGCAACACAACTAACAAGACAAAAAAGATCGCCGTACTGGTGAGAGTGGCGCTTCGGGAATAGAAAATAGCATAGGCGCTGAAGAGCCCCCCAAGCAGAAACTGGCTGGCCATGGGGTAATATGATCTGGCCCGCAGCACCCACCTGGCAATCGGCGACAGAGTCGTCAGCACCTCGCGATCTGGCACCGGCTCGATTCCCAACCGCCCTGTCAGCACGATCAGCACGCCTAAGAGCAGCAAATAGATCAGGAGCAATAGATTGTCTTGCAGGCGATCGATGCGGGTCAGCGTGAGCGTGTCATAGGCCACGCCGGAGAGGAAAAATACCGGTGCCATGAAGGGCTTGGCGAGTAGCGCCTTGATAGCATGCGAAGCAGACATGGACCCTAACGTTTCAGCATATCCGCAAGATTGTCAAACAATAGGGGAAAAGCGGATGGCTCAAAACGATCATGCACGCAAGACTTTCGATGGCAGAGGCGTGTGCCGCAACGGGAGAACATTCCTGCACGGCCGCCCTCCCCAAAGCTGCGAAGACGAGTTTGTTCTCCGAGTGGGCTACGTTGAGGATTCTTTCGAGCCGAGAACGTAAGTGGGGAAAAGCGCGTCTCGGCGCGCTGGGGTCGGGCGGGTGAGACGCGACTTTTTCAGCATCCTGCCAGATGAAAGGAGGGAGCGGCGCATACACCACCGCATGCCCAATCAACCGTTCCAACCATGGAGCCATCAGATCCTCGTTCAACGGGGCTCGGTTCAGACGGGCTTCGATGTGAAATCCCGCCTCGTTGCCGACGATCCCGATAATGGCGGAGGCATCCTCTCCACCTGGAAGCAGCTCCTCTGTTTGAAACTCACAGAGCGTGCTATAGAGGCGGCCATCGGGATCGATCGCGGAGCGGATCTCGGGCAAGTCGTCGAGCGGACAATGCACTGAACAGCGATAGACGAAGCGGGCGGTGGGTTCGATGGCTTGAAAATCAATAAGCGCGTCCTCTGTGAAGCCCGTCAGATAGGCCCGGACGCTGGCTGGTTCTGGTGCAGAGGTCGTGGCCAATTTACTGGCCGACACCAGGAACTCATAGGCGTCCACCGTGTTGTATTCGAACTGGCAGGGCCCGAAGGCGTCCGGCCAGGAGCAGAAGAAGGGCACGGCTGGATCGACCGGTCGCAAGACCAGCTGGTCCTTCTCAATCGAGGTCTCGATGGGTAGCTCTAACAGAGTGATGGCTTCGAGAAACGCGGTCCGTCGCTCCTCCAGCCACTGCGCCCGCTCGGCGTCGCCGCGCGTCTCGCCAGGGGTGATCACCTCCTTCGTTTGGAGCCTCACACGGATGAAGGAATGGGCATGGCGAAACCCCAGCCACAGCATGCTGCGTGGGTCATGCAGCCGTAATGGGTCGCGAATGCGCCAGGGATGGCTGATCGAGCAGTACGTGCCCACATCCTGATAGCGCTGGTAGATGGTATGGTAAGCCCCGACCAGGAGAAAAAAATCGCCGCGCCAACCCTCTCGGACGTGAATTAGGGTCACATCTTCCGTGGACCACGCGTCCAGCTGGTCGAAATCCTCAGGGGACTCGACCGTCCACTCTTCGACGTAACAGATGACGTCTCTCGCAGGGACCGCCGGCTTTAGGCCCAACGCAGCCAGCCGTTCGCCCACGACGAGTATCTGACCGAAGGTCAGCGGGGTCGTCGTTTCCCAACGACGTTCACGCACGATGGGTCATCTCTTCCCCCGGACGTTCAACGCGCCGGTCGCAGAGCCTTCTGTTCGATCATCGTATCGGCGAGGTACCGATCGATGCCGTCCTTCAGGGTCGCCGCCAACAACTGTTGTATATCGTCTTCGCTAAACCAAAACACCGTATCATGTTGTGCCCCTTCGACAGTCCTGATCGTGGCACTCTGGTCGCCTATGTTCCTTGCGGTGATCACCATCTTGCTGCTCGTGCTCACCACTGTCGAGAAGAGTCTGCTCTTGGCATTGGCTGAAAAGTCGAGCAGCTGCCCGCTGATAATGATGTCGACATCGTTCAGGTTCGTCACCGCCCCGCTGGAAGCCACTCGCACCGTCCAGGGCCGATCCTTCCATCCACGCGTCTGCAAACGATCTGCCAAAGCCTGGGCAATCGTGACTCCTGGCCGTTCACCCGCCACATTGAAGTACGTCACCCCGCCCCACAAATGGGTCCGCAAACCGAGCCGATTCTTCTCCAGTCGCCGGTCCTCGAAGGTTTCGATGACGATCCTGACTGGTTCCGGCTCGGTATATTGCGCCGCCACTTGTTTCTGCTGAAGATCCAGGTAAAACGTTTTCCCGCTCCCTCCGCAACCCGCTCCCATCAGCAGGCTTGGCCACGAGCATAATGCCGACGCCCAGTCGTCCCGATGTCTGTTTCACCATGTCCTCCTTCTAGTTGACGGCCCGTTGAAGCGGCTCAGTCTACCCAAGTTGACGATCAGAGACAAATGTCCGGCGCTGGCAGGATGCTGAAAAAGTCTGCTCAGCGGCGTTGTCACGATGGGGAGGAGCGCTCCGAAAGGTTTCGCGACTGAATTCCGGCACCTGACCCGACTGAATCCTGGAATCGGTGAACGGCACGAAGCGGACGATCTTCAAAAACGACCGCTCGGCCAACACGGCGGCAATCTGCGCTTTGCGATCATGGGTAATCGGTAACGTGTATCCCGCACCGCGTTTCCATTCCCACAGCGTCGGCGCCAACGATAGTTCCAGCCCCTGCCCGGCGAGCTGATGAAACCGGTCCACGATCCGTGCCTTGTGCTGCTTGATCCCCTCCCCCTCCAACATCAAAGCGCATACCACATGATGGCCCCACCAAAAGAGCGTCCGAAAGGCAAAGGCGTTCGAGTCGTGAAAGTGTTTTGGAAAGTCCAGATATTGGTAGGGAAAGGATTCGAGATGCTCTCCCTTCACAAAATGACAGTTGGTGGGATCGAAATCCGGCGGGGTTACGAGCGCGGCCGCCGCGACTTCCTCTTTCAAAGCCGCATGTGTGGCCGCGAGCAACTGGCGCACCTTGGCCATGATCTGCGCCTTGGCGCGAAAGAAATGCTGATCGGTCATCAAAGCCGCTTCTTCGTCTGTAAAATGTGATGGCATGATCATCAATCGGTTGGACGACCGGTTCAAAGGATCGGCTATTTCTGATGTGTTTCGAACTGGGAGACCGTCATGTCGTACTGCGCCCGACATTCCGCACAACGGACCCACACAGCATCCTGAAACACATCCATCTCCCGAACTGACAGCGCGGAAGCATGGGTTCCCAAACAGATCTTGAGGGCCACGAGCCCATCCGGATGCGCAGGCCGCGATTCAGAGGAGTCGACAGCCGATGCCTGGCTGGTAATCGCGCCGGTGGTCACCCGATGGACCATGCGGCAGGAACTGCAAGTAATCACGACAATGCGCTCCGGCTCTACTCGCTTGACCGTCAGACAGAGCGGATGCACCGACCAGCATTGTTGGAGAAAGGCTCCGCTGCGGATAATCTCTGCCATCGATCGTCCTCGTGCCGAAGAAACGAACAAGGTTACAGCGCCCAAAGGGCCAGCATCACCAATACGCCAATCGTATAGGGTAGGGCACAAGAATAGAGCACGGCCGACCGCGCACGGCCCGGCAACTCGTTGCGCGAAAGTTGCTCTTTGTAGACGAATTCATGGGAGAGGATCAGCACCGTGAGCGTCAGCGCCAACGTTCGACTGGTCCGCGGCCAGGTGTAGTGGCCGCTGATGATGAAATTCGCCGTGAAAAATCCGCTCAGGAGGAGAATCAGTGGCGCCAAAACGAGCCGCACTGCTTCGGAAAAAAAGGCATGCCAGCCCTGACGGGCTTCTACTGGGCTTGATTGTGAGCTGGGGGTCACGACCCGACGGCCACGGGAGTCCCTTCCTTCGTCGAAGGAGCGGGAATGCCCTCTTGGGCGATGCGGCAGGTCTTGCACACGCGGGGACGGGCTTTCAAGAACGAGACTTTGCCGCTGGCCAGACAACTATAATGGACGAACTCGTCACACAAGGCGCAGCGAGACCACCCGCCGGTGAAAAACGTCTTGTTGCGGTAGAGCCCTTGCTTGCACACCTTGCAGTTCCTGGGTTCAATCCCCGACATCATCGGCTCCCAGTGCCCGCCAGCTTTTCTGATACTCATGCCGCGGAGTATAACGAAGGCGCGACGTGAGAGGCAAGAGGCGCAGAGGCCGTGCAATTTCCTCCCCTTACCTCTCGTCCCAGCCCGCCTCGATTGTTTGACAGCCTCCGGACCTTTTGTTACTCTCCGCGCCGATTCAAGGCCTGTCACGACGAGCTCGGCCTTCACCCCCATGAACATCAAGAACTACCTCGAACAGAAGCGGGACGACGTGGATCGGTTCCTCGATTCTGTCATGCCCAGCGCCACAACGGCGCCCACCACGCTCAACGAAAGCATGCGGTACAGTCTCATGGCGGGAGGGAAGCGAATCCGCCCGATCCTGGCCATTGCCGCGGCAGAGGCGGTGGGACAGGCCGCGCCAGGATTGATGCCGATCGCCTGTTCGTTGGAACTGATCCATACGTACTCCTTAATTCACGACGACCTGCCTGCGATGGACAATGACGACTTCCGGCGCGGAAAGCCGACGAATCACAAGGTCTATGGCGACGCAATGGCAATCCTGGCCGGCGATGCGTTGCTGACGATGGCGTTCGATCTCTGCAGCCGTCCGGACCTCATGAAAGGCTGCGACCCGGCACGCCAAGTGCGGTTGATTCAAGAACTCGCATTCGGCTCAGGAGGCATGGGGATGGTGGGCGGCCAGGTGTTCGATATCCAGGCTGAACATAAGGACATCGATCTTCCAACGCTCCAGAACATTCACAAGCATAAGACCGGCATGTTGATTCGCGCAGCGGTGCGGATGGGCGCCATTGCCGCCGGGGCGCACGACCGTCAGCTGGAGGACCTCACGAGTTACGCCGAGGATGTCGGACTGGCGTTTCAGATCGCGGATGATGTGCTCAACGTGACGGGAACGCGCGAGGAGCTGGGCAAGAATCCCAACACCGACGCGGAACGCGGAAAGAAAACCTATCCGACGTTCTATGGTGCCGAGGGAGCCAGAAAACTGGCGGACGACTGCGTGGCGCGCGCCATCGCACGTCTCTCCTCGTTCGGTCAGGCCGCCGACCCGCTTCGCGAACTGGCACGCTATATCACGTCGCGCCGCTCCTAGCGGCATGTGGCAAGAGGCATGAAGCTAGGGACTATGGCCCAAAGAAGGATTGCATTCGCTCATCACCTTTTGACTCTTGCCACTAGTCTCTCACCCGCGAACGATCGATGAAAGCTCTCGTCACTGGTGCAACCGGATTCGTCGGCGGCGCAGTGGTACGCGCACTGGTCCACAGCGGCATTGACGTCCGCGTCATAGCCCGTGCCGGTTCTGACCTTCAAAATATCCAGAATTTGACCGTCGAGCGGGTTGAGGGGGATCTGCGAGACCAGGCTTCGTTACACAAAGCGCTCACCGGCTGCCAACAGCTCTACCATGTGGCGGCCCATTACGCGCTCTGGGCCAAAGACCCTGCGATCTTTTACGACGTCAATGTGACCGGCACGAAGAATCTCCTAGAAGCGGCCCGCGAGGTCGGCACTGAACGGATCGTCTACTGCAGCACCATCGGCGCGATCGGCCTTCCGCCCGGCGGAGGACTCGGCACAGAAGAGACGCCCGTCTCGCTCGAACAAATGGCCGGCCACTACAAACGGTCGAAATACCTGGCCGAACAAGAGGTCTTGAAACTCGCGAAAGCAGGGTTGCCGGTCGTCATCGTGAATCCGAGTGCCCCGGTCGGCGCAGGCGACGTGAAACCGACCCCAACGGGGCAGATCATCGTGGATTTCATGAAAGGCCGCATGCCGGCCTATATCGAAACCGGGATGAATATCGTGGACGTCGATGATGTAGCCGCCGGCCATCTGCTCGCGATGCAGAAGGGTCGGATCGGCGAGCGATATATTCTGGGCAACAAGAACTTGATGCTGCGTGAGGTGTTTGAGATTTTGAGTCGTCTGACCGGCATCAAGGCTCCCTCGATCAAGCTCCCACGACTCACGATTCTCCCGCTCGCCTATCTGAACCAGTGGATCTCCAACCTCACAGGCCAGCCACCTCGGATACCGCTCGAAGGGGTGAAGATGGCCAAGTATAAGATGCACTACGACTGCAGCAAGGCAATCCGCGAGCTCGGCATCCCACAGACGCCACATGAGGTCGCACTCGAAAAAGCAGTGCGATGGTTCCGCGAACACGGGTATGTGTGAGGCTCAGCCACGATGGAGTTCATTGCCCTGTTCTTCAAGACTATTCTTTTCCGGCCCTATGTCTTCGTCTTCCTGGCCGCATTCCTGTTCTCAGGCATTCAACTCCTTGGCTGGCAACGAACCTGGCGGTTCTGGCTGATTAGCTGGGCCACGGCCTTCGTCTGCGAATTTTCGTCCACGCGCAACGGCATTCCATTCGGGTGGTACCACTACAATAGTTCGACCGTCGGACAGGAGCTCTATCTCTTTAATATCCCTTTTATGTCCTCACTCTCTTTCAGCTTTCTCCTGTATGCCTCCTACTGCGTGACACTCTGTTTTCTGCTTCCAGCCCATCGTTCGTCTGACCGAGCCCGGCGCTGGCTCACCACGCTCCACTTCGACCTGTCGGCACGCACCGATTGGTCGACTCTCATGATAACTGCGCTGTTCTTTGCCTGCATCGACATGGTCATCGACCCTGTGGCTTTGCGAGGCGACCGCTGGTTCCTGGGCAAGATCTACTACTACCCCGATCTCGGCACCCATTTCGGCGTGCCCTTCGCGAACTATGTCGGCTGGGCTGTCGTCGGATTGATCTCGCTCTCCATCTATTTCCGATTGGACAGACGACTCCCTCGGGTAGCTCTCCCCCCCGACGGCTCCGTCACCGCCCGGCTCCTCCTCGGCGTCGGCCTCTATTATGGTGTGCTCGCCTTCAACCTGGGCGTCACGTTCTGGATCGGTGAGCCGCTTTTGGGCATGACGGGCCTGTTGATGTATGTTCCCGTCACAGCCTTGCTCGTACTCCGGCTTGTGAGGCTCCTGCCTCCCCCGCACGAACACAGCACCCCATAGCAACCAGGCCTACCGGTGGCAATGTCTCGGAATAATTTTGTATAGTGAAGGGCGAAACAGAACGATGTGGAACAAATTCCTGACTTTTCTCATCCTAGCAGTACTTGCCGGCGTCGCCACGCTCGGCTGGCTAGGCTATCGACTGTTCACCACCGGCTTTAGCGCGAAGACAGAGCCCCATGCGATCGAGGTGTTCATGGCGCGCCAGATTCGTCATTTGGCCATCCCCATCGAGCAACGAAATGCCTCCAACCCCGTCGCCGTTCAGTCCCGACTTGTTGCAGGAAGGATTGGCCCACTTCGCGGACCATTGTGCGGTATGCCATGCAAACGACGGGAGCGGCAAGACGCCCATCGGCAAGAATGTCTACCCCAAAGCGCCGGACCTCCGGTTGTCCGATACTCAATCGATGTCCGATGGGGAACTCTTCTGGGTCATTCATAACGGCATTCGCTTCACCGCGATGCCGGCCTGGGGAGAGGGTGATCCAGCGCAGGACAAAGACAGTTGGAAACTGATCCACTTCATTCGCCACCTCCCGCAACTGACGCCGGAGGAACTGGACCAGATGAAGACTCTCAATCCCAAGACAAAGAAAGAGCTGGAAGAAGAAGCCGCCTTTGACCAGTTTTTGGAAGGAGATAATACGGCGGCGGCACGGACCGAGAGCGGCCACCATCACTAATTCATCGACGGCAATACAAGAAAGAGGATCCACTATGCGGTTACGTCTGATTTTGACCCTCACATACCTCTTCATCTCGACGGCAAGTTTCGCACACGGCACCGATCAGCATGTCCTCGGCACGGTCACGGCCATTGACGCGACACATGTCGAAGTCAAAACGCAAAAAGGCAAGACGGTGGCCGTGCAGGTCAACAAACAAACCCGCTTCAAGGAAAAGGGCAATCCGAAAGGCGCCAACTTGCCCGTCGTGGGCGATCGTGTCGTCATCGAGGCCACGAAGGACGACAAAACGTTGCTTGCCACGGAAATCCATTTTTCCGCGGCCACGCGCGTACCGGCCCCGGTGCAGCCGTCTCCAGTTCAATAGGATGATCGATGCCGACAGTTCACGTCACGCGGGAGCTCAGCAACTATTTCTTTAGTGGCGGATTTCGCGCGGCAGCTATTCGAATCCTGATCACAGGCATCGCGGTATTCCTGGCGGTCATGATCGTGCCGGGCCTTGAAGTCGATTCGCTCAGCGCCGGACTTGCCGCGGTCCTCGTGCTCACGTTTCTCAATCTATTGCTCCGGCCCATTCTCTTTGTGTTGACCCTACCCTTGATCGTGCTCTCGATGGGGCTCTTTCTCATTGTGGTCAACGCGCTCCTTCTGGAACTGACCGCATACCTGGTCAAAGGATTCTCAGTAATGGGATTCTGGCCGGCGGTCGGCGGCGCCATCATTATCAGCCTCGTGACCACTGTCCTCAACGCATGGACCGATGATTATCGCCCGACAGAACCCCGCACATTTCCCCAACGCCCACCCAAGATCATCAATCCCGACGAGTAACAGGGCCCATTCCTTTTCATTGAATTGCCCTTCATGCGTTGTTACAATGCGCCCGCCTGGCTATCCCTAACTCACGAATGACACCCACAGCTTCACACAGCAAAGCGATTCCCGAGACGCATCTCCAACGGACCTTGACGTCCGTGCTCAACGAACTGCCGGTCGACGCAGCGCTCGCCGCCGTGTTCCACCGTGACCAAGGCCCGCTGGTCGGCCATGCCGCACGAGGCTTCACACCTCGCGATGTTCAAGCAATCCTCCGGACATTGTCTGCTCCCGCCATCGCATCAGCGGCCCCCGCGAGTGAGGAGGAGGGCGGGCGCACCATTCGCCTTCGCTTGATTACGCCAGGCACGAAATCGTTGCTCGGGGTTTCCCTCCGGCACCGGAATCGGACGTACGGCTTCCTAGTCATCGGACGAAAAGAGAGTGCCACGTTCGCGAAAAAAGAGAAGGCATTGATGGAGCAGGCCAGCGACGAGGTGACGAAAGCGCTAGAGCGCGAAGGGCTGTTCGATATGAACGTCGTGCTCAGCCGGCCGTATGTCGCGCACGAGCCGGTCCCTCCGCCACCCTCCCCCGCGGAGATGTTTGCGGCTCCCGTGTCGCAGCTCACGCCGGAACTCCAAGACAGGATTATTGCCGCCTTGACGGATGCCAACCAATACGTCGCCTACGATCGCATCTGGGCCTGCCACTACGAGCCCCTCGCGGGCAATGTTGAAGTCCTGGGAATGGCCGGTGATCTGAAGAGCGAGCAGAAGGACGGAAGGAAAGACCTGAAACCGGGTCACCGACTCACACTCGATAGCTCAGCCTCCGGATGGGCAGTACGCCACCGTAAACCACGCGTGGATCATGATCTCGCCTCCACGCAGGGGCGGTTCCTCGACCATAAGTATCTGTTCAAGGACCGGCTTCTCTCTTCGCTCGTCGTGCCGTTCTTCGTCCGTGGACAAGTGGGCGGGACCATCACCCTGGCCTCGAAAGAAGCCGGACGCTACCAACAGACGGACGCCCGCACGCTTGAGCCGATTATCGTGAAAATTGCGGAAATTCTTCAGGCTCCGGCACCGGCGCCTACGACCCAGGCCCCTGCTACTGGACCAGCTGGCGCCCCTGGGGAAACCGCCGTCCCAGGTCCCTCGGAGCCCATTATCAGGAAACAAGAACGGCAAGCCGCAATTGGCGAGTTCAGTATGTTCCTGGCGACAGAAGTGCGTGAGCCGCTCGCCTCGATTCGCGCCCAGTTGGAGGAAGTCACAGGCGAAGGTATCCTCGACTTCGACCCGCAGACGCGGGTCGAGAACGCGATGCGCGATTTGATCCGTATCGAGGCCATCTTGAACGAAATTTTAGACTTTGCAAAACCACTCGAGCTCAATCGGCGGCTCCTCCGCATCCCAGAAGTGATCGAGAGCGCGCTCACAGTTGTCGCGACCGACCTCGAAGTCACCAGAATACAGGTGACCAAGGACTATGCGACGATGATTGCACCGGTCCGCGGCGATGAAGCTAAGCTCCAGCAAGTGTTTCTCAGTATTTTCAAGAACGCAGGTGAGGCGATGAGCCCCGGCGGACATCTCCATATTCAGGTCACCCAGCATCGCGCAGGACGCGGCGTGGAGGATCAGATCCTCATCAAGAACGACGGGGCTCCTATTCCAGCAGAAATCGTCGACAAGGTCTTCGAGCCGTTTTTCACGACGAAGCGGGCCGGCACCGGGCTGGGTTTGGCCACAGTCAAGAAGATCGTTGAAGAACATGGCGGCTCGATTGCCATCGGCAGTACGCCTGGCGAAGGGACCACCGTGACCATCCGCCTCCCCGGGCTCAGCCGTGGTCCGTCCTACCGTGGGCGCGGACGCCGTCCACCTCCACGTCGCTAGGCCTGACATCCGCTTCTCTCCTTTTCACCCTTGACAGAGGCACCCCCCCAGGCTATGATTCCCGCCACTTGATTTGACCTTGGTAGAACGTAATTTTTCCGGCCACCATTATTCAAAGGAGTAGGCGTATGAAGCTCGTAATCGGCACTATTGCGACCGTCTCCGGTGTCCTGTTTGCCCTGTCGATGGCCTCGGCCAATCCATCCCTCCTCCCCAAGCATGAAGGCTATCCGATGAAGAACAGCGGAAGCCCCGTGACGGGCCAACCAACTGCCAATGATCCGGGCCAGTCGGATGCGCGCGGTGAGAGCACGCTGATGAAATCAGCCGACTCTGTTAAGAGTGCCCAACAAAATCTGCACAATCCGAATAACGAGAGGGTTTCTGAAAGCCAGGGCGCCGGCCAGCTACCAAAAGTACAGGGACCACAGATCACGATTGCCCCTCCGGTAACCTCCGCCACAAAGATCAGTGGCGACCGGAAGATCGAGTAGCCACGCTCCTTGCAAAGCACAAAACGGGGATACCGCATCGATGCGGTATCCCCGTTTTATTTTGCGCCCATCTCCTTCCTAAGATCTGGTGCGCTGCCTCAATGTCGTATTATTAGACGACCTGCCTTGTTTCCGGTTAGACCCTGTCGCAGTCGACAGGCGGAAACGCCAGAGCTTTTTGGCCCATTCGCCCGCATAGTCCACGCCAATGCGGGGATGGGCACGCACAGCCTTTTTCTCCACATGTGCCCCACGGTCTTCAAGCCAGAGCGAGATTCCTCTCGTCATATCAAGTCGATTGAGACCGCGATCGATCTGTAGGGCACGACAGAGCCGGCCCGGGCCATCGATGATTTCACCATCGATCTCAACAGCTCGAATAAGGACAGCGGCGGGAAACTCCTCCCGCTCCGTCACCACGTTCAAGCAATGGTACATCCCATAGATGAGATAGACATATGCCACTCCGGCTTCCCCGAACAGCACATCGGTGCGAGCGGTTCTCCCCTTCGACGCGTGGCAGGCGCGATCTTGAGATCCGACATAGGCCTCCACTTCGACGATCTTGCCGAACAGCTCTCGGCCATCAATCGACCGGACCAGGTATTTTCCGATAAGTGAACGCGCGACCGTTAGTGTGGGGCGATTGAAGTAGGAACGGGTCAATACCTTCGCCATCGTCCGACACCAACCTCTGGCAGGCCAAGGCGTCCGCCAATGAATCAAGTGGATCGAGCGCCCATGGATCAAGAGGCTACATTTGTACCATCTTGGCCTGCGTGGAGTAAGCCCCTGGCAAAACACTTCGTACTCCTGCACACACAAGGAAGCAGGTTCCCACCACAATCCCCCTGCACCCAACATCCCTGCGCATATGAATACGACGATCACCAGCGTGCAAAATAGGGAAGGATCGTGTCCGATCTCCATGGAGTAACCAGTGATCACCTATCGATCATTGGGAGGAGACCGTGCTTACACTTCAATCTTGCGAATGTTCACTCGCCTTGAATCGGAACATAGAGGACATTCCCCTGCCGATTGACCAGCAGGAGGGCAAGATCGGAAGGTTTGATCGGATCGGCCAGTCGCTGAAACATGACAAAGTTGGAAATAGGTTGACGATTCAGTTCCAACACCACGTCGCCAGGCTGGAGACCGGAAGATTCGGCCAGACTGCCTTCTTCAATATCGGTCACTACGACCCCGCTCGAGACAGCCAGATCCATCTGCCGAGCCAACGGGACGGTCACATCATCGAACACGACACCAGCGAGCGGATGAGCCGTGACAGCCGAAGCCGATGCGGTCTGGCTCTTCCTGGTCCGTTCACGTGGCGCCTCCTGCACAACCAATTCAGCCTGGTACGGCTTACTCTCGCGCATGAGATCCAACCGATGCTTACTCCCGATCGTGGAAGCGGCTACGAGGTTCCGAAGATGTCCGCTGTCCATCACGTCGCGCCCGTCAAACCGCACGACGACATCGCCGCGCTTGAGGCCGGCTTTTTCGGCGGACCCCTTCGCCTGCACATCGGTTACGATCGCGCCTTTCACATCGGGCAGACGAAAGATCTTACCTAACAAAGGCGTCACGTCTTGTGTGGAGGCGCCGAGAAACCCACGGACAACCCGACCGGTCTTGAGCAGGCTCTGCATGGCAGCCCGAGCCATATTGCTCGGGATGGCGAAACCCACGCCGACGCTCCCGCCGGTCGGGCTGGCGATGGCGGTATTGATCCCTACCAATTCACCGTTGATGGTCACCAAGGCTCCGCCGGAGTTGCCTGGATTGATGGGGGCATCGGTTTGAATGAAGTCCTCGAAGTCGGCGACACCGACATCGGCGCGCCCGACGGCACTGACGATGCCAAACGTCACACTTCGACTCAAACCAAGCGGGTTTCCAATCGCGAGCACAAATTCGCCGACGGCGAGGGTGCTCGAATCCCCCCATGTCACCGTCGGCAGATTGCTCGCCTGGATTTTCACCACGGCCACGTCGGTCTTGGGGTCAGTGGCCACGACTCTTCCTTTATATTGTCGTCGGTCGGCGAGAATCACTTCCACAGCGACTGCATCGGCAATGACATGGTTGTTCGTAATAATGTAGCCATCCGACGACACAATGACGCCGGAGCCCTGACCATATTGCCGCCGCGTAGGGGCATCCTTGAACAATCCGAACGGTAGCGCTTCGTCGCTGAAGGCTTGATCGCGTACCATCATCGTTGAGGCGATGCTGACGACGGCAGGAATTACTTTGGTGGCGGTCGCCTTGACCTGCGCCTGGAGTTCACCCCCGCCCGCGATGGGAATCACGCGACTCCCGGCCAGAGCTGTTCCACCGGCGATCGAGCCCCACATACAGAGCCCGATCACGATTTGCCATGTGAGATTGACTCGAAACACGCCACGGTCCTTTCTGGCAACAGTCCCTGCCCGATTGACGACAAACGTGTGTAGCCTAGCATGCGTGGGCCGGGGGCGCACTTACAATTCCACATGACGCAGGCGGAGGGCATTGGAAATAACGGATACAGAACTGAACGTCATGGCGGCACTGGCAATCATAGGGCTCAGTAGTATCCCCCAGACCGGATAGAGTATGCCGGCCGCGACCGGCACCCCGATCATATTATAGAGAAAGGCAAACAAGAGATTTTGTCGGATATTCCGCATGGTGGCTTGACTCAGCCTCCGCGCACGGACCAACCCGCGCAAATCCCCTTTCATCAGCGTAATCCCCGCACTCTCAATGGCCGTGTCCGCTCCAGTTCCCATGGCGATTCCGACATCGGCTAACGCAAGGGCCGGTGCATCATTGATACCATCGCCGGCCATGGCCACCACGCGACCTTCGGACTTGAGACGGGCAATGATCTGTCCCTTTTGGTCCGGCAACACATCGGCCATGACCTCCTCAATACCGAGTTGCCGGGCCACTGCCTCGGCCGTATCGCGATGATCTCCCGTCACCATGACGAGGCGAATGCCTTCGGCCTTGAGTTCCTGCACCGCGCCACGAGTAGAGGCTTTGATCGGATCTGCCACGCCAAGTATGCCCGCAGCCTGCTCATCGATGGCGACAAACAGGATCGTCTGCCCTTGACGACGAAGCGAGGCCGCTTCTTCGTCCAATTGCGTGAGGTTCTGGCCGGATACACCGACGTCGTTTCGCAAGAAGGCAGCTGTCCCAATGGCAACGCGACGACCAGCGACCCTCCCGGTCACACCCTTCCCCGTCACCGAACGGAACTGTTCGACCGGGGCACACACGAGCCCCCGCCCTTCCGCTCCCTCCACCACCGCTGCGGCCAGCGGATGTTCGCTGCTCCGTTCAAGACTCGCCGTGAGCCGCAACAGATCGACATCCGACCAGGGCGGCACAAAACGCACCGACTGAAGTTTCGGCCTACCCTCCGTGAGAGTCCCGGTCTTATCAATCACGAGCGTATTCACCTTGCCGAACACCTCCAACGCTTCAGCCTTTTTCACCAAGACACCAGCCGTCGCCCCACGACCAGTCCCCACCATGATCGACATCGGCGTTGCCAATCCCAAGGCGCAGGGACAAGCAATAATCAGGACCGCCACTGCGTTGACCAGGGCGTAGGCCAACTTCGGCTCAGGACCCCAGATCGCCCAGGCCACTGCCGTGATAAGCGCCGCAGCCACAACAAGCGGGACAAAATACGCCGCGGCCATATCGGCGAGACGCTGAATCGGCGCCCGACTCCGTTGCGCCTCACTGACCATCTGCACAATCCGAGCAAGCATCGTATCCCGCCCGACTCGTTCAGCGACCATGACAATCCCACCTGTGCCGTTGATTGTTCCCCCGGTCACCCGGGCCCCAACTGTTTTTTCGACCGGAATCGATTCTCCCGTGATCATGGATTCATCCACAGAAGTCGTGCCTTCTTGGACCATCCCGTCGACCGGCACTCGTTCTCCCGGCCTGACGCGCAATCGATGGTTCACCTGAATATGCTCGAGCGGCACATCTTCTTCCTGTCCGTCCGGCTTGATCAGCCTGGCTGTCTTTGGCGCGAGGCGGAGCAAGGAACGAATCGCGGAACTCGTCTGACTCCGAGCCTTCAGTTCAAGGACCTGGCCAAGTAACACCAGAACCGTAATCATGGCCGCGGCTTCAAAATAGACCGCGATCGAACCGTCATGCATTCGGAATGAGCCGGGGAGCAGCGTGGGTGCGACGGTGGCAACAGTACTGTAGCCATAGGCCGCTCCCGTTCCCATGGCGATGAGCGTGAACATGTTGGGAGCCCGGTTCACTACCGATGCCCAGCCTCGCTGGAAAAACGGCCAGCCGCCCCAGAGTACCACCGGCGTCGCCAGCAGCCATTGCACCCAGTTCCTCGTCGAACCAGTGAAAGTCCGCGGCAGAGACAACCCGGGAATCATATCGGCCATTGCCAAGAGCATGACCAAGAGGGAAGGCCCGAGACAGATCCAGAACCGTCTGGTCATATCCTCGAGCTCGGGATTCCGTGCATCTTCGAGCGAGACGTCTTTTGGTTCCAGCGCCATCCCGCAGATCCGGCAAATCCCTGGTTGGGTTTCAATCACCTCCGGATCCATCGGACAGATGTATTCGACCACTCCACCGGCTGGGACCGGCATGACGCGAGGAGCGCGTTGCTCAGGAGGAGTCAGATAGTGATTCGGTTCAGCGCGAAACTTGGTGAGGCAACTCGTCGCACAGAAGTAGTAGATCTTTCCTTGATGCTCATAGGACCCGGCTGCCGTGGCAGGCTGCACTGTCATCCCGCAGACGGGATCGATGGCCACCGCAGCCCCCGTCAAGACAGGGGCAGGCTGTATCACCGGAAGGGGCCTACGTGTGGGCGATCCAGCGGCACTCACCGTCGAGGACTGCAACGCTCGGTCCGGATCCGCCTTGAATCGATTTAGGCAGGAAAGGCCGCAAAAAAAGTAGCGTTGGCCTCGATGGTCGTGACTTCCGGCCGCCCCAGCCGGATCAACCGTCATTCCGCAGATTGGATCAATCGCCACACCAGCCCCCGCAACAGAGTAGTCGCCTCCCAACCGGATGATCTCGACTGCGTCCATCGAAGGACCATCGCTTCACCCTGCGCGCTCTGAGAGCATTGAGATCGTCCAGCTGCGGCGATCCTCCTCACTTTTTCTTGTCTGCGTCCAAGATGCTCTGGATGATCAACTTGAGATTCTCCGGGTCGATCGTCTCCGCCTTAATATTACCGTCGATGAGGACGGTCGGAGTAGATTGAACTTTGATGCGCTCGCCCCACTTGCGCCCCTCTTCGAATGCCTTGGCTGGTTTCCCGCTGGCCATGCCTTCTTCAAAGGCTTTCGGATCGAGCCCGACTTCCTTGATCAAGGCCTCCCGCAATGAGCGATCCAGCACTCCCGTCACCTTATCTTTGTGGATGGTGCGAAAGAGGACGGCTTTCATCTCATTCCCCTTTCCCATCATCTTCGCCTGCTCATACATATCGAACGGGGTCGGCAGCTTCCCATGAATCACCGGGAACCCCACCATGGTGGCTTCAAGCTTGTTTCCAAACTCTCTTTCCAGCAATGGCAGGGCTTCCCCGTCAAACCGATGACAATGCGGGCAGTAGAAATCGGCGAATTCAATCAACTTCACCTTGCCGGGCGTATGCGTGGACATCTCACTCTTCAGGATTTCGAACTTACCCTTCAACTCAGGTGACGCGGCGGTGGCTGGTGAGCTCCATAAAGAAACAACACTCCATACAATCGCACAGACCGCCGAGGCCCATTGCGCACAGGGTCTCTTCCGCATATCGACTCCTTTCTTGGATCAAAGCTCGTTGGTCATTATAGCGAATGTGCCGCAAACTTACTCTTTGTTATACATGTGGCCATGTTGGCACGTTCGCTGCTTTCTATAGCGGTCTTGCTCGTGACGTTTATAGGCTGTGCCTCAACACAAGAGGCGGAGGACGGCTCGGACTCACAGACTCATCACTTACCTTCCTCCAAGTCAAGGCAACACCGGACTCCTTCAAAGGTCAACCGGTGGTTTTCGGCGGCGAAGTGTTGACGGGCCGACGACTGAAAGACGGCACGAGAATCGAAATCTTGCAGCTTCCGCTCGATAAATCGACGCGTCCCGGATACGATTTGACTCAATCACAAGGCCGCTTCATCGCTCTCCAGCGAGAATTCCTCGATCCCGCAACCCTCCCACCAGGGACCAGCGTCACCGTGACCGGCGAGGTAACTGGTTCCATCACGCTACCATTGGATGAGACGGACTATACCTATCCCGTCATCGACATCAAGCGACTACAAGTTTGGGTCAGATCGGAAGACATGGCTCCCCGCATCCGGCCCTATATGGGTCCAGGCCCCTATTGGGGGCCTTACTGGAGCCCCTTGTGGCAGCCTTGGCCCTACTGGTAAGAGCAAGCCCATGGCCTCCGGTCCCGGGCGCCACAACAGGAGCACGCTCCCGCAGGATGCTCAAAAAGGCCGTCCAGCAAGGCCGCAGCGAGTGAAGGGCCGAGGCGTACCCTCTGGGGTACGTGGAGGGTCTGAACGATGCGAGAACGCTGCTGGAGGACTTTTTCAGCATCCTGCTAGAGACAGCAACGCCTCGGCTCCTTACGGACATCCGAGGCATTCAGGTCATCTCCACAACCGTCAATTACTCCGTCAATGGCTCCCCACCTCTTCATCCTGATCGCACGACCGTCATCGACCTCCAGCGCCGACGATCCGCTCAACGCGATCATCGCGCCCCCCGAGGCTGAGGTACTTGTGATATTGGGCCAGTGCTTTCGGCATGTCCTTCCGATGCAACTCATAAAAGACACCCAAGTTGTAGTGTGCTTCAGCATAGTCCGGCTTCAACTCGACGGCCCGTTCGTAGGACTGTTCCGCCTCATCAAGCCTGTTCAGACCGGTGTAGATCACACCCAGGTTCATATGCGCTTCGGCATACTCAGGGCGGTACCGCAAGACTTCGAGAAATTCCTGTTCTGCCTCCAACGGCCTGCCTTGACTTCGGTGAATAAAGGCCAGGTTATAGTGCGCGTCCACTAACGAGGGCTTTGCCGCGATGGCCTGTTTATACGAATAGGCGGCTTCCACGAGATCATTGTTCTTCTCCGCCATCCGCCCGGCAAGGTACCAGGCATCGGCATACTTGGGATCGAACTTAACCAGCCTGCCCACCGTCACTCGCGCCTCACGACTGTCTCCCTGTGCCTCATACAACAATGCGAGGTTGTACAGGGCCTCACGATGGTTCGGACGGACTGTCAACAAGGTTTGATAGGTCTTGGTGGCTGCGGCGAGATCACGACGTTGTTCATACAGCTTGGCCAAGTCGAAGTACGAGTCGGCATGGCGAGGATCGATCTCAATCGCCCGCGTGAGGGACTGCTCCGCTTCGGCCGATTTACCTTGAATCACATAGACCTCGGCCAGATTGTTCAACGCATCGGGATAGGCCGGCTTCAGCTTGAGCGCGCGGGTGAAAGAATCAACAGCCTGGGCCGGTTTCTTATCCTTGAAATAGATGCGTCCAAGCAAGTGGTGTGCTTCAGCTGATGAGGGATTCAACTCGATCGCTTTTTTGGCAGCCTCGGTTGCCCCGGCAAGGTCACCCTTTCGCAGCAACGCAGTGCCTCGTTCGTACTGACGCTGCGCAGCATCCGGTTGCTCAACCGCCGCCTGGACAACCGGAGAAACAACAGCCGGGTACAGGACAAACAACACGATGGCCATGTGCTGGTAGAATCGATTCACGGTCAGCCGCCGCCTGTCCTTTCTATACCCGCAACAATCCGGCGAACTATAGACGGACAGTGACCGTGAAATCAACGACGCATATACCCGCGTGAGAGCGAAGACTCAGATACGCACGCAGACAGGCACGTATGCGGATCACGCAACTGAGACGAAGGGCGGCCCTTCGTCCGGTCAACCCCGGGCTTGCTCCGCGTACCCAGATTTTCTAGAAAAATCCCAACGTGATTCCCGCATAGAAGGCCCGCCCATAGCCGGCATAAAAGAGGGTCTTATTCGCGTCGGGAGTGCTGTCGGAAACCACATTACCGGATGCCACGTACGTCGTGTCGAGAATATTGTTCAACTCCGCATAAAACTTAGCAAACCGGAAAAAGGAATTCGTGATCTCAAAGTTCTTATGGATATTGGTGTTCAATAGCCAGTACGCGGGGGCGCCGACGGTATTATTGTTGTTGAGGAAATAACTGTTCCAATAACTCGTCTCCAACCATCCGCCCCAGCCAGAGGGATGGTCGTATTCCTCTTTGAAATTCAATACGTCGCGCACCACGTTCGGAACCTGTTTACCATTCTGGACGGTCGAGGTTGGCACCCCGTTCACTAAATATGAATCGACGAAATGAATATAGTGCGCGTCAATATGCGTGTACGCCCCCGAGAACCGCCATCCAGACAGCGGACGCCAGTCGTAGCTGGCTTCGATGCCGCGGTATTGTGATGAAGGCGCATTCGTCGCAAAAGACCCGCCGGTCGTCGAATTGACCTGTGAGATGATCTCATTTTTGAAATAGATGTAGAATCCGACGAGCTGCATTGAAAATGTCTTGTCCAGCTTTGCTTCGGTCCCGAGTTCGAGGTTGAGATTCTTCTCTGGCTGCAGGCCCGTATTCAAGCCGGCTAATCCGTTCTGCCCGGTCGTGAGGTTGGAGATAGTGGGAATCCCATATCCTGTTGAAGCCCTGGCCCAATTACGCCAGATTTCGTTGGGCCTAAAGGTCAGCGACACCTCTGGCGCCCAGTTATAGAAGGTCCGGTTGACGTTGACGCTGCTGGCAATTTGGCCAATAGTCGGGCCACTCGTGTTGTAGTTGACGACATTCGCACTCAAGATAGACTGCTCAAATCCTAGTCCTGCAGCGAGCGTCCACTTGGGAACAAACTCGAGTTCTTCTCGAAACCGTCCGCCGATATTCCGAATCGTGCCGGGGGCATTTTGCGCCAGTGTGCCGTAGGTGGCTTGAAAATTCCCGAGGTTCTGAAAAGTGTTCGATTTTTGGTTCATATTGTTGACAAAGAATCCGACATAGCTCTTGAGCGGCATATCCCCCAGACGACCAGTGTTCCGTAGGTCGACATAGTTCTTGTAATTCTGGTTGACGGCGTCTGAGATTTGCGAAAAGGGCTGATGGATGTTCTTCACATCGAAATCCGCCTCAACCGTGAGGACTGTGCTGGCATTCAATTGCCGCTCATATAGCCCGCCGGCGATCGTGCGTTGATCGGTTCTCCCTTGATTGAGCCAGGCCGCGTTATTGGCCAGGCTGGTGCCGCCGGACTGTCGGGGATCCGCGTTGAACTGAGCTATGGTGAGGCGAGTCGGCACTGCCGTGTGCAACCAATTGGTGATGAACTTGAACATCAAGGTCTGTTTATCGTCCACGTTGACGCGATAATTGAAGTTGAGCGTCTGGGTGTTGTAGTTGCTGTGTTGGATGAAGCCGTCCTCTGCCACTTGACTGGCGAACATCGCGATATCGGAATTGGTGTAGTGCTCGCCGACGGCAAATGCATACTTCTGGTAGCCGAATGAGCCTCCGGAGAAGAACGATTCGAATCCGTTGACGTCGCTGCCCCGCCGAGTTCGAAACTGAACCATCCCACCGAGGGCATAGTTATCGTAGAGGGAGGAGGACGCGCCGCGCGTGACTTCCACACTTTTCATGAACCAGGGATCCTGCATATCGAGGCGGGACAGGCCGTCGGATTGTGTTTGCTGAATCCCATCTTCGTAGACTTTGATGTCCCTGATCGCAAACGTCGTTTTGACCCCCGAGCCGCGAATCGAAATACTGAAATCCCTAGGCCCGTTCGCTTGACGGACGATCACACCCGGCAGCGATTCCATGGCCTCTCGCATGTGCCTCGTTGGCGTCGATTCAAGCTCGGATCGCGGTGCGACAGAGAGCGTAATCCCCTCCGGGTGTTTCTGCTCACGGTCGCTCACAATACTCATGTCGGCCAGCTCATATGCCGGAATCGCGCCGGCGACCTCAGAGTGTTCCGGTTCCGACTTTTCCGTGACCGCCTTGGGCCGCTCAGCCGGCGGCAACGCCCCCTCTCGCGCGTTCTGGAGATCTTCCAACTCTTGGAGAATTCCCTTTAGCTGTTCGCGCAATTGCTCTTCGCGAGGCGAGGCTGTCGGTTGTGTCGGCTCTTGTGCAAGTGCGACGTCGATCCATAGCGTGAATGCCTCCGAGCACTGCGACTGCCACAATGATTTGCGTAACGCTCTTGAACGACACCATGGCCCGTACTCCTTATTGAGATAGATAAAATGCACCAACCGCCTCCATGCAGACGCAAGCCGAGCAGGCCTGCCGCTCCGTCAGTGCGGGGATATGACTGATGAACGTTGAGTGGATGCGACGTTACAAACGAGGAGGCGCGCGGGACTGTGCCGAATGCTGGGAGAGGAATGACGAAACGGACGCGGCGATCAACAGCAACATCGCCACGAGGTGAAGCGGCTGCGTTTGTGGCGCAGTCGCAGGAAGGTCAACGGTCGAATTGGCGTGGCAGGCCCAGGCGCACAGAGAAGAATGCGTCACTCCGCCGGTGTGATGATGGGCTGAGCGTGGCTGGCTCTCATGCGCAAAGAGACAGGCTACGGCACCGACCGACAGCGTCAGGTACAACGTCGCAATGGCCAGAGCCAGCGGGACGAAACACTTCCTCATCTCCCGCTCTCCATGATCTGCCGCATCCCCGCCACTGCTTCGGGACTATCCCAAGCGCGAGGCCCTACCGCTCGCCCGACGAGCGTGCCATTCTGGGAGATCACGATCGTCGTCGGAAGGCCGCGCACCATGAAGGACCGTGACACTTCTTGATCTTCATCGAAAAGGACCGGAAGGCTGACTCCAAGCTGAGACAGAAATTGGGCGATGCCCTGGCGCTGCAGATCCGTCGTGACGGTCATAAGGGCAAATTGTGCAGGGTCCAGTTGCTTCTGCAACCGGGCGAGTGAAGGCATTTCTTCTTTGCAGGGCCCGCACCAGGTGGCCCAAAAGTTGACGAGCACCACCTTCCCCGTCAACTCGCTCAATTTCACAACCCTGCCGTCCAGCGTCGTGAGCTCAAAGGGCGCCGCCATGCTCCCGGCCGGGAACCGGCTCATCTTGAACGAGGCAAAGGGATCATTGGCCAGCGCGAAAACCGACAAGGGGACACTCAGCAGAGAAAACATCGCTCCAATCAACACTCGTTTTAATAATACCGGCACGCTATGGCTCCTGCCTCGCGAGGACGTTCAAGGCGGGCAGCTGGATTGTTTGGACGACCATGCGATGAACGGGCATCGCGTGCTCCATCCAAGCCAGCGCAGCGAGCCCGTTCGCATTGATCGAGAGGGACGGTGTCTGGCCTTTCTTTTCATTCAATTTCTGCGGCGTGCTGAAGGTCTGTCCACGATCGAGGGAGACGCTCATCACGACTTCACGTCGAACGGGCGATTGTTCTTCCCAGAGATGACAATGCGCCCCTCCGGATCGACTGCCATCTGCGGATGATCGGGGAAGGTTCCCTTGGAGACGTTCAGTTTTTGTTTGGGAGAAAAGGTGTTCCCACGGTCGTCCGAATAGGCCAGGAACACCGATGGAATCTCTTCGACGCCCTCGGTATACCAGACAACATAAAGCCGTCCAAGCCGATCCGTCCCGATCGAGGCGGGCCGATGCGGACAACCGGGAAATACCCAACGGTCCTGTCCCACAATCATCGGTGATGAAAAAGTGTTCCCGCCGTCCGTGGAACGCGCGACTACCGTTTCGCGAATATCGCCGGGAAAGATCTTGCGCCAGGCCACATAGAGCGTCCCATCCTGTCCGGTCGTGAGAGACGTTCGGCAACAGACACAGGTGTTTTCGTCCACCTTGAAGTTTTTCGCGACAGTCCGTCCGTGATCGGTCGAACGCGTCAAGAAGGTACCGGGTTCCTTCTTGCCTTCCCGCCCATCGATCCAGGCCACATGCACGACGCCGTCAGGAGCGACATGAATCGAATCGAAACTGTGGCCGATGACCTGCTCATCGTCATTCACCAGAATGGACGGCAGAAATGTTTTGCCGCCGTCCGTAGACCGGCTCAGCCTCAGTTCGTTCGAGAACGGCTTGTCCGGTTTCACTTTTGGATGGGTCAAGGCCCATGTCAGAAACACTTGGTCCCCATCCACCGCCAGCGCCGGTGCTTCCTGTCGCATGTAAGGCGCCTCGGTCGACTGGTTCACTTTGATCGGAGTCCCGAACCGTTCTCCCGGCTTTTCAGTTCTGGCATAGAGCAGCGCGCGCGTCTCCTTGTCCTCTTCCACCCAGGCAAGCGAGATATGGCCCTCGTCGTCAATCCGGACGGAAGGGCCTATCACCGCCCGCACATTGTGATCGGTCGTCAGTTTCGGACCAAATTGCAACGACTGACCTGGCTCCGCCAATGCTATAGAGACAAGCGAGGCAGCGCTGATCGCAACTCCGAGCCACGCCGGTTTTTTGTTTCTGAATATCCATTGGAGCATGATGCGCCTCACTTCGATCCACGAACGGGGAATTGCACGCCGCGACCGTTTTGTATATGCCCTAGGATCTGGCTTCTAATCACTACCCCCCGAGGCTATAGACAATCGGCACATACACCGCAACTTCGGCAACGGCCATCTCATTCGTCATGTGCAGAGGACAGACCAGTCGGATGGCTTCCATGGCTGCATTATCAAGCACCTCATGGCCGGAACTTCTATGAACCCTTACCTCCGACAGCTGGCCATCTGCCCGGATGACTGCGCGCAGCACAACCTTCCCTTCCCATCCATTGAGGCGCGCGGCGCTGGGATAGCGTTTGATTTCAGCCAGTCTTCGTCTCAGCGAGTCTGCTAACCAGCCATAATCGGCTTTGGCTGCGGGAGTCGGACGGGTTGCCATCGCCACCTGCGGCGCGGAGTCTCGCACCATGGACTCAGTCGGCTTCGCGTCGTTCGCAGCAGGAGTCGCCGGTACTAACGGGGGCGACGGGTCTGGGTCGCGTGTAAGAGCAGCCGTCTCAACGGTGCTTGCTCCGACAGGATGAACGGACGATTCAGTTGTCGCCGGCTGGGTTACGGTCTGTTGAATCGGCGCCGCAGGCGTCGCAGATGCAGTGTTTACTGCTTCATGGTGAGCAATTGGAGCAACCGACTCGACTATGGCCTGTGTGGTCTGTTGAACCTCTACTGGTTGCTGTTCCCTAATCGGCGTGACCGCTTCGGTTCTCGTTTGTACCGGCGCGGTCTCTTGAATCGGCTGACTCGTCTCGATCACCTGGCGGATTTCACGCTGCACAACTGGTGTCACCTCATGGGTTTGCACGTCCTGCGTGACCATTTGAGGCTGACTGGGAGCGGGGGCTGCTGGACGAGCAGTCGGCGTAGCAGGCTCCTGGGTTGGTATGATTTCAGCCTGACCGGTTTCTTGATTCTGCGGTTCGACCAATGAGACGTCCCACTGGAACGCCTCTTTCGGCACGACTGGTTTGACCTGTGCCATGAGCCCGAGGGTAACGGTCAATGCAAGGCTGTGAACGAACACGGACACCGCCCATCCTTGCACGCGATACTGCCCGTCTGGACTGAACGTCACTTGAACACCACTTTCGCGAGTGACTCAGCCGTCACATCGGCCTGACCGAAATCTGATTCGCCACGGAAACTACCGGCTATCGTCAACACAAATCTCCCAACTCATACTCGAACTTTTTCGGTTCTTTAAAAACAGCCTCGGGCCTTACGCATCTGATCCTGCATAATTCAGCGACTCAGCTTCACCCTGGCTTATGGACTGGAGTCGATCAACAACCATCTGGATCTTCTGTTCGGTGAGCAACCCGCCCTTGATATACTCCTGCACACGCCCCTCTTGATCGATGAACACGCTCACCGGCAAACCGAACACCCCGAACTGGTTGGCGACTTTGTTGTCATGATCCATGAGGACCGGAAACGTATGGCCGTACTGTTTGATATGCTCTCGCACTTTCGCATCATCTTCGAGTTCGTTAATGGCGAGCACAACAAAATTCTTTATCTCGTAATTTTTCGTAGGCGGTCTGCATCGCCGGCATTTCAGTCGTGCAGGGCTTGCACCAGGTGGCCCAGAAGTTCACGAGCACGATCTTGCCGCGATACTGGCCGAGGCTCTGTGACTTGCCCTCCAGATCGGTTAAGCGAAAATCCTCGGCCGCATGCCGACCGTCGGGACTCGCGAGCCCATGCTCCACCCGTCGAAGGCGGGCAATCCCACAAATGCAACGAGCAGCACGATCACTACAAACACGGTGTTGATCCATCTCGATCTCATGTTAGCCTCCTCTGCCTCAACTTCACCCGCCCCGTTTACGATTGGTTCAGCAATTGGAATGAACGTGTAAGCCCAAAAATAAAACTGGTCCCCTGCGCCAAACTGTTATTGGAGTCTCGAACCAGAGGAATCGAGGAATAGAAATACAATGAGGTCATTCTCGTCCAGGAGGATTCGATCATCTGGCCTAAATTGACCGAGAAACCGGGAGTAAATCCGAGAAAAGTTGAGCCAGTGGTGGGCACCTGTCGGTTTTTAATCGTTGGGTCAATCACGACAGGCTCGCCAGGGAAGTCTGGTGCATCCGCGGGCGTGGCGGAGCGCGATAGTGAGCTACTGAAGTTATCGTGAACGAGATATCTGTAGTTGAGCTGCGCGCTTAGGACCAACCAGGGAACCGTCACTAGGTTGAGCCCGCCATTGAGATCCCACTGGTCCCCGAACTGGTACCCGACATTGTTCCGGAAGGTGTGCCGGTAACCCCCAAAGACAAATTCGTTTAACCGATGGGGGATCAATTCGTAGGTCTGATAGATCGTGGGGTTCAAGCCGACTTGCCCGCGTCCGAGTTGAGTGGTCGGCTCCATCAATGCGCCCGTGCTGTCGACAGCATTGGTGACCCCGGTTGGCAGATAAACGCCAAACCCAAATACGACCATGCTCCTCAGAGTGGGCAACACATTGTACTTAACGCCGACCCGCATGTCCCCAAGCCCGTCTGATGAAAACGTGGTGGACTGTCCTTCGCCATTCGGACCGTCTTCTCCTAGTCCATCGATGTGATGATGCGTTCGCCACATATAGGGAATCGTGACTTCTAGTCCCAACCGTTCCGTGAGACCATAATTCAGGTCAAGCGTCGCCGTCTGAGTAATGGTCCTGGTCTCCTGATGGTGATTCAGAATCATCTGCCGCTGAGTCGTGTCGAGGCCCGGGATGACTCCGGTGGTTCCCGGCAGCAACCGCATTGGTGTGTAATTGTAAATGCCATTAACTGTCAGGAGCCCTTCCATCGCGACCTGCTGCTGAGAACCGATCGTGACAAAGCACGACACTGCGCCACAGGAGGCTTGTGTCGGCTGAGCGCCGGGCCACGAGAAGTAGACTATTGCAAGACAGACAGTAAATCCGAATATGAACCGTTTCCCCAACATCGTGGTGCGCCTCCCTTTTCTCCATAAGAATCGTCCCCTCCGCCTGCCCTACAACCCACTCGGTGGATCGTGCGAGAGACGGGAAGCGGCCCAGCTGCGAGCCGATGATCGACGGAGACTACAGAGAGAAAGACGGCGGGGCGCGACTGAGAGAAGGCTGGTACACCTCGATCGAGGGAGGGGCAAAATTGGGGAACGTGATGAGCGCAATGGGACTGAGTTCGGCCTGAAACGTGACTACCGCACTATCGAGAACCGTCCCGGCGGCACACATCCAGGAGCAGAGCACGGTGCCATGAGTGGCTTTCTGATGATGCGCGTGATGTGGCTCGTGTGTGATTGACTGAGCTGAGGCAAGCCCGCCGACAATAAGCATCGAGAGCACCAACAGAACTACAAGTGCTCGTTTTGCGTGGATGCGGTTCATCTCTCTTCGCCTCACTCCCAAGCCAATGCTAAACCGTACCGGAGTGTGGAAGGGAGAGTCAATAGGCATCAAGCCAGTGGCCGTCTTCGTTGAAGTGTTGCCGTGCCCGGTTTAGCAATTTGGACAAGGGATCATAAGCCGGGAGGTGATCTTCTCTCAAAAGCCTGGACCGTCTGAAACTTGATTCTTCATCTATACATTGGCCCAGCCATCTCGACGGGACGTCCATGGCGTGGCTCCTCCAATCATCGGATCGATAGAATAGTGATGTTTCCCTCTGGAATGGTGAGGCGCCTCATGCGACGGTTTCCTCGTGATCTGGTTGTCGGCGTTCTCTTCTGTTCCATTACGGCCTGTTCCTCTAGCCGCAAAGCTTCCCAGTCTATTCCAACTACCGTACCCGCACAGGATCGCAAGGTCTGTGAGATCGAGGTCCGTCAGGCGGCGCAGGTGAGTATCCAGCCTCGCTGGCTTCCGCCGATCGGTGGCGGAGGCTCGAGTACCAACGGGGTCGTCCTTGGGACTGTGGATGTGCCGCATCGCATCTGGCCTACACGCGAGGCCTATCAACAGGCGATTGAGCGCTGTCTGACGGCTCACGGCTACGAAACCGGCGGCTAACACTAGCTATTAGAGATCTTGATCTGCCTCCATCGGCCTCCGGTTGTCGCACCACATCCATTGTGAGTCTAGGCACATTACGCTCGCCGAGGTCCCCCTGGCCTCGGGAAGAGGCGGGTGATTGCCCCGCGTGTGCGGATGAATCTGGTTGTCGGTGAGCCGCCAGCGTACAGCGAGCACGGTGACTTTCGAACGCGTCTCGAAGATCTCGCCGTTGCGCGGCATGCTCGACCAATGCGCCTGAACCAATCCATCAACGAAAAGGACACAGAGCACCGCGAGGACCGACACGAATTTGAGGACGGTGTAGTCCAGTAACATTCGACTGAGTGTGACTCAGTCGAATGTTACTGGACCCCGCTAGGCCTCTCAAGCCGACTACTCGATACCAGGCTCTGCTTGTTATAGGATTCATGGGATAGATACTGTATACTGCGCAGATTATTTTGGGAGACGTCGGCGTTCGTTCCGAACGACAGCATCATGGTCACGCAATTACTCAATCTGATCTTCGGCAGTAAAAATGATCGTGAAATCAAGGCATTCCGCCCGATTGTCGAGCGGATCAACAGCCTGGAATCAGCCTGACTCCGCTCTCCGATCAGGCCCTGGCGGACAAAACCCAGGAGTTCAAGAAGCGCCTTGAGGCCGGGGAGACGCTTGACGACATCCTGCCCGAGGCCTTCGCCGTCTGCCGTGAAATGTCCCGCCGCAAACTGAACATGCGCCATTTCGACGTGCAGCTCATCGGCGGCATGATCCTCCATAGGGGCCGCATCTCCGAAATGAAGACCGGTGAAGGGAAGACCCTGGTCGCCACGCTGCCGGTCTATTTGAATGCGCTCGAAGGGAAAGGCGTACACCTCATCACCGTAAATGACTATCTCGCCAAACGCGATGCGCAATGGATGAGCGTGCTCTACCATGCGCTGGGACTTTCGGTCGGCATCATTCAGCACGATGCCTCCTTTCTCTTCGATCCGACCTATGACGCTTCCGACAAGCGGCTCCAGGCTCTCCGCCCCTGCACGAGACCTGAAGCCTATCGCGCCGACATCACCTACGGCACCAACAACGAATACGGGTTCGATTACCTGCGCGACAATCTGATCGTCAGCGACTTGGGCCAGTGCGTGCAGCGCGAGCTGAACTTCGCCATCGTGGACGAAGTCGACAGCATCCTCATCGACGAGGCGCGGACGCCCTTGATCATCTCCGGTCCGACCGATGAAACGACCGATCTGTACTACCGCATCAATTCGATCATCCCGCAGTTGAAACCGGAGCACGACTACACGATCGAGGAAAAAACCAAGACCGCCTCGTTGACGGAAGAGGGCAACGTCCGGGTCGAGAAATTGCTGGGCGTGGACAACCTCTACGATCCTGACCATATGGATCTGGTCCACCACGTCGTCAAGGCGCTCCAGGCCTATGCCCTCTACAAACGCGATGTGGACTATGTGGTAAAAGACGGCGAGGTCATCATCGTCGATGAGTTCACCGGGCGACTCATGCCGGGACGCCGCTGGAGCGACGGGCTGCACCAGGCCGTGGAAGCCAAAGAAGGCGTGAAGATCGCCAACGAGAATCAGACCCTGGCCTCGGTCACCTTCCAGAACTATTTCCGGATGTACAAGAAGCTCGGCGGCATGACCGGCACGGCCGACACGGAAGCGGCGGAGTTCGCCAAGATCTACAATCTCGACGTCAACGTGGTCCCGACCAACCGCTAGATGATCCGCCTGGATTACGCCGACGTCGTCTACCGAACGGAGAAAGAAAAGTTCGCGGCGATCGTCGAAGAGATCAAGGAATGCCACGAGCGCGGCCAGCCGGTCCTGGTCGGCACGATTTCCATCGAAAAATCGGAGCGACTCGCCGGCTTCTTGAGCCGGAACGGCGTCAAACACAACGTCCTCAACGCCAAGCAGCATGAGCGAGAGGCGGAGATCATCGCCCAGGCCGGACGCAAGGGCGCCGTCACCATCGCCACCAACATGGCGGGCCGCGGCACCGACATTCTCCTGGGCGGCAATCGCCGACTTCATGTTCAAGCAGATCCTGTATCGGGAAGAGAACCTGCCGGATGCGCGCAAGCTGGAAATCTTCGAAGAGATCCGGGCCGACTGCGAAAAGAACAAGCAGGAAGTCGTCGCGGCCGGCGGGCTGCATATTCTCGGCACCGAACGGCATGAAAGCCGCCGCATCGACAACCAGCTCCGCGGCCGCGCCGGCCGTCAGGGCGATCCCGGTTCGTCCCGATTCTACCTGTCGCTCGAAGACGACCTGATGCGGATCTTCGCCTCCGAGCGCGTCTCCCAGCTGATGCTCAAGCTCGGCATGGAAGAAGGCGTGCCCATCGAACACGGCATGGTCACCCGCGCCATCGCCAATGCGCAGAAGAAGGTCGAAGCGCACAACTTCGAAATCCGCAAACAGCTGCTCGAATACGACGACGTGATGAACAAGCAGCGCGAAGTGATCTACCAGCACCGCCACGCCGTGCTGGCCGGCGACGAATCTGAAGAGGACATTCGCGACATGATGGCGGGCATGGTGGACGTCTGCGCTGGACATCTACTGCCCGGCCGAACAATACCCGGAAGAATGGGATATCAACGGCCTCGGCGAATCGATGCACGGCCAGTTCGGCCTCGACATCACCCAGGGCAAGCAGCGACGGCGGCGACTCACTCCGAGACATCGGGCGAGACGCGCTGCTCGAAGACATTCAGAACGCAGGTGCGCGACGCCTACGATCGGAAGGAACAGGAACTGGGCTCGGAGCTGATGCGCTTCCTGGAAAAGAACTTCATGCTCCAGGTCATCGACCACCACTGGAAAGACCACCTCCTCGGCATGGATCACCTGCGCGACGGCATCGGCCTGCGCGGCTATGGGCAGAAAGATCCGCTGATTGAGTACAAGCGCGAAGGCTACGACCTCTTCGCCGGCATGATGGAGCGGATCAAGTCGGATGCGCTGGAACGGCTGTTCCGCGTCCAGGCCGTCCGGGACTGAGGGACAAGCCCGCCCCTCCGCCACCACAGCCGACTCATCTCCGCCCCCAACCGCCTCATGCTCAATCGCGGCGAAGAACCAGCGCACCTCAGACCGTCCAGCGGAGCGACGACAAAGTCGGCCGCAACGATCCCTGCCCCTGCGGGAGCGGGAAAAAATATAAGAAGTGCCACGGAACATAGCAGGATAACGGCCTGCACGACATCCCCTTCAGCGAAACTGTTCCAGCAGACCACGGCGCGCTCGAAAGCGATATTCGCCTGATTTCTCAATGATTTCGCCTTGACTTAGCGGCGACCGCGAGGCTAATCTACGCCCTCTTTTCCCCTCCCTGAGGGCAGGTAAAGTCTGCCTGTTTTCTTGGGTCGGCGCTGAAGCTGTCTTCACAGAGACAAGGAGTGGTCTTTGTCGCTGGGCATCCTGAACTCGTGGCTGCCATCACGGCTGAGATCGCCCGGAACGGGTCCGATTCCCTTCGTCCGTTTCATGGAACTGGCCCTCTATCACCCGCAATACGGCTACTACATGCGCCAACCGGAGGTGCGGCACCAGGAACGCATCGGCTGGTCCGGCGATTTTTATACCAGTTCCGACGTGCATCCGATTCTCGGCCAGCGCGATTGCCGAGACAGGCCAGGCAACTGGACGACATTACTTGGGACATCCCGACCCCTTCACGGTCGTGGAGATGGGGCCGGCAAGGGCTTGTTGGCTCGAGATTTCCTGCGGCATGCCATGCCAAGCCAGGATGACTTCGCATCGCGTCTTCGTTACATGCTGATTGAGCGGAGCCCTGCGATGCAGGCGCTCCAGCGGCAACAATCTGGCGCCCTTGGTTGATGAAGCCCGGGCCGTGTGACCTGGCTCGAAGGAATGGACGCTCTCGCTCCGTCAGAGCGTCACCGGCCTCTTTTTCAGCAATGAACTCGTGGATGCCTTTCCCGTTCATCGCATTCAAGTGGTCGCCGGCCAGGCGCAGGAAATCTACGTGGACAATCGGGATGGAGCGCTTTGAGGAATGCCTCAAGCCCCTGTCGAATCCTGAACTCGAACGACTATCTCCAACGGCTGAACCCCACCTGCCGGACGGATACCGCACCGAAGTGAATCTCCAAGCCTTGGAATGGATGGAACAGGTGGCGCAGCGGATTGATCGCGGGTTCGTATTGACGATCGATTACGGCCATACCGCGCAGGATCTCTACGGACCGGATCGGAAAGACGGAACATTCCTCTGCTACTACCAGCAACTGACCGGCGAAGATGCCCTACGTGCGCGTCGGCGAACAGGACATGACCGCCCATGTGGACTTCACCAGCTCTGCGCAACCGTCGGAGCAGCGCCGGCTTGAACGTGACAGGCTTTACGAATCAGATGAGTTTTCTCATGGGGCTCGGCGTGGATGACATGATCGGCCAACTCGATCCGGAGAGTCCCGGAGTTTGGCGCCGCCATCCATCTGCTGCAAGCCGGATGGGATGGGACGGACATTCAAGATCCTGGTGCAGCATCAAGGGCATTGAGCGGCCGGACCTCGACGGTTTGAAATTCAAACCCTTCTTCGGCTCGGCGCTGACATTTAACGAAGCAGCCTAATCAACGAGGGCCTAATGGCAGGTGAGGCTGTTCCGCTGAACTATCTTCCGATTTTGCTGTTCATCGGCATTGCGATTGTCTTCGCCGCCGTCCAGCTTCTGCGCCGGCTGGCTTCGTCAGACCGAGCCGTCCCTATCGAGCCAAGCTGACCCCTATGAGAGCGGAAGCCCCCTGTTTTCCGATGCGCGCATGCAGTTTCCGATGCGGTATTACATCATCGCGATGCTGTTCGTCATTTTCGACATCGAGATCATCTTCATGATCCCCTGGGCCGTGCGATTTCAATCGCTCGGCCTGCTGGGACTTCTCGAAATGCTCCTGTTTCTCGGCATCCTGCTGGTCGGATTCTGGTACGCCTGGAAGAAGGGTGCGCTCGAATGGGACTAGAATGGATGGAAGCCTGATCAATGCGTGGTGAGAGAGAGGAAAATAAGGACAGATGAGCTTTCTTGAGCGGCAGTTTGAGGCAAATATTCTGACGACGAATCTGGACGCGCTCGTGAATTGGTCCCGGAAGTCGGCTTTGTGGCCGATGACGTTCGGCCTCGCCTGCTGCGCCATCGAAATGATTGCGAGCGTGTCTTCGCGGTACGATCTGGATCGGTTCGGCGCCGGGGTCTTTCGGGCCTCGCCGCGCCAGGCAGATCTCATGATCATTGCCGGTACGGTGTCGCGCAAGATGGCCCCGGTGATCCGCCGCATCTACGATCAGATGCCGGAACCGCGGTATGTCATTTCCATGGGCTCCTGCGCTACCTCGGGCAATCACTATAATAGCTACGCGGTGGTTCAAGGCGTCGATCAGATTATTCCGGTCGATGTCTATGTACCGGGCTGTCCTCCCCGTCCGGAAGCATTGATGGATGGATTGCTGAAGTTACAACAGAAGATTCAGCGGGAAAAAGTCTTTGTGAGATGACGGACGGTCCTGCCCGTCTCGCGAACAAGAACTATGCAAGCCCTGCTCGACAGCCTGAGGACGAAATTCCCGGACGGGATCCTCGCGACCCACGTCGATGCCGCCCGTGCCGAGACATCTGTCTCCATAGCCGCCGCGCGCCTGCTGGATATTGCGCGCCACTTGCACGATGCGCCAGGGGCAATCTTTGACCATCTCACCGACATTTGCTCGGTCGACTATCCCGAAGATCAGCTCCGGTTCGAAGTCGTCTACCACTTGCACTCGCTCCCCCTTCGCCAACGCCTTCGCCTCAAGGTCCGCCTCACGGAAGACGACCCGACGATTGCGTCGGTGACCGGAATCTGGAAGGGAGCCGAATTCCTGGAACGCGAAGTGTACGACATGATGGGCATTCACTTTTCCGGCCATCCCGATCTCCGGCGTATTTTGATGCCGGAGGACTATGCCGAGGGATACCCGTTGAGAAAGGACTTCCCGACTGAAGGGCTAGGTTGGCGCAGCCAGTTCGACTTCATTCCAAGATTGGACGAGCCTCCGCTGGATGCCACGGATGGCGAAATCCCTGAAGAAGAGAAAAACGTCTTTCGCGCCGAGCCTGACGTACCCGGTTCCCGACGAAAAGAAGAATTGCTGCTGAACATGGGACCACAGCATCCGAGCACCCACGGTGTGTTGCGTGTCGTGCTCGAGTTGGATGGTGAACGGATTATGAAAGCCACACCGGACCTCGGATACCTACATCGGGGCGTAGAAAAGTTGTCCGAGGGTCTGGCCTACATGCAGATCATTCCGCACACGGACCGCCTCGACTATGTCTGCGCCATGTCCAACAACTACGCATACGTGCGTGCCGTGGAAAAACTCCTCGAGATCACGATACCGGTCCGAGCCGAATACATCCGCACCATCGTGGCAGAGATGCAACGCATCATCGGGCACCTCTTCTGGCTCGGCACACAGGCGCTCGATATCGGCGCCATGACCGTGTTCTTCTGGACGTTCCGGGAGCGCGAAATACTGCTGGACATGTTCGAAAAGCTCTGCGGTGCCCGCCTGACCCTGAACTACTATCGCATCGGAGGTGTCGACAGCGATTTCCCTCCCGATCTGGTCCAGCGGATGAAAGCATTCCTCGACACCTTTCCCGAGAAGGTCAAGGAGTACGATTCGCTTATCGCGTCGAACCGCATCTGGCTCGGCCGCACGAAAAACGTCGCCGTGCTCTCGGCCGAGGACGCGATCAACTTCGGCTGCACCGGGCCGGTCTTGCGAGGGTCGGGCGTCGCCTACGATGTCCGAAAAGTCGAGCCCTACGGCGTGTACGACAAAGTCGATTGGGAAGTGCCGATCGGCAAGAACGGCGACACCTACGACCGATACTGGATCCGCATGGAGGAAATGCGGCAGAGCGCCAGGATCATCTCTCAATGTCTCGATCAACTGCCGGCGGGACCGATCATGGCGGACGCGCCGCAACATATCCCGCCACCCAAGGAGTTAGTCATGCGGGACATGGAAAGCTTGATCCATCATTTCATTATTTACACCCAAGGCATCAAGCCACCGAAGGCCGAGACCTACTGCGCGACTGAGGCTCCGAAAGGCGAGTTGGGGTTTTTTATCGTCAGCGACGGCAGTCCCCGTCCCTACCGACTGAAGATTCGCTCGCCTTCATTTGTACATATGGGTGCCTTTGACCACATGGCGCGAGGCTACTTGATCTCCGACATCATCACGATCTTCGGGACCTATGACATCGTGATGGGAGAATGTGATAGATGAGCAGGAAAACCAGATGCTGAAAGAAAAGTATCAGAAAGAAATTGACGAGATCCTGAGCCGGTACCCGGTGAAGCGCTCGGCCTTGATTCCATTGTTGTATCTGGCGCAACAGGACCAGGGCTTCGTGTCCGAGGCGGCAATGAAAGAGATCGCAGGGCTGTTGCGTCTGACCCCACCTCAAGTCTATGAGACGGCGACGTTCTATACGATGCTCAATCTCAAGCGCGTGGGAAAATTTCATCTCCAGGTCTGCAAATCCCTGATGTGCGCGCTGGTCGGGTCGGATACGGTCATCGGGTGGGTCAAGACGAAACTCGGAATCGGACCGGGTGAGACAACGGCCGACGGACTCTTTACCCTCAGTGCGGTCGAATGTCTCGCCGCCTGTGGCACCGCGCCGATGATGCAGGTCAACGAGGACTATTACGAACGGCTCACGGAAGAAAAATTCGATCGAATCCTGGCCGATCTCAAAAAAGACGGGACCTGTTTGCTCAAGACCGGCCCGTTTATGTGGCCGGAGCCGGCGAGCGTGAAGGACTGAACGGTCGGTTTCCGGGGTTTCGCCTCATGTGTTACGGGAAGAACGACGATGCCGAAGCATGAATTGATTCTGCTGAAGAACATGTTGCAGCCGGGCTATACCGGCAGCCTTCAAGATTACGAGCGAACGGGCGGCTACCAGGCGCTTCGCAAGGTGGTGGGGAAAATGCCGCCCACCGAGGTTACCGCCACCGTCATGAAATCTGGCCTCCGGGGACGAGGCGGTGCAGGCTTCCCGACCGGGGTCAAATGGGGATTCCTACCCAAAGACTATCAGGGCGCGCGCTATCTCTGCTGCAACGCGGACGAAAGCGAACCAGGCACGTTCAAGGACCGCCAGCTCATCGAACGCGACCCTCACCAAATGCTCGAAGGCATTGTGCTTGCCTGCTATGCGATCGGAGCAGAATCCTCATACATTTATATACGCGGCGAATTTGCTCTGGGGGCCAGGATCTTGGAGCAGGCGATCGCCGAGGCGCGGACCGCCGGCTATATCGGGACGAACGTCCTAGGCACAGGGATCACCGCCAATGTCTGGGTGCATCGAGGTGCCGGCGCCTATATCTGCGGAGAAGAAACCGCATTGCTGGAGTCACTTGAAGGGAAGCGCGGCTTGCCGCGCGTCAAGCCGCCCTTCCCGGCGACACATGGTCTCTACAGCAAACCGACCGTGGTGAACAACGTTGAGACCCTCGCAAACCTTCCTCATATCCTCAACCGTGGCCCCGAATGGTTCGCGTCCATCGGCTCTCCGCCGAAAAGCACCGGCACCAGGATATTCTGCGTCAGCGGCCATGTGAAAAGGTCGGGGAACTACGAAGTGCCAATGGGAATCACGTTCCGAGAATTGATCTACGACCACGCCGGAGGTATGCGCTCCAACAAGCCGCTCAAGGCCTTCATCCCTGGTGGAGCGTCAGCGCCATTCCTCACGCCGGACCACCTCGACGTCAAACTCGATTTTGAGTCCGTTGCCGCGGCCGGCTCCATGCTCGGCTCCGGCGGGGTTACCATAATGGAGGAGGGCACGGACATGGTGTGGGCCGCGCTCCGCCTCATGGAGTTTTTCTATCACGAGTCTTGCGGGAAGTGCAGCCCCTGCCGCGAGGGAAGCGCCTGGCTGGTGCAGACCATGCGCCGAATCGTCGCGAAGCGCGGGCGGATGGAGGACCTTGAAACCTTGGCCGATCTATGCAAGAACATCGCGGGCCGGACGGTCTGCGCGTTCGGCGACGCTGAAGTGGCGCCGATCATGAGCACGCTCAAACATTGGCGGCCCGAGTATGTCACGTTGATTCACGAAGCGGGGGCAGCCAACCTGCTCCACCCGAAACGGATCATGGCACAACCCTAACGATGGCTACGACGACCGACACCGTTCGCTTGACGATCGACGGCATTCCCATCTCAGTGCCGAAAGGTACGCTGGTGATCGAAGCCGCTCGCCGGGTCGGCGTGATGGTTCCGCACTTCTGCTACCATCCGAAACTCAAGCCGGATGCGAACTGTCGTATGTGCCTGGTTGAAGTCGAAAAAATGCCGAAGCTCCAGACCTCTTGCAGCACCGTGGCGACCGAGGGCATGGCTGTTCGGACCGCTACGACGGTCGTCCATGATGCCCACAAGTCAGTGCTCGAATTTATCCTGGCCAATCACCCGTTGGATTGCCCGGTCTGCGATCAGGGTGGGAAGTGCGATCTCCAGGATTTTTCCCATGAATACACCGCGACCGCCAGTCGATTTGTCGAGACCAAGCGCATTTTCCAGAAGGAATATTTCAGTCCGCTGATTGAAACGCAGATGAACCGGTGCGTGCAATGTCTTCGATGTGTCCGCTATTGCGACGAAGTGATGGACGTCAAGGCCCTTGCCCCCGTCGGACGAGGCACGATGACCGAGATCAAACACTTCGGCGCCCATCCCTTGGACTGCGAATTCTGCGGCGGCTGCGTGCAGATTTGCCCGGTCGGCGCCATCACGAGCCGGCTTTCAATGTATGAATACCGTCCCTGGATGCTCAAACGGGCTGACACGGTCTGTACCTTTTGTGGCGACGGCTGCCAAATCACGGTCCAAACCAAGAACCAAGAATTGATCGAAGTGAACAGCGCCCAGGGTGCCGGTCGAAACAACGGCGACCTCTGCGCGCGCGGCTTTTTTGGGTTTCACGCGACGAGCCATCCCAGCCGAGTGACCCATCCGTTGATCAGACGAAACGGCGCGCTGGTCGAAGCCACATGGGAAGAGGCATTGGAGTTTGTGGCCGAACAGACGAACCGGCTCAAGTTGGCGCATGGTCCGCAAGCCTTCGGCGGGCTGATTTCCGGCCGCTGTACCAATGAAGAACTCTATCTGTTCCAGAAGTTCATGCGCCTCTCGATCGGGACTAATAACCTCGATAGCAGCGCGCGATACGGCCATGTCAACGGGGTGCAGGCCATGCGGCGGGTGCAAGGTACGCATCGCTGGACCGTCACGTTTGAGGACATCACACAAGCGGACGTGCTTCTCTTGGTTGGCACCAATATCACCGAAACCAATCCGATTACGGGCCTTAAAGTCAAAGAAGCCGTCAAGAAACACGATGCAACACTGTTGACGATCGAGGCGATCCAGCCTGCGATCGGCACGATCAGCAACATTACCAACCTGTCGCAGCAACATCTCTGTGTGCCACCATCCCAGTTCGGAGCAGCCGTTCTTGGCCTGCTGAAGGCTCTGATTGAGGGAAACCATATCGACAGCATGCTCCGCCAGCGGGCGTCAGACTATGTCGCGGCCGTCTCCAAAGCGGTCCTACAATTATCCTGGGACGATCTGGTCCTCAGCACAGGAGTTTCGCGGGAATCCTTCGCCCACATGGCCGCCTCCGTGGCTGGAGGACGCCATGTCGTGGTCCTCGCCGGCCAGACGCTATTGCGCAGCCCAGGTGGCTACGGTATCTGCGTCAATCTCCTCGATCTCCTTCTCTTGACCGGAAAGTTGGCCACACCAGGCTGCGGCTTTGCTCCCCTGGCGGAAGAGAATAACGATCAGGGGACGGTTGAAATGGGAGCGATTGCCGAAGTACTGCCGGGGGCGCTCAATCTTAGCGATCAGGATGCCCGCGCCCACATGGTTCGTGTCTGGAAAGAAGAACTCCCTCCCGCGGCAGGGGCCACTCTCATCGAGATGATCGACCGCGCGCAGGCGGGAATCATCAAAGGCCTCTTTGTCATTGGAGAAAATCCAGTCGGGAGTCTGCCGCCCCAAACCAGAGTCAAAGAAGCACTGGGCAAACTCGAGCTTCTTGTCTGCCAGGAACTGTTTCTCACGGAAACGGCTGCACTCGCCCATGTGGTGCTTCCGGCCGCCTCAGCCATGGAAAAAGCCGGGACCTTCACCAATACCGAGGGTCATGTCCAGGTCGTTCGACCCGCGATCGACCCAGTCGGGGATAGCCGCCCCGACTGGGAAATTCTATCGGCCCTTTCGGTCTTTCTCGGCGCGCCGTTGGAATATGGCGATGCCAAGGAAATCCTCAAAGAGATCCGGGCGGTGATTCCCGGTTACGGATCGCTCGGCCCAACACCGATCCCTCCCGCAGTGGATCCTACCGCCGTCGACCGATACATGAACGAAGGATATCGCCATGACCTTGTGACTCGGTATACACTGCCCGCGCGAGCCGAGCGTCCGGAAGGAACGGTCCAGCTCGGGCTGGTCCAGAGCCTCTTCCATTCAGGGAAGCTGTCGACCCATTCGAAGGGACTGTTGCAGATCGAACCGACCGGGTTCTTGCAGATGAATCCCGTGGATGCCGCCCGATTCGCCCTCGTGACGGGGGATCGAGTTCACCTCTCGAACAGCCGGGGTGAATTCACGACTACGGTGAAACTGTTCGATCGCGTGCCCGAAGGATTGGCCTGGCTCCCCGATCACTTCGCACAGGACGCCTTGCAACTCTTTAACTGTGTTATGGATCCGGACACGAAAGTCCCATCCTGTCGGACGGCGTCAGTGTCGGTGATGAAAACAACGTGAGCGGACGCGAACCAATGGTTTTTTTCACTTGTCATCCGGGAGTGCTGTCGTGACTGAACTAAGCTTGCGGCTTGCGGTTTCGCTCGCCCAGATAGCGGCGGTGATGGGCATTGTGATGTTGACGGTTATGATCCTGACCCTGGCCGAGCGAAAAGTGCTCGGTTGGATGCAGGATCGCATGGGTCCGATGGAAGTCGGTCCCTACGGAATCCTCCAGCCGATCGCCGACGGCCTCAAATTGTTCTTCAAGGAGGACATCGTGCCGGCCGGCGCGAACAAGGCCATGTTCACCATGGCCCCGATCCTGGCTATGGTCCCAGCCATGATCGGATTCGCCGTCATTCCCTTTGGCCCGAACATAACCCTGGACGCCTTTGGGATCACGATCAAACCGTTCGTCATTAGCGACATCAATATCGGAATCTTATACATCCTGGCATTCACCTCGATCGGCGCCTACGGCATTATCCTTGGGGGCTGGTCATCTAACAGCAAGTACTCGCTCTTGGGAGGCTTGCGCTCTGCGGCCCAGGTCATCAGTTACGAATTAAACGTCGGACTGGCCATCGTCGGCGTGCTGCTGTTGGCAGGCTCCCTCAGCCTTGTGAAGATCACGGAGGCCCAGGCAGGCGGCTTCTGGCATTGGTTCGTCTGGGGAGCACGCCCCGACGGATTCTTTCCCATCCATACCCAAATCTTCGCCTTTGTCGTCTTCGTCATTTCTGCTGTGGCCGAAACCAATCGTGTCCCGTTCGACCTGCCGGAGGCAGAAAGCGAACTCGTGGCCGGATTCTTTACAGAATATAGCGGCATGCGGTTCGCCTTCTTCTTCATTGCGGAATACGCCAACATGGTCCTCGTATCCTGCGTCGCCGCCTCGTTGTTCCTGGGTGGCTGGAACGCCCCCTATCCTGGCACGATCCTGGGGTATGTCGGCCTCGAACAGCTGGCCTGGGTGGAAAACGTCGCCTGGTTTACATTCAAAGTCTATCTGTTCCTCTTCCTGTTCTTCTGGTTACGCGCCACGTTGCCTCGACTGCGCTACGATCAATTAATGCGGTTCGGCTGGAAGGTTATGTTGCCGATCGCGCTGGCCAACATCATCGTCACGGCCATTACGGCGTATTTCTTCCCAAGAGGCTGACGTAGTTTATTCGGTTCATTCGGTCTGTATAGATTCTCTGGCTGGAGCGCGCACAGGCATCGAAACCAACTAGATACCTCAGGACGACCAAGTGGCCAGGGAACAAAACAGGCACACATGAATTTCAAGACTTGGATAAAAACCATCACCTTCTACGAACTCCTCGTTGGAATGAGAGCCACGATGTCTCACCTTCTGCATTACCGGCCGATCACCGTCCAATATCCGCATGAAAAACGGACGCTGCCGGACAACTATCGCGGAATGCTGGCCTTGCTGCGATACAACGACGGGACGGAAAAGTGTGTTGGCTGCGATCTGTGCGAAGCCGCCTGCCCATCTCGGGTGATTCGCGTGGTCAGCGCCGAAGTTCCGGGTGAACCGACGAAGCGTTATTCGAAAGAGTATTACATGGACATGACCCGCTGCCTGTTTTGCGGGATGTGCGTCGATGCCTGTCCGGTGGATGCTCTCGGCATGACACGCGAGTTTGAGTGGGCGGTGTACGACAAGCGGCAGCTGCACCTCAACAAGGAACAATTGCTCGCCATCGGCGACCGGTCGTTCCCTGTTCGTGAGGAACAGCTGGAGTTCCAACACCCGAATGTCGCGTTTTTCAACGTTGCGTTCAAGAACTTGCCGCAAAAACCGGCCTGAATCACTTCCGCCGGCCCTCCTCAGTTCGGGGCCGCCAAGCAGGATGCGGGAAAGTATTGTGTGGGGCCTGAGGTTCGAAGCTTCGCACGTTTGGCATCACGCGACACCCGCAGGGTGCCCAGCCAGTCAAGCCCTGAGGCAAGGGGAAGGCGCGCGATTGAGTTTGTGCCTACCCTGACAGACTCAGGTCGTGTGGATGAAAAACGTGACTTTCCCAGTGCCAGTCTAGCGACATAGAGGTAATTGTGTAATGGAACAGATGGTCTTTTTCTATTTTGCCCTCGTCATCGCCGCCGCATCGATGCTCGTCGTCGCGCTGCGTAATCCCATCTATAGTACGCTGGCATTGCTCATTATGTTTTTTCACGTTGCGGGGCTGTATGTCACGCTCCACGCAGAATTCCTTGCGGCCGTTCAAATCATCGTCTATGCCGGCGCCATCTTGGTCCTCTACCTCTTCGTCGTCATGTTGCTGAACCTGAAACAGGATGTTCGCTACCATCGACAATGGCCCATGGCTGCCGCCGTGGGGTTGACGCTACTCATCGAAGCCATCGTCCTCACGGCGTTGAAGGGCTGGACAACCCCGGTTGTGCCAACTGGGACAGAAACCACCGTCGGGGAAACCGGCAATACCGAAGCAATCGGTGACGTGCTCTATTCCACCTATCTGTTTCCCTTCGAGGTGGCCTCCTTGATTTTGCTTGTCGCGATGATCGGCGCGATCCTCCTGGCTAAAAAAGATATTGAGGAGCCTGCGCAATCATGACGATCCCGTTGTCCTACTATCTCGTGCTGAGCGGCATCGTGTTCCTGACCGGAATCATCGGGGTCCTCCTCCGTCGGAACATCATCATCATCTTGCTCTCGGTCGAATTGATGTTGAACGCAACGAACATCAACTTCGTCGCCTTTTCGCAGTACTTCCACAATGTTGCGGGTCAGGTCTTCGTCTTCTTTGCTCTCACGGTCGCCGCTGCAGAGGTCGCGGTCGGGTTGGCCATCATCATTGCCTTGTATCGGGCCAAGTCCACGATCAACATCGACGAATTTCAGTTGCTGAAATGGTAGAACGGGCTCGATGACCTACGAATTCATTCCGCTTCTTCCGTTGGGTTCGTTCCTGATTCTCGGGCTCTTCGGACATTGGATCAAAGACAAGGCCCATCTCGTCGCGGTCCCGGCTGTCGTCGTGTCGTGGCTGCTCTCGCTCCTGGTCTTCTTCGATGTGGCAGACGGTCACCAGACGAGCTTCCCTCTTTACACCTGGCTGACCTCCGGCATGCTCGATATTCACATCGGATTTTCGATCGACCGGCTGACCGCCCTGATGCTGCTCCTCGTCACGACCGTCAGTGCACTCGTCCACATCTATACGATCGGTTATATGCACGGAGAGCCTGGCTATGCCCGCTTCTTCAGCTACATCGCCCTCTTCACCTTCTCGATGCTGATGTTGGTCATGGCGGATAATCTGCTTCAACTCTTCATTTTCTGGGAAGCAGTCGGTCTCTGTTCCTATCTCCTCATCGGCCACTGGTACGAGCGGCCGGCTGCCTGCGCCGCAGCCACGAAAGCATTCGTCGTCAACCGGGTCGGCGATTTCGGCTTCATGCTCGGCCTCCTGTTGGTTTGGTATAGCTTTGGATCACTCGACTATCAGGAGGTCTTTGCCCGTGCGCATGAGTCCGCGGGGGACATGATGAATGTCCTCGGTCCGTTTGGAGGAACGTGGGACGTCTCCGTCCTCACGCTCATCTGTATCCTCTTATTCACTGGCGCAGTCGGTAAATCGGCCCAGGTACCACTCCATGTCTGGCTGCCGGATGCGATGGAAGGCCCCACCCCTATCTCGGCGCTCATTCATGCTGCGACGATGGTGACGGCGGGCGTATTCCTGGTGGCGCGATTGGCTCCGCTGTATAACCTGTCTCCCACCGCCATGGCGGTCGTGGCGATCACCGGTGGAGTGACGATGTTCGTTGGGGCGACCATCGCCCTGACCCAGACCGACATCAAGCGTGTCGTGGCCTATTCGACGGTCAGTCAGCTCGGCTACATGATGATGGCCTGCGGTCTCGGCGCCTATGCAGCCGGCATGTACCATCTCCTGACCCACGGGGCATTCAAAGCCCTCCTGTTTCTCGGTTGCGGGTCCGTCATCATCGCCCTGCATCACGAACAGGATATGAGCCGCATGGGCGGGTTAAAGGATAAATTGCCGGTCACCTATTGGACGTTCGTGGTGGGCTCGCTCGCGCTGGCAGGCTTCCCCTTGACGGCCGGATTCTTTAGCAAGGATGACCTGCTCGTCTCCGCCTGGTCGACCGGCCCGCTCGGTCAATGCTTGACGGTTCTGGGACTCGTGACGGCATTAATGACGGCGTTCTACAGTTTCCGGCTGCTCTTCGTGACGTTTTGGGGACCCTCGCATGTCGATCCTCATCATGCAGAACACATACACGAACCTTCGAAAACTATGACGGTGCCGCTGATAATCCTGGCAGTACTCAGCATCGTCACAGGCTATCTGGGCATTCCAGAGTTTCTTGGACCGATGTTTGAGACGGGCAAGAGCGGGTCCACGCACGAAGAAGGAGCTGCCATAGGCATCATGGTAGTGGCCACCACCATGGGATTACTCGGAATCGCCGGCGCGTATTATGTCTATGTGCTCAACCCGGCTCTGCCGGGCCGGTTTGCTCAACGGTGGCAGTCGTTGTATCAGGGTTCGCTCAATAAATGGTACGTCGACGAGGCCTACGATCGAACGATCGTCCGCCCCACCTTTTCTGCCGCAACGGAGCTGTGGAAGCGCGTGGATGTGAACGTGATCGACGGCGCGGTGAACGGCGTGGCTCGCGCGATCGCATGGGGAGGGTGGATCCTCAGGCTTACGCAAAGTGGACAGACGCAACATTATGCGCTCGGTATGGCGCTTGGGGTCGTCGTGATCCTGACCGTCTTTTTGATGTTCTGAGGTTCCATGCACGACGGCGGATTTCCCTGGCTCTCACTCCTTCTGATTTTTCCCCTCGCGGGAGCCATCTCGATTTATTTCGCGACGGAATCGACCGCTCGGTGGATTGCGTTGGCCGCCACTCTGATTGATCTGCTCATTGCCCTCCCGCTCTGGTGGCTCTTTGATCCACAGGCCAGTCAGATGCAGTTCACCGAACATGTCGCCTGGATCGCGGCCCCTCCCATTTACTACAGCCTGGGTCTCGACGGGATCAGCCTTCCGCTGGTCTTGATGACCGCGATGATCATGCCCCTCTGTGTGTTGGCATCCTGGGATGCGATCACCATGAAAGTCCGTGGCTTCATGGCCATGCTGTTAGTCATGGAAACAGCCATGTTGGGAGTATTCGTCGCGTTGGACTTCGTGCTGTTCTATGTGTTTTGGGAGGCCATGTTGATTCCGATGTACCTCCTTATCGGCGTTTGGGGAGGGCCTGACCGTCTCTATGCGGCCATCAAGTTTTTTCTCTATACCTTGGCAGGGAGCGTCCTTCTACTCGTTGCCATACTCGTCCTGTACTTTTATGGAGGGCACACATTCGACATCCTCGCCTTGAGCCAGGGCACCTACCCGGCCTCGCTCCAAATGTGGCTCTTCCTGGCGTTCTTCGCCGCGTTCGCTGTGAAGGTCCCCATGTTTCCGTTTCATACCTGGCTCCCGGACGCACATGTCGAAGCTCCGACCGCCGGCAGCGTCATCCTCGCCAGCATCCTCCTAAAAATGGGCACCTATGGATTCCTGCGATTGAGTTTACCGATGCTGCCCGACGCCAGTCGCGCCTTCACGCCCCTGATGATCGCCCTCTCCATCATCGCAATCATTTATGGGGCCTATATGGCGCTGGCGCAGGTCGATCTCAAGAAACTGATCGCCTATTCGAGCGTGAGCCACATGGGGTTCGTGACCCTCGGCCTGTTTGTTATGAATCAACAAGGTATCGAAGGGGCCGTTCTTCAAATGGTCAACCATGGGATTACGACTGGTGCGCTATTCCTCTGCGTCGGTATGATCTATGAGCGCACCCATAGCCGGCTGATCGTCGACAATATCGGATTGGCCACACCGATGCCGCAGTACGCCACCTTATTGGTGATTTTCGCTTTGTCCTCCCTCGGCCTTCCAGGAACCAATAGCTTTGTCGGAGAATTCCTCGTACTCGTCGGCACATTCCTATGGAGCAAGATTGCGACCGCCTTTGCGTCCTTGGGCATCATTCTCGCCGCCGCGTATGTCCTCTGGATGATCCAACGAGTGGCCTTTGGCGTCCCGGCCCCTCACCAACTCCCGAAGCTCAGAGACCTCAACCGACGGGAGTTCGCCACGCTGGTACCACTGGCCCTGTTGGTATTTTGGATCGGGCTCTTCCCGAATCCGCTCGTGAGTCGAATGCACCAGAGTGTGACTCACACGATTGCTTCCATGTCTCGCGCAAAAGTCGCGCCGACCGCCCATCCCTCTGCCGGAGAAACCGCGCCACTGCTGGCGAACGGCGGAGAGCAGCTGAAGGCCCAAGGAACTGCGCGATGAATCTCTATGGCGCTGACTTTTTGGCCTTGCTTCCAGAATTTGTCGTCGTCGTCACGGCCTGTCTTGTCATCGGGTTGGACCCCATCACACCAGCACCGCGACGAGATCTCCTGGCCTGGCTGAGCTTGGGCGCGCTGGCCCTCTGTCTTGGGCTTACCGGCGGGCAGATCAATGCGCTGAATGTCCGGGTGTCTGCCTTTAGCGAGCTGGTGGTGGTCGATGCCTATGCCAGGTTCTGGAAGATCCTCTTCTATGGCGTGACCGGCCTGACCATTTTGATGTCGCTGCCCTATCTGAAAGCGGAGCGCATACACCTCGGCGAATACTATGGGTTCATCCTCCTGTCCCTCTCCGGCATGATGGTCATGGTCTCCGGTGTCGACTTGCTCACGATCTATCTTGGAACCGAACTCATGTCCCTCTCGCTGTACGTGATGACCGGCCTCAACCGTTCGAAGCCTCGATCGCTGGAGGCTTCAGCCAAATACTTCGTCCTCGGTTCCTTCTCCTCAGGAATTCTGTTGTACGGCATCTCGTTGCTCTATGGCATGACCGGCAGCACGAAGCTGGCATCGATTGCAGGCACGATCGGGACTCGCGGAGCGGATGATCCCCTCGTGCTGATCGCAACGATTCTGCTGGCAGTCGGCTTCGGTTTTAAGCTCGCCGCGGTACCGTTCCATATGTGGACGCCCGACGTCTATCAGGGCGCGCCGACCTCCGTTACGGCCTTCTTGGCTGTGGCCTCAAAAGCTGCCAGCTTTGCCGCCTTCATGCGTGTCTTTGTCGAAGGGCTTGGGGGGTTCAAGGCAAATTGGTCGCTCCTGTTCCTGCTCATTTCCCTTGTTACCCTGATACTCGGCAATGTCGTCGCCATCGTGCAAACGAATATCAAACGGATGCTGGCCTATTCCAGCATCGCACACGCCGGCTATGCGTTGATCGGCTTTGTGGCGGCAGGCCGCGCGGTGGGCGCGTCCGGGGGAACGCCTGGCCTTGCCAGCGTCATGATTTATCTCGTCCTGTATTCGTTTATGACACTCGGCGCATTCGCCGTCATCGGCATGCTCAGGAAAGGCGGGATCGAGGGAGAAGAGATCGAGGATTTTACGGGGCTCGCAAAGCGCCAGCCGCTCGCGGCCTTTCTCATGCTGGTCTTCATGGTTTCACTCGCGGGCATCCCGCCGACCGCAGGCTTTATCGGAAAATTCTATGTGTTCATGGCGGCAGTCGAAGCGGGAGTGGCCTGGCTCGCCGCCGTTGCCCTGATCTTTGCCGCCGTGTCGGCCTACTACTATATGAGGGTGGTGATGGTGATGTATATGCGCGAGCCGAACCCCTCTTCTGTCGCACCGCCACGCCTCGTGACCTCGCCTGCCTTATCCTTCGTGTTGGCCTGTGCCGTCGCCGGCGTGATTCTCTTCGGCCTCTTCCCCAACCCCCTCGTCGGCTTCGCGCTCCAATCCGTCCTGACATTCAAATAACGCTTTCATAGTCTTCTCACGGAACCAAATCCTGGACAGGTGCACGATAGATCGACTCGTGCTACGCTTATAACCAATCCTTCACCCATCGCGCCCTATGCAGCCCTTTCGTTTTCTCCGAGATCTCGTGCGATCATTTCTGCGCCACGGGTGCGCCAGTCTGGCAGCCTCTCTCGCATTTTTCTCCTTGCTCTCCCTCTTTCCCCTTGTCTTCCTCCTGCTCTATGGCCTAAGTTTCGTGGTGAGTCAGGAAGTGATCGGGGCACAGGTCCTCCTCAGTTTTCTGAAGGGATTCCTCCCATCGCTGGGGGAACATGTCGCAGAGGAATTGCATCGGGTGAGCGCATTAGAAACTGTCCGATGGGCCGTGTTTTTAGCGTTCGCCTGGTTCGGCGCGCTGGTGTTCTATGAACTCGACTACGCGTTGAACGTCGTGTTCGAGAGTACCTGGCGCCGCCATCCCCTTATCTCAACCGGCATCGCTGTAGCCTCGCTCGCGGTAACCGGACTTGTGTTGCTCCTCTCCTACGTTGCGACTCAAACTGTCAATTTCTTGACCGGATACGTGCCAAGGCTCTGGGGGCTCGACCTCCTCGCCCTCGCGGCCCATGACCTGTTTCTCACCTACACGCTTCCCTTCGGATTGGCTCTTCTTACGGTCACGGGACTCTATCGGCTCGTTCCACGGCGGCCTCCGCAATGGCGTGAGGCGATGATCGGAGCGCTGACGTTTAGCTTGCTCTGGGTTTCAGCCAAACTCCTGTTCGTGACCTATAGCACCTATGCAACCGTGTACGCCCATCTCTATGGATCCCTCTTGGAAGTCATTCTGCTGCTCCTATGGGTCTATTACTCCGCGGCCCTCCTGCTGTTCGGCGCCGAGGTCTCCCATCACCTCCAACAACATGCGCAGGTTCTGTCAGCCGCGGCCACAAGAACCGCTCAGCCAGACCCAGCCTTGCCGAATGGTCCGACAGCATAAGAAGATCCTCAGGCGGGAGACCAACCGATTTCTCTTGTCTCTTCGGTTTTCTTAATTGAACCGGACATATCAGGTCGATGAGGTGAACCAGACCAGTCTGTCGGCTTCTGGACTTTTTCTGGCGGGGAAGTCCCTTCGTGGCTAGAATGGCAACCGATACTATGCGGGAACCACTTCATGATGACCGATGACTTCAGCAAAGACATGCTCATGCTGGGTGGGGCCATAGCTGGCTTTGTCGCGGCTATGTTGACCGTAATGGAAAAATTGCTGGATATCGGAACCCGCTTGAATGCGAAAAAGGAACAGAGATTACCTTCTCCAATCGAACGCCCCATTGCCGGCTCGTCGTCCCCGATCGATTTCTTTTCGTCCAAACCTTTCCGTGGGACCTCCTATCTCCTCTTGTACGAAACCGGCGTGATCGTCGCAGCCGGGCTGCTCCTCAATTATGTCGGGCTCACGTTGAGTCGTCATCTGGAGAGCATCCTGTTCCTTGACATGACGGGAACGGCGCTGGTCGCATTTCTCTTGGGTCCCTGGTGGGGAGCCATCGCCGCCCTGCTCTCGAATTCCGTCGTGAACTGGTTGTTGTACCCGGAAACCGGAGCGGATGTGATGATTTTCCCCTGGTCGCTGGTGAATATCACCGGCGCATTTTATTGGGGCTGGATGGCCAGGCAAAAAGGCTTCCAAAAATATCTCCGCACGGGACGCAGTTCTGCCTTGTCCCACGCGTGGTTCCTCTATGTCTTCGGGGTCGGCGGCGCGATCGTCATGAGCCTGCCAGGAACCTTTGTCCAGGCTGCACTGCATGAACAAACGACCTTTGCCTTGAGCCCAGACGTCGCCGAGTCAGTGAGCCTGCGCGTACTCCAATGGGAGCAAACTGCGCGGCTTTACCTCGAATCTCTCTTCGGGTTCACCTGGGGAGAAAGTCTGAGTTGGTGGATCGTCAACTGGTTCCAGAACTGGATCCGCTATGTACCCGACAAAACCATGAGCGCGGCTATCGCACTCGTGGTCCTCAAGTATGGCTACCCCCTGTTCGAACGGGAACTGATTCATGGAGGACCGGAAGCCCGCCCGAACGATGAGCGCATCCTGCCACTAGTGTTGGGGTTGCTCTATGCCCCCTCCTTCGCCGCCTTGGTCAGCAGCGAAACCTACGGAGGAGCGGCCTTTTGGCCTCTGTGGGCACTGCCTTGGCTTTTGATTTTTGCCGGCTACTTCCATTTGCGCTACTGGGGCGCGGGGGAGACAGCTCTGCGGACAGCCAGACTTCAACGAGCCGAGCGTTATGCCCGCGCACTGAAATTGATCGGGCGGGAGGCTTCCCATGAATTCTGCAAGCGGTTGACCTTCATGACCCTGATCGCGAGTCTGCTCTTTGCTCTCTGTCTCCCTATCCTGTTGACAGACTTTTACCGCGCCACCTTCAAGTTCTTCTGCGTCGTCTACGGATTCCTGCTTGTGGTCCACCTTGTGCGTATTGCGATCGCGCAGAATATTTCCATCGCCCGCGCGAACGACTGATCGTATCTGTCCCTTGCCCTTTTACCCCCGCTGTTTCACATTTCACGCTGATGCAACTGTAAGAATTGTGCGATGGCCGAGCGGGTGATGAGCCCTATGATCTCTTCGTTCTCCATCACCACGAGACGATCCCACTCACCCTGGACCATTCGTTCCATCGCCTGCATGACCGACCAGTCCGGAGGGATACAGAACGTAGGCGACGCGGGACGCATGATTTCGCGAACGCGGCGCCACGACCAGAGTCCTGTGGGAAGCGCTTGAACGTCTCGCACCGTAACTAGCCCAAGAACCTGCCCCTTCTCGCATACTGGGAATCCACCAAATCCCTGTCCAACAAAATAGTGATCGACGGCGTCCTGCACGCTCAAATCCGGTGGCAGGGTCACGACGCGCTGGACCATGACCTGGCGAACCGTCACCGACCCCAATGAAGTCCGCAGGGCTGCCTGCCGCCGGCTTGCCAAAGCTGCCGAAAAGAGAAATACACCGATAAAGATGAGCCAGCCGCCGTTCGTCGCGATGGAATGTCCCATGGCACCCGACCAGGCCCCCACCATCAAGACCGCGCCGACCAAGCCAAGGACAACACCAAATCCAATTCCCGCGAGCGCAGCCTGACTGGTCGCTCGGTTGAAATCCCTGTTCCAGGCCCACAGCCCAGCCCGTAAGACGCGTCCACCATCTAACGGGAATCCCGGGATCAGATTAAAGAGTCCGAGCTGTACATTCACCATGCCGAGGAAGCCCCCGAGGGTAATGAGTCCCTGAAATCCGGATCGCGCAAAAAATGAGTCCATTGCAATGGCTCCCCCCAAACAACCGACTCCCAGGACCAAACTCACGAACGGTCCTGCCATGGCAATCAGAAACTCGGCGCGCGGGCTGGGCGGTTCCTTTCCCATGTGCGCCATCCCCCCGAAAATGAACAAGGTAATCTGCCTGATGGGAATCTGGTAGCGCAGCGCGATATAGGAATGTCCCAATTCATGGAGCAGGACGGAGAGGAACAACAAGAGGGCGGCAATGCCACCCATCCCCCAATAACGTGGGACCGACAGACCAGGCAACGTCTCCGGCAAATAGCCCGTCGCCAATGACCAGGTCACGAAGAAGAACACCACGAACCAGGAGGCATGCACATAAATCGGGATGCCGAGGGCACGACCGATTTTCCAATTGGGCAAGGGCATGCGTCCACCGTACCAGTGTGGTAATTGGAGCGTCAACTCGGCTTCGCCTCCTGGCAAACTGCTGAAAAAGTCCGCCAGCGTCGTTCTCGCATCGTTCAGATCCTCAAAGTTGAAGAGGAGTCCCTCGAAGGTCGGAAACACTGGAGGGGTTTTTCCGTTCGCCAAGATCCATTGAATGGGCGAACGGCCCCACGAAGTGCGGTAGGTACCTCCTCCGGTCTTCACTCGCTGCGGCCTTGCCTGCGGAACGGCGCGTCTCGGCGCGCCGGGGTTGGGAGGGTAAGAAGTCTGGACTTTTTGAGCAGCCCGTGGATTATCGCTTCCTTGCCCAAAACACATAGGGCATCGAGTTCTGGCATGCCACGAACGTTTTTGCGAAGCCTCCTGGATCGGGTATACTCATCACCATGCGACTGCGCTACTCGCCATGGGTACTGTGCCTTGTCCTCACCACGCTACTTGTCCCAGCGAGGCACCCCTTCACGCAGGCCCAAGTGATTAAGTCAGGCCCGCCCTCTTGTCCCGGAATCGCATTGACGTTTGACCTCTGCCCGGTGCGTAACGGAGCAGGTTTCGATCAGGCCTTGATCGACTATTTGATCGAGCAGAAGATCCCTGCCACCTTCTTCATGTCCGGAAAATGGATGACGAAACACGATCAGCAAGTACGGGCCCTCCTTCAAATTCCGTTCTTTGAAGTCGGCACCCACGGGGAGGTCCACTCCCATCTGCCGCTCTTTTCTGCCGAAGAGCAGAAAAAGGAAATTCTCGGACCGATTCGTCTTCTCAAAACCAAGTACGGTCATGACGCGAAGTTGTTTCGCCCTCCCTACGGGGAGTTCAACGACGACACCGTCAGTGTGGCCCGCGCTCTCGACCTTCGATTTATTCTTTGGAATGTCGTGTCCGGCGATCCAGACCCAACCCTCACGGCGATCCGGATCGAAGACCGACTGAAGCGGTTCGTCCGGAATGGCAGCGTAATTGTGATGCACGCCAACGGGAGGGGAGTTCATACGCACGAGGTCGTGCAAGACCTGCATCAACGGGTTTTGCCCCAGCGGAACCTCACCGAGATGACCATGAGTAATCTCCTAACCTGCGTGCAGGCAACCCCATGACCGGTCCGATCGTTCGGCCCATGACGGAGGAGGATCGGGCTTCCGTCATTGAACTGCTCGCCGACTCCGACCCGTGGAAACGGCTGGGCTACGAAGCGAGTGACTGGGACAGGTATTTCACACCGCTCCCACAGGGACGTGACAGCTACGTCGTGGACCAGAATGGAAAAGTGGCCGGCATCGCGGTCGTTCGCCAGAAATTCTTGCTCGGCGACTACTTAGAACTGCTTGGAGTGGCAGACTGGGCGAGAGGCAAGGGGCTAGGAGAACGGTTGCTCGTCCATGTCGAAGCAGCGGTCTTCGCGAGGGCAGCGAACCTATTCGCCTGCGTATCGGATTTCAATGACCAAGCCAGGCACTTTTACAAAAAGCAGGGCTTTCAGGAAATCGGTCCCATGCCAAACTTTCTGATCCCAGGTAGTGCCGAGATCCTGTTGCGTAAAACCAATGGCTCGGCGAGGAAGGCAAAAGCCTAACTATCAGACTTCTGGGATTATATGCTGATTGCTGAACATTGACTGCTTATAATGGATGTCATGAAGGTCAAGAAATTCCTCCACACTCGCATGAGAGTCAGCGATCTAAATCAAACAATTCAGTTTTATGTGAACGTCCTGGGCCTCGAGGTCCTCGAGCGGAAGACCTCCCCTCGCGGTTCGCAGCTGGCTTTTCTCAGAGTTCCCAACAGTGACGAGTTGATTGAGCTGACCAGTTTTCCTCCGAGCGGGCCAGTGAAAGTCCAGGAAGATCTCGTCCATCTCGCCTTTCAGGTGGAAAGCCTCGATGAAACGATGGCGTCACTTACTGCGAAGGGGATCAAGGTTACGGATGGCCCTACGCAAACATCCTCCGGCAGCCGCTTCATTTTCATCGATGCCCCGGACGGGTACGAAGTCGAACTCATAGAACGTCCCCCCGGCGTCGAGATCGTCTGACCCCACTTCACGTCCCTCTTTCCCTCCCGACACCGTTCATGTTAGGTATCTCTGTTTTCTTCTCAACTCAAGGAGCTGTGCATGAAGAACGGATTCTTCCGTGGGCATGGGCTGGGAAATGACTATGTGGTGATGGATCCGAAAGACCTGTCGTTCTCGCTCACGCCATCAAGGATCAAATCCATCTGTGATCGCAACTGGGGCCTCGGCAGTGACGGGATTCTTGCGCTGGTTCCGTCAAAGACAGCGGACTTCGGCCTGAGGATCTTCAACCCTGATGGCAGCGAGGCGGAAAAGTCCGGCAACGGCCTGCGCATCTTTGCCCGCTTTCTTCACGCGACCGGTAAGACGAAAAAAAAGCATTTCACCGTTGAGACCAAAGGTGGGCTGGTCACGATTGCGCTGCACCTAGACCGACATGGAGATGCCAGCACTGTCACCGTCGAAATGGGACGGGCCACGTTTCAACCAGCCGCACTCCCCTGTACCCTTACGACCAGCGAACTGATCGAACAGCCCATCGACGCCGCCGGCCAATCCCTCACCTTCACCGGCGTGAGTGTGGGGAATCCCCATTGTGTGGTCTTCAAACCAGCCGGGCAGACCTGGTCGCGAGAGGATCTCCTGAAATTGGGACCGGCATTGGAAAATCATTCCCTGTTCCCGAAGCGAACGAACGTTCAACTCGCCGTGCCGACCGGCCCCAAAGATCTCTTCATCCTGATCTGGGAACGCGGGGCCGGTGAAACCCAGGCATCCGGGTCCTCCTCCTGCGCCGCCGCAAGCGCGGCTGTTCGGCTCGGGCTGGTGAAAAGCCCTGTCACGGTGAAGATGCCCGGGGGTCAACTCAGCATCGAGGTCGCCGCGGATTTCAGTCTCACCATGAAGGGTCCGGTCGCGGAAGTCGCGCGAGGGAGGCTGAGCCCTTCGTTTATCCGTTCGCTACGGTGAACGAATCCCACCCGGCAGCAGTACGCTTTCCGTGCTACCCGTGCAGAACACCGAAGTCCTAGCGTGTTAAAATGGGTCTCCCGCAGCCTGCAAGAGGCAGCCTGTTAGAATGGTGTCATAAAAACCTTCTTTCCCTTCTGACCGGTGAAGGGTGACAGCAAATGGCTACTTCTGCCGATCTCCAATCTAAACTCGACCACTTACCAGACCAGCCGGGAGTCTATCTATTCAGGGACGAGCAGGGCGAATTACTCTACATCGGAAAGGCCGCAGTCCTGTCCAACCGCGTGCGATCCTACTTTCAAAAAGGGACTGACCCCTCTCAAAAAACCACTGTCCTGGTCAGCCAGGTCGTAGACCTTGAAACGATCGTCACCCGGTCAGAACTCGAAGCACTCATTCTTGAAAGCAATCTGATCAAGCAGCATCGGCCACGGTTCAACGTGGTCTTACGGGACGACAAGCAATATCCCTACCTTCGACTACCGATCAAAGAAGATTTCCCCCGCCTCTCCATCGTCCGTCGCGTACAAAAAGACGGCGCACTCTACTATGGCCCCTACACGCCGGCAGGCGCCCTGCGGGAGACATTGAAAGTCATCAAGAAAGCCTTCCCTCTCGCCACCTGCACAATCCAGATCGACGGCAAGGCGGAGCGAGCCTGTATCGAATTCGAAATCAAACGGTGCATGGCGCCCTGCACCGGCAATCAATCGAAAGAGGACTACCACCGCATCGTCGGGCAGGTCCGCCAGTTTCTCGAAGGGCGCGACCATGAATTGCTGGACGACTTGCGCACCCACATGGAACGGGCGGCGGAGCGTGAGGAGTTCGAAGAGGCAGCACGCCTGCGCGATCGGCTCTTCAACATCGAACGCACACTTGAGAAACAACGCATCACCCAAACGACGACGACTGACCAAGACGTGATCGGCCTGGCGCGGCAAGGTTCAGCAGTCGATCTCCAGATCCTCTTTGTGCGCGGCGGCCTCCTGATCGGACGCAAAGACTTCTTTTGGCCCCATTCAGCCGACACCGGCGACGAGGAGCTCGTTCGGTCCGCCATTGAACAGTTCTACAACAAAGACGGGCAACCGCCCAAAGAACTCCTGATCCCCACCGACCTCGACGACGTCACGGTGATCGAAGAGTGGCTCTCAGGCAAGCGTGGAAATGCTGTCCGCGTTGTAGCCCCCGAGCGGGGAGTGAAACATCAATTGCTCCTGCTGGCGGAAGAAAATGCCGGTGCCGCAGTAGCCAATCACCTCCGAGACGAAGAAATCGGACGGCAGGCGGTTGAAGAGTTGAAACGGATCGTGCGGCTGGACATCGTGCCTCGGCGCATCGAAGGATTCGATATTTCGAACACCATGGGCAACCAGTCCGTCGCCTCCATGGTCGTCTGGGAAGACGGCCAGATGAAAAAATCTGACTACCGTCGGTTCACGATCAGAACCGTGACTGGTGCCAACGATTTCGCCAGCATGCAGGAAGTCGTCACGCGCCGTTACGGAAACAGTGAGAATCTCGCGCGCCCGGATCTCGTTCTCATCGATGGAGGGTTAGGCCAGCTCGCGGCAGCCATGGAGGGGCTGAAACAGGTCGGCCATCAGAGCCTGGCAATTATTGGTTTGGCCAAGGCACGCGGCGAGAAAGATGAACGGATTTTCCTGCCCGGTCGAAAAAACCCCGTTGTGCTCCGTGCGAACTCTCCGGCCACCCATCTCGTGCAGCGCATTCGTGACGAGGCCCATCGATTTGCAATCACATTCCATCGTAAGCTGCGCGGCAAAGCCCTTATGGCCTCGCGACTGGATCAAGTCATCGGCATCGGTGAGATCAAACGGGCTCGTCTGCTCAAGCAATATGGCAGCATTGAAAACATCGCTGCCGCCACGGATAACGAATTGACGGCAGCCGGCCTCGATGCCAAGACCGTCGCGGAGATGCGGAAAGCCCTCGCGCATATCGCGTCATAACCCAGGACCTTACGAAACTCTGCCATCGCTTCCTGCCCCTCAACAGGCATCCTGGGATGGAGAAGGTTGAATGGCTCCATGCCAGGGCCTTGACAGGGTTTAGTCGAGTGGCCGGCATCGTATGATCCGGGTCGATAACCTGTATCTCTCTTCAAAACATGAATTTAAGACTGACTGTTCCCAGGTGAACATAGGCGTGGTACGTCCCATCGACGGTGGGATTGAGATTGCCTGAAACCGTCCGCGGTTCATAAAACCACTCCTGAAACGCCACATCCAGTCCAGTAGCCTTCGGCCATAGCGAAGATGCTCCTCCGCAAGGCAACAGGCCAAGAAACCGACCCTGGCCTTTGCACAAGAATCCTGCTCCAATGGACAACGCGCTGGACGATAAGGAAACCGTCCCAGGGTTGAATGTCAGATCGGGAACGGGATCCTCAGTTCGCGTGTACCCCGATCGCACTGCCACATCCCAATGAGGCAACCATCCGGGATTGAGCCATTTGTATTCGGTGCCGATCGCCACAACCGGCACTGACTTCCACTGTTGCGGCTGCGGAACCGTCGAACCGTTTGACAAATGCAAATCAAGGTCCCTATTGGACTTCCAGCCGACGTATTCGACATCGAGTTCCAGCTTCCACTCACGTTCCCTAGTACGAACAGGCCAGATCGCCACGGCCCCGGTGTAGATCTGTGGAAGCACAAGATTGGTCGAGACATCCGACACTTTGCTCCCGTTGACAATCACCGATCCGTTCAACGGCAAGACAGCCTGACTGCTGTAGACCAGCCCGATAGAGGCGATCGGCTTACCATCTTCGTTTCTCCAGGGCGTATAGAGCAGGCTAGCCGTCACACCTGCCGTCGTCCCCTTCCCGTTGAGTTCGACAGCAGTTCCAGCGGGGATCCCAAACTGGCCGGCACTCACCCGCCGCTGTTCGACCTGCCCCTCTCCAAGAAAGCTTGCGAAGGTATAAATGTCCGCGCTTACTCCGATGGCCAATTGATCATTAAGTTTATAGGCAACGGTCGGCTTAATGTCGATGAGCGGGAGTGCCGCTGAGGTGACGGCAGAATTGAAGGGACCATCCACCGGATAGCGGGTGCTCAAACCATAGGGAGAAGTGATGCCCAGTCCAACCGTGGCGTTCGACAGATTGTCCCAACCAAGCGCACGGAGATTGGCGCTGAAATAGGTGTGGCTCGGCGGAGGAAATGCGATGCTTCCCCCGAAGTCACCGCGGGTATCCATCCCCGTCGAGCTCTTGTATTTGATCGATCCGCCAAGGAGGGCAGTTCCAAAGACAGTCTGAACACCCTCGACCTGACTCAGTCCTGCAGGATTGTAGTGGATGGCTGAAGCATCATCGGACTGTGCGGCAAAGGCATTTCCCTGCCCGGCCGCAGCCGCCCCCTGCGGTTGGAAGCGAAGTGCCTGGGCATGCCCCAACGACGGAGACAGTAAAGAGAATAGCCCGAGAGCCAAGAGGTATCTCTGGCTCCTCATGCCATCATCTTCACAGACTGTCGCCCCCTAGATGACAAGCCAAGATTACGCCTTACTAAGGAGAAGGGAAACCTCCAAAGGGCGTGAGAATATAGCCCATTGATTGCGATCTCGCCAGGGCTAAAATCCTATCTCGCCAGGTTGCCTTGTGTTATGGTAGTCTTCGTGCATCATACCGGGAGGCCATCTATGGCACATGTCCGGAAGAAGCGCCCCTTTCCCAAAGACCTGTTTACCCAACTCACCAAACCCGAGTGCGAACGTTTTATCGAGGTACTGCACTTTGCCGTGCAATCAGAAAGCGCTGAAGATGTCAAAGATGTCCTCGCTCGGTTTCAAACCCTGTTTCCTTTTACCCGAGTGATCGGTGGGCTCGCAAAACTCAGTCGCACGGGCGCGTTCGAGGGTTTTACCAATGTCCTCAATGTAAGCTATCCGGAAGAATGGCTTCGACTCTACTGGCAAAGGGGGTACTTTGAAGTCGACCCGGTCTTCCAGAGGGCCTTGCAGGAACCAGGGACTCAACATTGGGAGGCCACCTATAGCGCCACAAGTTCGGACAAACAGCGAGAATTCATGGCCGCGGCGAAAGAATTCGGTCTAGGGGATGGAATCACAACAGCGTCGGCGGATCCTGCATGCGGAGCCGCGACCTTTTGTTCATTTGCCTCCGCTGAACGCGTGGACGCACAACGTTATGTGCCGCTGGTCGAGTACTTTGGATATCACGTCCACCTTGCCCTCTTGCGCACAGCTCCAAAGAATTCGCAAGCGGTTGCTCCCTGCGTCAGGGAACTCACGTTGCGTGAGATGACGATCCTCAACTGGGTGAAGAACGGCAAGACGAACTGGGAGATCGCCAAAATCATGGGCGTGACCGAACGAACCGTCCGCTTCCACGTAGAAAGCATCTTCTCGAAACTGGACGTCACTTCGCGATCCCATGCGGTTGCGACCGCCATCGAACACGGCCTGCCTAATGTGGTGTAATCCAAGTCGGCTTCATTGAGCTCCTCACGGGAAGATTGCAGGTCGTTCCTGGATCGGGATTCCCCTCGCGTTCCATCAGGCCTCTGTACCCACCGATTCCAACCTCTCGCAGTTGGCATAGGTAGAAGTCCGACCAACAATTCTCTCACCCTGCAGGGTCTCAATAGAGGATATCCAGTTCAGTAGCTGTGGTCTTTTGATCGCGTTTTCTTCGTCAAATCGAACCATGTCATACAGAGCCGCTACGGAACTGGCTCCAGCGGGGGGAAGCACAACTGGTGCGCCGATCATCTCACAAGGAAACCCAAGGGCTCGAAGCGTTCGGAAGAACCGAAGTTCCACTTCAAGATAGTAGTAGCGAATGCCGTTCTCAACCGCCCATTGATAGACACCTTTCAACAGCGCTAGCATCATCCTGGACGAGAGTCCTTTGTCCCGGATTTCGGGATCAACCGCAAGTCTGGTGATCTCGGCAGTGTCTGAAGTTTTTCTGATTTGGTACCCAACCGGGAGCAAGGCACCGAACTCTTTTTCGAGCATGAATTGCCCGGAAGAGGGAAGGAGTCGGGCCACACCAACCACCGCTCCATCACCCCTGATCAGTCCAACGGTTGTCCCCCACAAATCGTATAGGTCCAACTCCTGTCCGTCATCCGTCTCAGGAACCCATTTCAGCGACTCAGCAAACACTTTATGCCGGAGTCGATAGGATTGGGCAAGCTGTTCCCCGTGTAGCGTCTTCACGACAAAGCCGTTTTCACTGAATTCGACGTCCCTTACTCCGCGCATTAGCTGTCTCCTTTCGTAGATAACAACCGCACCTCTTCATCCGGCGATTGGTTTTTCATAGTCCATGCGTTCCGTCACCTGGCGGATCCGCCAGGTGACGGAACGAGAGACACTCGCGTACTAGTAAGTCCTCCCTCGGGCTGAAGAGTCCGGTGCGCAGGAGGACTCCGTAGACGTTCTGCGTCAGTATGGTGCGGAAGGACGTTCCAACCGATGAAAGATCGGCAGAAGTTCCAGATTATCAATGGCCTTCGGCAATCCCCTGGGGGACCGATGCAACAACGTGTGTCTCTCGCTCAAGGGAGGCGGCATGTCACAACTCGGTCTTTTCCTTGCCTGCCGACTGAACAGGTCGGATGCAGCCTCGCCGATGCCCTCAAGGCATCCGAGCAACGATTGAGTACCCTGCTTCACGATCGCGGCCGCATCGGACGGGAATTGCATGAGTCTGTGTTGCAAGCGCTCTATGCGATTGGATTGAGCCTTGACCAATCCTTTGGATCGCGAGCAATGCCTCCCGCCCGCGACCAGGCTGCCGACCAGGTCAACAAGCTCATTCAGGAAATCCGACGCATGATTCTGAGCGTGGAATCCGACAGCGTGAACCCCTTTAGGTTGCGCTCCGAGTTACAGACCCTTTCCCGTACCTTTGAGCGGGCAAGTCGGTTACGGATTCGTTTGGTGGTCGACGCGGGGGCAGAGGAGATTCTAACCGGCGAAGAAGCACGGGAACTCGTCACGATCACCAGGGAAGCCTTGAGTAATTGCGTCCGTCACGCTCGCGCCACACGAATCGTTATTGCGCTTCGGCAAATCGGTTCACGAGTTCGACTGAGCATTTGCGACAATGGGTCAGGCTTCGAAGTCGAACGCGGACACACGAAGGGCATTGGATTCGCGCATATGGAAGATCGGATTCGAAAGATCGGCGGGCGACTTGACATCCAATCCACAGCGGGCCGAGGCACATGCATCACCGCTGATGTCTACCTTGAGCCGATACTCACGAGAGCATGAAACACCTGCGCACCCATCCTGTCAGGGCCACCGCGTCTCACGTTCCAAGTCAGGCCGTGAGCAAGAGCAACAGGACCGGGACAATACGATTCCCGGCGTCGCCCACCCTCCCAGGGGAACCGATTGACCATTGCTATCGCGCACTCCTGGAGGCATCCAACAGTGCAATCCTGCTTCTCTCGCCTGAATCCATCATTCTGGGATGGAATCGCGCGGCCGAAACGCTTTCCGGCTGGATGGCCGACGCTGCATTGGGACGCAGCTATGTGGAACTGTGCCTTCCGAAGGAGGCGCGTGAGCCGTTCCTGGCCGAGCTCGCCCGAGTCGCCACCGGGATCGAATCGAGGGGATTTGAGAGCCCTCTCCAGTCACGCACGAGATCACAGACGATGCTCTCATGGAATATCTCGTGCGTACTGGAGACTCACGGGCATCTGACCGGGCTCATGGCCATCGGTACTGCCGTCGCCCCACATACCCAGGCGGAAGAGAAGCTCCGGCTGGCCCATGCCAGGATTCGCAGCGAGGCTCGCCGGGCGCAGACAGCAGCAGAGGAGGAACGGCGCAGAATTGCACGCGAGTTGCACGACGAGTTCGGGCAGGCCTTGACGGGCTTGAAATTCGATCTGGCGTGGTGTGGCATGAAACTCACGCAATCGCCTGCACCGACCGGGGACAAGGATCTACTGAACAAAGTCCAGGCCATGTCTGGATCGGTCGATGTACTCTTGGAGTCCGTCCGCGCCACAGCGGCAGCCCTGCGCCCCGCGATGCTGGATGACCTCGGACTGGTTCCGGCGTTGGAATGTCTTGCAACGGCGTTCCACCGTCGCACGGGCGCGGAGTGTGCGCTGGACGTGGCCCCGGAGTTGCCATCCGTAGCACTGTCGTCCGAAGTGTCTACCGCGTTGTTCCGGATCGCACAGGAATTGCTGACGAATGCGATGCGTCACGCCGCCGCCTCGCACGTACGCATACGGTTGTACCAGGAGAACAGCTCTGTGACGTTAGAAGTGACAGACAATGGGAAGGGCATCACCCATGAGAGGATGACCCTGCCTCATTCCTTTGGCCTTCGTGGAATGCAGGAACGAGCCTCTCTGCTGGGAGGCCGCTTTCATATCGCAGGAACGTCCGGGGTCGGAACCACGGCCTACGCCTCCATACCGGTCGCGGAGTGCTTCACCAAGTGAATGGAACCAGAGATTGAAGATTCTCGTCATCGACGATCACGAGGTGGTACGCCGCGGGGTGACACACATCCTCAAGGAAGTATTCCCTCACATCGAGGTCGGTGAAGCCAATACCGGCCAGGGAGGGATTGCCGCGGTGCAGCGGGAGCCTTGGGACCTGGCAATCGTCGATATCAGCCTTCCCGATCAGAGTGGCTTGGAACTTCTGTGCAAGTTACACGGCACAGCACCCCACCTCCCCCTCATGGTCTTGAGCCTGCACCCCGAGGAGCAATACGCCGTTCGTGCCTTCCGTGCCGGGGCTATGGCCTATCTCACCAAACAGACGGGACCAGAAGAGCTGGCCAGGGCAGTCAAGCAGGTCCTGACAGGCCGCATGTATGTCACTGCCTCCCTCGGAGAGTGCATGGCTGGCAACCTGAACAAGAATCCCACCAGTCCCAGCCCATCACACATTGTCTGAGCGAGAATTCGAAGTTCTTGTATTGTTGGCCCGGGGCCAGTCCGTCAAGAACATCGCACAGTCCCTCACTCTCAGCATCAAGACCATCAGTACCTATCGAGCCCGTCTCCTGGACAAGCTGCAACTAACGACCACTGCCGAACTGATCCGCTATGCTCTCGATCACCATGTGGTTGAATAGCCACAACGAAGATTCACCTGTGCGCGAATGGTCTACGGGTTATTGGGAATATCTGCGCCGGCTGGAACCGCCCCACCTACATGACAATCAGTGCGTTGTCAGACTCCTCCTACAACGCGTGTGGCTTCAGCCGATTGCGTTTCCTTTCGATCCACGATACGAAAACACTGTTCTCGCATGTTAGAAATTCGATGGCCTGTACGCCTCAGAGCGATCAGCGGAATGGCACGCAGGACGGTCAAGAAAGGCCCTCCCGCAACGTCGCATCAAGAGAACAGGCAAGGCAGTACTTTGTGCCGCACGCCGGGCGGGCCTTTTCAGCATCCCGCCAAAAACCACGCATGATCCGAGTTGAGATCATCGTATGACCATCGTCCTAGCCGACGCAGATGCCCGCTTTCGTGACAGCCTCAAGAGACGCCTTGAGAAAATCACCGGCGTAGAAGTGGTGGGAGAAGCATCGGACTCCGAAGAGGCCACAGCGATGATTCTGAATCGCAAACCGGATATCGCGATCCTGAATTCCTCACTCCAAGCCGGCAGCGGCATCGGCGTTCTTGAACACATCAGGAAACTGATGGTTCCACCTACGATCTTCATTGTCACAGACGCCCCCGCGCGCGGGGATAAGACGCCCTGCTCTCTCGTCGAGGCCGATTTATTTTTTGACAAGGCCACGGAGAGTCACAAGATGATCGACGCCGTACGCCTCCTTTGTGCGCCCCGGAGCCAAATCGAATCGTTGGACTCCCCCTTCGCCACGCGCGATGAGTGATCGACGGTTCACTGCAAGCCCCGTCGAATCCTCCATGAACTCAGCACGGTCATCCGAATTGACAGGTCGCACCCTCGCCGACTAGGATAGCGCGCCGTGAGTCATTCCGATCATTCACAACCCATACCGATCAAGCAAGGCCACTCTCCCATAAGCCGCATCGAGCACGTATTTGAGACCGTCGTGTTCGCCAGCCGGTGGATTCAAGCCCCACTCTACGGCGGCTTGATCGTGGCCGAACTGCTGTACGCGTACAAATTTCTCATCGAACTGTGGGAGATGGTCCGGCACATCAATCAGCACGAAGAGACCATCTTCATGCTGGGAGTCCTGGGGCTGATCGACGTCACGATGGTGGCGAACTTGCTCACGATGGTCATCATCGGCGGCTACGCCACCTTCGTAAGCAAATTGGATTTAGAGGGCCATCCCGATCGACCCGATTGGCTGACACACATCGACCCCGGCACCATCAAGATTAAACTCGCCGCTTCACTGATCGGCATCTCCAGCATTCATCTTCTAAAATCATTCGTCGACATCGCGAATGAAAACCCCGAACACGTCAAATGGAAGATCTTTATCCATATGACTTTCCTCAGCTCCGCCATCCTCCTTGCATGGACCGATAAAATCATGCAGAAGGACAAGAAACATTAGGCTCAGTATCGGAATCGATACCGCGTGAATCTAATTTGATCTTGAGACCTAAATCCCTCTTCCTGCATAGACGAACTTAGACTGATTTCTTCTGTTGTGCTCGCGCAATTATTTTCGGCATACCAGTTGCTCTTTCATCTCATGCTGCAGTCACAGGGTGGTGAAAACTCTACTGACGTTTCTGCCCTCGGCCTATGAAAGAAAGAGGTGTTTCATGCATTGTTCAATTGTCTTGCCTCGAACCGCCATCGCAATAGTCATCTTTTTGGCCGGTTGCGCCTCACCTATCCTGCAGCTGAACGAACAATCCGGGTTCTATAAGAAGGTCAAGGGGGACGCCGAGCTTGCAAAACAATTCCTACGCTGCAGTCGGCAGGCTTACCAGGATCAAGCAACCGAAAGTGCGCCCGCCGCTCCCTCAATACCTGCCAGTGGGCAAGCTCCGTCCGCAGCACCTGCCCTGCCTGCGGTCGAAACGGCAGTGGCCGAGAGTCCCGAACTGAAGGCCGATGAGGACATCCGCGTGCTGCTCGACTTGATCCGTGACATGGATGATCCGACAGAGAGGAAAATCGACATTGGCCGTCTCATCCGCATCGGCGAAATGGGGAAACGCCTCCATGCTCGATTCCGGATCGACGAAGACCGATTGGCCCAGGACAGTTCCCTGTTTGCCCAACTCCTTCTCGCCTATAACAAGGCATATTTCGGAGACATCCAATTCCGTACGCAGCCCACGCAGACAGGATCTGGGCTCCAAGGAGTGTTTAAGGTGGTATCAGCTGGATTCGTCGACCGCAATGGCAATGCATTCGCTTTTCCCGGGCTTTCTTCGGAGATCACCGTCTCTATGGACCCGGTGAAGCAGGAGCCAACTGTTCGCTTCCATGCGAGTTCGGTCGACTCACGACGCGTGGCATCTGATCTGGTGAGGATCTTTTTAGAAGCCCTCATGGACGCCGCCTTCAGAGTCCCGGCTCCTCAGGAAGCCACCGCGCTCAAGGTAACATGGGGTCATGATGCACGCGCCTACCCGCGCATTGACCCAGACCATCCACCCATTTCGTACGATCAGTTTTCACGCGTGGCACGTGACGCGATGCTCGCCGAAGCAGTGGTCACATCGACCGTCGGCAAAGCGGTTCGGGGAGCCGGAGTGTTCGGGACAAACAACGAGACCGTGGCTGCCGCCGCAGAAACAGCTGGTGGAGTTATCGCCAAAAAACTAGCCGAGCACGAAGCCTTCTGTTATTACCGAGTCACGAAGGGGAAGCCCCTTTCAGCGGATGTGCCCGAGGCCACGAACAGCGGGCGGGCGGCTTCCGCCGCGACACGATAACAGCAAGAACGGGCTTATCATCGATTTTCAGAGGAGGCTACCATCATGAATGTGCTGTTCGCGCTGGGACTGGGGCTCACGCTCCTCCTGACGGGATGTTTTGCCAAGGTCTACACGCTTCCAGCTCAGACTAACTCTCCCCAGTTTGCACCACTCCCTGATCCGGACGTGCTTGTTGGATTAGCGGTCTCCGGTGGCGGTAGTCGAGCTGCCACATTCGCCGCTGGTGCGCTTGAAGCCCTGGCCGACATCCGCATCACGCGGGAGGGAAAGGAGCACAGTGCGTTGGAAACGGTGACCCATATGTCCAGCGTCTCCGGAGGGAGCCTGGCTACGGCCTACTATGTGGTGAAGAAGCCTTTGAAATCTGTTCCGATGCTGAGTGAACAGGGACTCTCGCCGACGTACCGGAATTTCTTTTCCGACTTCAAGGCAGCCATGCAGATGGATTTTCAGACCCGCGCGGCGGTCCGGCAACTGTTGTTCTTCAGAGCGTTCAACCCCACCAAATTCGCCTACTCATTTTCTGAGGTCTGGGACAGCAACTTCTTCGAAGAGATGACGTTCTCCCAGCTCTATGCGCGCGAACAGCGCGGCGACAGCCCCCGGGTGATCCTGAACGGAACGCTGTACAACTCCGGCCAGCGCTTTGCGCTCACCACGCTACCGGCCAGCGAGTTCGATTATGATTTTCTCGAACTGCTGATTAAAGAGCTGAAGAAACCCAATCGACCGGTACCGGTCACACCCGAAGGGTTAGCGATCATCCAGCAAGGGCTGGAGAGGGCCAAGAAGCAATTCCTCCCGCTCACGTTCGAGCAAATCGGCGCCAATCATGAGAATCTGCGGCTTTCCCTGGCGGTCGCAACCTCAGCTTCCTTTCCCCCTGTGGTGGGACCAGTAACCTATAGCGTAAATGATAAACCCCCCTATCATCACATCGGCGATGGGGGTCTCTTCGACAACCTGGGCACGGAATCTCTCACGACTCTCTTTTTGAAGAAGCTCCCCCAGGGCTCTCCAAGAAAAGCATTGATCATCGTCATCGACACCTCATTCCCCTTCGATGCGAATGCGGCCGAGCTGGATAACAGCGAGAAGGGTTTTGAGGTGTTCAAGGACGATCCCTCGCGTATCGTCGGCATCATGGAGGAACGAGCGAATGCCTACCAGATGATGTTGTGGGATAGCCTTCGGACCGAGGGAGTCGTATTGCCGGACTTTGCTCATCTGAGAATCGAGGTACTCAAACACACGGATGCCGAGTGGACCGGCTATCAAGACCTGCCGGATGTCTGCCGGGAGGACTTTTTATCCGATGTAAAACCAGAAGCAATCAAGGAGGCGGTCAGGCATCTCCCAACCCTCTTCAAGATCAAGAGCCCTTGTCAAGGAGCCTTGTTGATCAAGGCTGCACAAAAGGTTGTCGAGAAGCATCGGGATCGGATCGTGAAATTCATTCAAGCGTCCCAGTGAGGCAGAATCGAGGTTCCACGATGTACGCGACCGTCGCACGGATTTCGTGAAGTCGATGGAGATGCGGCAGACGAGCTCGCGGGACTAAGAATGGGAGGTGGCCGTGTTCAATACCGCCAACGTTACAGCTCCCCTTCCTCTCTCGCAGGTTTTGCGGGAAGAATACGAACGTCTGCACGGTCCCCTTCCGAATCCCTCTGACCCGCACATCTCCGAAGAAGCTCTCCTGGCTGAGACTTACGCCCTGATTCACAAGTTACCCGGCAAGCGTACGGCACTCTGCCTCTCCGGCGGCGGAATCCGAAGCGCCACGTTTGGCCTTGGGGTGCTGCAAGGGCTGGCGCGCACCAACCTTCTTGAGCGGTTCGACTATCTCTCAACTGTCTCGGGGGGCGGCTACATCGGAAGTTGGCTCTCGGCATGGATCAAATGGCACCCACGAGGTGTCGCGGGTGTCGCGGAAGAACTTCGACGGCCGCCACAGGGGCCACTGGACACGGAGCCCCAGCCGGTCACATGGCTCCGCAGATACAGCAATTTTCTCAGCCCACGGTTGGGGCTACTCTCCGCAGACTCCTGGACGCTGATCGGGACCTACCTGCGCAACCTGCTCCTCAACTGGATGGTCCTGCTCCCTCTTCTGATTGTCGGACTGATGATACCAAGACTCATGGTCGCCCTCGTCCGGTGGAACCTATCGGACATGGGTCTGCCTGGATCACTCATGAAGGTTCTCTTCTATGCCGGTTTGGTACTTATCGTGATCGCCCTGGGCTACCTTCATCTCTACAGGCCGAGTCTTGAGCCGTCCCGCCCAGAACAGATCAAGGAACCGATTGAAGAGCAAAAGTGGAAATGCTTTGAATCCCAGAAGTGGTTCCTGACTTTATCTCTTACCCCCACGGTGCTCAGTGTCTTGCTGCTCACAACCACATGGGCCTGGTTTCGTAACGCCGGTGGCACGTTGCATCAACTAGCCCTCGATGGGCTCGGCAGCCGCGAAACCTTCATCATTGGAGCAGTCCTGATCCATATGCTCAGCTGGCTGTTCCCAGCGCTGTTATTACGTCGATTCAAGCAGCTGACCCGCTGGTTGTTCGTTGAAATGCTGGCGATCGCCGGCACCGGTGCGCTGGGCGGATTCTTCCTCTGGTCGGTGTTGGCAGGGATGCCGTCGGAGATGCCGGTATCGAGTTTTGCCGAGTGGTATGCCTGTTTCGGAGTTCCGGGGATCCTGGCCATGTTTCTCCTCACCGCCACCCTGTTCGTCGGCATCGCCAGCCGATACACCGACGATGATGACCGTGAATGGTGGGGACGATCCGGTTCGTGGGTCTTACTGGCAGGAGGTGTGTGGGCCGCAACCGCGTCGTTGGTGATGTTCGGGCCTGGCCTTCTGGCCCTCATGCCTACCGTGATCACCTCTCTCGGCGGATTCTCTGGTGTGATCGCCCTTGTGCTGGGGTTCAGTTCACGCACCACTGCCACCACTGGCCTAAGGAACAGGCGATCGATAAAAGTAGCTGACTACGCGGTCAAGCTGGCAACCCCTGTCTTTATTGTGTTCTTGCTTACATTGCTGGCACTCGGGACGAGTTGGCTCCTGAAGGTCTTGGCCCACCTGCACGGTGTTTCAGCGGTTGATCTCCGGTCAATCGGCCTCCAGATGCTGAGCGACCCGTGGGGTCATGCGAACGTCATTCACAATGCACCCTTCTGGTTGCTGGTCGAGGCGAGCTTCGCTCTGGCAATTCTCGGCTGCGGCATGGCCTTCGTGATCAATATCAATAAATTTTCACTCCATTCCATGTATCGCAACCGCTTAATCCGCGCATACCTTGGCGCCTCCCGACTGGACCTATATGGCGTGAAACGGACCCCCAATCTCCTGACCGGCTTCGATCCCGATGACAATGTGCAGATGCATGACCTGGCGCCGCCCGGCCAACCGATACCTAAGCCGTTTCACGTCATTAACATCGCGCTCAACCTGGTACATGGCAGCAATCTCGCGTGGCAGCAGCGAAAGGCACAGTCGTTTACTGCCTCACCGCTGCATTGCGGCAGCTTTGCGAGTGACTTGGGCTATCGCTCATCTTTCCGGTACGGGACCAATCATGGAGTTGGAAAGGCCATTACGATCGGAACCGCTATGGCCATCTCCGGCGCGGCTGCGAGCCCCAATATGGGATACCACTCATCGCCTACCGTCGCCTTCTTGCTCACCTTCTTTAACGTTCGGCTGGGCTGGTGGCTGGGTAATCCCGGCGACGCAGGCGCACGAACCTACGATCGGGCATGCCCAGAATTTGCCGTGGGCCCATTGTTCGCGGAGGCATTCGGGCTGACGCAAGCGGACAGCCCGTATGTCTACCTGTCGGATGGAGGCCACTTCGACAATCTGGGCCTATACGAAATGGTGCTGCGCCGCTGCCATTGCATTCTCGTGAGCGACGCAGGCGCCGATCCTGATTTCGCGTTTCAAGACCTAGGAAATGCCATCAGGAAAATCCGCGTTGACCTGGGTATCGATATCGATATCAACCTGGAACGGCTGAGGCGGCACGAGTCAACCAGCCACACCTCAGGACACCATGGGATCGGCACGATCCATTATAGCCGCGTGGACTCTCGGGCGGAGGATGGCATCCTCATCTACCTGAAACCGTCACTCACCGGAGAAGAGCCGGTGGACGTTCTGGAATATGCGAGTAACCACGAGTGCTTTCCACATGAGCCCACGATGGACCAGTTCTTTGACGAATCCCAATTCGAATCGTACCGGCGGCTTGGGGAACACATTGCCAAAGAAGTCTTCACGACGGCACTGCCGACTTCACACCCTGCCATCGGTCAGATGTTTGAAGCGCTGCGAGACCGTAGCGAGAACCCGCGCGCCTGAATATCGGTGCCGCAATTTCTCGATGCTCCGCTACCGCCATGCGGGACTGGACATGCCCTTCGTATCCTGCCAGTGCGGCGTCCAGGCGAGGGCAACCAGTTTCACAGCGATGTTGGACTTGGTGGGTTTGAGAGAGAGGATTTCAAGTTTCTCTGTGAGAGGATCAGTCGCTGTTGCCAGCGACTCGGCCTCAGCCTTGAATTGCGCTTCGAGATCGGTCAACTGCTGCTGGAGTGCGGATGCATTGTCTTCGGCCTGCCCCACGTCCTGTGATTCCTTCATCGCACGGCTTGCTCCGCGGATCGCGGTCGTCGCCTTTCCAATGTTGGTCGCGCTGATCGTCTTGCGCCCGAGGAACGCACCCAAAATCGTGGCGCCCACCGATATCGCCGCCTGTACCTGGCTCGATCGGGACTCGGTCTGTTGCCGTTCGACCATTTGCTGGGCCCGGCGGATGCGGTCTTGGAGCGTGGCAATCTTCGGCGCGTATTTCTGCCGGAGACTTTCTGATTGTGTATCACGTTGTTCCCGCCCCGATTGTTGGAGTCGAACACGGAAATCACGTTCCGACTCGCCCTGCTTGGAGACCTCTTTCGTGCTGGGACTTCTGAAGAGATCGACTTTCTGATTGCGAAAAAGCCAACCGGAAAAATCCTTGTTCCAGGCTTCGTAACTCTTGGCCTTACCAGCAGCTACGGGAAGATTCGCAAACTGCGCGCGCTCCGTCGGCACCTGCTCCAGATCAGATAGAGCCAGTGCGACCTCTGCAGCATGATCCCAATCCACCGGCACTGCTCCGTCTGTAATCGGGACCAGCACCGTGACATCCTCGGTGACATCGATACCTGCTTTACTGTCGGAGAACCTGACTTGTGCCCCTCCTAATAGCATCGGCTGATAGATCAATAGGCTGCCGCCGGGCTGTGTCCCACGAATAGGAATGAACTGTTGCGGCACATCGGGGGGAAGCAATGGCGCGAGGCGTGAGCCTGAGGCGTGAAGCCTGAGGCTGATGGTGTCCGAAAGATTCCGGCTTCGCGCTCTCCTTCTTACCCCTTACGATCTAAGATCTCTCGCTCTACGGGATCCATCAGAAGCTTTGATTTGCGTCCGCGTCAGTGGCCCTCGCAGATATGAGAACGTCCAGCTGGTCTCGAAAAACCTCCGGCGCATCTTCATGCACATTGTTCAGCAGAAAGACCCGGTTCCCAAGTCCGGCCAAAAGCTGTTCCATCCTTTGCTGTATCGAATTTCTTGCCGGAGCTGGCGGCAGCCCCTTCGAGCCCTTCTAGAACCCTCGCCTTGTCGCGCTCGGTTTGGAGTCGTCCAATAAACCAGGTGCCGGTGTTGGCCAGCCCTTTATAGTCGAAATCGACAGGGTTCTGCGTGGCCAAGCACGACTCCGAGGCCATAGGCCCGTGCCTGCTTGAGAAGAGTCAGCAACGGCGCTTTCGACGGAGGATTCGCCACAGGGGGGAAGTAGCCGAAGATCTCGTCCATATAGAGGATGGCTCGCAGGCTGGTCGTCCCTGATTGCCCTCTCATCCAGCCAAGGGTCTGGCTTAAGAGCAAGGTCACAAAGAACATCCGTTCCGCATCGCTCAAGTGCGCGATGGAAAAAATAGCGACTCTCGGTTTGCCTGCCGGACTATGTCAACATCTGGCCGACATCCAGCGCTTCCCCTTCGAGCCAGAGCGGTCAAACCCCGGCGCGGCTAGAGCAGGATTTTAGCTGCATCGCCAGTGCGAATCGGATCCTTCGAGGGATAGAACGAGTCGAGATCGAGCACCCCCATCTTTCGACAGAGGTGGCGTTTGAATCTGCTCGATGAGCGTGGCCAGATCGAGATCCTGCCCCTTCCGCCATGCCTGGTCCAGCATCGTGGAGAGCAGGATGTGCTCGCGACTCTTGATCGGATCAGCGTCCACTCCGATCAGACCTAGCAAACTGGTGGTCGTGGCGCTAATCCGCTCGCGCAGCAGTTCTGACATCGTCCAGGATTTCCGTGAGACGGCGCGGCAGAACGACTTCAAGAATTGAAACTGGTATCCCCGCGTTGCTTCCCGGGGTATATATGGCGAAATCGACTGAATCTTTGAGTCTCTGAATTCGCTCCCCTTCGTGCTCCCAGTCGCCCAAACCTTTCTTCCATAGCTCCGCCTGTTGCGTCGCAAAATCGTCCGAAGAGAGACCCTTCTTGCGCGCGTCGTCTTCATTGATCCAGGGCGCAAAGTCTTCGCCGCGGAGCTGCGGGAACGTCAGCATCAAGTTCGCCAGATCCCCTTTTGGATCGATCACGATGGCGGGAATGCCATCGATTGCCGCTTCTTCGAGGAGCCCGAGACAGAGACCAGTCTTGCCGCTGCCGGTCATGCCGACGCAGACCGCATGGGTCACTAAGTCTTTTGAGTCGTAAAGCAGCCATCCGGGCTTTGCCTGCTTGGCAGCTAGATCGTAAGGACGACCGAGATAAAACATGCCAAGCTTTTCGAAATCCTGAGCGTTCTGTGACCCGTCGGCGGAATTTCGGCGCGGCGTTGGGGACATTTTTCTCGGCACAGGCTTCTCCCAGGATATGGGAATAATCGAAACCGTCAGCGGCGCATTGTATTGCGGAGACCCAATCACTGCAAGTGTCGTTGCCGATGATGTAATCCTTTACGCTGGGGTGCGTTAACCGGCCAGCTCGGGATTCTCCCAGTGCTGACAAGACAGAGACTCTGACAAGAATGCGTTACGAAGGGATCACAACAACCACGTGTGTAACGGGAGGATCTCCATGAGACGCTATTGGCTTTCCCTTATTCCTATTGTTCTGCTGGCTGGCTGTGGTCCCCACTACACCATTCCAAACTTCGAGTCTGACGAGATTGAGAAGGTTGTCTCAAGCGGGCGTTCCCCACAGAGTTGCATTGAGAACTTGAAAGAAGACGCGAACCAACTGAAGGTCAAGGTCAGACTCATTGATATGCACCATGAAGCCGCGAACGGACCAATCGCTTGGATCTACACGTACGACTACATCTGCACAGGGAAAGTGGTCAAGTCCGGTTCTGAAGAACGCAAAGCTTTGTAATAACGCATGCTTGTAAAGGGCGATTCCTTGGAAAACAAGGCCTTTTACGACAGCGCACCTGAAATCATGCGAGCCGCCCTCCGTCGTGCGGTCCGTCGGGACGAAACCGTAGGGGGCGGAAGCGCAGCGCGGTGAGGCTTCACAGCCATGTCCATACAAGTAGAACAAGAACAGACAGTCAATGCGATCTCGGAAAACGAGCTCGCACGGCTGATCATCGAGACGTTGCACCTGGAGATAGCGCCTCAAGATATCGACCCTGCAGCGCCATTGTTCGGAGACGGACTCGGATTGGATTCGATCGACATGCTGGAAATCGTCCTGTCGATATCCAGAAAATGCGGGGTCGATCTGCGATCGGAAGACCGCGCTGCCTTTGTTTCGCTACAGGCCATGACTGCCCACATCAAGCGGCAGAAAATCACATGACCCGCATGGTCATACCCTGCAACGGACACCCTCTTCGTTGGCAGAAAAAGACCCACCTATTCTCAGACAGCCCTTGATCGCTTCCCGATACTGACTCATACTAGTCTTGAAGACTCTATCGCCAGGCGGAATGGTAATGTTTTTACGGTCCAGGGATTTTCTGACTTCGGTGCGGCATCTCGCTTCCCGTCTACCCGCCAAGGGTCATGCAATCAACCTGTGCAGAGATCGATATCATTTCTTAATCGCATTTGCCGCCGCCCTGATCTCTCAACATATCAGCCTGCTGCCAACTTGCAGCGCACCAGAGGTATTACGTCAGCTCAAGGAGCGGTATCCGGATTGCTACATCCTGGCGGACCATGAGGATATCCCATCGGACATCCTCTCATGTCGTATCCCTGACGACGTCCCGGGTATCGCCCAAAGAGATGACATCCCCACCATACCTTCCAATCAGGTTGCTGCCATAGTTTTTACTTCGGGAAGCAGCGGATTGCCACGGGCCCATGCAAAGACCTGGGGCTCACTCGTACAAGGAGCTCAGGCGCTCAAACGCCAATTCGGCATCGGAGAAGGTTCGTCCGTGGTGGTGGGTACGGTACCGGCACAGCATATGTACGGGTTGGAAACCACCATCATGCTGCCGCTGCAATGTGGTTGGAGCATCTATGCCGGGCATCCCATTTTGCCGGCCGATATCAGGGAGGTTTTGGAAACGATGGGGCATCCAGCCTGGCTCATGACCACACCAGTCCATTTGCGAGCCTATGTCGGACAACGAATTGCTCTACCAGGGCTCGAAGGGACTATCTCGGCAACGATGCCGCTTGCCCGCTCGCTGGCAAGGAAGGCAGAAGATCTCTGGAATGTTCCGGTTCGCGAGATGTATGGCTGTACCGAAGGTGGGGTGATCGGATCGCGACGGACGACTATGGCCCACGCCTGGACCGTTTCTCCAGGACTTCGGCTGTGGCAGGAGGGCGATGCCGCATGGGTGAGCGGGGGCCATGTGGGCCAGCCTCTCCGGCTGGCCGATCGGATAATGGTGCAGAGTCAGACAGAATTCATCTTGCACGGACCCAGCTATGATCTAGTCAAAATCGCGGGGAAACGCACCTCCCTGGCAGCGTTGAATGCAACGTTGGCCCGTATTCACGGCGTGGTGGATGGGACATTCTACTGGCCTGACCGGCACCGAAAGGCTAGCGCTCGATTGACGGCCTTCGTCGTCGCTCCCGACCTCAAGGCCTCCGCGATACAGGCGGAATTGCGAAAGCGCATCGACCCCTTGTTTCTTCCACGCCCTTTGCACCTCGTGCAAGCTCTCCCTCGAAATCTAACCGGAAAACTGCCGCAGGACAGGCTCGACGCTTTTGCGACAGAGGTCGCGCTTCGCCACAAACAACGACGAGGCTGATCGATGACGAAATCGCAGAGGGATGTATCACTCCCGATCAGTACGGGACATCGCGCGGATCACAGCGATGGTGGCGAAAAAAAGCTAGTGGGTAGCCGGCTCGACCCTGCCGCTTTTTTGAAGAGTCGACAGCGAAGGGTGAATCTGCCGATTCGTCCTCCTTCCATTGGAGCGTGGCATTGGCCGAGGGAACCGCGGCGACGCCGTCTTCTCATTTTTGCGGAAGCCGTCAGTCTGGCGCATATGGCGCGAGCGGTTACGCTGGCTCAATCGTTGGATTCCGCGAGGTACGAAGTCCATCTCGTCTGCGATCCCAGATATCTCTCCCTATTTGATGAATTGGGCTTCCCCGTCCACACCATTCGCTCCATCGAGAGCGATGTGTTTCACGATCGCCTTGCTAACGGCAATCCCCTCTATACCACTATGGAGCTTCGCCAGTACGTACAAGAAGATCTTCGGGTGATGACCGAATGGGAGCCCGACCTGGTGGTTGGAGATTTCCGCCTGTCGCTGTCCGTGAGCGCCCGATTATCAGGCGTCCCTTACGCGACGGTGACGAATGCGTATTGGAGCCCTTATGCCCGCCCGCGTTTCCTCGTTCCTGAATTGCCGATTACCGAGCGGTTTGGCCCTCGCCTAGCCCAAGGACTCTTTAGCCTCATGCGCCCCTTCGTGTTCGCACACCATGCATCTGCACTCAATAGGGTACGCCGGGATTATGGTCTGCCCTCGGTGGGGCATGACCTCGCTCACGTCTTTTCAGAGGCGGATTACACCTTGTACGCCGACTTGCCTCAAGTGGTTCCGATGGTTAATCCGGCGCCTCACCACCACTATATTGGGCCAGTCGTGTGGTCTTTTGGCAGACGGCCATATTGGTGGTCATCGCTACGCGACAATGTTCGGACCGCCTATGTCACGATGGGAACTTCAGGAAAAGGAATTTTGGCAAAGATGGTGGCGCACTCACTTGCATCGATGGGATGGCAGGTTTTGATGGCCACAGCCGACCGAGAGACCATCGCCGGCGTACATGGCTCTGTCTTGGTTGCGGATTACCTGCCAGGCATGCAGGCGGCAAGCAGAGCCGACCTCGTAGTGTGTAATGGAGGCAGCGCAACTGTCTATCAGGCCCTCGCAGCTGGAACACCGGTGTTAGGGATCCCGATGAATCTCGATCAATATCTGATGGTGGATTACATTCGACGATTTGGGGCGGGAGAGTATGTACGGGCGGGTGTGGCCAAGCCTGAGTTAATCACACAATTGATTCGCCGCATGGTCGAATCTGCTCAATACAAGACCTGCGCCGCTCTTCTGAGAGACCAGATTTTTCGCTGCAGAACTGGCGACCGGTTTCAAGCATGTATTGACGGCATACTATGTACCGGGCCCGTGGTCCCATCGGACAGGCATCCCACCATTTCCGTCTGATGGCTCATGGATGGTCCGTGAGATCAAGCAAAACTCCTCTGATGTCATCTCAAGCCCTTACTGATTAACTGTTGGCCACCTAGCTGCATACGCCGCTATCGTACATCATAATTCTTCCTTTTAAATATTTCGACCCAACAATTCGATCATCCCTGCCAGCCATAAGGCTGATGATGATTTGGTCGATGCTCGCCGGATCGACGATAATCCCGTCGATCCGCTGCTGTGGGCCCATCCCGATCTTTTCACCCTCATGGAGCGATGATAGAAGGGGGAATCGGTCGCGGCGGCGACGGATCTGTCGGCCCCGGTCCTCCCGGCTGTGGAGACGGTCGGGGCAAAGGCGACGGAGAAGGAGGCGTCGGCCCGGGCGCCGGTTTCGGATCTCCAATTTGATGCGGCTCCAGGATCGCCATCAATCCCGTCATGGCCAGAACACCCAGGAGCGCCACTCTGCCGCACCCAGCCGAGCAACCTTTTTTGATAGGCTCCAATTCCATCAGTGAACACCTCCTTACGGTGTAATCCGACGACTCAGAGACCTTGTCCAGCCCTCGCCCTCGACAGAAATCAGGAGAGGCTGCACGCGCTTACGGCTGCACCTGCAGATTATTTACGACCTGGACAACTCCTCTAACATCGCGGGCGACCTGCTCAGCCCGCAGCTTGTGATCAGTCGAGGGCACCGCTCCGTTAAGATAGACGATCCCTTCCGAAGTATCCACATGTACTCGTGCAAGATTTGCGACTCGATCAGACATGAGTTTCTCCTTGATCGCCGCTGTGATCATCGGATCATTCTGAATCGGCGAGGAGAGGCTTGGTGATGGAGTCAACATTGCAACCTGAAGATTATTGACCACCTGTCGGACCCCCTTGACCTCTTGGGTAAGAAGTTCCGCCCGTTGCCTCTGATCTGGCGACGGGACAACTCCATTCAAGCTGACGATACCTTGCCGCGTCTGTACACCGATCTGAGAAGCATTGATCATTCGATCAGTCGTAAGCAGTCCATTGACCGAAGAGGTTATGGCAGCATCGGAGACGACCGGTTCCACCTGCAACCGATTGATCACCGAACCATTGACCACGGAGGAAGTTGACAGCGTTGTACGAGCAATCTGTTCAATTCGCGCCTTCTGATCGGAAGAAGGCACAACCCCGCTCAAGTAGACCTGCCCATTTCCCGTATCTACTCCTATGCGCCCAAGATCGAAGTGTTCTTCCGCTAGTTGGCCTTTGATCGCAGCACTGATCCGAGCATCTTCTGTCTGGGACATCGTTTGGCAACCGGTCATGAGTGAGGCCGATGCCAACATTATGGTTACGTTTAACAGGAACCGCGTCATGGTCATGGTATTACTCCTTTCATTTCATTCATTCGTGTGATCATTGCAACGTCCAACCCCCACTCGTCTCTCAATTTCATCGCGAGGTCTCCCCCCATTGACCTCAGGAGCCAAGCCGTAATGTCAGTCTATTTGCCTCCGATTGATCGCGGCATACGGATTTCCCCTAGTTTTGATCTTTTAAAGAGTCATTCCTCTTCACATTCTCCTGAACATCATGAAGTGAAAGGCTTGGCAATTGACGGGCCAAATCTATGGCAAGATTAAAAATCGACTCTAACCTCACAATCTGTAATGCGAAACGGCGGAAATTCTGAGGAGACCGGTCGCGCGTCATTCAGCTTTGAGTGAGACGTTTCATCCGCCGACAATACAGCTGGGTGGGCAAATTCGTGAACGTTCACATGTTTGGAGATATGGACAAGATGTCCTTTTCAGGACGCTCTGTGCTCGCGGCCGGAGGGCTGAAGAAGATCGAAGTGGAGCGATGATGTTGAGGTTTGTTCGAGAAAAGATGGGCTATGACGATCCGATGTGCCGAGCGGCCTTACTCCCGATACGTTGGTACAGTTTGATCGGTCAGGATCGGCGGTTGACACTTATACCCCCGCTTCTTTTAATACTTGTCCCGTATATGACCGTTTTGATTTTGCGATGTCCCTAGGAGGTCCTTCGGTTATGATCTCACCACCTCGATCGCCACCCTCCGGTCCAAGATCGATAATCCAATCCGCGTTCTTGATCACGTCCAGGTTATGTTCGATCACCACCACGGTATTGCCCGCCTCGACCAACCGGTCCAACACATCCAGCAGCCGCTGCACATCGGCGAAATGGAGCCCTGTCGTCGGTTCATCCAAAATGTACATCGTACGTCCAGTCGGACGTTTCGACAGTTCGCGCGAAAGTTTGACTCGTTGTGCCTCGCCCCCGGACAGCGTCGTGGCAGATTGGCCAAGTTTCACATAGTGCAACCCGACGTCATGCAGGGTGTCGAGCTTCCGCTTGATGAAAGGAATATGCTCGAAAAACCCAACGGCATCGTCCACGGTCATGTTCAAGACGTCGGCGATGCTCTTCCCCTTATGGTGAATCTCCATCGTCTCGCGGTTGTATCGTTGACCCTTACAGACCTCACAGGTTACGTAGACATCGGGCAGAAAATGCATCTCGATCTTGATCAACCCATCGCCTTGGCAAGCCTCACAGCGACCGCCCTTTACATTGAAACTATAGCGGCCAGGCTTGTAACCCCGAACGCGTGACTCGGGCAGATTGGAGTAGAGGTCGCGGATGAAACTGAACAGGCCTGTATAGGTCGCAGGATTCGAGCGCGGAGTCCGGCCGATCGGGGACTGGTCGATGTCGATCACTTTATCCAATGCGTCGACGCCCAAGAGCTCCTTGCAGCCATCGATCTTCGGTTTTTTGTGGTAGAGCAACTGGGAGAGTGAATGGAACAGCACCTCGAGAACCAGCGTACTCTTTCCGGACCCAGACACCCCGGTCACGCATGTGAGCAGACCGAGCGGAATCTTTGCAGTCATCCCCTTGAGATTGTGTTTTGTGGCCCCCACAATGGATAACATCCCCTTGGCCTTGCGCTGGCGGCGGGGAAGCCTGACCATTTGCGTGCCGCGGAGATATTGGCCCGTCAGCGAGTTGGGATTTGCCATCACGTCGTTCGGCGTGCCCTGGGCAATGACCTGGCCTCCCTGGGTTCCGGCACCAGGACCCATATCCAGCAGGTGATCTGCCGCCATCATGGTTTCTGCATCGTGTTCGACTACCACCACCGTGTTGCCCAAGTCACGCAGGCGAAGCAAGGTCTGAAGCAAACGCCGATTATCGCGCTGGTGGAGACCGATCGACGGCTCGTCGAGGATGTAGAGTACGCCGACGAGACCGGAACCGATTTGCGTGGCAAGCCTAATACGTTGGCCTTCTCCACCGGACAATGTGGCGGCCGCCCGATCCAATGTCAGGTAATCCAAACCGACGTTGACGAGAAACCCGAGCCGTTCGCGAATTTCTTTTAAAATCCGCTGGGCGATCACTAGTTCGCGCTCGGTGAATTTCAACGAGCTGAAGAAGTCGGCAGCAGCTCGCACGGAGAGGTGCGTCACCTCCGCGATCGACTGTTTGGCCAGCTTGACGGACAGGCTTTCAGGCCGCAGCCTTGCACCCTTGCAGACCTCGCAGGGTTCAAGCAACGTGAAGTCTTCCTCGTCGGGACTGCCAGGCGTCATGGCGTACCCAATGCCATCGCAGGCCGGGCAGGCCCCATGCGGGCTGTTGAATGAAAAGATGCGCGGCGTAATTTCGGGATAACTGACGCCGCAGCGGATGCAGGCCAGCTTCTCGCTATAGAGTGACGCTTTCCCATTGTCTGTCAGTACCGCGACAAGCCCACCGGCGAGTTTCAACGAAGTCTCCACTGAATCAGCCAACCGCCTGGTCAACGCGTCGCCTTGCTTCATTACCAGTCGATCGACCACGATTTCGATCGTGTGTTTCTTCTGTTTATCGAGTGTGATGTCCTCACCCAACTCAACCAGCTGACCATCCACTCTGGCCCGAACGTAGCCGGCGCGGCGCATGTCCAGGAGTTCTTTCCGATACTCTCCCTTCCTGCCGCGGACGATCGGAGCCAGGACCTGGAATTTGCTCCCCTCGGGCAGCAAGCCGATTGCGTCAACCATCTGCTGCACCGTCTGCGCCGTAATTTCCTCACCGCACTGGAAACAGGAGGGGCGTCCAACTCTGGCAAAAAGGAGACGGAGATAGTCGTAAATCTCCGTGACAGTTCCGACCGTGGAACGGGGGTTGTGGCTGGTGCTCTTTTGTTCGATCGATATGGCTGGCGAGAGCCCCTCGATCGAATCGACGTCGGGCTTGCCCATCTGTTCAAGGAACTGCCGGGCATAGGCGGAGAGCGACTCGACATACCGTCGTTGCCCCTCGGCATAGATCGTGTCGAAGGCCAGCGAGGACTTACCCGACCCGCTCAGCCCCGTGATCACGACGAGCCGGTCCCGGGGGATCGTCACGTCGATGTTCTTGAGATTGTGCTCTCGCGCCCCTTTTATGATGATCGAGTTATTCATCGGGAGCGGGATTATACCATGCGGCTTAGATCATTGGGCGTGCGGAAGTCAACTCGGGTCTCAGTTCAAACCGGACTAAGCAACCCGCGCTGATGTGAATTCGCTTCATGGAAGCCGCCTATCTAGTTCTCTGAATAAACCGGCCTCACGCCAAAGCTGCCGGTTGCCGACAACGTAAATAGCTTCCTTCGCGCGAGTGACCGCTACGTTCAGTAAGTTCGGCCGGGCACCAGCCCAACCACGAGCCCCAGTTTGTGTCGGGTGCGGTGCTCCCAGTACGAGAATGACCGCATCAGCTTCACGTCCCTGTGCTGTATGTACGGTGCCGATTCGTTCGCTGATCCAGCGTCCACTCATCCTCACTTACCCACTCTCTGAGCGCTTCGCTCTCACGTAACATTTGACGGAGGCGTTCTGCGACAATGACGAAAGGTGTGATGACATAAAGGTCTGGCTTTGCACCAGCTTGCATTATTAGGCGTAGCATGCGCATCACTTCAGCGCCTTCCTCTCGACACCTCTTCTCACATGCCTTCGAACTCGAATAACACGATAGGACACAAGCGACACGATATAGACGATTTGGACAATTTTGCGGACACCATCAGACCGGAATAAGCTATCGTGTTGGAGACATGTACATACATCCACACGCGAGGGAAGAGCCCAAACAACACTCCGATGCCAGACATAGAGTGGAATTCACTGCTATAGGATGCGGAGCCACCAGATCCTAAGCGATAGGGCCGCATAGTGACAGGATCCATTTCAAGGCGAAGACGCCATGAGATCAGGAACACAAACATGGCCGATCTGAAGGATCACCAACAAAAACGGCACCGCACCCAAAAGGCGCCCACAGACCTCAATACCGTACGAGGTCCCATCCGATGATGGCCAGCAAGACGCTGCTGCCCAGCACCGATTGCCAGAAGCAAAGGCGCGAGAAAAGGCACGATGAGGAAGAGTGGCCCACAAGTCAGGCAGCAACGCCTGTTTCTCCGCACCTCGCAATGTCTGTGTCGTGAACACGTTCATCAAGGCGCCGAGGTTGTGACGAAAAGGCTTGGCAGCCGCGTCAATAAAGGCGCGGTGCAACGCCATAGCCGAGATGAAAACTTCGTCGCGCAAACGTTGCGCAGTCGAGGTAAACCAAGGTGTCGCTTGGTGCTGTCTATCGCGGTGCTTTATCTTCAAGTAGCGCAAAGAATGTGGCGTCTGCAAGAACAACCCCATACTTCTGCTGAGCTTCAGCGAGTCGTTGCTTCGCCTGCTGATTCTGTGCGCAAGCCGCTTGCCAGGCAGTTTCGGTATTCTGCTGTTCGAGCAACGCCCGAAGGAGTTCATCTTTGATGTGCTGGCGCTCCGCAATTGTTTTGGCATGTTGCATCTCCGCTCCCGATGATTCGCACGGAGATGAGTCAACTGGCCGCTCATGAGTGGATTCGCGTCAACCATCGCGCCATGGCTGGGATACAACCATGGCGGAAGCCGACAGCACGGAGAGCGAGCGCCGCTTCGACTCTGCCTGCTGCGTCGTTGCCTCCGCACTCTTGAGCTGTGGACGGTTTCTATTACAGCATCGCGCTGCACCTTGGTGCTCGCTTCATCTGAGCCAACGCAGGCAATCACGAAATCGGTGCGCAGGCTTTCCAGCCATGTTTGCCACTGACGACTCTGGTTCAACGCACTCAGGAAACGCTTCCGAGCGCTCCTCCACCGTTCGAGGGCTTCCTCTCGGCTAGATGGCGGCTGTTCCGCTTCGACAATGCGTGGTGTTCGATGATCGACATGTCCTGTTTCTGGATCGGTTATCTCTACGTTTCTGGCCAAACCCGTTGCAGCCCGCAGGTAATTGCTAAGTCCGTTGTCGTCGTCCCACCAAAAGATCTGCTTGAATCGGCTGCGATTCTGGCATATTACCAAGACAGCTCAATAGCTCCCCAGGTCTCGGATTGGTGCATTGCGTCAGAGAGGGTCTTCAAGTAGCGCAGCTCCTGGGCGTCGCTTGCAATGGCGCTAAGGTTCGGAAGCTCTGCGCTCACGTTCTCGACGGCCTTGTTGTTTGATAATGCCACCACCATCTCGAACCCACGCAACGGTGGATTCAGCCGATAGAGGTGAATCCAGCTCGAACAAGCCTTGCACGCTTTTCCCCGGAATGCTCGAACGCAGTCTCTGGATCGTCGAATTTAGCCATTGCCTCAGCTCTTTCTGTAACCACTCCGGCAACTAGATCTCGAAGCAACGTCGTCTTTCCAGTACCAGGCGGTCCATTGATACCGAGCAACCCACCAGCCTTCGTCTCTCGGAATGACAGGTTGACGGCCGCTTGCTGAAGTAATACCAGCGGGGAACGGCCTATGCCAGGCCAGCGTGAGAGGTGGGTCAAACCGGGGCTAACAGCCTCCGCCAATGCGGCAGTATCGTGTAGCAAATCCCGGCTATTCTGTGGACGCTCGGCGCCGAGATAGCGTCGGAGATTCTGCGGCGCTTTGCCCTCCGCAAACAGCTTATGAGCGAGCGCGAGGTCTGCGAGAAAGAAGCTATTGAGTAAAAGAGGCTCAGGTGGGTTAGGATCCTTGAAATAGACGTACGAGCGAATTGCGAACTCTGCTGGCTCGACCCATTCCCTTGGCAAACCCAGTTCATGAACAAGCGCCTCGTATGCTGCAAACAACGCCGCTTGTGTAAGCGGACGCGCTCGACGTTCCTCTCTGTCTTCCTCTCCCGGCGCTATTCCAAGAAGCAGCTTCTCGGTTCGTTCAACCAACTGTGATTCAACGTCCGGCCATCGTGCGAGGTCTACCAACTCGCCGTTTAGCGCGACATCACGCCCCAGCCGAAGCTGGATATCCCGCCCGCTGGCGACCAACAAGTTGGTGGCGACAACCACAACGATAGCGAGAACCGATTTCCACGAACCCCCGGCCTCTCCTGGCGACAATCACCGTATCGTTCGATGAGACGCACATCGCCGGCTCCATCTTGATTAACCGAGAACGACGTGATAGTAAAGACGTTGATTTGGCCGTGACCTCTCACCTCGCTCCCACGGAAGAAACTGCTCGCTTAGAGTGATGGCTATTCTCTTGTCACCTCCAGCCAAGTCTTCTGACCGGACGTAGGTAGGTGGCGAGAGGACCTCGAGCGACATCCATGCGGAAAGAAATCGTCCGGTCGGTTAGTAATTGGGGGCGGGGGCTCTCCCTCAGCCCCAGAGGGTACACTTACGACAGGAGTCTTAGAGTGAAGCGAACGAGGATGGGACGACTGTTGCTCTTCGTGCGGGTGAGAAACCGATTGATGTTGGGATGATCGAAGTGGCGGTGGTTCTGCGGAAACCTGCTCTCGCGAGGATGTTCTGGGCCTCAATACCACAAGCCTCTCCTCGACCTGATTCCGCAATCTTGCTGCGCGCTCCGTTTTCCGATGGCTCAGCTCCTCTTGCAAGACAAGAAGAATATCTACGTTGTTGTTTTTCTCCTTAAACAACGCTTCCAGCTCTTGTATGGAGGAGCGAAAGAATCTGCGTGCCATAATCTGGAATCACGTATAGCCCTTCCTCCTAATGGAAACAAGGATTTCCCTCGTCTGATTTCGCCACGAATCTTTCCTGTCAAAGGGCCTCGCATTCACCAAGCAGCAGGCGCCACCGCGCTTGACAACAACTCAAACCGGGTGCAACCACGGGTGCATGCTCCAGCTTAAAGAACACCCGGCTTCATCGCCACGCCTCTAGCTCACACGATCTCGACCTGGACCGGCTCAAGCCGCGTGAGCAGGCCGTGCAGCGGATGTTCACTGCGATCGCCCGCGTCTATGACCTCAATAACACACTCCTGAGTTTTGGGCTGCACCACCGGTGGAAAAGAATTACTGCCTCCTATGTCCCCCTCTCCACAAAAGGCCGGGCACTCGACGTCGGAGCCGGCACGGCTGATCTTGCGCTCTTGATCGAACCGCGCATGGGAACCAACGGCCTCGTCATTGCCTCAGACTTGAACCATGCCATGCTCGTCGAGGGGCTGAAGAAAATCACGAGGAAGGGCCTGCGGCGGAAAATCACCTGTCTCGAAGCCAACGCCGAGCATCTGGGATTTCCCGATGGGACCTTCGATGCCGTGACCACGGGATTTTGCATGAGGAACGTCGGCAATCTTCGGCAAGCGGTCACTGAAATTCACCGAATTTTACAACCAGGCGGTCGGTTTGTGTGCCTGGAATTTTCCCGACCCGCCTATGGTTGGCTGCGGGCACTCTACGATTGGTATTCGTTCCGGCTTCTCCCCTGGATCGGGACAAAAGTGGCGCATGACACCACCGGCGTCTATGAATATCTCCCTGCCTCCATTCGGAACTTCCCGGACCAGGAACGATTGAAACAGATTCTTCTCGGCGCAGGCTTTCGTCAGGTGACGTATCGGAACCTGACCGGCGGGATCGTGGCAATCCATGTAGCAACAAAGTAGGCGAGAGGCAGCCCCTTGCCCCGAGCCCCGAGCCAAAAATGAATTCTATTTTATATATTTTTCTCCCCTGCAAGAAGGTCTACCCCATCGGGGTGACCTATCTCGCTGATTTCATCCATCGACGCAAGCCGGAGGTGCGACAGCGCATTCTCGATCTCTCACTCTTTCCAGAAGCCCAACGCAGCCGCGCGGTCCGGGATGCCGCGACCGAGTTCAAGCCCGACCTCGTCTGTTTCTCCTGGCGCGACATTCAGATCTTTTCCCCGCACGAGGGAGATTCCTCGCTGGAACACGCGTTTAACTTCTACTTTGCGAGCAACCCCCTCAAGCGGGTCGTCGCCTCGTTTGCGGGGCTGCAACAGCTCTATCGCTACTACAGTCACATCCGGGCGGCACTGTCCTACCCCTGGTTGATCGCAAAGGAATTCCCGAAAACACAGATCATGATCGGCGGGGGAGCCTTTACCGCTTTCGCCGATCAGCTCATCCATAAGCTCCCGGAAGGCACCATCGGGATTCTCGGCGAAGGTGAAGATGCCATCCTCAAGGTGATCGAAGGCCAGTCGCTGGAGAACGAACGCTATATCCTCCGGGAGGGAAAGAGCATTCGAAAGGGCCAACAGGGCGCACCAGCCCTCCTCGATGCGCTCACCGTCGACTTGCCCTACCTGACCTCGATCTTCCCGCAATATCGGGAATATCTGGGTGAATCCATCGGCGTCCAGTCGAAGCGTGGTTGCCCCTACGATTGCGCCTTTTGCCTCTACCCATACATTGAAGGGAAACGGGTCCGTTATCGGCCGCCCTCGATGGTCGTCAAGGATATCTCTCAGCACTACCATCAATGGGGAGCCAGGCGTTTCTGGTTCACGGATGCCCAGTTCATTACCGGGAAGGAAGCCTATCCCCAATGCACTGAGATCCTTGAACGGATTCTCGCCGAGAAATTGGAGATCGAATGGTCCGGTTATATCAGGACATCGCTGATCACCCCGGAGTTGGCGAAACTCATGGTCCGGTCCGGCGTCGGCGATCTCGAAGTCGCCATTACCTCAGGCTCCCAAGAGGTATTGAACAATCTCCACATGGGATTCAAGCTTGAGCGGCTGTATGATGGTTGCCGCTATCTCGCAGAAGCGGGATTCAAAGGGAAGGTCATCCTGAATTATTCACTGAACAGTCCAAAAGAGACCGAGGAGTCCTTGCTCCAAAGCGTGGAGTCCTACAAGGTGGTCGCCTCGATCCTGGGTGAGGAGCGAGTCTTCCCCCTCATGTTTTTTTTGGGCATTCAGCCGAACACCGATCTGGAACAACGGTTATTAGAGGAAGGGTACCTCTCGGCCGGCTATAACCCCCTGATGTTGACCCCGACAAGTATCAGAAAGCTTCTCTATAACCCCGCTCCGCTGAACTCCTTCATCGCGAAGGCCTGCCTCCGTGCCTGGGAACGGAAAGAGGGAAGTCGGGACCCACGTAAATGGACGGGATCCCTGTCCCAAACCCCAAGGGAATCAGGCCCCTATGCCGACAAGAGTTTAATTCGAGGAATCGAAGGGAACTCTGGACGCGATGCCCTCCTGTCCTTGGAAGAAATCCTCCGCTCCCGACAATCGCTTCGCTCCCCAAAGGATTCTGGCGAAAAAACCCTCGTAACCCCGGCACCCTGACCCCCTCCGCCCCCCTCACAATGCCTTGCATTCCAATTCGGGCCGATGCTATCATGCGCCCTCTTTGAGGATGGGGAAGTACGTCAACCGTTTGGAAATTTTGACAATTACTCTCGTTCGCCTAAGGCAGCAGGGCATCCGGAGGAGACCTCTCAATGTATAAGACGATCTATGTCCCGGTCGATAACTCCGACCATTCCAATACAGCGGTCGACGTCGGCGTGCACTTCGCCAAGGCCTTCGGCTCCAAGATCGTGGGCAGCCATGTCTATGCGGCCAAAATGCATGACAAGCGCTTCAAACAGATGGAAGCAGGCTTGCCCGAAGAGTACCACGACGAAAAGGAACTGGACCGCCAGCGCCAGATCCACGATTCGCTGATCACCCGCGGTCTCCAGATCATTACCGACTCCTACCTCGACTATGTCGACAAAAAATGCGCGGAAAACAACCTGCCGATCGAGCGTCGCTCGCTCGAAGGCCGGAACTGGAAGGTACTGGCCGAAGATATCAATACCAATGCCTATGATCTGGTGATCATGGGGGCCTTGGGCGTCGGGGCGGTAAAAGATAGCGTCATCGGCAGCAATACGGAGCGGGTGCTACGCCGAGTGCGGAATTCGGACATGCTCATCATCAAGCAAACCCAGCCCATGACCGGCGGGAGAATCGTGGTGGCAGTCGATGGCAGCCCCTATTCTTTCGGTGGACTCATGACCGGGCTCGCACTGGGGAAGGCCTTCAACATGCCGGTTGAAGCCATCTCGGCCTTCGACCCCTATTTCCATTATGCCGCCTTCCATAGCATCTCAGGTGTCCTCAACGAGGAAGCCGGCAAGGTATTCCGCTTCAAGGAGCAGGAAAAGCTGCACGAGGAAATTATCGACAGCGGCCTCGCGAAGATCTATCAATCGCACCTCGACATCTGCCGCGAGATCGCTCAGGCCGAGCAGACCGACGTCAAGACGACCCTACTGGATGGCAAAGCGTTTGAGAAGATCATCCAGTATGTGCGCAAAGATATCCCGGCATTGCTCATCGTCGGGCGGATCGGCGTGCACAGCGACGAGGACATGGACATCGGCAGCAACACGGAGAATCTCTTGCGGTCAGGGCCCTGCAATATCCTGGTTTCGAACCGGAAATATGTGCCGCCGATCGATACGCTGGCGGAATACACCATCGCCTGGACGGAAGAAGCCCTCCGCCGGATGGAAAAGATCCCGATATTCGCCAGAGGCGTGGCCAAAACGGCAATACACCGCTATGCCATCGAAAAGGGCCACACCATCATCAGCAACACGGTAGTCGATACGGCTGTGGGACACATCCTGCCCAAGGGGGCAATGGACGCCATGCGCGCACTAGGTGGCAGTCTGGATGCAGCGGGCATTGACCGCGACAAAATGCAGGCCGACGAGTCCGTGGCGAAGGATCTCATGGGCTCGACGCTCAGCGGCATGATGACTGAAATCGTAGAAGAGAAACCGAAAGTCAGTGAAGCGACTCAAGCCTACCTGGATCGGATGACGCAGAACTATTTCGTCTGCGACGGCTGCGGGTACATTGGCAAGGGCGAGACTCCCGTAAAGTGTCCGGTGTGCGCCGCCGAAGGCGATCGCTTCAAACTGGTCGACAAGACCATCTTCGAAGCAGCGGCGAACGCCGAAGGAGCCCTCGAAACCGACCTGGCCTACGATGACGTCCCCATGCAATGGACGAAGGACGCCAAGGAAGCGATCCGGGCGGTCCCGGCCGGGTTCCAACGCCGACGCGCCAAGGCCAAAATCGAAAAAACCGCTCGGAAGCTCGGCATGACCACGATCACGCTGGAATATGCCGCACCCATGATTCAGGAAGCGGCTTCAGAAGACTACACCCCTATCTTCGCGAACAAGGGGACCGGCGCCTCGACCGAAGCCCAGGCTACAGTGGCCGCTGCGACGAATGGCGTAACTGCTTCTCACACGAATGGAAACGGGAAGAGCACCGCGGCGGAATCTGCCTCTCCCTATACCTGGACGCCGGAAGCTCAATCGCGGCTCGAACGGGCGCCTGAAGGGTTCATGCGCGAGTGTACCCGCGCGCTCATCGAAAAACATGCCGATAAGATTGGCGTCATGGTCATCACGGCCGAAGTGGCTCACGAGGGCATCGAACAAGCCAAGGACTATATGGCGGAAGCCATGAAGACCGGCAACCTCAAGGACATGATCGCGAACCTGACCGGCTCAACGAAGTCCGGGGCCAGCCACTGATGGGACGATCGCTGCCGGTCCTCAATTTCCCTTCACTGACGGGAAAGCTCGGCTCCATCCAACAACAAGTATCGCAGGTCTTTACTCCGTCATCCCCCGCTTCAGCGCCGCACGACGGTCGTACCGTCGACGACTTCAAACCCTATCTCATCGCACTGAACCTCACGAAGCGCTGCAATCTCAAGTGCGACCATTGCTATCTCGACGCGACGACGAAGGCCGCCGGAGGAAACGACGAACTCTCGACCGAAGAATGCTACAAGCTCATCGATCAAATTGCCCAGGTCAACAAAGGCTGCCTCCTCGTGATCACGGGCGGTGAACCGCTCGTTCGTCCTGACATTCTCGACATCGCGCGCCATGCCGTGAAGCTTGGCTTCATGGTGGTGTTCGGGACCAACGGCATGTTGATCAATGACCGGATGGCGAAGGACCTGGTCGAGATCGGCGTGATGGGCATGGGCATTAGTATTGACTCGCTCGATCCTCAGAAACACAATCGCTTCCGTGGCGTGCCCGGCGCGTGGGAAGCCGCACTCGCCGGTATCGAGGCTTGCAAGCGGAACGGATTGGCCTTCCAGGTACACTTCAGCGCGCAACCAATGAACTACCAGGAACTGCCCGCAGTAATAGATTGGGCACACCAGCTCGGCGCCAAGGTGCTCAATGTCTTCTTCATGGTCTGCACCGGCCGAGGCGAAGAACTCACCGACATTACCCCGGCTCAGTATGAAGAGGTGCTCGGCTATCTCGTCACCTGTCAGGATAACTACAAGGGCATGCTCGTCCGCGCCCGCTGTGCGCCGCATTTCAAACGGCTGGCTTATGAGAAAGATCCGAATTCCCCTATTACCAAAGCGACGGGTTATATGGGTGGTGGCTGTCTTGCCGGCACCAACTATGCGCGTGTGACCCCGAATGGTGAGTTGACCCCTTGCCCCTATATGCCGCTGTCAGCCGGGAATATTCGGGAAACCAGCTTCGTCGATCTGTGGGAGAAATCCGACGTCTTCAATTCTTTCCGCTACCCGCAACTCAAGGGCAAATGCGGTGATTGCGAATATACGGATATCTGCGGCGGCTGCCGTGCACGCCCCTATGTTGATCACGGCGACTGGCTGGATGAAGACCAATGGTGCCTGTACACGCCGAAGGGTGGCCAAAAGATCAAGGTCGCATTTAACACGCCTGAAGAAGGTGATGTGGCGTGGGATACCGACTCGGAAACTCAGACTCAACCGGATTCCCTATTTCTTGCGCGCGATGGTGAAGAAAGGTGTCGAAAAGCACGCCCGCGAGAATAACATCCCCCTGATTACCATTGAGTTGATGGAAGAACTCCGCAAGAAACGATTCGGCAACGACGCTCCGGTCTTTAATTTCGACGTAAAGGGCAAGGAGTGAGGACTCGGGGATAGGACCGCTCCGCGGTTCGCGATTTCTCCACCATTTTTGCTCACCTCCTCACCGATTTATGGACGCTCTTCAAAGCATTGTCACAGACCTCAATACGCTCATCCCGATCATCAATCATTGGTTCCACTTGTTGTCCGCAGTCATCTGGATCGGCGGACTCGCGTTTCTCGTCATGGCAGTGACCCCGGGGCTGAAGAAAGCGGTCGCCAAGGAACAGATCAAGCCGATCACCGATGTGTTCTATCAGCATTACAAGAAGGTCGCTGGCATCCTCCTCGTCGTCCTGCTCTTTACCGGTGGCATCAACTTCCACTATGTCAATCAGGTCATCACCTCGCAAACCGGCAGCGGGATCCAACACCATGCGAAATACCTGACCGTCTTCTTTATCAAACTGTTTCTTGTCCTCTGCCTTCTCACGCTCTTCCTCTATACGGTGATCTTCAAGTCCGATGACGCAGAAGAAGACGAAGAAGCAGTCTACGAAGCGATCCCTTTCCAGCGAGCCGCACTGTGGATCGGCTTCTTCATCATCCTCTGTGCCGCTGCGATGAAACACCTCCACCAATAATTCGCAATTCGTTTCCTTCTCTCCGTGACGTTCATCCTTTGCGCTTGTCTCTGCCTGTATCTCCCAGGATAAAGAGCGTACTGAATCAGATACGCCACTGTCCCATAGCTTCTTCTTTTTAGTTCGTCTGCCAAAACAAATTTACTCAACGACTTACATCGTAGGGTCCGGATATTTTCACAGGGAAAACTCTGGTACAGGGGTTGCTGTACGGCTGTAGCTCTCTCGTCACCAGACATAAGGATGGTACTAGATGGTCAGTAGCTGGAATCATTTTGGCGAAGCGAAAGCCGGTGGGTCCCCTCTCAAGAGGTTAATGCCTTTCGGGCAGGTGGGACCACCTCTGGATTGTGCCCATCCGGAGCCTTCCCATCGCCTTTCGCTTCCGCCATCGGGGCCGCGCTCTGCCCTCAAGCAGCGGCGCGGCCCTCCAGCTTGGCTGGGAGCATACAGGGAGGCGAATCTCTTTCATCGAACAGACAAACAGACAGCCTCGTTCCAGAGTAAACCTGTGAGGGAATAATGGCGCTAACCAAACAAACTATCCCGCTCAATCCGCCCAAAGAAAAACTATGCAGGCCGGCTAGCCAGCCCGCCAGGCCAAGCAAGTCTGAAACACAAAAGCCTCGAACTGTCCGGCTGACCGTTAGTCTCCCTGGCGATCTCGTCGATCGTCTGCGGGACGCGGTGTATTGGAGTCCTGACCTGAAGCTCGCTTGGCTGATCGCTCGGTCCCTACAGGCTTCTTTAGCGGATTTGGAAACGTCACGTCAGGGTCCCTTCCCCAAACGGATGATGGCGCTCCGATCCGGGCGACCTCGATTGGTCGGTCAGTCGATGAAAGTGCCCCTTCGTACCAGGCTCAACGCAAATGGTACCGCTCGTCCGGCTGAGGGAACTATTCAGTCCACCCTTGTCTCACAACCGTCTATCAAGTGATGGCAAACGAGATGATACATCTTTCGTTGAGCAAGACATTCTCCTCAATGTCTCTCAAATACCCGACTCCAGGTCGCTCTGCGTTTCTATCTCCTGACGGGACGCCGATAAATGCCCAGACTGCTCAGCCGACCATCTTGATCGTCGACGACGACCCCGACATCCTGACTGCTCTATACGATCTTATTGAGCATGAAGGCTTTCGAGTGATAGGAGTCTCGACTTGTCGCGATGCATTGGTGCTGGCGAAAACTGTCGAGTTTGCCGTGGTATTACTCGATATTGGGTTACCCGATGGAGACGGGCTAGCCGTTCTGGAGACAATCCAGGCCATCACGCCTTCCCTCCCAGTGATTATTCTGACCGCCTTTACATCACAGGACTACCGTGCAAGCTCGCTGTCCAGAGGCGCATTCTCCTGCCTCACCAAACCATACAATCGCGATGAGCTTCGTGCAGTACTACGGCGTGCCGTTGGGGTAGTTCGTCCATCCGCGCCCTCCGATAATTAACCAGGTGCTCGGAGAAGCCGACCAATCCGTACGCGATGAGTTTCGCAACCGGGTACAGTGCAGGCAGGAGAAGATCCCGCTATAGTTGAATGAACACTACGAGCGAGTCGTCTGGAAGCCGTAATGGCCTGTTTGAAGACCGTGCGGAGACCGAAGTAGGCAAAGGAATCCTTGAGGTTGGAATACAGCCGTTTGAAGGTTCCCATGTCGGGATTGGTGACATATTCCATGGTTAGGGCGATCCGTTCTTCCCCTTCGCCAAGTGGAGTCACCGCATGCCAGAGCTTGTCTCCGTTAAAGATGACGAGATCGCCCGGTTGTGTAACCAGCTCCAGATGCCGAGGGGATTTCACAGGATCGTCCTTAAACAGCTCGCAAACCAGTTTGCATTGCGTAGATTTATCGACCAGTCCCATCAGAATGGTATAGCGAGCCCCCTTGTAGTAGGACGTGTCGTAGTGATACCCGATATGGTCCCCAGCCTCCGTATAGTAGTAGAGCGCGCAGGCATGGGGATCGTTTTCAGGGCATAGACTGATCTTCGCCTTCACCAGACGGCTCAAGAATTCGATGAAGGCTTCGGACCGATAGAGATCGAGAAAGCGCGGGGCCTTCTCCATCACAGTGTAATAGCTCACGCTGCCGCCTTTTTTGTGGCCGGGAATATAGTTGCGATTCAGCCCGCTCTTTACCCCTTGCGCTTGAGGAACAAGATATTCCTCCACCACCGACCGAGGGAGAAACTGCGGGAGGAACAGGAACTCGTTTTGGTCCCAATACTCACGAGAGAGTCGATCGAAATCCAACCTTTCGATTGCCTGATCAACCGCTTCAACTAAAGAACCGACCATTGAAAGACTCATACGCTCACCCACTCCTCAATCGCCTCACACCAATTGCTGTAGCACTGCTGCAGTGCATGCTCGAATATGTTCTCGCCAGATCACTGTGGGGTAGTACTGAGCACCGGGGCCTTCACTACTTCCACATCGGCAGGCAACTTCAGATCAAAGAATGAATCGTCGAGGCCCACGTTGGACTGGAGCGACGAGAATTCAAAATTCGCGACATTGCCGCTGACTTCGTAGAGAGTGATCGTCCGAATGAAATAGGTCTTGGGAAACACTTCTAGCACGATCCGTTGTAACGATCTCCCCGCCTCACCTTCACGCGTCTTAGGCAGGAGGGTGAGTAACCGGATTCCTCCCACGCCACGTCCCTTTCCAGATGTCGGCCCAATGTCGAACGACTCCTCCAGCTTGCCCGCCCCTTGCAACAGCTCCAGCGGGGCCTTGGAAGCCGCCATTTGTGTAAGCTTCCCAACCAATACCTGTTTGTGCTCCGGCACATACACTTTAACATCATCCCGATTGACATAGATGTCCTCGATCGACGGGTCAAGATAATTCCACCGTAACCGGCCTGGCTTCTTGATATAGACCTTCCCCGATGACGTCACAGGCCGCTCAAATCCCTCTATCGTGGTCCGCTGTGTAAAATCCGCCTGGAGATCTTTTGTTTTCTCATACCGCGACTGGAGATGCTTTACCACTTCTCGCACTTCCTTCAATGCTTTCTCATCAATCTCCTCAGCGCCGAGGAGCGGTACCGACAAAAGTACCCACGTGCACATGAACGCAAGTCCCACCCTCACCAGAGCAGATGGGGCGGCTGAGATACTTTCTACTGCGCGCGTCCATCGAGTACCTTCTGAATGTGCGCGGCGTACGAGCACGGGGAGCACCACAGCCGAAACGCACCATCTCATACCTCTTCCCCCGCTTCCACCGGACCTCGCCGCCCAACGACTTCTCTGCGTCCATCGCGGCCGGCCGCGCCTACAAGGCCGTCTGTCTCCATTTGCTCGATCATTCGAGCCGCCCGAGGATAGCCCACCCGCAACCGACGTTGAATCAGCGATGCAGAAGCCTGCCCGGTAGACAGGACCAATTCTTTCGCCTGTTCGTATACTTCGTCCAGCGCCTCTTCCTCTTTCGCCTCTTCCTGTTTCAGCGCGATCTGCAATTCCTGATGGTACGCCGGCCTTGCTTGATCCTTCACGAACTCGACCACGCGGCGGACATCGTCGTCCGACACAAACGATCCGTGCAGGCGCATTAACCGTCCGGTCCCCGAAGCCATATAGAGCATGTCTCCACGACCGAGGAGTGCTTCCGCTCCGTTCGCATCCAAGATAGTGCGTGAATCGGTCTTCGACGAGACTTGAAAGGCAATGCGGGCCGGGAAGTTCGCCTTGATCAAACCGGTCAGCACATCGACCGACGGACGCTGCGTTGCCAGTACAAGATGAATGCCTGATGCGCGAGCCATCTGCGCCAAGCGTGCAATCTTGTCTTCCACTTCCTTCGGGGCCACCATCATCAAATCAGCCAGTTCATCGATCATCACGACGATATAGGGCAAGGGTTCCGGCGGAGTGGGCGGCGGCAGAAATGATCCGGGGCTGCCATCCGGAAGCGCAGTCTCTCCGGCAGAGAGCCGCTCCTCTTCGGATAGAAACTGAATAGGCAATTCCGGTTGGTCCAACTTGGCCGTTGACTCCGCCTCCAACGCGCCATGCCCGCCAACGACCTTTCGATTGTAGGCATCGATATTCCTCACCCCTGCCTCGGAAAGCAATTTATAACGCCGTTCCATTTCGACCACGACCCAACTAAGTCCCCGGGCCGCGGACTTAGGATCGGTGATGACCGGCCGCAAGAGGTGCGGAATACCGTCATATGTTTGAAATTCGAGCATCTTGGGGTCGATCAGAAGCAGCTTGACCTCATCGGGCCGGGCTGAGAACAACAGGCTCAGGAGCATCGTATTGAGGCTGACGCTTTTCCCTGCCCCTGTGGCGCCGGCTACCAGTAAGTGCGGCATCGTTTTCAGATCGGCAATCATGGGGACTCCGAAAATATCCTTCCCCAGGGCCAAGGTGAGCTTCGACCTGGCTCGTGAAAATGCCTCGCTTGTCATCACTTCCTTCATCGACACGGTCTCGCGATAGGGGTTCGGCACCTCGATCCCCACCACCGATTTTCCAGGAATCGGGGCAACGATCCGGAGACTGATCGCCTTCAATGCCAATGCCAAGTCATCGGCCAGGTTCACAATGCGCGCGACTTTGGTTCCCGGGGCCGGCTCGAACTCATACATCGTCACGACTGGTCCGGGGCGAACTTCCGTCACCTTTCCTGCGATGCCAAAACTCAGCAGGGCGCGAGTCAGCACATCGGATTGCGCCTTGATTTCCTCCTCCGTAACACGCCCCAGGGGACCTGAAGGTTCGCTCAAGAGCACGGCCGGATCCGGCAAGATGTAGTCGCCCGCCTTCGCTTGGACGGCAAAGACCTGTTGGCCCGACTCGGATTCAATCGGTTCTGCTGGTTCGGGAATCGGTCGCCGTGTTGGCTGAATGACCGGCCAATCCAATTCCGGTTCCGGTTCCGCAGCCGCTTCAGGAAGCGCCTCCTCGATCACCGCGCGGATGGATTTCGACGATTTCTGTTTGGCTTTCCGTGGAGACTCAGAATCGGATTCCTCCGGTGGCCGTTCCGGGATCCACGCGCGCACCCGATCGAACATCCAATTACCCAAGCCCGGAAGCCGCCGGGCCATCTCCGACAAAGAGATGGGTGTCGTGAAGAGGAGCGAGACCAGCAGGCCCGCAATGATCAGAATGTGGGCGCCGGTACTCGCAAAATAGGTTCGTAGGCTCTCGGCCAACACCTGCCCGCAGAGGCCTCCTGCCATTCCTCGATAGATGAGGCCGCTTGAGAGAGTCGGCACTGCCGTGATTTCGAGATGGAGAAAACCACTGAGAAACAGGAGTGCTGCCACCGATGCGCCGGCGTTCCGCAGACGGATCGACAGGTCGCTCTGAGTGAAGCAGCGGACGCCCATCAGACCAAGCAGAATGGGAAAGAGATAGGCCGCGCCACCGATCAACGAAAAGAGGGTCGACGCGAAGAGGAATCCGGCGGATCCGATGAGATTACGTGAAGCAGGAGAACCGGCGGACGCTGAGACCGCCGCCGAGTTCAGTCCGTTGGGCACGAAGGAAACGAGACTGAGGAGCGTGAGCAGGCTCAACGCGATCAGAACGACCCCGATCACTTCTCGTTTGATATGTGAATGGGGGGGAGCGGCGCGGCGGGCCTCGCCCCGCTTGGCCGAAGTGGTGACAGCCATGATGGCGATGCTAGCATAGGGAATCAGTCATTTCAAACGAGAGTCGGCAGAAGCGAAGCGCTGGGACGCTCTCACGCCTTGTCAACCGAGCGCAAGAGCGAGTCGGACGAAGTCCTCAACCGACAACGTCTCTGCCCGGCGAGTCGGACCAATCTCCAATCGCTGCAATGTCCCGGCAACACGAGGAAGTTCGTACCCCTCGTCTCGCAGGGAATTGACGAGCGTTTTTCTTCGATGCGCAAAGGCCGCTTTCACGAGCGCGCGAAATGCGACTTCTTCCTGCTGGCTGAGCCGTGTTTCCGCATTCGTTCGCAGCAACACGACCGCCGAGGCGACTTCCGGCCTGGGACGGAAACACTGGGCTGAAACGCGAAACGATTTGGTAATGTCGGCTGCATACTGAGCCATCACGGAGAGGACGCCATAGTCCGACCCACCAGGCTTGGCGACCAAGCGATCGGCCACTTCGGCCTGCAGCATGAGCACCAATCGGGGAAACCGGCCACGCTGATCGAGTAATCTGAAGAGCAATGGGGTTGAAATATAGTAGGGCAGATTGGCCACGACAATCGAACCCGGCGGCAGGCTCTCGAGAGGATAGACCAGCGCGTCCTCACAGACCAGCTCCACATTTGGAAGCTCTGCCTGTCTGGTTTCGAGATAGGCATGGAGCCGTGGGTCCACTTCGACCGCCGTCACACGACCGGCTGCGTGGCACAGTGCTTCTGTCAGGATGCCACGGCCCGGACCGATTTCCAGCACGTGGTCGCTGAGGTCCAATTCTGCCAATGCGACGATTTTGCGCACGATGTTGGGATCGATCAGAAAATTTTGGCCGAGCCGTTTGTTCGGCGGAGGGGGATCAGGAATCGACACCGGTCAATTCCCGCCAGAAGGACGAGGAGGCGCTTGCCTCAGTTGCTTCACCAGATCGGCAAGCGGGGTTCGGAAATAATCGATCAGATCGGTAAACTCTTCCACCAGATCGTTGGTAAAGGATGGCCCAGGTTGCAGTGCGGCAAACTTCTGCCCTTCTTTCTGGCCCAGGGATTCAGTGATAATCGCGATCGTCCTGGCTTTCCACTTTGCCACTCGTTCGACTCCGGCGACCGTATTGAGCGTCTCCATGGTCTCTTGGAATATCGTGTCCAATTCCTTCAACTGTTCCTGCACCAGAACAAGCCCCCGTTTCACATCGTCTGTCATCTGGCTCCCTTCTGTCGTAATGAGACGGACTTTGCAGTCGATCGACCCTTGGCTAATGTGGCGGCCAGCGTGATCGCCTCGACCAGGCTACCAGGGTCTGCAATACCCTTCCCTACGATATCAAAGGCCGTCCCATGATCGACCGAGGTTCGAATGATCGGCAACCCCACCGTCAGGTTCACGCAGGTACCGAAGGCAACAAGCTTTAAGGGAATCAACCCCTGGTCGTGGTAGAGGGCCACAACACCGTCGTACTCACCCCTCGCCGCCTTGCCAAACAGCGTATCAGCCGGCAAGGGATCGCTGGCACGAATGCCCTGAGCCTGCGCCGCACGGGCCGCCGGGAGAATGACCCGCGCCTCTTCGTCCCCGAACAGTCCATGTTCTCCAGCATGAGGATTCAACGCCGCGACACCGACTCTCGGTTTCTTAATCCCGAACAGGTCCCTCAATGCCAGATGGGCTAGTCTAATGGCTTTTTCGATCCTGGCCTGGGTGAGGAGTGCCGGCAAGTCTTTGATCGCGACGTGGGTCGTCACGAACATGATTCGGAGCGGTCCGCCGACGATCATCATGCCGGATTCCTGCGTCTTGGTCAGATCTGCCAGTAGTTCCGTATGGCCGGGAAAATGACAGCCGGCCATGTTGATCGCTTCTTTATTGATCGGTGCGGTGACGATGCCATCGATACAACCAAGCTGCGCAAGCTCCACGGCTTTCTCGATGAACTGCACGGACGCCGCTCCAGTCTCAACCGCCGCAACTCCATGCGAGTATTGCCCAAGGGGGTGATCGAGGGGATCCAGCACGGCGAGATGATTCGGCCGCGTAGGCACTGCCTCGTGACCCTCCACTCGAATCACGTTCATCTTGAGTTTCAGACTCTTGACCGTGTGCTGCATAACCGGGAACGAACCAATGACCAGCGGACGGCAGAGTCGTCGCACCTTTGCCCCAGCCAAGGCCTTCGCAATCACCTCCGGGCCGATCCCTGCCGGATCGCCCATCGTGATGCCTAAGAGAGGGCGAGTCTCGCTGGTTGGTTTTATTGGCTTGTTCCGTGTGTTTGGTTTGTCTACCTGTCGCCTCTTCATTCTTGCCTTGCTCCCCATGAAACCGACCGACAAAAGGAACAACACTAATCAGAAAGCCTAGTCATGAGCCGTACAGGTACAGCACATAGCCTATATAAAGGAGTGCACTCCCGCTCAGCAACCAGGGTCGCCAGAGACCGCCCCACACAGCCTGCACCAATAAGAAGGTGGCCGCCACCACAGCGAGTACCATGGTGATCAATGCGGTAGGGGCCAGCGTCCAGTCCGTGCCTAGGAGCCCGATCGAGACAGGGATTGTACCCTGAAACACCATCGCGCCGGTGACATTCCCCACCGCCAGGCGATCTTTCTTTCGGTAGAGCCAGAGAAAACTGTTCGACATCTCGGGCAACTCGGTCGCTAGGGGCGCAATGAGGAGAGCCAGAATTAATGGGGAAATTGACCAGATTCCCGCAATCGTTTCTGCGGCGAGTACGAAGAGATGCGCCCCGAGCGCGAGACCAGCCAAGCCAAGGACTCCTTGTAGACCGATGAGTCCAAACGACGGGACTGCAGCCTTTCTGGCAAAGATCAGTGGCTCAATCCCGCCCTCGCCTTGCTCTCCACCAGATTCGCTGAACTTCAGCTTGACGTAATAGAGAAAGAGGCTCATCAGCCCGACGGCAGCCAGGCTATGCAACAGTCGAGACTGGACAAAGACGCAGGCTAACGCAACGCTGTAGGCTACCACGAAGAAGGAGAGATCGCCCTTCACATCTTGATAGTTCAATTGGAAAGCGGCGGTTCGCTTTCCAAATCCGGCATAGACCAACAGCAGGATGGCCAAAATAGGGACCACCAAGGTGCTCAGCATAAAGGGAGCGCCCAGGATCGCGCCCAAGCCCACCTCCACATCGGCACGGCTGGCCCCGAAGACAATGGCGATGATGGGGATCGATGTTTCAGGAAGCGTGGTGCCGATGGCTGCCAACACACCGCCGACCGCACCTTCGGATAGATCGAATCGCTTGCCCAGCCGCTCAATCGCGTTCGTGAACAGCGTGCAGGCTCCCAGCGTCACCGCGACGGATATGAGGAACAGGAGGCCGTAGAGTAGGCCGGTCATCGCCGGCCCGTCGACCGAGCCACCCGCTGTTTGGCATAGGCGAGTGCCGCGTCTTCGAGTACCTCCTTCACGGGACGCCCCGTTCGTTCAGCAATCCGTTTGCAGTCAACATATTCCGGAGCCGCCTTGGTCGTCGTCTCGTTCACATCGGCAATCTTCATCCGGACGACTCCCCCGCGCACCTTCACCGAGGTATGTCGCCGAGGGAGGATCTGTCGCATCACCTCACGAATCCGGATTCCCAACGCCGTCGTTTCCTCAAACAAGACGTCAAGAATCTGATTCAGCTGGGCCGGAGCCATGAGGCAGGTCAGGACGATGCCGGGCCTTCCTCGTTTCATGATGACTGGTGCGAGCGTCACATCGAACGCCCCGCGCGAGAATAATTGTTCCATCACATACTCATACGTCTGCGGGTTCACATCGTCAAGGTTGGTTTCAACCTGCAGCACGGTATCACGTTCGCGCGTTCCCCGGGATGACGGTCGTGCGAGAAACACGCGCAAGGTATTCGGCCAGCCGTCGGGATCAGCCTCGCCCGCTCCATAGCCGATAGCAGTCGACGTCATCACCGGCATGGGCCCGAACTCCGATGTCAACGTGCGCAATAGCGCCATACCGGTCGGCGTGGTGAGCTCACGGGCTGGACCGGCACTATAGATCGGAATCCCTTTCGCCAGAACAGCGACCGCCGGACCAGGAGCGGGCAGGATCCCGTGAGCCGATTGCAGCGTCCCCGTTCCAACATTGACCGGGGAAGCCGTCACACGTGTGACGCCCAAAAGATCGCAGCCGATCAGCCCGCCAACGATATCGACAAATGAATCCAGGACTCCCACTTCATGGAAATGTACGTGATCCTTGGCGACGCGATGGGCATGTCCTTCCGCTTCAGCCAATAGATCGAACACTGATCGGCTTTGGTGCTTGATCTTGTCCGGGAGTCGACTTGCTGAGAGGATGGCGTGGATTTTACGAAGCGACAGTGGCTTGCGCAATCCAGTCGTGATCACGACGTCCACTTTCGTGGCATGGATGGCCCCCCGATGCACCCGCCGCTTCCGTAGTGTGAATCCTGGAAGTCGGAGCTGATTTAGCCCGCTGACCAAGTCGGGAAACGGGACTCCCACATCCACGAGCGCACCGAGGGTCATGTCGCCGCTGATGCCTGAATAACAATCAAAATGGAGATGCGCGCCCACATGCGTCCTTTCCCTACCCGAATCGGCCCGCGCCCATCTTACCCAAGACGCGTTCGAACGGCAATCGGCTCAGGACAAGCATTGACAGCATACCGACGCTGTGTTATCCCCACTGCACTCGCTCGCCGACTGGGCGCTTCGTAATAACCGACTGGTAACGCGCATAGCCCTATGACGATCTGCCGGTCCTTGAACACGCCCTGCTCGGAGTGGTTCGGATTGTGGAGCGGTCGGGCCGTCTGGATGCTGCTGTGCGCCGCACTGCTGCTGTGGCCCTCGCCTGCCGACTCAGCAAAATCGAAACCCCGCCAGGCCCCGCGCCCCGAACCGGAGCTCAAGATTCTCGACTTAAAAGTCTCCCCGAACCCCTATACGATCTCATCCGGCCCGCTGCAGTTTTCTGCCTTGGTTCAGTTGCCCAAGGAGCTCAACGGCGCAACCCTGCTGGAAGTCTCCTCATTCATCACATCGCCGTCGAAGAATTCGCTCCGCTTCTTGACCACGCGTAAACCACTGGACCCGCACGTCGCCTCGACCGACGGCGCCACCCCTCCACAAATCACAGTCGTGCTGACGTGGGACGGGCTGGATCAGAAGAAGCTCGCATCGGGAGCAGGACGGTATCAATTCGAAGTGCGAGCCAAGTTGCTGGCGAACGGTGAGAAAGGTCCCAGGACGCAGATGGTTTCCTGGCCGAAACGCGGAACCATTGAAGTGAGATAAACCACGGCGGAACGCGCAAGACAGGCGCGACTGGCGGAAAAAGTAAGACCTATCACTCGTCCAGCATCTCACCTTTCTCGCTTGTCGCGCCCTTCCCGCTCGTCGCGCCAGTCTCCTAACACATTGATCCGGTGCGCAAGGCAGCCGGCCCCAAACCCATTGTCGATGTTCATCACGCCGATCCCTGCTGCGCAGGAATTCAGCATCGTCAACAACGCAGCGAGTCCGCCGAAACTCGCGCCATAGCCCCGGCTTGTTGGGACAGCGACGACAGGACAGGGAACCAACCCGCCGACCACGCTTGGTAAGACTCCGTCCATTCCTGCTACTACTACGACCACTCGGGCTTGCATCAGTCGTCTCTGGCGCTCCAACAACCGATGAAGGCCGGCCACGCCCACATCATAGAGCGTTTCAACCCGACTGCCCATCACCTCCGCCGTCACTTTCGCTTCTTCCGCGACGGGAATATCAGAGGTGCCGGCTGTAATCACTAAGATATGCCCCTGCAGACGCCGCTTGGGGTCACGGATCGACACAATCCGCGCCTCGTCATGATAGACGGCGCGACGATCAAGGCGTTTTATGATCGTGGCCACCTGACGAGTCGCGCGTGTCGCCAACAACGGGCGATGATGTTTCAACAATGCCTTCGCAATGGCGCGGATCTGGCCCGACGTCTTCCCTTCGCAGAAAATGACCTCGGGGAATCCCTGCCGTAACGACCGGTGGTGATCGACCGAGGCAAACCCGAGATCTTCATTGGGCAACGTGCGGAATTGCCCAATAGCCGTCGCCACAGACAGAGTGCCTCGGCGTACCCTGGTCAGCAGTCGTTCAAGCGTTTCAGGATTCATGCCCGTCCTTTCTCCGCCTTCGCGTCGCGCTCCATCAGATCAGTCACCGCCTTGCGGCACGACTTGCCTTCGAACAATACCGCATTGATCTCACGCACGATCGGCATCTCGACTCCGTGGCGATGGGCCAATCCCGATGCCGCACGGGCTGTCCGCACGCCTTCGGCCACGGCCTGCATACTGCCGAGGATCGCCTCCAGCCGCTCGCCTTTCCCCAGGCGAATGCCGACCGTGTGATTCCGACTCAATGCGCCGGTACATGTGAGGACAAGATCCCCCACACCTGAGAGTCCGTAAAAGGTTCGCGCATCAGCGCCCATCGCATTCCCGAGTCGGACCATTTCAGCCAACCCTCTCGTGATCAACGCAGCCCGTGCATTATGACCGAGGTCAAGTCCGTCGACGACTCCGGCAGCTAAGGCCATCACGTTCTTCAGTGCCCCGCCCAATTGGACACCGATCATATCGCTATCCACATAGACGCGCAGCGCAGGCGTCATCAATGCCGCCTGAAATGTACTCGTCAGAGAAGCTTCCTGCCCTGCGAGACACAAAGCAGTGGGTTGCCCTCGACTCACTTCTGCCGCAAAGCTCGGCCCGGACAAGACCATCAGCTTGGGATGCAGCGTCGCAGGGAGAACATCCTGGATCACCTGCGTCATCAATTTGAATGTCTCTTCCTCGACACCCTTCGTCGCACTGATCACTGGCATGGTAGGGGACAAGATGGGAGCGAGCTGCTGGAGGACGAGCCTGGCCACATGCGAGGGTACGACGAAGAGCAGGCCGTCGCAATCGGTTGCGGCTTGCGCAAGTGAATCGGTCGCGATGAGCGAGGGCGGCAGGGTAATACCGGGCAGAAAGACCCGATTCTCATGGGTCTCGTTGATTGAATCGACAACGTCCCGTTCATAGGCCCAGAGACTGACGTGAAGTCCTTTTTCTGCCAGGTGCTTGGCGAGAGCGGTGCCCCAGGCACCAGCACCAATCACTCCGATGCGATTGACGATCTGCATAATGGGAAAAAGACGCCTAGGGGATTGGCAACGATCAATAGGGTTTGTGGGCCAGTCATCTGGCGGGCGGATTATAGAAACCCCCTCTTTGCCCTGTCAATGAACAGGCTTGCACAAAACGCTTGCCAGACCAGACAACTAACAAGGTTAGCCGGTTAATCCGCCTTAATAAACAGCGGGGAAATCCCTTCTTGTATTGTGGCACATGGCTTGCTCGCTCTCTGCTGGATTTCACATTTTTCTTCGCCCCTGCCAGATGGGCCTATAGGATCATCTTGCTGTGAACCGGGAAGTTGGAGAGTATTCAATGAAGACAGCGCAAACTGCCAGTGTTCTCTTCGGCTGTAGCCTTCTCCTGGCCTCAATCCATGCTGCGCTCGTTCCGTCGACCACGCATGCGGAATCCTATGTTGCGGGCCAGTTCGGGGTGACCCTTCCGCAAAGCTTAAGCAACGGCAAGGTCACACAAGATGGATTTGGAGGACTCGGTCTCTCTGACCAGCCCTTAAAAAGCTCTGCGATGGTGGGCGCCAAGCTTGGACACTATTTCTCGAAAGCCCGTTGGCTAGGCATCGAGACCGGACTGTCCTATACGACTCCAAACATCAAAGAGGGCTCACTCACTTTCTCCGGCCCTGGTGGCCCCCCCCAAACTGTTACTGGGCTGGCCGGCGTGAGTCAACGTATCGTTACCTGGGATACAGATGTGATCTTCCGGTATCCTGGCTATCGTCTCCAACCATACATCGGCATCGGCCCCTCCATCCTCTTTGCGACTCTGAAAGGGCCTACTGCTCCTCCTGGACAGTCATCAACCGCAGTCGGATTCAATGCTGAAGGAGGTGTACAATATTACATTACGCGTAAATGGACCCTCTTTGGGGAAGGCAAATACACCCGCGCCCGCATGAACTACTCCTCAAACCATAGCGATCCGAATGCGGACCCATTCGGCTTTCGGGCGACCTACAGTGCATTCACCCTCTCCTTCGGCATCGGCTACCATTTCTAAAAAATGGCCGACCCCCTCCTGCCTCCGTCCCCATCTAGCAACTCAACGCGGTTCCGTGTAGCCTACACTCGGAACCGCTCATGAAACTCTGTCCATCATGTCGACATGAACTCCCGGAGATAAGCCGCTATTGTACGCAGTGCGGCCAACGCCTTCATGCGGACCCAGTTGAACTCCCCCCATCACCACCACGCATCGAACCACCAGCGGATCAGTTGAATCTCCAATTCCTATACGGCATGGTGGCTGCCCTGTCCCTCGCAATCCTATTTCCACCCTGGGAAACCCCGCCATCACAGACTCCAGAATTCCTCGGCCTCCATTTCATCTTAGCGCCTCCTACACCAGACGCCACCGTGAGCCGACTGCTGCTGACGATCGAGCTCGTCACCATCGCCATCGCCGGGCTCTACGGATCTTTTCTCTTCCGGCAAAAAAAACCCTGAGCGATTTCGACGTCAGACGTTATTCGTGATACGTCAAACAGATTTTCCCTTCTTATCCTGATTGTGTATGCACGGACTAATAGGCTGCTCAAAATGTCCACCCTTCTCACCCACCCTACCCCGGCGCGCCAACGCGCGCCTCTTCCCAGGCAAGGCCGCAGGCGAGTGAACACCGGAGGCGTAGCATTCTCACCCACCCAACCCCGAGCTGTCGGAACAACTCTTTTCCCAGGGGTACGTTGAGGATTTTCACGAGCCGAGAACGAAGCCTGGGAACCTGCGCGTCTCGGCGCGCGAGGGTTGGGCGGGTGAGGACGTCGGCATTTTCAGCAGCCGTGCGAATCAGTCGAGCGCCAGCGTCAGACACTTGGCCGAGCCGCCGGATTTCATGAATTCATCAAGCGGGACTGGATGAAGGAGATAGCCACGAGCGGTCAACAGGGATTCTGTTTCCGGACAACCGGCCGGCAGGACGACGTGTTTCCCGACACAGACAGCATTGCAGGCAAACCTAAGCGCCTCGGCTTCCGGCACTACGAGACGTCTGGAAGAAGCGATACGTTCGGCAAGAGCCTCCTGCCCATAATGGTCGAAGGCGGATGGAAAGTATAGGAGTTCACCGCCGCTCAAGGGGCACAGGCACGTGTCGAGATGGTAGAATCGGTTATCGACCAATTCGAGTGGAATGATCTCTCGGTGAAACCAATCGCTGAGCGTCGGGAACACACGGATATCCGATCGTTGTCGATAGCCACCGAACCAGACATCGGGAAACCCCAATAGGTCCCCGGCCCCCTCGAAGAATTGGCCCGGATCCAGCGTGACGACTTCGTACCCCCGCCCACGAAACCAGTCCTCGAAATACGCCTCTTCCTTCTGCCGTTCGGCGTAGCGAAAACGGCTCGGCACCGCTTTGCACCGATCACGACCCCGGCATTGGCGGTAAACACAAGGTCTGGCAGTCCCGGCACCGGCTTCATCCGTTCCAACACCGCGCCCACCTCCCGCTCCAATACCTGCATGAGGTGATGCCATTGACTGCCTGCCTGGTCTGAATTGACGGCGTTCGAACGGCGCATCCAGGGATTGATCTCGTATTCGATCCCAAAATAATCCGGCGGGCAGACGAGCAAACGGCTCATGGCTTCCACCCCAACCCACGCGCCAGCTCGCGCAGAAACGACGCGGCGTCCATGACCAGCCCCACAGCTTGAAAGCTTCCTCGATCCGCGAGTTTCGTCGGAACGGACGGATTGACATCGACACAGACGGACGGGATCGTGGCAGGCAACAGATTGCCCGTCGCCACCGCGTGCAGCGTCGAGGCGACGAGCAGGGCCAGACCGATACCGGGGATTGCCGCACGCATGGCGTCCTGAGCTTCTATCGAATCCGTGATCACGCCGGGCAATGGGCCGTCATCGCGGATCGTGCCCGCCATGACGACGTGGACACCACGCCTGACGCAAGCTGCCATAATTCCGGTCTTAATGACTCCCGACCTGACCGCTGCTTCGATACTGCCGATGGCCCTGATCCGGTTAATGGTCCGCAGGTGGTGTTCATGTCCATGCGGTACGACGCGACCTGCCGCATGCCCATAGCCGAGGGACGTTCCATAGAGATCGACTTCCATATCATGAGCGGGCAGCGCGTTCCCGCAGAACAAGACATGGATGAATTCTTCTTCGATAAGCCATGTCAGCGCGTCACGCCCTCCGGCGTGAACAATCGCCGGGCCTCCTGCCAGCAAGACTTTGCTGCCCGCTTTCCTCTCTCGGAACCCTGCTCGTAAGTGCATGAGGCGCTCGGCGATGTCGTCGATAATGTACCCGTGAGGACGCTCAGCCGAGACCTGCGACTCCATGAAGCTGAATACATCGCGGTCACGGGGCCGTTGCAGCGGAATCACTCGCACGCCTTCACGACCGGTCACAATCAGATCTCCCTGCTTGACCTGTCCCATTGGGACGGTGTGGGCAGTCGGGCCTATGGGGTCCACGCGAATTCCCAAGTCCATCTCGATCCTCTCTACCTCCACCCACTGGTCACGCACTCGCACCTGGGTCGATAAGTGGGTGGTTGCATAGAACTTGTCGGGAAAGATGCCGTCCGCCGGGGCCGCACTCAATCGGCAATCCCCTTCACTCTCGACCGAGGCGCCGTGAGGTTGAATTGCATGGAGAATCTCGCTGAGCTGCTTCGCAGACGAGGCCCGTACGGTGATTCGCGCGCGCGAAGGCTCTTCGCGGGTTTTGCCGATCTGCACGTCCTGGAGATCAAATGTTCCACCCATCATCAGAATCCTGTCCAGGACCTTCGCTAGGATCAACGAATCGATGATGTGGCCTTGGAGCAGAACGGTTTCTTGGTCATGCATCATAGGTCAGACTCTCAGGCTGGTACCTCTGCACTGATTCTACCACCCGGTTTCAACAGCTGCAGATCAGATTCTGGCTGTGGACCGAACACTCGCAGAGCACTGAATCACGTCCGCGACGTATAGCATCTCTGCAAGCTGCTCAAAATGGCCGTCCAACAAGGCCGCAGGCGAGAAGAAACCGGAGGCGTAGCCTCTCGGCTACGTTGAGGATTTCTTCGAACCGAGAACGAAGTTGGAGGCCATTTTCAGCAGCTGATTAGTCGGTCTTCATGAGCTCGCGAAGAACACTCGTCGCATAGGCGCCGGGTGGAAGTGAAAAGGAGAGGGTGAGTACTGTTCCCTCTAAAACCCACTCCAAATCGGCAAGAGGGATTCGGAGCGAGCGCCGTTCACCGCGAAACCCGCAGGCTTTCGCGGCCTCGATGAGACCCTCCGGCGTCATCCCGCTCTCGGCGACCACGGCCCGTTCGATCTCGCCTGGCTCCCCGCTGGCCCAGGAAACGCGCGACCCGAACAAGATGCCGGTGGGACTGATCTCGAACCGGTCGGCCCGTGGCTGCTCCTTCGTAGCATCCTCGACCAGAAAACAGGCGCCGTTCTCCATTTTCATAGCCCAGTCTCCAACTAGGATACGATCAAGTCGATCCAGTCGTCTTGCCAAAATGTCATTAAAGAAATGCGATTGATAGGCGTTGAGGTACCACATGCGCTTGGAGCGACTTAGCCTGCTTCGACGAGCGGGATCTACCAGTAACTCGGCTCCTATTTGGTAATTCTGTCCGCTCCTCCCTTGTCGTTGCGGGCCGAAATAATTCGGGACGCCGCGCCGCATCAGCATGTCTGTGGCAAGGGGCACCGTCTCGCGGGCGTGCGTGGCGACATCCCGAATCACTAACCGGAAGTGATTGCCTGCATGATGCCCCGGACGCAAACGATTGCGATGCCGACCCAGCACCTCCACGGACAAGAGCTGTTCGTCCAATTTCAGTTGATCCAACCGTTCAGGCGCGACGCCCAGGAGCGAGACCATCTGCGTGGTCACGGCCCGTGCATCTTTGAGGCCCGCGACACCGATCGCTTGCGCTTTGACCCCCAAAAACGAAGAGAGTCGCAGGACGAGATCCGGAGTCGAGAGAAGGCGTTTTCTGATCTTGACGTAGAGATGCTCACCTTCGCCACAAGGGAGATAGAGCGGACGTTCTTCGACCTGGAAATCTTCCGGAATCGCCCGTATCTGTCCGCCGATGCCCGGCAGTGCGGCTGTCAAAAACGGCATCGTCATGGTGAAATGGACCTCTTTTTCATTTGCGCGTGAGCGCCCTCACCATACGATCAATATCGATGAGAGGTGAGACGCCTCGCATGATATACTTTCCCTATGTCTTTTCGCCCAACCCCCTGCCGAACGATCTGTTCCGGACAGCATCCCCTGCTCAGCCAATTACCTGAGGTCCGCCTGGTAGCGGTGGGGATACTCCTCACTGTTCTGGTATTTGGTCTGTCCCCAGGGGACTCGTCTGGTAGAGAGAACACGATCTTTCAACAGTTCACCCAGCATATCGGCCGGCAGATCCACAAAGACAAACAGGCTTTTTCAAAAGCGAACGGCTGCGTCTCATGGTTTTATAAGGCGAAAAAGACGCCTCCCCCGGCCGTGCAGGGCATTAGTTGGAATATGACTCCTGCATCCAAGCCCGAGGTGGATTGTCCTCGTTACTATCCCGGCGGGATGGACGATGCGCGAAATGATTTTTCCAAGACCCAGGCGTCGCTCTCGGTCAGTCTGACTTTCTACGAATTCGCCTTGGTCGCTGACCGGAATGATGATGCGGCCTACAGTCCCGCCGAACTTCAAGATTTGTTCCGTTCTCTCACTCTTTCGTACAACGATGGGGATCCGACCCCGAAGCAGGTCACGGCACTGACAGAGCGATTCGACAGCTGGTATCACAGCCGCGACATGACCGCCTTGATGCAAGGTATGAGTGATCTCTATGAACGCGGCTACCGCGTGACCCCCTCCGATCGCGTCGAGCTGGATCGGGTGATGGGATGACGCGACGCACAAGGTCCTGGCCCGATCGAGCCCGCTCCTTCATCGGACATCGTCTAAGCGAACCGCTCTATCGGCTCTTTAGTCTCGTTCCCCACTGGGAAGTCGGACTCTCCACACACGAGGTTTCCCGGCTCACCTATGTGCACGGCCCCTTGGCCGGCAAGCGGGCCGTCCATCTGACCGATCTGCATCTCGACCGCTATCAGCCACGGCATGATCTCATCGTCACAACCGTCAGAGAACTCTGCCCCGACTGGATCTTTATCACCGGCGACCTGCTCAACGTGCCGGAAGGACTGCCGCATATGTTTCGATTTCTCACAGGCCTACGCGAGATTGCGCCGGTCTTCGTCACCTTGGGTAACCATGATCACTACAGCGGCGTACCGATCGATCATTATTGCGAACTCGCCGATCGCCACAAAATCACCCTCTTAATCAATCAGGCCACCTTCATTCCCATGGACTGTGGCGAGATCGCCATTGTCGGCGTCGACGATCCCTCACTACATCGGGCCGACTTGAGCTGTATTCCACATCGCGCAGAAAACCGCTTCACCCTCTTGCTGGCTCATGCACCGAACATCCTCGATCAGCTGGAAGACCATCATGCCGTCGATCTGATCCTCTGCGGACATAGCCACGGAGGCCAGTGGCGCATCCCCGGTATGCCGACGTTCTGGCTCCCGCCAGGGTGCAACGGAAGGATCGAAGGGCATCATGGAAAGCCCGGCCGCCGGCTCTATATCAATCGTGGCCTCGGATGGTCGGTTATTCCCCTGCGATGGAATTGCACGCCGGAGATCGCCTGCATTGAATGGATCCACGAAGAGGCTCGAACCTCCTGACCCTCATGACTGCTTGATCCGCTCCAACGCCTCCCTCGATCGGCTCCTGACCGTTTGATCCCAATCCTCCTCCATGGCAGTCGTCAGCTTGTCCCTCGCCTCACTGGCGCGCATTCGGCCCAATCCCAACGCGGCGCAGGAACGAACGTAGGCGTGATCATCCTCCATCGCCTTCAGCAGAAGGGGAATCACGGTCTTATCGTTCAGCACTCCAAGGTGACTGGCCGCCATGCCTCGAATCCGGTGCTGCTTGTCGCCCAGCGCCCGCTGCAAGGTCGTCGCAAAGAGGTCCCGTAAGGCGGGCGTCACGGATTCCAACCCTTCGACCCGGTACCCATTCACTTCAACCAGTGCAAATGCGATCTCCAGCTTCTTCTCCCGTACCGTAGCCCGCTCAAATGCGGTCAATAACTTGTCACGTTCACGCCGTTGCGTCCTGCGGCGCTTGAACGCACGGACCAACGTCCACAACCCCGCTGCGGCCACCAGACCGGCGAACGCCATGGGGATGGCTTGATCAATCACATATTCCTGGGTGTCGAGCGACAGACGCTTCCACACCCAGACGCCGGCAATCACGACGCCGAGGAGGACCGCAATGGCCGTCAGATTGGCCTGGCCCGATTCATTCCGTCGCATAGGACCCGCATCATAGGGAGGCAGGCGTTGCGCCGTCAACGGAGGGACGGAATGGGCAGCCTGGCCGTCCACCTGCTCGCGGAACACGCCTTCAGAAGGGTCTCGTTCGACGTTCGCAATCGAGGGTCAACCAGGCTCCTTCCTCCCCCCTTGACCCTTCGTTCTAGTGCGGACTATTCTTTGACTATGGAGTTGCCGGACCTGAAGGATGACCCCTATCTAAAAGTGTTGCGACCGCTCGTCGAGGCCTATTTGGCCTTCGAGCTGATGGCGAGCCGCCATATCAAGTCCTTGCGCTTGACGCCCTCACAGTTCGATGTGATCGCCACCCTGGGTGATACGGACGGGTTGACCTGCTCTGAACTCTCAGCCCACACCCTGGTTACTAAGGGCACCTTGACGGGCGTCCTCGATCGACTCGCGGCGAAGGGGCTCATTCGACGGGACTCCGTGAAAGACGACCGCCGCCGCGTCAAAATCCGATTGACGGAGAAGGGCGATACCATGTTTCGCAATACGTTTGCGGCACACATCTCCTTTATCAGGCCCTTCTTCGAACGGGCCCTGAACCAGAAAAACGCCGACATGGCCCGTACGCTGCTGCTGAGGCTGCGGGATAGTTTTCGAACGTCTAACCACTGATCACAGTCTCTAGGATCCCATGCGCCTGACGATTCTTGGATCCGGCACGAACATCCATCCGACCCGCGCCGCCGCTGGCTACCTCGTCCGCACCGACCATACGATACTGTTGGACTTTGGCCCACGCACATTGACGAATCTACTGAAGACCGGCGTCAACCGGCATCGCATCAGCCACATTCTCTTTTCTCACTATCATGCCGATCACTTTTCCGACTTCATCACTTATTTCTTCGATGCGATGATCTTTACGAAATACGAAGGAGGAACACGGCCGCCACTCACGGTAATCGGCCCTCACGGCACTAAGAAATTCTTCCGAATCCTCTTCGCCACCTTACCAGGCTTCAGACATGCACCGTTCGCAGTTCATTTCATGGAAGTGGCTGATCGGGCATTTGCGATCGGAAAGACAACAGTCATTCCCCGAACAGTGACCCATACGCCGGACCTCCATTGCCTAGGATATCGGATCGAATACGGCGGAAAGGCCCTGGCGTATTCCGGCGATTCGCAATACTGCGACAGCCTCGTTCATCTCTGCGGAGACGTCGATCTCGCGGTGTTGGACTGCTCCTTCCCTGCGAGCCGTCCGAGCCCCGTCCATCTCCATGCCGGCCAATGTGGACAGGTTGCCAGAGAGGCCGGAGTCGGCCAGCTCGTGCTGTCGCATTTCTATCCGATCACTGAACGGTACAATGTACGGGAGCAGGCAGGGGAAGCGTTCGGGGGAAAGATCGTGGTTGGGCGGGACTTGATGGCGATCAAACTATGAGCGCGTCAGGCGAGACGTGCGCGACAGGCGTGACTTGTAATGATGACACTCTCGGCAAGTCCCGCTTTTCTCGCACCTCTCGCGAGTCTCGCGCGAAGATCGGTTAGAGTCCGCCCTCTTTGTTGTCGCACCCAAGGATCTCGATGAATTTCGTGAGGCGGGCCTTCTTGAGCGGGTCGTCAAGTTTGGCATAGATGGCTAAGAGGTTCTTGATCATGCGGGAGAGAATCGCGCGCACCGGACTCTGTTGCAGATATTTCTCGTCAAATCCATAGCCGGCTTCCGTGAGAAACCGCTGGCAGTTCTTCTCGGTCAGCAACGCCCCCCCGTTGAAACAATCGACGAAGACTTTGTAGCGGTCTGATTCGTACTTCACTAAGAAATGGCCAGGCATTCCGATTCCATGCACCGGAAGACCCAGCCGTTTCCCGACGAGGAGATACACCGTCGACAGGCTGATGGGAATGCCCGTTCGCCGGTCGATCACGCAGTTGAGATAACTGTTCTCCAACTCATAATAATTCTTCGTGTTGCCTTTGAAGCCCTGCTCCGTGAAGAGATACCGGTTCAATGTCTTGATCGTTTCCTCCCCCGATGCCCGCGGACCGATGCGGTCCTGGACCTCCTGCGCCATTTCATCGAGTTGTCGCGTGTATGAGGTGACCGCCAGGGAGGGATAGGCATACCGGGCGATTAGAAAGGCGCCTTGCTCGAGATCCAGCGGGTCATCCGGCAGCGCCGCCAGCTGCGTCAGTTCATCTTCGAGCTTGCCGCCGCGGATTTCTTCGAGCACCGAGACAAGGCGTTCAGCCATTTCCGGCTGTTCGATTTCCGCCTCTTGAAGAAGGGGAACGGCTGAGGGACCGATGTCGATGAGTTTACCGCTGATGGTCCGAACAATCTTCTCATCCTCATCGGCCAGCAGCCGGATTAGAGCCCTGATTTGACTCTCGTTTACCAGCATGGTGGGACTCCCGGAAACCCCCTCCATCAGCCCATCGCCCGACGGAACGCTTTGGTACTCCCGTAGAGACAGAGGGCGTCAAAAATGACCATGACGACCACCACCATCCCGACATGGGGAAGAGCTTCCGTCCAGCCAGAAAGGATCAACGGCCGCACCGCGTCGATCGCCCAGGTCATCGGATTGAAGCGTGCCAGGAATCCCATCCACGCAGGCATCGCCGACAAGGGCACTAAGGCCGAGCTCAAGAAAATCATCGGAAGCGAAAGGAATCCCAGGACCGAAAAGAAATCACCGTGACTTTTCACGGAAAAGGCCATCGCCATGGAAATCGCCGTGAGACCGACGCCGAAGAGCATCCCGATCATCATGATCGCCGCGACGCCAAGGAGCCCCGTTGCCGGTTGGACACCGAACAGAAAGGCCACCCCGAGAATCACGAGCACTTGGAGCGAGGTAATCGTCATCACGAAGATGAAGCGGCTCAGGATCACAGAGCTGCGATGAATCGGCGTAGACATCAACCGCTCCAGAAACCCATTTTCCTTGTCGAACAGCAGATCGACGCCGCCGGCGAGTCCATTGTTGAGGACCGTCATGACGACCACCCCGGCAGTCAGGAAGGTGATGTAGTTCGGGGCCTGCGTCACTTGCACATCCGCGGCCCGCTGGAACAGGTTACCGAAAAAAATCAGCCAGAACAGCATCGGCTGCACAAGCGTGAACAACATGCTGAATTTCTCGCGGCTCAGCCGACGGACCCACCGCATCGTCAACGCATGAATTTCCTGCCAATACTGCGCCACCATATCTCCTTAGACTGTCTGAATGTCTTGAACCGATTCGGTCATGGAACGCCCGGTATGGGCGATGAACACGTCGTCCAATCGAGGCCGGTGATACTCAATGAATTCCAGCTGGCAATCCAACCGATTGGCAGACTCGAGGATAGCGGGTAGGGCTTTCTCGGGTGATTCGACGCGGATATCCAGGCCGGTCGCCGTTGCCTTGACCGCCCGCATCGCCGGTTGTCCCGTCAACGCAGACACCAATGTGGGAATCTTCCCCCGGTCCTTCAAGGTCAATGACACGATATCGCCGCCCAGCCCGACCTTCAGCTCAGCCGGGGAGCCGAGCGTCTTGATCTTTCCCCCGTCAATGATGGCCAACCGATCACAGAGCTGGTCTGCCTCATCCAAATAGTTCGTCGTCATTACGATCGTCATGCCGCGCGCTTTCAACATCCGCACGTAGTCCCAAATTCTGAGCCGGCTCTGCACATCCAGGCCCAACGTTGGCTCGTCGAGGAACAATATCTTGGGATCCGGCAAGAGACCGCAGGCAATGTCGAGCTTCCGCTTCATCCCCCCCGAGTACGTTTTCGCAGGGCGATCGGCAGGCTCTTCCAGATCCACGAGCTTCAGCAACTCGGCGATGCGTTTTGCGGCTTCAGCCTTCGGCAAGTGATACAGGGCGCCGAGGAGTTCGAGGTGTTCCCGGCCGGTGAGAAAGCGATCGATGGCCCGTTCTTGAGGCACATAGCCGATCAGTTGCCGAACGACATCCGCCTCACGGACCGTATCGTGGCCTAGTACGGTAGCCGTGCCCGACGTCGGCGTCAGCAGCGTGATGAGTGTCCGGAGCGTGGTGCTTTTCCCCGCCCCGTTCGGCCCCAGCAAACCGAAAATCTCGCCTGAATAGACCTGAAACGAGAGATCGGACACGGCCGTATGGCCATCATAGGTTTTTGTGAGCTGAGACACCTGGATTGCGATCGCGCGATCCATCAGCCCCAGCCCTTCACGCCGGATCGGTCATGCATCATGAACTCGATGAGGTCACTGAGACGGCGAGCCTGTTGGTGGAGACTGTCGGCCTCCAACAGAAACTGTTTTTCCAAGGGCGTACAGTCCAAGTAGGTGGAAAGGGTATTGACAAAAATCTCATCGCTGACTTCTTCCCGAAAAAGCTTCTGCCATGCAGGCACGTCATTGCGGGACCGCAGATAGGACTCCAGGATGGTGAACAGGCGCTGGCGGACCGTGGGATCCAGTGAGGACTCCGTGCTCCGAACGGTGATTGAAATCGTGGCCTCACGATAGGTCTTGTCATACCACTCGCGTTCAATCCCAAACCGTTCCAGCCCTTGCAGCAGGATGTTGGATCGACCATCGGCCAGCGTCTGCACGCTTGCCAATCGACCGACACAGCCCATCGAGAATACGGGCGGATGGCCATAATAGTCCGTTTCCCATCCATCCTTGAGCAGGACCATGCCGATGCACTGCCCGCTCATCGCCGCATCGGAGACCATCGCGCGATAGCGCGGCTCAAAAATATGAAGGGGGAGGTAGGTCTTGGGAAACAGCACCACATTCGGAAGCGGAAACACCGGAATCCGCGCAGGAATGGGAAATGGCGTCACACTGTCACGTGGGTCGCGTCCGTGCTGCTCTCGCCCGTGATCGGTCTGCATGGCTCACGATAGCTGATGGTTGACAAAATTGTCAACGGCGAGAGCGGAACATATTTCACCCGTCGAGTTGATGAAAACCCTCATCAACACTGGAGATTTGTGCCACCCGTCGAAGCATGCTATAAGCGAGCGTGACGATTCCCTCCGTCACGGATGGCCCATCACACATGTACGACATAGAGACATCGTTGCGTCGTCTTCGACACATCCTGTGCCTGTCGAGCAGTCTGCTGGTCGTTGTGCCCGGATTCGCGGCAGATACCTCGCAGGAATTCCGACTCGCCACCGTAGGCTATCAATACGCCTTCCCGCGCGATCACGGAGCGCATGAAGAGTTTCGCACCGAATGGTGGTACTACACCGGTCAGGTCACGGCGAAAGACGGCCGACCGTTCGGCTATCAACTCACCTTCTTCCGTCGCGGCATGCCTCACGATCAAGTGAGAACCCTGCCGTCACAGTGGGCCGTCACGCAACTGTACCTGGCCCATTTCGCCGTGAGCGATCTCAGCAAAGGTCGTTTTCACTATGCGGAAAAAATCAGCCGGGCCGGTTTGGGCAAGGCTGGTGCGGCGCGTGATCGACTAAACGTTTGGATCGATCGGTGGAATGCCGAATCGCCAACTACAGCTCCTGGCGTTCAGACCCTTCATGCAACGGAGGGCGATCTTGCCCTCCAACTTACGGTCTCGCCGGAAAAACCACTCGTCGTGCATGGCACCGAGGGTGTCAGCCGCAAAGGCGCAACCGCGGGACAAGCCTCCCACTACTATTCATTCACTAGACTGGCCACAACCGGTACTCTGTCCATCGGCGGCGAGCGATTCGACGTCACAGGGAGCAGCTGGATGGACCATGAGTTTGGTTCCGCCGACCTCGACAAAGACCTGGTCGGATGGGATTGGTTCAGCCTGCAACTCGACGACCAGAGGGAACTGATGCTCTATCGCCTCCGCCGAGCCGATGGATCTGCCGATCCGGTCTCAAGCGGTACCATCATCGACCGGGACGGACTCGGGCACCATCTTTCGATCGGAGACTTCACCCTGGAACCGACGAGTTATTGGACCAGTCAGACCAGCCATGCACGCTATCCACAGCGTTGGCGACTGACTATTCCCTCACAACAACTCTCGCTGGAACTCGTTCCGCTCATGGCCGAGCAAGAACTCTCGACCACCCGTAGTACGCAAGTGACCTATTGGGAAGGCGCCATTAAGACCACCGGCACAGCACAAGGACAACCGATCCACGGACAGGGATACATGGAGCTGACCGGCTACGCCGAACGCATCACCAAGACGTTGTAGGAAGATTGGTCGCTTTGACTCAACGCTGAGTCCTATGATGAGGTCTCCCGCCAAGCCCCCCATGCTGATTCGAACCATCTTCCAACTCGCTCAACTCGCCTCTCTGATACTTGGGCTGTTCTGTGTCGGCTGCAATAAGGACAGCGAGGCGATCGTCTCCATCGCGCTCCATCCGACCAATGCAAACATTCTCTATGTCGCCACAAACGATGCGGTCTATAAATCACGGGACGGCGGTCAATTATGGGAACGGTTCCCGAGTTTCAGCGCACGACGTGTGACGACTCTCGCGATCGATCCTCAGTTCCCGGCAACGATCTATGCCGGCACCATGGCCGACGCCGTGTACAAGAGTCCGGATGGCGGGCAACATTGGCTCCCGCACAACGTCGGACTCAAAGAACACGTATCCTTCATCAATCAATTCGTCTTTCACCCGACAGACCACGAGCAGATTTACGCTGCCACGACCGTCGGCGCCTTTCACACAAAAGACGGCGGGCGTGAATGGGAAGAACGCATGGCCGGGATGAAGGAAGTCCACATCGTCGTCTCCATCGCCATGCATCCCCGCGATCCCCGGGTCCTGTACGCGGGAACCACGGGTGGGATCTATCGCTCCGACAGCGCGGCGATGCAATGGAAGAAAATCAACAACGGACTGATTCCTGAGCAGGAGCTGATGGGGGCGATGGCGCTGGGGGTCAATGCCATTGTCTTCGATGTGGTCAACCCGGACATCGTGTATGCCGGAACCACCAAGGGCCTCTTCCGCACCGAAACACGCGGAGAACAATGGGAGCGAATCGGGCAATCACTCCCCGATCTGTTCGTGAGTAGCATCCTCATCGACCCGACTCAGCCTAAAACGCTCTATATCGGAGGGCCGGGAGGGGTCTGGAAAAGCCCCGACAGCGGACAATCTTGGAGTCCGATCAACCGCGGCCTGACCTCGCTGAATATTCGCGCCCTCGCCATGAGCCAGCACGATTCGCACCTACTCTATGCCGGCACGAATGGGAGCGGTCTCTACCGCTCGACCGACGCCGGCACAACCTGGACACCCCTGCCTCTCAAAGCCGCACCAGCGAATGTTCAGTAGCCGGTTCCTGTCGCCCTGTTGTCACAACAAAGGTTCTTCCCGTATCATCCGTCTCAGCTACTATGTCTGAACCTACGGCTCCCCCAACCGATCACACCCTGGCGCTCCGAGAGGAGTTCCGTCATCACCTCGAAACATTCTATGCCCAGCTCAAGCTGGCACCGCCCTATGAGAGCGTCGAGAAGGCCATTCGATCTCTCACGACTTCGCTCCACGCATTGCCGCCCTTGGAGCGGGCGCGTCTGGCCACCGACGCCACAGTGCGGTGGCAGCACTTTCGCCAGGCCTTCGAATCATCCGGGCTCGGCAAGAAACATCGCGGCATCATCGCAGGTCTTGCTCGCAACCGGACCGGTCTGAATCTCCCCACCGAGTACGACCAGTTCCTGAGCCTGTTTATCTCCTGATTCAGGACTGTCACTTGGCTCCTTCGAGAACCTCCCGAAGTTCCTGATACACCGTCGTAAGCCGGGCGTTCTCCAGCCGATAGGCGAATACGACCGTAATGGCTCCGGACAGTAAGAAAACAAGTCCCAGTCCTACAATTCCGAACGCCAATACCACTCCACCGACTACAGCCATTTCGCCTTCGAGGTACAATGCGATCAAGGCCCCCACCGTACCCACTACCACCAGGGCAAACCAGATTCCAGTGAGAAGAGCCGAGGACCAGGGAGTGAGTTTTCGGCAGAGCACCGAGAGTGCGTCGCCTTCGGGAGAGAGGGAAATCAACCCTTTTAACGGCCACAATGTTCGGAAACCTATAGCGAACAGTCGGAACTTCTGGCGAATGACGATTTGGTTCAGATCAGGGAAAAACCGAGCGGTTCCATGCGGTAACGTCAGCAGGCCGTCGGCGTCAAACTGGTCGGCCAGTTGTTTCATGGTCGTATGCGTGAATCGATCCTGCGTGCGGGCAATCCCGCATCCGTACCGACTCGCATCAGGCGTGAGACGCACGAAGTAGAGCCAATCTCCGAGAATGAGTCCGAGGCACAACAGACCGGCAAAGCAGCCAGCGAGGATCATATTCGTACCTATCCCACAGGGGCCACGGGTGAATCAAGTGATGGAACCGCGAGAATCTGTTGACTCATCGCCGTGAGTTGGCTACAGTAGCCCCGTCTGTTGTTCGGGCGGGTCCCCTCGCTCCATTCAGGTGCTCCGCCGCACAAATTTTCCCCTTCTGTAGTTGCGACGGTCGGCTCATCTCTCCCTTGTCGAGGAGTGCGGGTCGCATTTAATGTGGAGTCGGAGGTGATATGGATTTAGCGAAAGTTGAGCGTGTCTATACGTCCTACGCCGGAGTCTACGATCGGATTTTCGGAAAGGTGTTTAACGAAGGACGGGAGTCAGCGATCCGGAACTTGAATGTCCAGCCTGATGAAAAAATCCTCGAAGTGGGAATCGGGACCGGGCTGGCTCTGCCGATGTATCCCCGCCACTGTCAGATCGTCGGTATCGATTTTTCAGAAGGCATGCTGGACAAAGCGAAACAGCGGGCCGCAGAACATCGGATGGGCCACGTTCAACTGCACCGGATGGATGCCGGCGCAATGGAGTTCAAGGACGATAGTTTCGACACAGTCGTCGCGGCCTATGTCGTCACCGCTGTCCCCGACTACCGCAAGGTGGTCAACGAGATGATCCGCGTCTGCCGACCCGGCGGACGGATCATCATGCTGAATCACTTCAGTAACGACAATAAGATCATCGCCGCCATGGAGAAAGTCATCTCCCCGCTCACGAAGCACTTAGGGTGGCGGACGGACCTCTCACTCGAGACGGTGTTGGAAGGGACGTTGCTCCAGGTCGCCCGGAAGCAGAATGTGAATCCGTTGCGGTTTTGGGCCCTGGTGGAATGTGTGAATGGGAAGAACGTAAATGGCAAGCCACACCTGATCGGCGTAAAAAGCGCGAACGGAGCCGCGACCTACGCACATATCAACGACACTCACCTGCCGGAACATGTTAACGGAGAAGCGCTGGCCTAGCAGCTTGTGCAACAACTTCTCCTGATTCCGCCATACCTCGGCGGACTAGACATCAGTCCCGCGTTGCTGTTCGAATGACTTCCAATTCTGCCATTCTCCACCTGGAATAATCGTATTGCCCACCAAGCACTGGCCGGAGAACCGTTGGGCAATCAGATCCGCCAGAAGCGAGAACACTCGACAGACTCGGCGATCCTGCACCCCTCGAACCCCCAATACCACGCCGAACCCTGGCCCATCGAGCGGCCCATATATCATGACATGGACTCCTGTCGCACCCACTGCACCCTGAACCGACGCCGGGAACAGATCCCCTTCCCATTGAATGGCAGAGTGGCGCCCGGGGGATGAGGTGGTGGCCCGCCAGATACAGGGAACACCCGCCACATCCAGCTCGGCCAAGAGCCATGTCACGGTCGGCCAGTCCTGCATCGTACTTTGAAATGTCCATTGAGCCACCTGCTCCAGCGAGAGGGGCTCGAGGCTCGGCGCCGCCACTTCTTCCAACTGCGCTTCCTCGCATACCACATAGAGTTCGCCCTGCGGATCGAACCAGAACCGCAGTTTCCCGTCAGTCAGCTCCGCTTGAATAACTCCCAGCGTCGAGCAATCGGCCCCTTCCTGTTCAAACATCGAGAAATCCGTCACGCCGGTCATCGTGAGTTTCGCGACACGAGCCATCTGGCGAATACGATAGCGGATCACGACCGTGACCGTGGTCCCCGCCAGCACCTCGCGGCCCGACGCTTCGTCCAACAACCGTCGCTTCGACACCTGCACATCCGTCACATAGCCGCCGCGAAACCCGCCGGTGTGCCCCAGCAGCCAGCGCAAATCCTCGACATTTACAATCTGGTATTTCATGACATGAATACTCGCGCACTCCGAACGATCATGGTGTGCTCTCAGAACAACGGCTGTTGCTGCCTCAGTCCATCCACCTGACGCTCCAACTCCTCGACGCGGTCCTGCAGACGGGCATTGTCGAGCCGCAGCAGATCTAAGCGATCCAAGAGTTGCTCTCGCTGGATCTCCGTCCATTCCAGCGTTCGTTTTAACCCTTCAAGCTCAAGCTGAATTTGTTGTCGTTCGTCAATCGGGAGTGACATATGTCTTCCTACTCTACAACGAGAAAGTCTTCAGCTAGTATAAATCCAGACTGCGCTTGCGTCCATCCCGGCATTCGACAAATTTTTGTCAGGATGGAAAATAAATTCGGTTTCGAAAACTCTTTCTCCTTGCCAGAAAAATCCCCACTTGAAGAAGGCACCTGGATCAGGTATCTCTCGGAATCGTCGCGGCCAACACGTGATTCGATTGCCCCGGAGTATCCATGCGCGCTGTGTGCCTCCAACACGTTCCCTTTGAAGGCCTTGGCGCCTTTGCAACCTCTTTAGTCAAGCACGGCTGTTCCCTCGACTACCATCTTGTGCCGAAGGATGGCTTGCCGCCTGACCCTGGCGATCTGCTAATCGTCATGGGCGGGCCGATGTCGGTGAACGATCCCGATCCCTGGATTGCGAATGAGACATCGTTTATTCGATCCGCGCTCCTGGCCGGCAAGCCAGTGCTCGGAATCTGTCTCGGCAGTCAATTCATGGCGAAATCGTTGGGTGCGGCTGTCCGACCTGGCAAGGCGCTGGAAATCGGCATGACTTCGATCCGGCTCACCATTGAGGCCAAGCACGACCCAATCTTCCGAAACCTCCCAAACTCGTTCGACGTCTTCGAGTGGCATGGCGAGGCGTTCGACCTGCCGAACAATTGTGTGCCCTTGGCTGGCTCCGACATCACCTCCCTGCAGGCCTTCCGCTATGGAACCCGTGCCTACGGGCTCCTGTTCCATCTGGAGATGGAAGAGAACGGAATTGAATCGTTGTGCCGCGAATGTGCGCCGGACCTTACGAAGGCGGGCCTCACAGCGCAACAGATAAAAGTGGCCGCGTTCCCCCATCTACCGCGACTCCATCAAATCGCCGATCGGCTGGTTGCCCATCTCCTTGATTCTGCACGTTGATTACCGCCTCGCTCCTGAAGTAGCCTAGGGTTTCGTTTGGGCCCGACATCTCCTCATTTTAGAAAAGGAGCGCGTTCGAAATGGCTGGTTTCCCGATTGAGGTTGCAACACGCATCAAGACACTTCCGCCCTATCTGTTTGCCGCAATCGATGAGATGAAGCAGCAGGCGATTGCGCGCGGAATCGATATCATCAATCTTGGCATCGGCGACCCCGACCTGCCGACGCCAACACCGATCGTCGAAAGCCTCGGTAGAGCGGCCAAAGACCCGAAGCACCACCAATATCCATCGTATGAGGGCATGCTATCTTTTCGTCAAGCGGTGGCCAATTGGTACAAGCGCCGTTTCAATGTCACCCTCGATCCGACGAGCGAAGTCCTCACGCTCATCGGCTCGAAAGAAGGCATCGGGCATATTCCGCTTGCATTCATCGATCCGGGCGATATCGTGCTCGTCCCAAGCCCCGGCTATCCAGTCTACCCAGTCGGTACCAGTTTCGCCGGAGGCATCTCGCATCTCATGCCGCTCACGAAACAGAACGGCTTCCTGCCTGACCTGAAGGCGATTCCCAAGGATGTCGCGAAGAAGGCGAAGCTGATGTTCCTGAATTCGCCGAACAACCCGACGTCCGTCATCATGAGTAAGGACTACTTTAAGCGAGTGGTGGACTTTGCCCAAGAGAACCAGGTTATCGTCTGCCATGACGCAGCCTATTCGGAGATTTTCTACGACGGCAAGCCTCCTGCGAGCTTCATGGAAGTCGAGGGTGCGAAGGAGGTGGGGATCGAGTTCCACTCGCTGTCGAAGACCTACAACATGACCGGCTGGCGCATCGGCTTTGCCGTCGGACACAAGCAGGTCTTGGCGGGACTCGGCAAAGTGAAGAGCAACCTCGACTCCGGCTGTTTCCAGGCCATTCAGGAGGCGGGAATCACCGCGCTCAGCCTGGACGACTCTGTGACAAATGGTTTGAGGAAAATTTATCAGGAACGACGCGACACCCTCGTCCCAGGCCTCAAACAACTCGGGCTTGAGGTTGATCCGCCGCCAGCCGCATTCTACATCTGGGTCACGGTGCCGAAGGGGTACACCTCCACTTCCTTCACCGCTCACTTACTGGAGAAAGCCGGAATCGTGACGACCCCTGGCAACGGCTTCGGCGCGCCCGGCGAAGGGTATATTCGGATGACGGTCTGCACGACGAAGGAACGGCTGGCGGAAGCGGTGGAGCGTATTAAGAAGGCGGGTTTTTAGCCGGTCATTCCCATGGGAGAATAAGCAAAGATGGGCCATGAGACGGTGTTCATCGGGTTTGGCTCGAATGTCGGCGATCGGCTCGATTTCTGCGATCGTGCAGTGACCCTGCTAAGCCTTCTGCCTCACTCCCAAGTCGCGGGCGTGTCGCTGCTCTATGAAACCGAGCCGGTGAAGGATCATGCCCAACCGGGTGACGGGTGGTTCTTGAACGGCGTCGTGCAGCTTGAGACAAATATTACACCGAAGAGCCTCTTGGACATCCTGCGAGAGATCGAGCGCTCGCTCGGTCGGGATGAGGACAATCGATCGGGCCCCCGGACCATCGATCTGGATATCCTGCTCTACGGCGACCGGATTATCAACGAACCAGGTCTCGTGGTGCCGCATCCTCGAATGCACCTGCGCCGATTCGTCCTCATGCCGTTGAGCGAACTCGATCCCCTGTTCCTGCATCCATCACTCCACCGCACAGTCAGCCAGTTGCTCGCCGAGGTCGGAAATCAGCCGGAGGTCCGCCTCCTGTTTCCCCAGCCCTCGACCAGATACGGCTCTCGCCCTGCTTGCAGCCGGCCCCCAGGCTCATGAAGACTATTCGCACCGTACGATCCATGACTGCATGGAGCGAACGGTTACGCCGGGAAGGCGTGACCATCGGCTTCGTTCCTACGATGGGCGCGCTGCATGACGGACACCGCTCCCTCATTCGAGCGGCACGATTATGCTGTGACGCGCTCGTCGTTAGCATCTTCGTCAACCCGACACAGTTCGGCCCGACCGAAGACTTCACTACATATCCCCGCCCGATTGCCCGCGATCGGGCGCTCTGTCGCGAGGAAGGAGTGGATGTGTGTTTTGAACCGACGGCCCGGGCCATGTATCCCGGGGGCTTTCAAACGACCGTGTCGGTGCCGACGCTCGCGCGCCGGTGGGAGGGTGAAGTCCGACCTCATCACTTCGCCGGTGTCGCCACGGTGGTGACGAAACTCTTCGGGATCGTACGACCCGATCTCGCCCTGTTCGGCCAGAAAGATTATCAACAGGCAGCACTGGTGAAGCGGCTCGTCATCGATCTGAATTTGGGGGTGACTATCAATGTCCGGCCCACGATGCGGGAACAGGACGGACTCGCGATGAGTTCTCGCAACCGCTATCTCTCCCCTGAGGACCGCCGGGCCTCCACCATCCTCTACCGAGCCCTCCAGGCCGGTCGCCAGGCCATCGAAGCAGGAAGAAAGGCCGTCCCAGACGGTCGAGCACATCATGCGGCAAACGGTCGAACAAGAACCTATGGCTCGCATCGAATATCTCGCCCTGTGCGATCCAGAAAGCCTGGAGCCACTCGAGCAGGTCAACCGCCGCACCCTGTTATTGGGCGCGATCCGGATCGGTTCTGTTCGCCTCATCGATAATATGGTGGTGACTGCTTCGAATCGGATGCGACGTTCGCGAACCGCCCCGGTCACGCGTGGGAAGTGAGATGGGGACTTTGACTGACGAGGAGCCCGAGGACGACCTGACCCAGTCGACGGTGATGTTCCGGTAGGACCTCCAGAAAGCGGATCCCCATCGATGACGGGCGAACGGAACAGACCATCGCCGTTTCAATCCGGATTGATTCATTCTCCAGCGTTGGCTTCAAGACCATTTCGATAAAGGCCCCCTTCGAGAATCCCGTCGCCTGCAGGGTGCAGCCGTCCATCGAAATATCAGTGATTCGGTTGGTCAGGGCCGGCTGTTTGGAGTCGAGAACCTGGGCCTCGATAGAGGCCGTGAGGCGTGTGTACTGACGTCGATCAAACGCCTGCGTATTATGGCGCGCACCGGAATAGAACGCACGAAAGCGATTTGTGCATAGCTGGCAGCGAAACGGAAACACATTGACACGGCTCAACAAGCGCTCGACCCTGCCCTCCTGGTAGGTCACGCGGACGAATGGAGCTCCGCAAATTGGGCAGTGCAATTCTCTCATGAACCGGAACGGACCTCGCGCTGCGCCGGCCCCTGCTCCGCTAAGATCGGTTCGATGCGCGCCGGCGAGTACGTGGCCGGCTTCACCCACTTTCCATCTTCACGCTTGTGCCCACCGACCTTGCTGATGTTGGATCGGTGTACTTCCCGAAAGACCGGCTCCATATCGATACCGTACGACACCGCGGTGCCATAGACGACGTAGAGGAGGTCGGCCATTTCCTTGGCAATGGAGGGTAGATCCTCTGCTGCGATGGCCTCTTTCAACTCATCGAATTCTTCTTGAATGAGTCTGACGCGTAGCTCACGAGTCCGCTCGTCGACGACCGTCGGGAAGGGATTGAGGATGATATCGAATGCTCGGTGGAAGTCTTCTACCATTGCCTGCTCGTCAGCCATCAAGAGCTCCTTATTCGCTGTCATAGGGCAATGCCTTGCGCGAGACCAGTTCCACTGGATCCAACATGGGAATCTCTTTCTCCGACGAGATGCCAAGCTCCTTGAACCGGCGAGCCGCCGGCAAGATTCTCGTTTCGAGCGACCCGACCGCCTTGTTGTATGAGAGGACGCTCTTTCCCAGCGCCTGGCCGACGTCGTTCAAATGCTCCGTCAGCACGGCCATCCGTTCGTAGAGGTCCTTCCCCAAGCGCCCAGCCTCCTCGGCATGCTCGGTCAATTGCTCCTGCCGCCATCCGTAGGCGACCGCCCGCAACAGCGCCATGAGCGTCGTGGGGGTGGCGAGGACCACGCTTCGAAGAAACCCATCCTCAATGAGTCGTGGATCATGCTCGAGGGCGGCTCCAAGAAACTGTTCGCCCGGCAAAAATAGCACCACAAACTCCGGCGCCTGCGCGAATTGATTCCAGTAGGCTTTCAGACTCAATTCGTCCATCCGGGACCGGACTTGGGCCGCGTGACGGCGCATCCCTTCGAGACGCTGCTCCTCGGTCTGGGCTTCGTGCGCGTCCAGATAGCCTGCCAATACGGTCTTCGCATCCACGATGATTTGCCGCCCGCCCGGCAACTGGACCACCATGTCGGGACGGAGCCGGTCTCCGTCGACCGTGATGGACTCCTGCTCGAAAAAATCACAGTGGGCCACCATGCCGGCCAGTTCGGCCACGCGCTTGAGCGTGATCTCACCCCATTGGCCGCGGATGGCCGGTGCCCGTAGCGCCTTCACGAGGTTGCCGGTTTCCGACTGCAGCCGCTGCTGCGACTCCGCCAGGAGCTTGAGATGCTGATCGAGACCTCCATAGGCCGCCTGCCGCGATTGCTCCAGCTGCCGGAGTTGGTCGTCGTATCGATGCAGCGAGTCTTGAAGGGGTTTGACCAGACTGTCGATCGCCTGCTGCCGCTGGGCGAGATCGCCCTTGGCCTCGGCTTGGAGCGTCTCGAACGAGCTGCGTGCGAGGTTGAGAAACGCTTCGTTGTTCTGTTTGAGGGCTTCGCCGGAAAGGGCCTGGAAAGTCTCGGCCAATTCCTGTCGGGCTTGGCCCAGTAGGGTCTTTTGTTCGTCGAGATGGAGCGCGGCTTCAGCAGCCCTGGTTTCCGCCACCGCGCGGGCCCGAGAAGCCTCCGAGAGATCCTGCCTGACCCGATCGAGGTCGACGCAATTTTGCAGTACCTGTCTGCGCAATTCATCTGCCAGCGATTCTGACCGCTGGGCCCGTTCGCCGGTGGTCAGCAGCTGCGCCTGCACATTCGCACGCATGCGGGCCGCAACCCAGAACCCGACGATCAGGGCGCTGAGAATACTTCCGACGAGAACCCCCACACCAAAGACCGTGCCATCAATCATGGGTGACCGTCCACGTCATGCCGCCGTCCCATTATTCGACCGGGTGTTGGGTATTGCGATGGGGAAAATTCTTTTGAAGAGTACGAAAACTGTCATGAAAGGTCAAGGCCACGAGACGGCCAGTAGACCATACCGATTAGCAAACCATACCGATTCATTTGGAAGTGGTTCGTCGGGATGGCTCGAGGACCTGCCCGTCAATGACGATGCCCCGAGCGATCACGTCGCGCTCATTCTTAGCGAGCCCGAGTTCGACCTTGTCGTTCAGATAAAACCAGGGGGAGATCGCCGAACAACTGGGGTGTTTGCCAGTCCAGGAAAGAGGTCCCTACCTGCTACAGATACTTAATACAGGATAGCGCCATGGACAGGAACCGGCTTGCAATGGTTCTTAACATCAAGAAGAGGCAAATGATGAAGGACAAAAAACCTCGCTCCTTTGATAGTGAAAGAAGGATCACTCTCCATTGGATAGACTTGCTTCTGGGTGGAAAGTCGTGCGAGCGCTGCGGAGGACTTTTGACGCGAGATGAAGATTGCGGCATTTCAAGGGTCGGCAGATTGCCCTCATTGCGTTGCGTCCAATGCGGAGATTGGATGGATGAAATTGTCATACGTAACCGCGTCATGACTGGACAGCCGGAATCAGCGAACCGGAATCAGCCTGTACGGAGGAGCTTCAGTATGTCGGCGATAGAGTTTTAAGGAATCGCCGGTTGAGGTAGTGATCGAGAAGCGTCTTCTGAGAAGCGGACTCATCGAGAAGCCGAAACCGTGGGCATCATTATAACTGGAGGAGGTACGTACAATGGGATCGTCGCACAAGCATGAATCAGGAACCTTATCGGTATTTATTGCAGGAGCGCTGGTCGGAGCGGGCATCGCGCTGCTCCTCACTCCCAACTCCGGCTCACAGATGCGCGGACTCCTTCGCGACTATGCGTCTCGTGCCAAGGATGAACTCGATGAAGCCGTCGATCTCGGCGCCGATGCATGGAACAACGCAAGAGACTGCGGTGAGGAACTCATTGAGAAGGGAAAGAACACATTGCGGGAGGCGGGCCGCCAGGCGAAGGGATTAGCCGAGGCGGGAAGAAAAGCAGTCAATGAAATAAAAGACGAACTGGCGTCACAGCATTCCTAGACCGGCAAACGGCTCGTCATGAATGATGTTCGCTTTATCCTTAATTAAGTTCTACAAGCGGGGCGATGACAATCGTGGTCATCGCCCCCCTCGCGGCACTCCTGCCTGACGCAATGGAAGAGCCTGCATCCCAATAGACGCGCACCAACTGTCAATCTGGTAACTAATCCATCCTGCTACGCATCTTAGAGCTGCATGGCAGCAGGGCATTCAGGTTGGGGGATGATTGTTCTGGCTGGAGAGGAAGGCGGTGCGAAACTCATCGCGATGATCGAAGGATTCATTCGACTCACGAACAAGATCCCAAACCCTTCCAGTGCACCATAGTAGTTTGAGACATTCTAGATAGGATCCATGGTAAGCCGTTATTGAAATCCAACGCTATGAAGGTAGTACGACATTGATGAGGGATTGGTGCACCTGATAGCCGGCGTTGTACTCGATGAAGCCGAGCTTCTTGAACCTATTCATGAAAAAACTTACTCGTGACCGCGTGGTACCAACCATCTCGGCCAGCGTTTCCTGACTGATCTTTGGAATGATCAGTTTGTGCTTCCCTTCCTTTCCGGAGTGCGCCAGCAATAGCAGCGTTCGCGCCAACCGCTTCTCGGCAGAATTGAAGAGTTGGTCGATCAAGTCCTCTTGGGAGCGTACGTTCCGGGCCACGAGATGAGACATGAACAACTCGGAGAAAGCCGGGTCACGGTGGAGTACCCGATTCATGGTGGTCCTGTCGATGCGTATAATAGTGGATGCATCCAAGGAAGTGGCGGTCGCAATGCACACCATCTGCTCGGCGAGACAGGCTTCACCAAAAAAATCCCCGCTCTCCAGAATCGCGACGACGGCTTCTTTGCCTTGCGGGGAGATGACAGTGAGCTTGACCAAGCCCTCTAGAATATAGAAGACGGCATCAGCCGCATCCCCTTGCGTAAAGAGAACCTGGTGTTTCTGACACTGCAGAGTCGTCCCACCCTCGCCGGCCCGTTCGAGAAAGGTCTTGGGGTTAAATGGCGTCGCTCGCTTGCGTGCCACTGACATCGTTCCAAGCGGCCTCAATGTCGCGCCGTTGGGTCCTGCCGATAATGCAACGTCGTTAACCATGACGGAGACTCCTTTCGAAAATAGAAACTCATATCAAACGTACAACGGCCTATTCATGCAGTGTAGAGGCGATCAGTTGTGCATCGTTCATGCTGCAGCAATAAACACGGCTTCGGGATGAAACAAGGAACGGTTTCGCAGAATCACCTCGTCAACCATGTCGCCGCACTGGATACAACGGAGAACCCAGAAGACGCTGCGCCCACTGTCGCTTTCAAGATCGATACACATGTCGTTGGCCATATACCCGCTGCACCGCCTGCAACTCTGCCCAGTGGAGTTCTTTGTGGTCACCCCCGCTGTCTGGGAAAGCATCGCATCCATGTGAACCTCCTCTTAATAATTAATATATGGTTTCTATGTTGTCCGAGAGATTGCAGGTAATCAGTGCACATGCGCAGTCTACTGTCGTTCGCTTCATTCCCGCCCTAGCTACCTCCCTAGTTTCAATAGTCTGTTGCCCTGGCCCACTTTCATCTCATAAATGGATCGGGCAAGCGGCAGACTCACCTACAAGTTGGGTGAAGGAAGGCGGACGGCGCGAACCAATAGGGGATAGATGTTGGAACCGAAGATCGGTGACCGGTGCGAACGATCACGTAAAGTCAGAGAAGGTCGGAATGTTCCGGCAGAGGAACATCGAGTCTTGCGAGCTCATGAATGGTTTGATCTGCTCGATGAAGATTTTGATCAGGCGGTCTTTCGTCAAACGCCGGAGCAGAATCGATTTGACCAACAAGTCGGCAACGATCTCATCGTCGATGGTGACATGTTCGAAATGATCGGGATGAGCAGATTGAGGGCTTTTAGGAAGGCGCCGGCACCGATCAAGCCTTGTCTCGATACTATTCGTCAAGACGGAGCGTGATCTTCCTGCTTATGCCACAGCATATTCGGAGTCACAACTTACGGAACCGAGTGCGGAGGGAAGCGGGGGACTAGGGGCTTTCCCAGTAAGCTGGATCGGAGAACAACGCTAGAATTCCTCTCGAAAACCGAACCGCCCGCAGGGCGGGAAGATCGAAAGGGATTGCTTAACGACGAAGGAGAACACATGACTATGGTGGAAACGACATCGTGGATCCCGATTTGTTGCGTCTGTCAGCAAGTGAGGGACGATCGGCAGAACAATGAACGGTCCGCTGGAAATGCTGTCGAGAAATGGACGTCGTTGAGATCCTTTCTGCGTCTCTATCGCATTGCGCGAGGTGCGTACAATTTGACCCACACGTATTGCCCGGACTGCATGCTGATTCAACTGAGGCTTGGTCGACCACAGTTGGGAGAAAGGCCCGTGCAATCGCGAGCAGAGCCCCGTCCAGTGGGACTCAGGGGACAGATCGTAAGCGACCAGATGACGTAGATGATCCCCTTTCCCTCCCCTGAAGTCATGACGTCCCGTTCCTTCTTCCCGCATCTAAACCGCCTGTTCTCAACCCATTGTCGGATCGTCGATGATCCCCGCTCAATTCACACTCCACTCCCACGAGGAGGCATGCCATGTACAAGATACCTTTCAGTCGATGTCTAGCGGGTGTCTGCCTGGTCGCGCTCGTCTCGATGCTCGCACCGTTGCACGGGGCCGATGCCTCTGACGATGACGAAGGAGAAGTCGTGACGGGCGTCCTGACGGAATTCAATGGAATCGATATGCAGGCCGCCATCCGAACCGACGTCGAGCGGGTGGTTCGCGTGAAGGTGGTCAAACCGGAGCTCTTTCAACGCCTTTCCATCGGCACGCGAATCAGCGTCCGCATCAACAATCGTGGGGAAGCGGTGAAGGTGATTGAAGCACCGATTCCGGAACTGACAGCGCCCCCCAGCTGACGAGTTGAGCCCATGGCCCGCAACAAGCGAGACAGGTCAGCATGGAAATTCTTGGCGGACATCGAGAGTATGAGTCTAGACCGTCACCGGTCGCGTATCGGCCTGGGGCGTCGGGATGGCCGCGGGACTGGACAGTCGAGGCGACTGACCGAGGCCGATCAGTCGCTCATATAATAGGAGGTAGTGGTCGGTCATCCGTTCCGCACTGAACCGCTTCTCGAATGAACTACGGCATTCCGCTCGATCGAGATTCCAGATCGATGGAAGCACTTCGACCATCTCGTCGAGATTTTCACAGGCGAATCCTGTGACATGGTCGCAAATCATCTCCTCCGCGGTTCCTCCGTGGAGGGTCACAATCGGCGTGCCGCAGGCCAACGCTTCCACGACGCTGAGCGCGGAGGGACCCGGCCAGTCATGGGTGCAGACGAAGGCCAAGGCTCCTCCCAGGAAATCGTTTTTCTCCTCTTCGCGAAGCTCACCCAGCCACTCGATGCCAGGGTTTTCGTTCAGCAACTCGATCGGTATAGCAGAGAGGAAGCCCGTCGACGTCGTCTTGACTGGATGCGACGCGGAGCGGGAGATGTGCCCGCCTCGCCAGCTCAATCGCCAGGCCCAGTCCTTCTTCCAGGGAAAGGCTGCCGATAAAGGCCAGGTATTTTCCGGGTCGCGGGTTCAAGCGGTACAGACCAGACGGCACTCCCGGATAGATGGTCTGCAACCAGGATGCCCAAGCCAGAGGTCGTCGCTGTGCATTGGAGGTCGAAACAAGCGGCAGGTTTCGAAATTCCTTGAACACCGGAGCGTATGCCGGAAAATCGAGCCGGTCCTGAAGCGTCGTCAACGTCGGGGTGGGACAGCGCCGCGCCATGGGGAAGCCATCGATCCCAAAGTACGAATGGATAATGTCGAATTCGTCAGCACGTTTTCCGAACGCCTGTTCGGCAGCCATCAACGCTTCCCCCGCCAGGTTCCAGTTTCCCGGCGTCCGAGAGAATTGGGTCTCAGAGAGGACCTCGAGTTTGGCGCTGGTGCGGGAATCAGCGCTCGCAAATAGCGTGACCTCATGGCCCCGGCGAACCAGTTCCTCAGTGAGGTAGGAGAGCGCCCGTTCATGCTCCGAAGGCATTCGAAGCGAAGCACTTTTCCATAGAGGCGCAATCTGACCAATCTTCACGATCGTCTCTTCTCTCGTCGAATTGTCCTCGCCATCGGGCCTTTCGTGCAGGCTCAGTCGGGGTGGGCGTTTGCTGTATATATCTCGTCAGGATTATGATGAATACTGGGCGGTTCCCTAGTCCAACTCCTTGTAAAATTAATTGAGACACCTCTGCTATTGAGAAGAGGCATCGCTCACGACTAGGCCGATCAATTAGGTGTATTCACTAGTATCAGGAGTCTCCTCGCCTCTATTTCCTGCTGACGTGGCTGAATAAGGAACCGCCCTTCTGTAGCCTGTGCGTCCGATTGGAAACTGAGTCGAGGATGACCGGATTTCAAACTCACGGTTCTATTAAATAAACTACGTTCGACTAGGGATTCTCCTAGGGGGAGAGAGGCCTTTAAAACTATATACTCGTCGCGCATGGCCCCCCTAGGGGAGGCTTGCCGTCAGTCATGCGCCCGGATTTCACGTGGACATGTGACGGCTAGATCGTGACGTTCATTCAGACCTGCCAGAGGGGAATGACCATGTGGAGATCCGGCCGTCCTTCTGTGAAATGGAACGAGGTGTACCGGTTGCTCCCGGCCCTGGTGGGCCTTGTAGGCACTTTTGTCCTCGAGCTGATGACTCCCCGTGGAATTGCCGTGTGGATCGGCTATGCCTTTCCTCTCTGGTATCTGTCCCGCGTTTCACGCAAACCCGCTATCTTCCTTTCCTTTGTCGCGTTCACATGCACCGGGTTGATCATGGCCGGGCATGTCCTTTCGCCTCCCGGGATGAACGAATTCTATGCGGCGGTGAATCAGACGATCGGTGTTGTCTTTCTCTGGGGCTGCACCCTCCTGCTCATGCGTTCCGGTACCGCCGATGAACGGCTGAACAAGGCTCGAAGAGAATCCGCAATTCAGCGAAACGCGGTTCCGCGCAATGGCGCATGCGATGGTTCCGCTCACACCACACCATCAAATGTATGCTTCAAATCTCTTCCGGAAACAAGGAACGTTATGAACGAATCAACGACCCTCCCCTCCCGCAAGAAGTCACCCTCCGAGGCCGTGCTGGGCAATGGCAAGCCCCTCAGGCGCAGAGCGGGAGACGTTCCCGCGAAGGATTCTCTTGACGCTCATTCGCGGCTGATTCTTGCGACGATCGTGGCGTTTCGCGACGGCGATTTCTCGGTGCGGTTGCCCGCGGATTGGACGGGAATCGATGGGCAGATTGCGGAGGCGTTCAATCAGACGATCGCGCAAGAAGAGCGCATCTCGAAGGAGGTCACGCGGCTGAGCGAGACGGTCGGCAAGGAAGGCCGGCTGAAGCAGCGCATGTCGCTGCCGGGGGCAGTCGGCGGGTGGGCGGCGAAGGCGGATTCCATCAATACGCTGATCGACGATCTGGTGCGGCCGACGACGGAAGTCGCGCGCACCATCGGCGCGGTGGCCAAGGGCGACCTCGGCCAGTCCATGGAGCTGGAGGTGGACGGGCGCGCGCTCAAGGGCGAGTTCCTGCGCTCGGCGAAGCTGGTCAATACGATGATCGAGCAGCTCTCGGTCTTCACCTCGGAAGTGACGCGCGTGGCGCGCGAGGTCGGCACCGAGGGCAAGCTCGGCGGCCAGGCGCAGGTGAAGGGCGTCTCGGGCGTCTGGAAGGAACTCACCGACTCGGTCAACCAGATGGCCGGCAACCTCACCGCGCAGGTCCGCAACATCGCCGACGTGACGATCGCCGTGGCCAACGGCGACCTGTCCAAGAAGATCACCGTCGACGTGCGCGGCGAAATCCTGCAGCTCAAGGAGGCCATCAACACGATGGTCGATCAGCTCCGCTCGTTCGCCTCGGAAGTGACGCGCGTGGCGCGCGAGGTCGGCACCGACGGCCGTCTCGGCGGCCAGGCGGTGGTGCCGGGCGTGGCCGGCACCTGGAAGGATCTCACCGACTCGGTGAACGCGATGGCGACCAACCTCACCGCGCAGGTCCGCAACATCGCGACGGTGACCACCGCGGTGGCGCGCGGCGATCTTTCGCGCAAGATCACCGTCGATGTGAAGGGCGAGATTCTGGAGCTGAAGGAAACCATCAACACGATGGTCGATCAGCTCAACGGCTTCTCCTCGGAAGTGACGCGCGTGGCCCGCGAGGTCGGCACCGAAGGGCAAGCTCGGCGGCCAGGCCGTGGTGCCGGGCGTGGCCGGCACCTGGAAGGATCTCACCGACTCGGTGAACTCGATGGCCTCCAACCTCACCGGCCAGGTCCGCAACATCGCCGACGTGACCACGGCCGTCGCGAAGGGCGATCTGTCCTCGAAGATCACCGTCGAGGTGAAGGGCGAAATCCTGGCGCTGAAAAACACCATCAACACGATGGTCGATCAGCTCAACGGCTTCGCCGCCGAAGTGACCCGCGTGGCGCGCGAGGTCGGCACCGAAGGCAAGCTCGGCGGCCAGGCGCAGGTGCCCGGCGTGGCCGGCACCTGGAAGGACCTCACCGACAACGTGAACTTCATGGCCTCCAACCTCACCGGCCAGGTCCGCAACATCGCCGAAGTCACCACCGCCGTGGCCAACGGCGATCTTGTCCAAGAAGATCACCGTCGACGTGCGCGGCGAGATTCTCGAGCTGAAGAACACCATCAACACGATGGTCGATCAGCTCAACGGCTTCGCCTCGGAAGTGACCCGCGTGGCGCGCGAGGTCGGCACCGAAGGGCGAGCTCGGCGGCCAGGCCGCAGGTGCGCGGCGTGGCCGGCACCTGGAAGGATCTCACCGACTCCGTCAACTGCGATGGCCACCAACCTCACCGGCCAGGTCCGCAACATCGCCGACGTGACCACGGCCGTCGCGAACGGCGACCTGTCCAAGAAGATCACCGTCGACGTGCAGGGCGAAATTCTCGAGCTGAAGAACACGATCAACACGATGGTCGATCAGCTCAACGGCTTCGCCGGCGAAGTCAGCCGCGTGGCCCGCGAGGTCGGCACCGAAGGCAAGCTCGGCGGCCAGGCGCAGGTGCCCGGCGTGGCCGGCACCTGGAAGGACCTCACCGACAACGTCAACTCGATGGCCTCCAACCTCACCGGCCAGGTCCGCAACATCGCCGACGTCGCCACCGCGGTGGCCAACGGCGACCTGTCCAAGAAGATCACCGTCGACGTGAAGGGCGAAATTCTGGAGCTGAAGAACACGATCAACACGATGGTCGATCAGCTCAACGCCTTCGCCGGCGAAGTCAGCCGCGTGGCGCGCGAGGTCGGCACCGAAGGCAAGCTCGGCGGCCAGGCCGCAGGTGCAAGGCGTGGCCGGCACCTGGAAGGACCTCACCGACAACGTCAACTCGATGGCCTCCAACCTCACCGGCCAGGTCCGCAACATCGCCGACGTGACCACGGCCATCGCCAACGGCGACCTGTCCTCGAAGATCACCGTCGAAGTGAAGGGCGAAATCCTCGAGCTGAAGAACACCATCAACACGATGGTCGATCAGCTCAACGGCTTCGCCTCGGAAGTGACGCGCGTGGCCCGCGAGGTCGGCACCGAAGGCAAGCTCGGCGGCCAGGCGGAGGTGCCCGGCGTGGCCGGCACCTGGAAGGACCTCACCGACAACGTCAACTTCATGGCCTCCAACCTCACCGGCCAGGTCCGCAACATCGCCGAAGTGACCACCGCCGTGGCCCGCGGCGATCTGTCCACGAAGATCACGGTCGAAGTGCGCGGCGAGATTCTGGAGCTGAAGAACACCATCAACACGATGGTCGATCAGCTCAACGCCTTCGCCGGCGAGGTCAGCCGCGTGGCGCGCGAGGTCGGCACCGAAGGCAAGCTCGGCGGCCAGGCGGAGGTCGAAGGCGTGGCCGGCACCTGGAAGGACCTCACCGACAACGTCAACTCGATGGCCTCCAACCTGACCGGCCAGGTCCGCAACATCGCCGAGGTGACGATCGCCGTGGCCAACGGCGACCTGTCCAAGAAGATCACCGTCGACGTGCGCGGCGAGATTCTGGAGCTGAAGGAAACCATCAACACGATGGTCGACCAGCTCCGCTCGTTCGCGGCGGAAGTCAGCCGCGTGGCGCGCGAGGTCGGCACCGACGGCAAGCTCGGCGGCCAGGCGGCGGTGCCCGGCGTGGCCGGCACCTGGAAGGATCTCACCGACAACGTCAACTCGATGGCCTCCAACCTCACCGGCCAGGTCCGCAACATCGCCGACGTGGCCACGGCCATCGCCCGCGGCGACCTCAGCCGCAAGATCACCGTCGACGTGAAGGGCGAGATTCTGCAGCTCAAGGAGACCATCAACACGATGGTCGATCAGCTCTCGGCCTTCGCCTCGGAAGTGACGCGCGTGGCGCGCGAGGTCGGCACCGAAGGCAAGCTCGGCGGCCAGGCGCAGGTGCCCGGCGTGGCCGGCACCTGGAAGGATCTCACCGACAACGTCAACTCGATGGCCTCGAACCTCACCGGCCAGGTCCGCAACATCGCCGACGTGACCATCGCCGTGGCCAACGGCGACCTGTCCAAGAAGATCACCGTCGACGTGCGCGGCGAGATTCTGCAGCTCAAGGAAACCATCAACACGATGGTCGAGCAGCTCCGCTCGTTCGCCTCGGAAGTGACCCGCGTGGCGCGCGAGGTCGGCACCGAGGGCCGGCTCGGCGTGCAGGCCGTGGTGCCCGGCGTGGCCGGCACCTGGAAGGACCTCACCGACTCGGTCAACACCATGGGCGCCAACCTCACCGCGCAGGTCCGCAACATCGCCGAAGTGACCACCGCCGTGGCCCGCGGCGACCTCAACCGCAAGATCACCGTCGACGTGAAGGGCGAAATCCTCGAGCTGAAGAACACCATCAACACGATGGTCGATCAGCTCAACGCCTTCGCCGGCGAAGTGACGCGCGTGGCGCGCGAGGTCGGCACCGAAGGCAAGCTCGGCGGCCAGGCGCAGGTCTCCGGCGTGGGCGGCACCTGGAAGGACCTCACCGACAACGTGAACTTCATGGCCTCCAACCTCACCGACCAGGTCCGCGGCATCGTGAAAGTGGTGACCGCCGTGGCCAACGGCAACCTGACGCCAGCGACTCACCGTGCAGGCCAAGGGCGAGGTCGCCGCGCTCGCCGACACCATCAACAACATGACCGACACGCTCGCGACCTTCGCCGATCAGGTGACCAACGTGGCGCGCGAGGTCGGCGTGGACGGGCGGCTCGGCGGCCAGGCCAACGTGCCCGGCGCCGCCGGCACCTGGAAGGATCTCACCGGCAACGTCAACCTGCTCGCCGCCAACCTCACCACGCAGGTGCGCGCCATCGCCGAGGTCGCCACCGCCGTGACCAAGGGCGACCTCACGCGCTCGATCCAGGTGGAGACCCGCGGCGAAGTGGCCGAGCTGAAGGACAACATCAACACGATGATCTCCAACCTGCGCGAGACCACCGAGAGCAACCGCGAGCAGGACTGGCTCAAGACCAACCTCGCCAAGTTCACCGGCATGCTCCAGGGCCAGCGCGAGCTGAACACCGTGGGTCAGATGCTCCTGACCGAACTGGCGCCGCTGGTCAATGCCCAGCAGGGCACCATCTACCATCTGACCGGCGGCGACGGAGATCGCCACGCTCAGGCTGCTCGTCGAGCTACGCGCACGGCGGCGACCGGCCAGCTCGTCGACCACATCGCCCTCGGCGAGGGCCTGGTCGGCCAGTGCGCGGTGGAAAAGAAGCGCATCCTGCTCACCGACGTGCCGCCGGATTTCATCTCGCATCTCCTCCAGTCTCGGCGAGGCGCAGCAGGTCAGCATCATCGTGCTGCCCGTGCTCTTCGAGGGGCAGACCAAGGCGGTCATCGAACTGGCCTCGCTCCAGCACTTCAGCGCAGGTCAATCTCGCCTTCCTCGAGCAGCTCACCCAGAGCATCGGCGTGGTGCTTCAATACCATCGAAGCGACGATGCGCACCGAAGGCCTGCTCACGCAATCGCAGCAGCTGACCGTCGAGCTGCAGTCGCGCCAGAGCGAACTGCAGCAGACCAACGAGGAGCTGGGCACCAAGGCCAAGCTGCTCGCCGAGCAGAACGCCGAGGTCGAGCGCAAGAACGCCGAGGTCGAGCAGGCCCGCCGCGCGCTCGAGGAAAAGGCCGCCGAGCTGGCGCTCACCTCGAAGTACAAGTCCGAGTTCCTGGCGAACATGTCGCACGAGCTGCGCACGCCGCTCAATTCCATCCTCATCCTCAGCCAGCAGCTCGCCGAAAACGCCGCCGGCAACCTCTCGGCCAAGCAGGTCGAGTTCTCCCGCAACATCAACTCGTCCGGCTCCGACCTGCTGCACCTCATCAACGACATTCTCGATCTCTCGAAGATCGAGTCCGGCACCGTCACCGTCGAGGTCGAGGAGATCTCCTTCGCCGGCCTGCGCGACACCATCGACCGCAACTTCCGGCACGTGGCCGAGGCCAAGAACCTGCCGTTCCACGTTGCAGTTCGCCGAGGACCTGCCGCGCTCCATGGACAGCGACCCGAAGCGCCTGCAGCAAATCCTCAAGAACCTGCTGTCCAACGCCGTCAAGTTCACCGCGCACGGCCACGTCGAGGTGCGCGTCGGCTTTGCCACGCAGGGCTGGAGCGCCGATCACCCGGTGCTCAAGCAACGCCCAGCAGGTCGTCGCCTTCGCCGTCGAGGACACCGGCATCGGCGTCGCGCCGGAAAAGCAGCGGCTCATCTTCGAGGCCTTCCAGCAGGCCGACGCCGGCACCTCCCGCAAATACGGCGGCACCGGCCTCGGCCTGGCCATCAGCCGCGAGCTGGCCGTGCTGCTCGGCGGCGAAATCAAGCTCGTCCAGCGTCCACGGCCAGGGCAGCACGTTCACCCTCTACCTGCCGCTGCACTACTCAGGCCCCGACAGCCGCGCGAGCCATGCGGACCGGCAGCACCGGCGGTCGAGCGCGACCAAGCGGCTCACGGTCCTGCCGGTCGCGCGCGAAGAGCACATCGAGGACGACCGCGACGACATCGAGGAGGGCGACCCGGTGCTGCTGATCATCGAGGACGACCCGCATTACGCGCGCATCCTGCTGGGCCTGGCGCGCGACAAGGGCTTCAAGGGCATCGTCGCCACCAAAGGCGCGCTGGGCCTGTCCCTCGCCCGGCAGTTCCATCCCGACGGCCATCTCGCTCGATATTTTCCTGCCCGACATGCTCGGCTGGACGGTGCTCAACCAGCTCAAGCTCGACCCGGCCACGCGCCACATCCCGGTGCAGATCGTCACCGCTGGAAGAAGAACGCCAGCACGGCCTCGCACACGGCGCGTTCTCCTACCTCGTCAAGGCGCCCACCACCGAGGGCCTGGAAGCGGCGTTCGACCGCATCAAGGACTTCACCGCCCCACGCACCAAGCGGCTGCTGATCGTCGAGGACAACGACATCGAGCGCGCAGTCCATCGTCGAACTGCTTGGCTATGACGACATCGAGATGGTGGCCGTCGCCACCGGCGGCGAGGCGCTGGAGGCGATGCTCGAGCAAGCCGTTCGACTGCGTCGTGCTCGACCTGCGCCTGCCCGACATGACCGGCTTCGAACTGCTGGAGAAAATGCATGCGGAGCCGGCCCTGGCGGACGTGCCGGTGGTCGTCTTCACCGGCAAGGACCTGACCGCCGAGGAGCAGATGCAGCTCAAGGCGATGGCCAAGAGCATCGTCCTCAAAGACGTCCAGTCGCCCGAGCGGCTGCTGGACGAGACCGCCCTGTTCCTCCACCGCGTCGTCACCGACCTGCCGGCGGAGAAGCAGAAGATGCTCGAGCGGCTGCACGGCTCCAACGAAGTCCTGCGCGGCCGCAAGGTGCTCGTGGTCGACGACGACGCGCGCAACATCTTCGCCCTGACCTCCCTGCTCGAGAACCAGGAGATGGACGTGGTCAGCGCCACCAATGGCCGCGCAGGCCATCGACATCATCCAGAACACGCCCGATCTGAGCATGGTGCTCATGGACATCATGATGCCGGAGATGGACGGCTACGAGACGATGCGCGAAATCCGCAAGCGCCCCGGAATTCCGCACCCTGCCGATCCTCGCGCTCACGGCGAAGGCGATGAAAGGCGACCGCGAGAAGTGCCTCGACGCCGGCGCGAGCGACTACATCGCCAAGCCGGTCAATACCGACCAGCTCCTGTCGTTGATGCGGGTGTGGCTGTTCCGATAAACCAGATCACAGAATAACGGGGTTATCTCATGAACATGGACACCATCCCGGCGTCGACCGACGGCCAGACGCAAGACCGCATCCCATCAGCTTCGCTCCGCTGCCGAGGCGCCAGCGTCCGCCTTTCGACGACGGCCCCATCAACATCCTGATCGTGGACGATGAGCCGAAAAATCTCACCGTGCTCGAAACCATCCTCGACGACCCCGGCTACCGGCTGGTCCGGGCCGAATCCGCCGACCAGGCGTTGCTCGCGCTCGTCGTCGAGGAGTTCGCCCTGCTCATCCTGGACATCCGGATGCCCGGCATGACCGGCTTCGAACTGGCCCAGATGATCAAGGAGCGGAAGAAGACCGCCCGGGTGCCGATCATCTTCCTCACCGCCTACTACAACGAAGACCAGCACGTGCTCGAGGGCTACGGCACCGGCGCGGTGGACTACCTCCACAAGCCGGTCAACCCGGCCATCCTCCGCTCGAAGGTCGCCGTCTTCGCCGAACTCCACAGCAAGAACCGCGCCCTGCTCGCCGAAGTGACCGAGCGCCGCCGGGCCGAGGACCAACTGCGCGAGCTGAATGAAACCCTGGAGCAACGCGTGGCTGAACGCACGGAAGCGCTCCGACTCAGCGAAACGCGTTATCGGGAACTCATTCACGCTCTTCCCGCCGCCCTGTACACCTGCGACAAGCAAGGCCTCATTACGCTCTACAACCAAGCAGCGGTCGCCTTGTGGGGACGCGAGCCGGACATCGGCAAGGATCTCTGGTGCGGATCCTGGAAAATCTATCGACCGGACGGGACTCCGCTGCCATTGGACGAATGTCCAATGGCCGTCACATTGCGTGAAGGCCGGGCGATTCGCGGCGAAGAGATCGTCATCGAACGGCCCGACGGCACAAGACGCCATGTGCTGCCGCACCCGGAACCGATGCGGAATGCGGAGGGAGTGGTCGTCGGCGCCATCAACATGCTCATCGACATCACCGAACGCAAGGAAACCGAGCAGGCAATCGCCAATTTGGCCGCCATCGTCACCTCGTCGGACGACGCGATCATCGGGAAGGACCTGCGCGGCATCGTGACGAGTTGGAATCGCGCAGCGGAACGGTTATACGGATATACCGCAGAGGAAATGATCGGACAGCCCGTGCTCCGGCTCATCCCTCCGGAACGGCAGGACGAGGAATCCCACATTCTCGAACGGATTCAGCGCGGCGAGTCGATCGAGCATTATGAAACGATCCGGCGTCGCAAGGACGGAACAGAATTAATTGTGTCGCTGACCGTGTCGCCTGTGATCGATTCTCAAGGGAGGATTATCGGAGCGTCAAAAATCGCGCGGAATATCACGGAGCAGAAACGCGTGGAGAATGCGCTGCGTAGAAGTGAACGGGACCTGTCTGACTTTTTCGATAACGCCAGCATCGGCCTGCACTGGGTCGGGCCTGACGGCATCATCCAAAGGGTGAACCAGACGGAGCTTGACCTCCTCGGATACAGCCGCGAGGAATATGTGGGCCATCACATCGCCGAGTTTCACGTCGATCAACCCGTCATTCAAAAGATCCTCGACCGTCTGGCCGGTGGCGAGACACTGCGCGAATGTCCGGCGAGACTCCGGTGCAAAGACGGTTCGATTCGGGAGGTGCTCATCAATTCAAATGTCTTGTTCGAGGACGGCACGTTTATCCACACCCGCTGCTTTACCAGTGACATTACCGCCCGCAAACGAGCGGAGCAGGCTTTGATCGATAGTCAAGAGGAATTGCGGTGTGCCCTGGAGTTCGAAGAGGCGGTGGTGACCAATATGGGCGAAGGACTCTACACCGTCAACGGCCAAGGTCTGGTGACTTCCGTCAACGAGGCTGCGGAAAGGCTATTCGGCTATACGCGCGACGAGCTGCTCGGGCGCAAGATGCATGACATGACACACTACCAACATCGAGACGGCTCGCCGTTCCCGGCCGAGGAATGCGCGGGGTTGCAGGTCCTGCGCGAACGGAAAGGCCTTGGTCCATCACGAGGATGTCTTCATCCGGAAGGACGGAAGTTTTTTCGATGTCGTGCTCAGTTCGTCCCCTATTTGGGCCGGCGGCCAGAACGCCGGCCTCGTCGTCGTATTTCGAGACATCTCAGAGGAAAAACGCGTGGCAAAGGCACTGCAGGAGCGCGATCTCGCGTTGACGGCGGCCAATGACGCCTTGAAGGCACATACGGTGGCGCTGGCCGAAGCCAACAAGGAGCTGGAAGGGTTCGCCTATTCGGTTTCTCACGACTTGCGGGCGCCGCTGCGCACCATCGATGCCTTCAGCCGTATCGTGGAAGAAGACCATGGCTCCGACTTGAACGCCGAAGTGCGCCGCAGCCTGGGCATCGTCCGGAAGGCTGCCGGTCAGGCGGGCGAACTGATCGACGATCTGCTGGAGTTTTCCAGGCTGGGTCGGCAGGGGATGAACTTCCATTCGGTCGAGATGGCGGACTTGGCGCGGGAGGCGGCGGACGATTTGAAGCTGATGCGGGAAGGCCGGCAGATCGCTCTGACCATTGGGGACCTGCCCGCTTGCCAGGGAGACCGGCGGTTCCTGAAACTCGTGTGGATGAATTTGCTCGTCAATGCCTTCAAGTACACCAAGAACTGGGACGAGAGCAGGATCGAAGTCGGGTGGATGCCGGACGATGCGAACGCAGAGGCAGTGACCTACTACGTCAAGGACAACGGTATCGGGTTTGACATGAAATATGCGCACAAGCTGTTCGGCGTATTTCAACGGTTGCATCGCAAAGAGGACTTCGAAGGCACCGGAGTCGGATTGGCCATCGTCCAGCGCATTATCCTCCGTCACGGAGGGCGGGTATGGGCCGAAGGCAAGGTGGACGTCGGCGCCACATTCTTTTTTTCCCTTCGAAAGGCCTCGGCACAATGAACGAGATGGAGATTCTCTTGATCGAGGACAACCCCGAGGATGTGGAAATCACCTTGCGGGCATTCAAGAAAAATCGAATAGCGAACAAGATCCATGTGGTGCGGGACGGCGAGGAGGCATTGGAATGCATGTTCAGCACAGGGCGATACGCCGAGAGGTCGGTCTGCTCGACCACCCGGTTGATCCTGCTCGACCTCAAGCTCCCAAAGGTCGACGGCATGGAGATTTTAAAACGGTGCAAATCGGACGAGCGCACCAAGAAGATTCCTGTCGTCGTGCTCACGTCTTCGAAGGAAGAGCGCGATCTGACCGATAGTTACGATCTCGGTGCGAACAGCTATATCGTCAAGCCGGTCGACTTTTCTCAATTTACCGAAACGGTTCGGCAGCTTGGCCTCTATTGGATAGTGCTGAATCAGCTTCCGTCGGAGATTCACATGTTGGAAGACGGGGACTAAGCCTATGGGCGACTTACGCATCTTGTTCGTCGAGGACGATCCGTTGGACGCGGAATTGGCCGTCCGGGAACTGCGGAGAAGCGGGTACGATCCGGAGTGGCAGCGGGTGGATACGCAGCCGGAGTTCATGAACCACCTGGTGCACGATCCGCCGGACATCATTATTTCAGACCATGCCATGCCGCAGTTCAGTTCGGTTGAGGCATTGGAGTGTTTATCCGAAACCGGGCTGACGATTCCCTTCATCGTCGTGTCCCACGCCATCGGGGAAGAAGAGGCAGTGGGCCTGATGCGCGACGGCGCGGCCGACTATCTCCTCAAGGACCGGATGGCTCGCTTGGGCGAGGCGGTGCGTCACGCGTTGGATGGACAGCAGTTACGTTCCCAATACGCCGAAGCGCAGCAAGACCTTCGGCTCCTCAACCAGGGACTGGAGAAGCGGATCGCTGAGAGAACCGCCGAACTCGAGGTCGCGAATCGGGCGCTGGCTACCGAACTCTCCGAACGCAAGCAGGTCGAAGAGCGGCTTCGCCAGTTGACCGGCACGCTTGAGGAGCGGGTCGCGGAACGGACACGAGAGCTCGCGACATCCTATGCAAGGCTCCGTACCCTCGCGACGGACTTGACGGTGGCTGAACAGAAAGAGCGGCGCCGGCTTGCCACTGAGCTACACGACTATTTGGCGCAACTGCTGGTCGTGACTCGCATGAAGGTGGGCCACTTGCTGAAACAGGGTCTCGATCCGGAGGTGGGAACGGTTCTGCGGGATGCCGATGAGTTGCTCCACCAATCGCTTGACTACACCAGATCGTTGGTGTCGGAGCTGACCCCGCAGGCCCTGTACGAGCGCGGATTGGGCCCCGCACTCCAATGGCTGGGGGATCAGATGCGCCGGCAGAAGGTATTGAACGTCGAGATCCTTCTCGACGCACCAGAGCTGGCTCTGCCTGAGGCGGACGCGGTGCTGCTGTTCCACTCGATACGGGAATTACTGTTCAACGTGCTCAAGCATGGACAAACCGATCGGGCATCTGTCTCAATGCGGTACGTCCAGGATGTGTTAACCATCACCGTGTCGGATCATGGCTGCGGCTTCGACATTTCCAGATTGCGCGATGATCCTTCCGATCGGTTCGGCCTGCTGAGTATCCGTGAACGGATGACCGCCCTCGGTGGCACCCTCGACCTGCAATCGGAGCCGGGCAAGGGAACGGTTGCGTCGCTCTACCTGCCTTTTACCGTTTCTGGAAAGATCGCCGGGTCCCAAACGGTCGGGAGGGAAGTCGTTCATACTTTCTCAGACGTCACGCCTCTGCAAATCACCGAGACTGACTCGGCGCTCCCTTCTATCGCAGAAGCAGATATCGCAACGCCGCTGCGGGTCATGCTCGTCGACGATTTCGACTTGGTCCGTAAAAGCCTGCGCAGTCTTTTGGAGCAACATGCGGATGTTACAGTCGTCGGTGAGGCTTCCAGCGGAGAACAGGCTCTTCAATTGGCCTGCTCGTTGAATCCCGATGTCGTCGTTATGGATATGCACATGCCTGGCTGGGACGGGGCGGAAACCACCCGTAGGATTTTGAAGGAGCGCCCTGCGACCGTCGTCATCGGACTGTCCATTCAAACCGATTCGGACATAGCGAAATCCATGCTCGAGGCCGGGGCTGCAGCTTTCATAGCCAAAGAAACCGCCGTGAACGAGCTCTATGCCACGCTTCGTACGGCTGCTCCCCGTACGACATCCACAAAATCCCTCTCTTCCGGTCCCACACGCCTAAGGGAAGGCGGAAAGGCAAATGTGAATCGCTAAGTCATCCCTATCAAGAGGGCGAACCCTGGTGCCTGCAAGAGCGGTCCTGTCGGGTGCCTCCTATGCCGGAGGCCGCTTGCCCATGATGAGACTGACGAAGGCGACGATGACGAATATGACAAACAGCACATAGGCGATATAGGTCGCCGTACCCGCCACCCCAGAAATCCCCAGGAGCCCCGCGATCAGACCGATGATCAGAAAGGTAACGGCCCAGTTCAGCATGGTAGCACCTCCTAGGGTCGGAATTGGACTGGCGGTTGCTGCGGAATCATGGCGGATGTACAGGACACCACAATGGCACCGGCGAATATTACAACGATAGGGCTCATCAATTTAGAGTCAGTGTTTTGAGGACGTCTTGTTCTTTTCAAACCACTCGTCGACCCATTTGTTCACTTCTTCCTTCTGATCCCCATAGCGCTCCTGGATTTTGCCATCAAGTTTGTCGCGACGGCCCTCGATGTATAGGAGATCGTCGTCCGTGAAGTTGCCCCATTTCTTTTTCAGTTCGCCTTTGAACTGTTTCCATTTGCCTTGAAACTGATCTTCATTGATGACCAATATCGGGTGAATGGCCGTGGTGGAGAAGGAGAAATCCTTCTGCGACGACGAAGCCCAGGACGGCCAGCAGCTTATGGCTGCCAGGGCGCTCAGGCTCAACACGATCATCAAGGTCCGACTCCTCATCTTCTTAATGCCTCCCCTTCTTAACAGTTCCGGTATGCGATCCTTCGTCCTGTGCCCTCATGATTTCATCGTGGCTGGCTTTCCTCCTGTGCAGCCGTTCGCATGCACAGGAGGGAAAGATCAGCGAACGTGTGGGCTACTTTCTATATCCCGGCTGTCCGACCGGATCCTTTGTTTGCGAACGGTACCACTCGTCTGCCCATCGACTGATCTCGTCCTTTCGATCGGCATACCGCTCTTGGACCGCTCCCTTAAACTTGTCGTAGTCCCCTTCGATCATCATAATGTCGTCATCGGTAAACTCTCCCCACTTTTTCTTGAGCTCGCCTTTGAATTGGTTCCACTTACCTTTGAAATGATTGGCATTCATGTTGTCTCCTCCTTTGGGTTGATTATGATGATGAGGTCCCAGCATCCGGATGGGTCGACCTTTCCCGGTTGATAAAAGATCCTCGAGCATGTCCAACATCGAGGGTGGTCATTTTGAAAAACGCTGCGTGGTTCAATTGCAGCGCCGCGGGAAGTTCCGATCGGCGGATAGCCGGCTTGACGGACATGTTTGTGATAGTGAGCAGTTTCATCGATTCCTCCCTTGCGCCTTTCTCTCTTTTAGCTCTCTCATCATGCTGATACTGGTGATATACCGTGACTCGAGAGAATAAAGGACTGGGTCGCTCCCTAGTACATGGCGATGGCAAACCCAATTCCGAGTCGACCGTATGTTATGGCTATGGTATCCACACATTGGTCCGCTCGAGGCCCCTGCGACTATCCCCTCCCAGGCCCTCTTATCGAAACACGCCGAACAGCCAGAGGACGACGATCAAGGTGAACGGAACTCCCAGCAGCCAGAGAATGAATGCTTTCCCCATGTTTGCTCCCTCTTGTGCGGTTAACGAGCTGAATCAATGAGCATGCATTTGCAGATAGCGGGAGAAGCTATCCCTACTCCTCCCGAACTACTTTCCGCATGTAATCTTCATCGATTCGATTTCGTTGGACATGTCCAGCTTGGACAGATCCGGGACGCGCTGGCCAGGAGTGAAGGAGATTTCCGTCCCCTTGAAATCCTTCTTCGAATAGGCGACTACCGTTGCGTCAGATCCAACAATGACGCTTTGAATATCATTGTTCCAATCTCGACCATTGAGATTCTTCAGCGACGCATACTCTTTGGGGCCCTGCACTTTGACATGCGGATCGTCGGCATCGTATTTGGTGTCATCGAACACCTCGATCCAACAGTTCTTATCGACCACCTGCAGCTCGACATCAGCCGCTTCGACCGACAGGGCTCCGACGGCGAGCACCCCACCCACGAGGAACAACTTGAACCACAACATTGTGACCTCCTTTGTGAAACAGATGACATTTACTTACTTAATAAGGAAAGAGCAGCGCCTCATTCTTGGCGCGGCCCGTTGTTCGTCAGCACGGCCAACAGGTGTTCTGCCGTTTGCTGGTCCGCTCCGATGAGGAGCGGATAGGTGCGCTGCGCACGCGCATGAAACGCCTCCCGTTCCCCGGCGGGAACATGCAACAAGACAGCTAAGGACGTGAGATATTCTCCCTGCCCGCGAGCGATGTCCTGTTCCAGATTCTCGAACGCCACCGCAGCAAACAGTCGAGCCTTATGACGTTCTTCGATGACGCCATCCCCGTTGATCCACTCCTCCGGACTCGTGCTCGAAGTGAACTTGGCAAACGTGTCGACCGTGGCTTTGGTCGTGTTACAAGCTGTCAGCACCAGTCCGGCGCTGGCCAGCACTATGGCCCCCACGAGGTTCTTCCACGTTGTGCTGCTCATGAGCAATTCTCCTTCCGTTTAATTCGTCCATGCGGGTTTCGCGGAGGCGACTCCCGCATGAAGGCCGCCGGTCTCATCATAGGATGGCGACCGTCATCAGAAATGCGGTGAGTTCCAGTCCAAATCCGATGATCGAGAGTATGAATGCTAGGCTGTGCATGGTGGTCCTTCCTTGGTTATTTTCGCGCGATGAATGAGCAAAGCCTGCCCCAGGGTCCTAGGCCTTCTCTTTCAATGTGAGGTCGTTCTTCACGGACTTGACGCCTGGGACCCTCCAGGCAGTCCAGGATGCGTGAGCGCTCGTCATGATGTCCCGCACCTCTCCCGTGAGCGAGACGACTCCCGCATTTGTCTCGACACCAATATCAGCTGCCTTGAGATGTGCGTCCTTCGCCATGTGTTCTTTTACATGGGCCGTGATGGTCTCATCTTTCTCCTCCACCGCCTCGCGTTTAGATGGAGCCACGACCTGTAATTCATTCTTCACGCTCTTGACGCCGTCGACCCCTTTGGAGATTTCCGCCGCCGCCTGTTTGGCCTCATCAGAATCAACCTTGCCCCGCAATATCACGACGCCCTGCATGGTCTCGACTTCGATCTGCCGCCCTTTGACCCTGGCATCGGCGAAGAGCGCGATTTTGCTTTTCGCCGTGAGCCAGGTATCGGTGATCGGCGTCTTCTCCTTGTCTGCGGCGGCCACCGGTCCCACGATCAGCGAGGCTCCAACAACCAATGCACTGCAGACTGTCAGTATGTAACGCGTGTTCATAGTCTTCTCCTTAATAAGTTGAGGAATGTGAGAATGCGAAGGGATTTTCTTCCTGAAAACTTCTCTCGCATTTCTGTTGTAACTTATAAGCCCCGCATGGAAGACAGACGACTGGCCTGTACCCTAGTTCAATGGGGAAGCAGCCCCAGCTCTGGATTTCCAACAACCCCAGGCTTCTGTGAATGCAGTCCTATTCGATGGATGACTCAGTGGTGCGAAGAAAAGCCCTACATGAAGAGCACTAAACCCAATGCGATGGAGAGGAATCGGCAGGGATCGAGAGAACGAGCCGCTCCGCCAATAGGGTGGCGGAGCGGCTTGGGAATGACGTTATTTCTCTGTGAGGAGACTCACCAGGTCTTCGGCGTGTTCTTCTTCCTTAGCCTGAATCTCTTCCAGCAAGCGACGTGTGGTGGGGTCGTCCGCTCCTACGAAGTGAATCATTTCCCGGTAGCTATCGATCGCGATTCGTTCGGCAATCAGGTCTTCCTTGATCATGTCCTTGAGCGAGTTCCCTTCGACATATTCGGCATGGCTGCGGCTGGAGAGTCCATCGGGGGAAAGGTTCGGTTCGCCCCCCAGCTGGACGATGCGTTCCGCCAACTGGTCGGCATGCACCTGCTCCTCCTGGGCATGCTGCAGGAATTCTGACTTGACGCTTTCAGAGGACATCCCTTGGGCCATGAAGTAATGGCGCTTATAGCGGAGCACGCATACCACTTCGGTCGCCAGTGCTTCGTTCAACAGTTTCAGGACTGTTTCGAGCTTTGCCCCGTAGCCCGGGGTGACCGCCCCCTTCTCGATATGCTGGCGGGCACGTTCGCGCAAGGTCTTGATGTCGGTCATAAAGCTGCTGTCTTTCGGCTGTGCATTCATAAGGGCCTCCTTCACTGCTTTTCAGTTGGTAGCCGGAAATGATTGTAGATACTTTCTCAATTCGTGATCAGCACCCTCGCGTAGGAAGGGGGGATCGTCCTGGCGAGATCGGCATCAATCGCATGGTCTCGCGATCGTCGTCATATCCAGCCGCCCTCGAACCCTATGCATTCTTCTTGGAAGATGACTCCTCTCGTGTTGCCAGAAAGTCGTCATGGGCGCGGCGCGCCTATGAATGTTTCCCTTTGCAGCCTGGGTGGTTGCAGGGGCACTGTGGCCCCGATGATGATGTGGCGTTCCTACAACTGTCTGAACAAAACTCCTTTCCTGCCATGACGCTGCAACTGCATGTGGGATGAGCGCACTTTTTCTCTGCCATGGTGCTCCTCCTTGTTGAGGTTTGACAAAATGATGGGCTGTCTTCCTGTGTCCAGATTCGCCAACTACTTCTTTCTGTTCCACCCTACTGTGCAATGAATCCCCCGCGACACTAGAGTAATCCCTAGGGTGCGCTTGCTTGAATCCCAGGGCAAATCGTGCCATCCGATTGCTTTTTTGCCTTTTCCCCAGCTAGGGTTACACAGAGGTTCTGCGGCCTCACGATGTGCTAACATGAGGACGGTTCAGCGGTAGGATGTGAATTCGGGAGCTGGCATGCATCAACCTCGAATCTTTATTGCCGACGACCATCCCTTGGTGGTGGAAGGATTTCGGCAGCTACTCGCGAACGACACGGTAATTGTCGGCACGGCCCATAGGGGAGCGGAGCTTCTGGAGAAGGCCACCAAGCTGGCCCCGGACATTGTTCTGCTGGACGTGTCGATGCCGGATACGAATGGGTTCGACCTCATCCAGACGCTCAAACGGAAAATTCCCCGTGTAAAAATCATTCTCGTGACGATGTTGAGCGAGCCGTTCTATGTCAGCGAAGGGTTTCGTAAGGGTGCGAACGGGTATGTGCTCAAACAATCCGCCTCGGACGAGTTATTGGCAGCCATTCATACGGTGATGAAAGACCGCAGATATGTGTCTGCCGAAGTTGCGCCGGACGTTCGCGAATCCATCGAAAATCCGTGGGTCCGTCCCGAAGGATATAGCGTTCAATTGACGCCACGGCAGGATGCGGTCTTGCGAATGTTTGCCAATGGTTTGACGGCGAAGACAATTGCCACGAAAATGGGCATCTCCGTGAAAACGGTGGAGTTTCATAAGGCAGGAATCGTCAAGAAGCTTGGCCTGAAGACCGCTTCCGACCTGACCAGATTTGCATTGTCACAGGGATTGACCGAGCTCTGACGCTCAACCATCCGATTCGGCTGCCAGGGATTGTGGAGAAAGGATCCCGCTCACCCTCAGCTGGGCTTGTGGTGTGGGACCTGAGGGACTTCAGGTTGGGCAATGAGCCCGAGGGTGATGGCTTGTTTCGTCAGTTCGGCGGTGGTACGGACGCCGAGTTCCTTCGAGATCCTGGCTTTGTGGAACTCGATTGTTTTTACCGTCACGTTAATCGCGGACGCGATTTCCTTATTGGACTTGCCTTCTGCAACCAATTGCAAAACTTCCCTCTGTCGCAGGCTTAGGGTTAAGGGCGGGGCTGTTTTGGGTCGACTCTGGGGCTCCGTCATCGACTCCAAAGCCTGGTTGACCAGACCCTGCGCGACGACAGGCGAAATATATGTACGGCCGTTCAGGACTTCCTTGACGGCAAAGAGCAACTCATCCGCAACCGAGGTTTTCAATACATATCCCCCGACCCCAACACGAAATGCGTCGTTCACATAGTGCTGCTCGGCATGCATCGTCAGGATGATGATCTTGACTTCGGGGCAAGATTTATTTAAGTGCCGGCAGGCATCCAGCCCATTCAACAGTGGCAAGGAAATATCGACTATGGCAAGGTCTGGGCGAATTTTTTCGACCGCTTCGATGAAGCTGCGTCCGTCCGCACATATCGCCGCCACGTCATATTTCTTCTCCAAAATCTTGACGACGCCTTCGGCAACAAGACGATGGTCGTCGGCCACGATGACTTGCGGCTTCATGCGATCGACTCCTTCCTGTCGTACGGTGGATGGATTGAACTAGCGTCCATGGAGGCGGCGCGTCGTAACGTGCCCCTATAGGGACAATACCAAGGATTCACTATAACACAGATAAAGAGGCCTCTGTCACCCCGGGTCGACGGCACCTGGCTTCATACATGACCTTGGGATCACTCACGTATGCAGGTATGGCCTAACCATAAATTGACTTGCCCCATTGATCGGTATAGATTCCCGGCCTCTCGACTCATTCCCGCGGGAACCTAGGAGGCTGGATCTTTCCCCCGTCATTACGAGCATAAGAGTGTAATGCCATATAACTAGGGTGCTCCCTAGGAGGCACACTAGAAGCCCTACTATAGAATCCCCACTTGGATTGGCTTAACCTGTGGACTCCACTGCCCGAGGTCCCGCATTACTTCGAGAGGAAGCCGGTTTAGTCCCATCCAACGAGCATTGACGAAAGGACGAGATATTAATGTCGAAACGTATCCCCCGTCGCAGAGGGCTTCCGGCGCTCTCGAAGGTGCCGACCGGCATTACCGGCTTCGATGAAATCACCGGCGGAGGATTGCCGCGCGGGCGTTGCAGCCTTGTCTCCGGCGGCGCCGGCTGCGGGAAGACACTCTTCAGCATGGAATTTCTCGTGCGCGGCGCGACTGAGTTCGCAGAACCAGGCCTGTTCATGTCGTTCGAGGAGAATGAGAAGGAACTGGCACAAAACGTCGCCTCGCTCGGGTTCGACCTGGCGGATCTCATCAAACGGCGTCTCTTGGCAATGGATTTCGTGCGGACGGAACGGAGCGAGATCGAGGAGACCGGCGAATACGATCTGGAAGGATTGTTCCTCCGCCTCGGTCACGCCATCGATCAAGTCAAGGCCAAACGGGTCGTACTGGATACGATCGAGGCCTTGTTCGCCGCGCTGCCAAACGAGTATGTTCTTCGCTCCGAACTACGGCGGCTCTTCCGCTGGCTCAAAGACCGAGGGGTCACAGCGATCATCACGGCCGAGCGGGGCGACGGCGCCTTCACCCGGCACGGCCTGGAGGAATATGTCTCCGATTGCGTCATCCTGCTCGACCATCGCGTCATCGAGCAGATCTCGACCAGGCGGTTGCGAGTCGTCAAGTATCGCGGGTCCCTGCATGGAACCAACGAATATCCGTTCCTGATCGACGAGAGCGGCTTCTCGGTGCTGCCGATCACGTCGCTCGGCCTCGCCCACGAGGCACCGACGGAACGCATGTCCACCGGCATCGCCTCACTCGACGCCATGCTCGGCGGAAAGGGTTTGTATCGGGGAAGCAGCGTGCTCGTGTCTGGCACAGCCGGCTCCGGCAAGAGTTCCATCTCAGCTCACGCCATCCATGCAGCTTGTGCGCGAGGTGAGCGCTGTCTCTATTTTCCGTTTGAAGAGTCCCAGCCGCAGATTGTGCGCAACATGCAGTCCATCGGGCTCGACCTCGGCCGCTGGGTCTCGCGGGGCCTGTTGCGATTCCATCCGGCGCGCCCGTATCTGTATGGGCTGGAAACGCACCTGGCGCTGATGCACAAGCAGATCGCCCAGTTCGATCCGCAGGTCGTCGTCATCGATCCGGTCACCAACTTGACGGAGACCGGCAGCGAGATGGAAGCCAAGGCGATGCTGACCAGGCTGGTGGATTTTCTCAAGGCCGCGGCATCACCGCCCTGTTCACGAGTCTGACGTCCGGCGGCGACCATGCGGAAATGACCGAGGTCGGTATCTCGTCACTGATGGACACCTGGCTCCTCCTGCGCAACTTGGAAAGTAACGGCGAGCGCAATCGCGGGCTCTATGTGCTGAAGTCCCGCGGCATGGCCCATTCCAATCAGATCCGCGAGTTCATCCTGACTGACCGTGGCATCCAGTTACTCGACGTCTATACCGGTCCGGCCGGTGTGCTCATGGGTACGGCGCGCATGGTTCGGGAGGAGCAGGACAAAGCGGAGGCGCTCACGCATCGCAACGAGATCGAGCGCAAACGCCGGGAACTCGCGAACAAAAAAGAAGTGATGGACGCACAGATCGACTCGTTGCGCGCCAAGTTTGCCGCCGAGGCGTCGGAGTTGGAACAGGTCATCGCCGAGGGGCGGCTCGCCGAAAACACCCTCGCGGAACAGCGGAGGGTCTTAATCAATGTGCGTGCAGGTCGCACAGACAACGGATCGCTGAATGGCAGGAAAGGAGTCGAAAATGGACGCCAATATCGATCCGCTAGAGACAATGGTCGGAAGGAACGGGCGCGTGTCCAAGCAAAATAAACAATGGCAACTGCGGCTCTATGTCGCCGGTCAGACCCCGAAGTGCCTGGCCGCCTTCGCCAACCTGAAAAAGCTCTGCGCGGAGCATATGGACGGCGATTACAACATCGAGATCATCGATTTGCTCCAACATCCGCAACTGGCGAAGGGCGATCAAATCCTGGCGATCCCCACGTTGGTGCGCAAACTCCCCGAGCCGGTGAGGAAAATCATCGGCGATCTCTCCAACACCGAACGGGTCCTGGTGGGATTGGATTTGAAGCCGAGAGTAGGGTGAGTTCGCATTAGGTGATTGTGAGCAGCGGAGACTGCATGGTGAAGAAAGCGAAAAAGAAGCCGGCCAGCATGACTGCAGACTATGAGGCGGCCCTGACCAAAGCCGACGCCCAGATGTATGTCTTGAGACTCTGCGTCAGCGGGATGACGCCGCGTTCGAGCGAGGCCTTGGTCAATCTCAAACAGATCTGCGAGGATTATCTGGAAGGACATTACCAACTCGAAGTGATCGATCTGTATCAGCAGCCGGCATTGGCTGCCGCGCATCAGATCATTGCCACCCCGACTTTGCTGAAAGAATTTCCTCCACCGCTCCGCCGGCTGATCGGCGATCTCTCCGACACGAATGCGACGTTGCGACGGCTCGGTATTGCAACCCCCAAGGGCGGTGATCTATGACCGAGCGATCGAAATCCTCCGAAGAGCTCGCGCGCGAGAATGACGCGCTGCGGACCAGCTTAGAGGAAATCACCGAGGTCCTCACCGCGATCCGCACCGGCGGGGTCGATGCGTTGGTCATTGCAAGCCCGAACGGCGAGCAGGTCTTCACGCTGGAAGGCGCCGAACATCCGTACCGGGCCTTTGTCGAGACGATGAATGAAGGGGCGGTCACGCTGGCCATGGACGGCACAATTGCCTATTCCAACCGGCGGTTCGCCGATCTGGTCGGCACGCCGCTGGAACAGACATTCGGCAAGACGTTTCTCGACTTCGTGGCTTCTCCGGATCGGACTGAATTCGAGGCGCTGCTGGAGCAGGGAGACGACCCCAGTGTCCATGCCGAGCTGTCGCTTGAGCAGACCTACGGTAATACAATTCCTGTTCGGCTCTCAGCCCGGCGCCTGCCTCAGGAAGGCGGCAACTATTGGTGCCTCGTCATCACGGATTTACGCGGGCATAAATTGCAAGAGGCCCTCCGCGAGAGCGAAGCCCAGCTGGCAGTGGAACTAGCCGACAGCAAGCTGTTGCAAAGCATCAGCGCGCAGTTGATCCAGGAAGAAAACGTCGAAGCCCTGTACGAAAACATCATCGACGCCGCCATGGCCCTGATGCAGTCCGACATGTCAAGCATGCAGATGCTCTATCCGGAGCGTGGAACCGGCGGCGAGCTCCGTCTCGTGGCCTTCCGCGGGTTCAATCCACAGTCCGCGAAGTTCTGGGAATGGGTGCGCGTCGATTCGGAAAGCAGCTGCGGCATTGCCCTGCGCACCGGCCAGCGAGTCATCGTGCCGGACGTCGAGCAATGCGCTTTTATGGCAGGCACGAAGGACCTGACGGCGTACCTCCAAACCGGCATTCATGCCGTGCAGACGACACCACTGGTCTCGCGCAGCGGCAAGTTGGTGGGCATGATTTCCACTCATTGGCGCAATCAGCACGATCCCACAGAGCGCAGTTTGCGTCTACTGGACATTCTGGCACGACAGGCCGCGGACCTCATGGAACGCAGGAGAGGAGAGGAGGCGTTGCGGCAGTGGAGCGCCGACCTGGAACAAGAGGTCACCCGGCGGACGGCTGAATTACTGGAATCGCGTGAACGGCTGCGCGGGCTCACCACGGAACTCAATCTCGCCGAGCAGCGAGAGCGCAAGCGGATGGCGACAGAGCTGCACGATTATCTGGCCCAGCTCTTGGCCCTGGCCATTATGAAACTGTCGCAGGTCAAACAAAAACAGGGGCTGGCGCTGGTCACCACAGATCTGGTCAATAAGGCGCAGGAACTCGTGATGGAGGCACTGAACTATACCCGCACGCTCGTAACCGATTTGAGTCCCCCCATGCTGCATGACTTCGGTTTACCGTCTGCCCTCAGCTGGCTGGCCGACCAGATGCAACGCCACCAGCTCACCGTGACCGTTGAGACGCCCCAGGGAGATGACCTCAAACTTCCGGAAGATCAGGCTCTGTTACTGTTCCAATCGGTGCGTGAACTGTTGATCAATGTGGCTAAACATGGCGGAACCACCAAGGCGACCGTGTCGCTCGCCCAGCGTGACGGTGCACTCCGGCTTGAAGTGCGGGATCAAGGCAAGGGCTTCGATATACAGTCGAAGGCCGGAAGCGCGAACGGTTCTCATTTTGGGCTGTTCAGTATTCGTGAACGGATGCAGGCGCTAGGCGGGTCCTTCGATCTGGAATCGGCGCCCGAGAGAGGCACCAGAGCGACCCTTATACTGCCTCTGGGTGGTATAACCGCCGCCGGTTTTCAGCCGAAAATGTTGAGTTCGGAATCGTCAGAATCGACGATCAGCCCTCAGCCGCCTGGCAGGAACAGCCGACCCACTCATCCAGAACACACGACTTCACGGAAACAACCGATTCGTATCCTGTTGGTCGACGATCACGCCATGGTTCGACAGGGCTTGCGGAGTTTGCTGGACAGCTATACGGACATTGAAGTGGTGGGCGAAGCGTCAAACGGCGAAGAGGCGCTTGCCTGCGTCGCAACTCTTCAGCCGAGCCATTGTCGTGATGGACATTAACATGCCGAAAATGAACGGCATCGAGGCCACCACCATCATTAGGGACGGCCATCCAGAAATCACCGTGATCGGCTTGTCGGTGCAGGCTGGCGGGGAGATGCAACAGGCCATGCTGAAAGCCGGTGCCGCCGTGCTGCTGACCAAGGAAGCCGCAGTGGATCAACTCTACCAGACGATTCAGGCGGTGCAAAAGGCGATATATACGTAAAAACCTATTGAGAGAGCCTCCGCTTCAGTTGGTACAATCGATTCACGCCGTTCGTTCCCCGCCGATTGAGTAATTCACATCACGCCTGATCCGACGTGTCAGTCTTTCATCTGCGCCTCCGCTGGCTTTCCTTCTCTCGAGGCATCCGTTCCGTCGCTGGGGCTCGACACCCAGTACACTAGGGAACTCCCTAAGGCCAAAGGAGCAGGTTCCAAACTATAAGATTGTTCATGAATGTCGCGGATGTCTGCGATGGGACTACGTTTGTCGTACGATCCCGGATAACATAATCATGTGGTGGAGAGATCGGCCTCTCGCCATCGTGTTGTCCTTTGTGATCGGCCTCTCGCCATTGAGTGCGGTCGCCGAGGAAGAAAAGACTCCCGAAGCCGGCAAGGAGTTTCGCACCACCTTATTTGGAGAGGAGATCTACGTTCCCCCGCGCGACCGCCGCAGTGTCACAGCGGTGAATTTTGGCATCAACTGGATTCCAAATGGGCCAAGCAAGGAGGAGGTACTCCCCTTCGGCGCCTTGTATATCTGGCGGAATTGGGACGACGACAACAGGCGGCTCCGAGGAACCTTTTCCGGTGTGGTCAACGATATCGATTACACGATCGGCCTCCGCTCACTCCCCAATTGGTCGCTGCTCTTTACCCTCGATAATTTCATTGCCCCGATCGGGCGTTCGGAATATGTCGAAGGACAACGCATCAAGGCTTCTGATATGGAATGGAACTATGTCTTTGGCGGCTTCGGATTCGGGTACCGCCTTCCATTCATTCCCTTCGAGCAGGACAATGCGATCAATGTGTTTCTGACCTATGAACCTGGGTATCGATGGTTTAAGGCCACGAAAGACACCTCCGCTCAGTATGGAGTGCCCACAGATACGTACGAAGGCCGGATACACGGCCGGATTCGCTGGGATGCCCTGGTCCGCAATCTGATGGAGCTACCTCATCAAGGATTCTCGGTGGGCGGCGATGTCGTACAAGGGCATCGGGCTCACTGGAATGCGTGGGGAGGCCCGCCGCTGAACACGCCGGATTTCAAGAAAGAGCAGACCTATCTCTTAGGATCTGTGTATGCCGTGTTTGCAAGCGGAGTCCCCTATATCGAAAGCGAGAAGCATCGATTGGTCACCAGCCTGTACGGCGGAATCGGTAAGGATCTCGATCGTTTCAGCACGTTCCGTCTTCCGGGCCGCCCGACCGGATACGAATGGGAGGCGTTATCCCTGCCCATCATGCCCGGAGTTCAGTTCAATGAGCTGTTCCCTCGACACTATGCCATCGCGAGTGTCACGTATCGATACGAGGCGCTGTTTTTTCTCTACCCCTACGTGACCGCAACCTACGGTTTCGTCGAACAGCTTCGCTCCACCCCGCAGGGTATCGTGGCAACGACCGATCCGATGCCGGCTCTCGGCGGAGGCATCGTCACGGGGGCCCCCTGGAAATCCCAGATCGAGATCAACTATAGCTATAACTTCGGCATTTTTCGCGATCCTGGCGGTGCTCCGCCGACTAGGGGGGGAAATGAAATCTTTCTTTTCTGGGCGAAGACATTATGACTGATGATCTTGCTTCTCCGCGCTGCTCGTGCCGACTGATCTCGGCAGCCTTCACATTCCCAATCCTTTTGACCTGGGGCAACGCCTCGAAGCAACCACTACCCGTCATCGTCTCGCCGGTCAGCGGCAGGCTCTTGAACACTGATCTCTCCCCGCTCCGCATCCAACCTGATTCGATCGCCTTCCTTGAGCCTCGCGGTAATGCCAGGCACGTTCGCAACCGTCGGCAATCCATACTCGCGGGCAATAATCGCCCCGTGTGACAATGTCCCGCCCATCTCGGCGATCAGGCCTCCTGCCAGGCCAAACAACGGTGCCAAGCCGGGATCGATGACCGAGACCACAAGAATGTCCCCTCGTCCCACTCGGCTCCAATCCTCCATCGATCGGACGAAGCGAACCGGTCCCACGACCTGGCCCGCGCTAATGGGAGTACCGTGCAGGATTCCCTCAGAAGCCACGACAGAGGATGTGCTCCTGTCGCGGGCCACGTCTTTCCAATCCCGAATCGTGTCTGGAACGCTGGTCGTGGCGTAGCGGTCTTGATCGGCCCGGCGAGCCTGAACCAAGCCTCGCCAGTCGCACGATTCTCCAGCCAACAAGCCGGTGCGTTCTGTGATGGTGAGATAAAAGATATCCTCCCGCAATGAAAGCAGCCCTCGTTCGACCAGCCACTCGCCGAGACGAAGCAGGAGCCTACGCACCACTACCGAGTAGTACATCAGATGATGTCGGTTCGCCTCTCGCAGGGCGAAGAACCGGCAAAGCCGCCGATACCACCAAGAAAAGACGACCCAGCGATGAAATCGCCATCCGAACCTGGTTCGAATCTCTGCAAGGGCCCGTTCTCGTACCTCCGTTTGGCGCTGAAGGATGTCAGCTGGGGTCGCACTGGTTGGAGCGATAACCTGTGCTCGCAATACCGCCAGCAATAACTCCGGTCGATCCGCGAACCGAGGCGACATGATGTCCGACTCACCAACGCCGCGATGACCGTAATCTTCGAGATACCGGTTGAAGGCACGATGAAAGCCAGTCCCCTCGAATCGGCGACGAACTTCAGCAGGGTTCCATTCCTCTGCGGTGAACCATGAAGCAACTGACGGGTCGCGTCGAACCATGTCCGCCAATTCCGCCATGCGGACAACCTGTTGCGCGCTGATCACCGCAGCCTGTCCCTGCAATGCCCCATTCAGTAAGGCTCTCCAGTCCTCGCCCAGCCAGCGAGGCAGAAATCCGCCTAACGCTTGCAAAGACTGCGAGACCCCTCCCGCAATGCCGAATGTCAGTTCATGTTCATCAAGCCATTGCCCAACAGCATCGAGACGCAGGGCGATATCTTCGCCGGGCAGACTCTGGATGCGGTCAGTGCAACTCTCGACCGCCATCGCTTTCATTTCCGCAAACCAGGCAGGCCCCTGTTGCACCGCCTTTCTCATCTCGGCCATCATTACGACGCCGGCGCGCGCAAACGCGAACCATCCGAGCGGGTGGGTCTCCGGCATCCTGGTAAGGGCTTCCCCTCCCATCTGCTCCGCCAACAAGGAGGGATCTCCCCGCAGTTGTGCAACGAGGGAATGAAACAGCGTGATATTGATGTAGGGACGTCCCTCGAACGTGCGGACCGATGAGATCCCCTCGGGAATTCGGCAGCCCAGGAGCCGATAGCGTGAAATGATGTAGCGTTCCATGAAGAGTTCGAGAAACGAAAGTCCGAGTGGGCTCGGCAGCTCCGGCATTGTTTCTTTGAAGTTGGCACGCGACCATTCACAATCGTCATTGATCAGCTGCGGTGATCGAATCAGACCCGATACGGGTCGCGCCTGGAGCAGCCATAAACCACGATCATCGTAGAGCCATTCGAGATCCACTGGGTGGCCGAATGTCTTTTCAATCTGCTTGGCCATACGCGCAAGATCAAATAGTTGGTCGTCCGTCAACGTAGCGCGACCAGCTGCCTCTTCCGACAGCGGCATGTCCCGAAGACCTTGATCGGTCACTCGCAACGCCTGAGTTCGCTTGATGATCACTTTTTCGCGAATCCGGATGGGCAGACCGTTCTCGGCCATCTCAACCACATACTGGTCCGGCGTCGCATGTCCATCGACGAGGCCTGCTGCAAGCCCGGCGACCGCATTGATCATCACCTGAGTGGTTTGCCCTGAGATGGGATTGATGGAATAGGCCACACCAGCAACTCTCGCCTCTAAGAGAGGTTGGATCACGATCGCCATGGCGGGAGGTACTCCGCTCGGTCCCGGCGTCGCATGGTAATTCAGGACCCGCTCATCCCAGATCGACACCCATAGGTCCTTCACAGCCGAGCCCATATCCTCCAGAGGAATGCCCAGACGAGTAAGGTAGACTCCGGCAAAGCTCGCACGAGCTCCATCTTCGTTCGTCGCTGATGACCTCACAGCCCACAACCCATCCAATGGTAAATCCAGCCGTCGCACCTGTTCGATGATCTCAGCGGTCAGTTCATCGATGTCACGGTTTCGAATGATGGTCCGACAGTGGGACAGGATCCGTTGGCGTTCGACCCCGGATGAATCCAAGGCCGCCTGCCACTGTTCTTCTGAAGAAAATCCCGGGGCACTGAGCGCACGATGATAGGCCTCTGTCGTCACGCAGATTCCGATGGGAACAGGGAATCCTCCTGCGAGCAGGCGCGCTAAGCCTATGGCTTTCCCCCCGACAAGAGATAGCTGAGTGCAGGCGACTAAGGGAAGGAGGAGAGGACGATCCATTGAGATGGATATTACCCAGCAGGTCGAGAAAAAACTATGGTGGTGCGCCAGAACTTCATAAGTCCACCCTTCCAGGGCAAGGGAAGAAAATGCAGGATGCTACAGTACGAGCAGGAGGTAGAGGTCGTTCACATTCGTGCCGGTAGGTCCTGTGATGATGAGCTGATGGAGCTTCTTCAACGCGGGATAGGTGTCGTGGCGCTTCAATGCGCTATTGAGATCCACCGAGAGACGCTGTGCCTTGGCCACGGTATTCCCATCGACCAGGGCTCCAGCCGCGTCAGTCGGACCGTCCGTGCCATCGGTGCCGATCGCCACGACATACACTCCCGCCAGACCGGCAATTTCCAGGGCAGCGGCTGCGGCAAATTCTTGTGCCCGTCCGCCTACTCCCTTTCCGGTAACGGTCACGATAGTTTCTCCACCGGCTACCACACAACAGGGCTTCTGTAACGGCTTGCGATCGCGGACAATTTTCCTCGCCATGGCACCAAACCGCTGCCCCTCTTCTCGAGCCTCACCGGTTAAGACCGACCTATGTACGAGGGTTCGGAGACCTGCCTCTCTGGCTATGCGCGTTACAGCCGTGACCGCCGCTACGTTGTTTCCGACGATGCGGTGACGGACTCGACGGAACAGGGAGGAGCCAGGCTTCGGAGTCTCACTCGCGAATCCCTGACATCCACGGTCGAGATGGCGACGCACTCGCCGTGGGACCGCCTGCCAGATGCCATAGTGTTTCAGGATCGCGACAGCGTCCTGATAGGTGGTGGGGTCTGGGACCGTCGGCCCCGAAGCAATGGCGCTGAGATCGTCACCCAACACATCGGACAGAATCAACGTCACTACGGTGGCCTCGGTCAACTCGGCGAGACGGCCCCCCTTAATTCGCGAGAGATGCTTTCGAACGGTGTTGATTTCGCGGATACTCGCTCCGCATCGCAAGAGTTCTCTCGTGGTCCGCTGCTTGTCGCTTAATGTGATCCCTGCAACAGGAGCCGGCAGTAAACTGGAAGCACCTCCCGATAGGAGCACGATCATGAGATCTCGACGTCCGAGTTCTGCTGCTATCGCACAGAGCCTGGCGGCCGCCCGCTGGCCGGACAGATCGGGAACCGGGTGGCCGGCTTCCGCTACGACGATCCGTTTCGTCGGCACCCTATGCCCATGCTTCACCACGACGAACCCGCCCTGCAGCCGATGTCCCAGTCGTTGTTCTACCGCACGGGCCATCGGAGCCGTCGCCTTTCCAGCCCCCACGACGACCACACGCTCATAGCGACCCAAGTCATACAGACGCCCGCCGATGACGAGCTCCTTGCCATTTCTGGAGATGGCCCGATAGACCGCCGCATGGGCGTCAACCGCATCCAGTCCTCGACTGATCAATTTCTTCAGAAGCAGCCGGATAGGAGAGGAAGGAATCTTCATCACGCGTACGATAGACTAGCAAAGTGCTGAAAAGCTATTTTGGACCGGAAATACAGGGCTGGATCACGCCATTGGCCGCTGCGGTAGAGCCAGCAGACTGTTCAAAATGGCCGTCGAACAAGGCCGCAGCGAGCGAAGAGGCTCAGCATACGCTTCGGTACGTTGAGCCTCTGAGCGAAGCGAGAACGAAGCTGGCGGACCTTTTGATCGGCTTGCTAGGGAGTCTTCTCTTGCTTGAAGCAACGTGCAGGACAGGTCTGCCGTGGGACTCTCATCTGATAGGTCCCGCGTGGGAGCACATCCTTCTTGAATTCAGGATTCAGCATCTTGAGTTCCAAGAAATACGTCCCGTACTCCTCGGCGATCGAGGTGAGGGCCCGCTGGGAATCTTTCACGTTGACGGTGACGGTTTCGGTTTCCATGGGGGTATATAGGTCTTTCTTGCTCAGACCCAAGTACTTCTCCGGCTGCGAGTAGATTTCCTTGGCGGCGATAATTCTCGGGACATACCGCATCGTTTCCCGTGGCCCATGCATCTTCCAATAGTCTGTAATATTCTGATCCTTCAACAACCGACGGACTCGTTCTTCACCGGCATTGTACGAGGCCATAGCCATGAACCAGTCGTTTTGCTGAAAATCCTTGAGATAGCGCAAATACTTGACTGCTGCTTCCGTCGACATCTCTAAGTTGCGACGATCGTCGCGGACCGAATCGCTCTTGAGACGATACCGTCGCCCGGTGGAAGGGATGAACTGCCATGGCCCCGACGCCTTCGCCTTTGAATAGGCGGCGGCCACGCACTTGCTCTCCACCAGCAGCATATATTTAAGATCGTCCGGCAAGCCGGCATCGGCCAGCTGTTTTTCCGCCGGGGGGAAACAACGTCCGGTTCGTTTGGCAAGAATGATACTTTCTCCCTGGTCCTCTAAGAACTGATAGAACTCGTACTCGATGCGTTCCCGCACCTGCCAGTTATCGAGCGGGACTGGTTGGCCGGCAAAGGTCAGCTTGTCAGGCAGCTTGAATGAGCTGAGGAAGTAACGCTCTCCCTCTCGTTTGATTTCCGGAAGAATGACGAGGCGATCCTCCGGCTCATTAGGGTTCTCAAGGGGATCGACCAGGATCAGCTCACGCTCTGCTTCTCCATTGGTTCCAGATCGAGGCGCACTCTCCTTCGCCTCGGGATGTTCAGCTTGTGGTGGTGCTCCTGTCGCGATCTGGAGCGTGACTACCATCCACAACCCACTGAACACCAGTGCTCGTCGAAGCCAATTCGTCATGCCAATCCTGCCTCCTAGATGCGGTCAACGATCCAAAGTCGAGTACGTATGCTAACAGCATGGCCTGGGAGCGGCAAGCATGATCGACTTTCGCATTCGTGTTAGACTCCCCGGCCTATGCGCACTTTGACTCTCCTGAATAATCGCATCACTCACTGTACCGCCTGTCCACGGCTCGTCACCTATCGGAAGGAGATCGCCGCGGAGAAACGGAAGCAGTTTGAAGACTGGACCTACTGGGGACGTCCGGTTCCTGGATTTGGGGACGCGCAGGCGCACCTCTATGTACTCGGCCTCGCCCCAGCCGCGCACGGCGGCAACCGAACCGGACGGGTATTTACAGGCGATCGAAGCGGGGACTGGTTGTATGACGCATTGCATCGATTCGGCTTCGCCAACCAACCCAGCTCTCACCACCGGGATGACGGGCTCAAGCTAATGGATTGTTATATTGGCGCCACCGTCCGCTGCGCGCCGCCCGACAATAAACCTGCCACTGAGGAGTTCACAGCTTGCCGCCCCTATTTACAGGAAGAACTCCGGTTGTTACGGAAGATCCGAGTGGTGGTGGCGCTGGGCAAGATTGCGTTCGATCACTACTTAAAAGCATGTCGCGATGAGGGATTACCCCTTCCCTCACCGCTCCCGAAATTTTCCCATGGAATCGTACAGGTCCTTCCATGGGGAATTACATTGATCGGTTCATACCATCCAAGCCAGCAAAACACCTTCACCGGACTATTGACCAGGCCGATGTTTCACCATATCTTTGCAACAGCTCGAGAGCGACTTGCCGAATCGGAACACACACGACCCAGCTCCTAGCAGGCTACTGAAAATCTGTTGTAGCAGAGTGGAAAAACCCTACCACAGGATGCTCAAAAAGGCCGTTCAGCAAGGCCGCAGCCATTGAAAGCACCGGAGGCGTAGCATTTCTCACCCACCCACCCCAAGCTGCCAAGACAGCTTGTTCTCCGAGTGGGCTACGTTGAGGATGCTACCAAGGCGAGAGCGCCGCATGGGAAAAAGCGCGTCTTGGCGCGCTGGGGGGAGGCGGGTGAAAAACGCGCCTTTTTCAGCATCCTGCGAGATTTCATTTCTTGGTTTGTGCGTCCCAGTCCGCCAGGAACTTCTTGAGCCCGCTATCCGTCAACGGATGTTTTACCATCTGTTGAAAAATCGAGAAGGGCATCGTACAGATATGCCCGCCTGCCAGGGCAGCCTCGACCACGTGCTGAGGATGGCGCACGCTGGCCACCAGAACCAGGGTTTTATAGTCATAATTGCGGTAGATGGTCAGGATCTGTCGGACCAGCTCCATCCCGTTTGAACTGATGTCGTCGAGCCGGCCGATGAACGGTGAGACGCACCAGGCGCCGGCTTTCGCCGCGAGCAGCGCCTGGGTCGGAGAAAAGCACAAGGTGACATTCACCCTGATGCCTTCGGCCGCCAATCGTTTGGTCGCCTTCAATCCTTCCGCAATCAACGGCACCTTCACCACGATATTCTTATGGATCTTCGCGAGTTCCTTCCCTTCCTTTACCATGGCATCGGCTTCAAGACTGACCACCTCTGCGCTAACGGGCCCATCCACAATGTTGCAAATCTCGACAAGGACTTCACGGAACACGCGGCCTTCTTTCGCCACGAGCGAAGGGTTCGTCGTGATTCCATCCAAGAGACCGAGACTCGCGGCTTCCTTAATTTCTTTTACGCTTGCGGTATCAAGATAGAATTTCATGGCTGTATCCTTTCATGCTCCGGCGACAATGGCCGAATTCATCATGGGTGAAACTATTCTAAGGAAGACGCCTTTTGCAATACAACGAATTCTTTGCGAAGCCGGTTTGACAGACCTTCGGACGACGGTTAGAATCATTTCGCCAAATGGAATGATGCGTGACACGTCAGCTCCGTTGTGGATGAATGTCGATTGGGGAGACATCTTATGCGACGATCTTCGTGGATCCTCCTCAGCTGCCTGCTCCTCAGTGCCTGCGGGGGAAGCAACCCCTACCTGGAGGCTTCCCTTAAACCAGCCGAACTCCAAGGCAAAGACAAGGCCTGGTTCGATAAAAACTGGGGTACCCCTGACGGGAAATCCCCCGGATGGTTTGGCAAAGAAAAGTGGACCTACTATCGAATCGCCGGGGGAAAGTCCGGCCCGGCCCTCTTTAATTTCTCCCCCAATCAATGCCAGATCACCCTTACATTCGATAAAGAAGAGAAACTCTCCGATTATAGTTACTCGGGCTGTTAACCGGCGAGCTGTTCCTGAAACTTGTGTGCGCACGATCGACTGCAGAAGTAATAGGTCTGCCCTCCAATATCTTCCGTGACCGCTGCTCCTCTTGGAACGAACACCCGGCAGACGGGATCCTGCACCATGTGATTCTTACCAGGCGGCAGAATGTCCGGCTGACCCTGGCCCTTGAATTCTCGCAGGGCGCGCCGGAGGAGGAAATAGAACACGACCAACAGCGAAGAAATGAGGATTATTCTATACATAGTAGGGACCTCTTATTGACGCCACAATCCTATGGGACAGGTTTCCTACTGTCAAGGACTCCACCCTCTGTTCCGGCTGACGAAGCAAAAGCTTCCCTTCCCACTCTCTGCTCAAAAGGCCTAGCTGCACATGAGGGGAAGGGCCTATTATCCCAGAAAACCCAGTACTTCAGATGGATATGCTTCCATTTTTTAGAGTGTTAGGATGTTGTTATGACGACATGCGACAAATGCCGTGGGACGATGTTACCGGAGAGGGCAGTGGATCTAAACGCAGGCCTTGCAATCACAGTGTTTGCTTGTTTGAATTGTGGTCGCAGGAAATCAGCGGATCAAGAACCTCGGCCTATTACCGCGAGACATTAACCCGCGCGCATGACAAAGCTGAGACCGCTCAAGTACGATGAGCATACGGCAACTGATGCCGCCTCCCGCCGGTATCTGTCCAATCTTTGACTGGATAGACTCTGCCGGGAAACTCCTTCCCGTCTATTATCAAAAAACCCGACCATCGCTTCCATTTTGTGCGGAACCTCGATGGGACGTTTCTTCTGCGCCGCACGATAGTCGAACCTCGTTCCCTCAAGCTTCTAGGTTGATGTGCATTACGACAGCAAACCTTTTGGTGGTCAAATTCACGACGTGGGGGGCCGAAGCAGAAGGCAGGACTATCGGAGACTCAGTACATCCATCATGTCATACAAGCCAGGAGGCTGCCGAACCACCCATCGAGCAGCACGCAAGGCGCCTCCCGCAAAGGTATCTCGGCTACTTGCTCGATGCGTCACCTCAATACGTTCACCCATTCCGCCAAAGAGAATCGTGTGGTCGCCGACAATGTCGCCGGCACGTATTGTTTGAATCCCGATCTCACCTTTCTTCCGTTCCCCAATGAGACCTTTTCTGGCATAGACGCCAACTTGATCCAGATCGCGGCTCACAGCCTTCGCCAACACTTCCGCAATCTTGAGCGCCGTCCCGCTCGGTGCATCTTTTTTCAGACGATGATGGGCTTCAATCACCTCAATGTCGTATTCGTCCCCCAGTGTTTTCGCCATCTCGCCGATGACCTTATAGATCAGATTCACACCCACGCTCATGTTGGGGGACAACACGCAGGGAACTCGGGACGCAAGCGATTTCAGCTCTTCGAGCTGGGAAACGGAAAACCCCGTCGTGCCGATTACCATGGCTCGCCGATGTTGAGCCACGGTGCGTAAGTGATCCAGGGTCGCTTCAGGAGCGGAGAAATCGATGACCACTTCGCCTCGATCGAGGAGCGCCGTGAGATCGTCGGTAATGGGAATGCCCGCACGGCCACAGCCCGCTGTTTCCCCGACATCGTCACCCAGAAGGGGATGGCCCTTCCCCTCGATCGCACCGGCAAGCGACAAGGCGGTAGAATTTTTCATAAGCGCAACTAGCCGACAACCCATGCGACCGGCAGCCCCTGCGACTATCACGTTGATCATAGGATGAGTACCCGCGCAAAAACCATCCTGGTTATATGAGGCCTGCATCCTTTAAGACCCGCGTGAGCTGATCCTTCGTCTCGGTCGACATCGGACAGAGCGGCAGCCGCAATTCCGGATCGATTTTTCCCATCATGCCCAACGCGGTTTTCACCGGAATCGGATTGGTCTCGTAAAAGAGCGCGGTGAAGAGCGGCGATAAAGCGAAATGAATCCGACGCGCCTCATCGAGGCGTCCGCCCGAGAAGGCCTTGACCAATTGAGCCATCTCCGATGGGACGACGTTCGACGCCACGCTAATGACACCTTTTCCTCCAACTGCCATGATAGGCAACGCCAGGGCATCGTCTCCGGCAAGGACCGTCATCCGGTCGCCGCACGTACCCGCGATCTCAGAGGCCTGTTGGACTGACCCGCTCCCCTCTTTGATCCCAACAATGTTTTGCAGCCCACAAAGCTTTGCGACAGTGGATGGCAACATGTTTACGCCGGTCCGCCCGGGAATGTTATACAGGATCTGCGGAAGATCTACGGACTCTGCGATAACTTTGTAATGTCGGTACAACCCTTCCTGGGTCGGCTTGTTGTAATAGGGCGTGATGATCAGCGCCCCATCGGCCCCTGCCTGCCTGGCGTGCTTTGTGAGGGACACCGCTTCTTCCGTGCTGTTGGAGCCGGTCCCGGCAATCACGGGGACGCGCCGTTTGACCACCTCGACGGTTAATTCGACCACGCGATGATGTTCCTGATACGAGAGGGTGGCGGATTCGCCCGTGGTGCCGCAGGGCACGATCCCGTTCGTCCCGTTGGCAATTTGCCATTCTATGAGGTCGCCGAAGGCTCGTTCGTCAACCTTGCCATTCCTGAACGGGGTCACGATGGCAATCAATGCACCTGTAAACATGCTGACTCCTTCGCCGACGAGGCATCTGTCGCGCTCACTCCTCAGTTGAGAAATGCCGGAATCGTCTCGCCCTTGACCAAATCGTCGTAGGTCTCCCTGGTCTTGATGACGTGGATCTCCCCGTCTTTGATCAAGATCTCAGGTATCCGGGGTCGCGAATTATAATTGGAGGCCATCACGAATCCATAGGCTCCCGCACTCATCACCGCCAGCATGTCACCCGGGTTGACCTCCGGAAACATTCTGTCCTTCGCCAGGAAATCGCCCGACTCACAGACCGGACCGACGACATCCACATTATGCTTGGGCCGCTGCAACACCGCTTCGGACAGGGGACGAATTTCATGATAGGCCCCGTAGAGGCTCGGCCTGATCAAGTCGTTCATCGCTGCATCGACGATGATAAACCGTTTCGCTTCTCCGTCCTTCCGATACAGCACCTTCGTCACGAGAATGCCGGCGTTGCCGACGATGACGCGGCCCGGTTCCATAATGAGGGTCACATTCAAGTTCTTCAGGAGCGGCGATACGGCATCCGAAAGGTCCTGTGGCAGCGGTGGCGTTTCGTCCGAATAGGTAATACCAAGACCGCCGCCGATATTGACATACTGGATGTTGATGCCCTGTTCCTTCAACGCGCCAACCAGGGTCACCACCTTTTTCACCGCTTCCACGAACGGCGTAACTTCCGTCAACTGCGACCCAATATGCTTATGAACCCCGACGACGTCGATGTTGGCGAGCGAGGACGCCAGGGTGAATTCTTCGAGCGCCCGATCGGCGGCGATCCCGAACTTGCTTTTCTTGAGACCGGTTGAAATGTAGGGGTGCGTTTTCGGATCGATGTCGGGATTGATGCGCAACGCGACTCTCGCCTTGGTCCCGACGGAAGCCGCCACCTCATTAATCGCCTGCAGTTCAGCCGAAGACTCGACGTTGAACATGAGGATGTCGGCCTTCAGGGCCTCGCGAATTTCCTCGGCATTCTTCCCGACACCCGCGAATACGATTTTGGAGGGAGGAACGCCCGCCTTGAGGGCCCGAAAGAGTTCGCCGCCGGACACGATATCTACCCCGCTTCCCTCCTTCGCCATGAGACGAAGGATCGCGATATTGGAATTGGCTTTCATTGCGAACGCGATCACGTGCGGCACGCTCTTGAAGGCTCCATCATAGGCCCGGAAATGACGAACGAGGGTCGCGTGGCTATAGATATAGCAGGGCGTGCCGACCTCTTTCGCAATCCGGCTGACCGGCACCTGTTCACAGAAGAGCTCGCCCTGTCGATACTCGAAATTATGCATCCTGCAGATCCTCATTGAGAAGGTCGAGGCCTGCGAGCGAGAAGCCCTGCAAGGAGGCCTCGAACGCATCCTTGAACTTGCGATAACGGACCTTCACATGCGGAATCGCTACTTTCATCGCGTCTGAATCCACCAAGGCCTTGAGGGCATCGGGCGTCGCCAGCTTGAGATGCTCGAAGTTGACGATGATATCCATGCGTGCCTGATCAGCAGCTTCTTTAATCCGCTTGATCAATTCCAACGCATTCAGGCGATCGAGGGTACCCTCAAGGTCCACGAACAGAGCAGCAAACTTGTCATGCCGTTTGGCCTTGATGTTGAGCACCAGGCTTTGCGCCGAGAGCGCTTTCGGGTCAAAGCGCTGTTTCAATGCATGCAGCGCGCTGGGAATCAATTGATCCGTGTCCAACACCGGCAGCTTCGCCTGAAGATTCTTCAAGACCCCCGCGAGCGGCGACAGTGATCCTTTGGGGCAGGATCGCTTGACCAACTTCCGAAACTCCCGATTCATCTCCCATCGCGGAATCAGCCGCTGACTCGTGCCCGAGAGTCGTTTCCAGATCGAAGGGAGCGAATAGAATTGGTGGTTTGCCCAGTGGAAGCCTGCTTGTAGTTGCTCGGGCGTCATCCGACTCGGCTGATACACCACGTGCTTACCGTCATATTTCGCCCAGTCTCTATCGAAGATACGACCGGCCTTTTCATAGCGATCGAACAGCGCCGTACCGGGAAGGGGCGTCAGGACGTTGAAGTAAGCCAGCTCCACTTGGTTCTTCGTCAAGAAATCAACGGCCCGTTCGAACACGGACTCATCATCGCTGTCGAATCCGAACACGATCCCGGGATTCACCATGATCCCGTAGTCGTGGAACATCTTGATCTCCTGGGAGAACTTCTGCACCCGGTTGAACGGCTTGTTCGTTTCCTCCAGAGAGTCTTCATCGAGCGATTCCATCCCGACGAAGACCGACACGCACCCGCTTTCGGCCGCAAGCTTGACCATCTCCTCGTCGTCACCCAGGAACAGCGTGGACTGGCAGCCCCACTTGATCTTCAATGGCTTCAGCGCGGCCCAAAGCTCACGACAATAGGCACGGTTGCTGTTGTGCAAGTCATCGACAAACGCGATGATGCTGCCGTCCTCGATTCCCACCCGAATCCGAAGAGCGGTGACGAAGGCGTTCCACAACGGCTCGTCGCGCAATCGCTCGACCAACTCACTGCGAATCCATCGCTGGACATTCCGAAGTTCCGTGACTACTTCCTGGACCGGCCGCCGCCGCGTGGTCTTTCCATTGAACGGGGACACGCTACAGAACTCGCAGTCGAAATGGCACCCTCTGGTCGTGAAACTACACTGTCTCGTCATGTACGAGTCGGGGCTCAGCAATTCGACACGAGGGCTCTTATACTGCTCCAGCGAGGGAAACGACGTCATCTTATACATCCGCTGCATCTTCCCCGCCTCATAGTCCGCGACCAACTGTGGCCAGAGATCTTCGGCTTCCCCACAGACGATCGCGTCCGCATACCGAAGAGCTTCGTCGGGACAGTAGGTGGGATGGACGCCCCCCAGGACGATTGTCTTGCCTCGTTTGCGGAATTCCGTTGCGATCTCATAGGCGCGAGGGGCGTAGCAGGTCATGATAGAGAGACCGACCATGTCACAGGGATAGTCGAAATCGATGTCTTGAACCGCTTCATCGACCAGGGCCACTTCCCAATTCTCCGGCGTATAGGCGGCAATTGTGGGTAAGCTCAGCTTGGGAAACCATACGGCACGTCGCTCCGAGGCGGTCAACCGATAGGGGTTATCGCGCGGATAGGGATCGACCAGCAATAGCCGCTTACCTGGTGCCTGCTTTGCCATCGGTGCCTGTCCAACTGACTGACTGTGCCGCGTGGGCTGAATAAGTTCCATGAGCGACCCTCCTCACCTCTATCCGGCTATCCGGCTACACAGTTCCAGCAGATGGCGGTTTCAACACTATCGGGTTCCCACCGGTCGTAACGGAGGAAGGTCGACATCCTGCCCCTGTGGCGTTGGGTCCGGTGATGACCCCGTGGATTCGTTTGCCGTTGTGGCTTCATGCTGTTTTTCCTCCAGTGCCTCCAGCTTCTTCTGCCGCTCAATGGTCGGATTCACGCCGACAAGTTCTGGAGGAACCGGCGACCCCACGGTCCCGCACCCGACCAATAGTCCCGTGATCACCCCAATCAGGATGGACATGACACTCTTCATGAACGCGTTCATGAGAGCATCCGTTCGAGTTCTTTGATGCGTTGTTCCACGCGCGTTCGGGCAGTTCCGCCTATCTGAGACTTCCGGTCGACTGCGGCAGTGACCGTCAGCCGCAAGAACAGGCCCTTTTCAATTCGCTCGGAAAATGTCCGCAGCTCCTCCAGCGAGAAGTCCGTGAGTTGACGGCCTTGATCCAATGCGGCCCGCACCAGTCGGCCCGTGATTGCATGTGCCTCGCGAAAAGGCACTCCTCTGGTCACAAGATAGTCCGCAACCTCCGTGGCCAGCATACCGCCACCCTGAACCGCCTGTTTGAGGACGTCCCGGTTCACGGTAAGTCGGCGCATCAGTTCCGTCAAGACCTCCACCGACGCGACCACGGTATCGAGGGCGTCGAAGAGCGCCGGCTTATCCTCCTGAAGGTCCCGATTATAACTCAAGGGAAGGGCCTTGAGCATCGTCAATAGATTGACTAAATGGCCATAGACTCGTCCCGTCTTGCCCCGCACCAATTCCGGCACATCAGGATTCTTCTTCTGCGGCATCATACTGCTCCCGGTACAGAAGGCATCGGGAAGCTCGACGAATTGAAATTCCTGGGACGACCAGATGATCAATTCTTCACTGAGCCGGGACAGGTGCATCATCGTGATCGACAGCGCCGAGGCCACCTCGATCATAAAATCTCGATCGGACACGGCATCAAGACTGTTTTGCGTCACAGTAGGAAAGCCCAATAGTCCGGCGGTGAATCGACGATCCACTGGGTAGTTGGTTCCCGCGAGCGCACCGGACCCCAACGGCATGACATTCAATCGCACCGCAGCATCGCGAAGTCGCCCCTTGTCCCGCTCGATCATTTCCACATAGGCCAAGAGATGATGGGCAAACAGCACCGGCTGGGCACGCTGTAGATGGGTATAGCCTGGCATGACGACCGTTCGATGCGCCTTTCCCTTCGCCACCAAGGCCCGCTGAAAGTTTTCCAGATCCGCCGAGAGCTGACTGAGTTGCTCCCGTAAATAGAGGCGGACATCCAGCGCGACCTGGTCGTTCCGGCTCCTGCCCGTATGCAACTTGCCGCCGAGGGGGCCGATCAATTCTGTCAGCCGGCGCTCAATCGCCATATGGATATCTTCATCCTGAGGCGTAAAGCGAAAGCGGCCCCGATCCAGCTCCGTCTTCACTGATTCCAGGCCCCGCACGATCGTCCTGCTTTCAGAGGCGGTCAACACGCGCGCCTTCCCCAACGTCTTGCAATGGGCGATGCTGCCCTGAATATCATGGGCGTAGAGCCGGCGATCGACCGCCACCGAAACGGTGAAGGCCTCGACAAGACGGTTCGTCTTGTGTCGAAACCGTCCGCCCCACGCCTTCTCACTTGCTGGATGGCGTGGCGCACGCCCGCTCTGTCGCCCCATTACCAAGAAGCCTTTCTCCGTTGAGCCCGAATCGCCAGACGAAGCGCGTTCAATCGGATAAAGCCTTCGGCATCCTTTTGCCTGATAGACATCGTCTTCTTCAAACGTGGCAATGTCGAGACGGTACAGTGAGTTCTTGGACTTCCGTCCGACCACTGTACAGTTACCCTTGTATAACTTCACACGCACGGTCCCCGAGACATCCTTCTGCGCCTCGTCCATCGTTTTCTGGAGCATCTCTCGTTCCGGGCTAAACCAGTACCCATAATAGACCAACTCGGCATAGCGTGGAATCAAACTGTCCCGAAGGTGCAACACCTCGCGATCCATCGTGAGGGACTCGAGCCCCCGATGGGCGGCATGCAGAATCGTCCCACCCGGTGTTTCATAGACCCCGCGCGACTTCATGCCGACGTACCGATTTTCGACCAGATCGACGCGGCCAATGCCATGTGCGCCACCTAACTTGTTGAGGTGCGCCAACAGCGTGGCCGGGCTCATTTTCTTCCCGTCGACCGCCACCGGATCACCACCGACATAGTCGATTTCGATTTCTCGCGGCTTGTCGGGCGCCTGTTCCGGAGACACCGTCATTTGGAAAATCTCGTCCGGCGGGGCCTCCCAAGGATCTTCAAGAATACCGCCCTCATAACTCACGTGAAACAGGTTCAGGTCCATACTGTACGGCTTCGCCTTCGTCGCCGTGACGGGAATACCGTGTTGCTCGGCATATTCGATCAACTCACGGCGTGAACGAAAGGCCCAATCGCGCCAAGGGGCGATGATTTTGATCTTGGGATCCAGCGCCATGTAGGTCAGCTCGAAGCGAACTTGGTCGTTGCCCTTTCCCGTCGCTCCATGCGACACGGCCTCGGCCCCTTCTTGCTTAGCGATCTCAATCTGCCGACGGGCGATTAGCGGACGGGCAATGGACGTCCCTAATAGGTAAGAGCCCTCATACACCGCATTGGCGCGCAGCATCGGAAATACATAGTCTTTGACAAACACTTCCCGCAGATCCTCGATATAGACGCGCTTTACGCCCAGTTTCTGTGCCTTGATCTTGACCGCTTTGAGGTCTTCCCCCTGTCCCAAGTCGGCGCAAAACGCGATGACCTCGCAGCTGTAGGTTTCCTGTAGCCACTTCAAGATTACGGAGGTATCGAGCCCGCCTGAATAGGCCAGCACCACTTTTTTAATGACACGACTCATCGTCTCGTTCGACTCCTTTTCCCTAATAGGTCCGTCAAGATGGCCTTCTGCATATGCAACCGGTTCTCCGCCTGATCGATGATGACCGACTGCGGACCGTCGAGCACCTCGGCACTGATTTCTTCTCCCCGGTGGGCGGGCAAACAGTGCATGACGATTGCATCGGGCTTGGCGCGATGCAATAGGCGGCTGTTCACTTGATAGGGAGCCAAGACTTTCAATCTTCGCGCATGCTCCCGCTCGCGTCCCATACTGATCCAGACGTCGGTATAGATGATGTCCGCTTCCTTCGCTGCAACATGGGGATCGTAGCCTATCTCGATCACCGCGCCGGTTTTTGCGGCCTCCATCCTCGCCCTATCAACGACATGCTGCTCCGGCTGATAACCAACCGGGCAACCGAGGGTGATGATCATCCCCATCTTCGCCGCCGCCTCGATCAACGAATTCGCCACATTGTTGCCGTCGCCGATATAGGCGATCTTGACCCCCTTCAGTCGGCCCTTCTTTTCTCGAATGGTCAGGAGGTCTGAGAGGGCCTGACATGGATGGCTCAGGTCGGTGAGCCCATTGATCACGGGCATCGTCGCTTCCCTCGCCCATTCCTCGACGATCGAGTGGTCATAGGTGCGGATGACGATCGCGTCGAGATAGCGTGACAACACGCGCGCCGTATCCGCGACACTTTCCCCGCGCGAGAGCTGGATATCGGCCATAGGGAGGACCAGGGCATGGCCGCCGAGTTGGTTCATGCCCGCCTCGAACGACACTCTCGTGCGCGTTGAGGGTTTCTGGAACAGCAGCCCCAGCGTCTTCCCGGGAAGCAGGGGATGAGGAATCCCCCGTCGCTGCTTGTCTTTCAACAGAGCCGCTGACGCCAGCAATGCCTCGACCTCCGCCTTGCTGATGGCCGCAACATCCACGAAGTCTTTCTTGCCGGCCGGCATTCTTATCGCTCGTTTCGTCATTCCGGTCTCTTCCAATCGGCGCGAATACGCCTTACGCCGCCTGCTTGCTGAAAATCTGCGCAAGCGTATTGAGCAATCGATCGATTTCCAACTTGGTGATGATCAGGGGCGGCACGAATCGAAGCACATGCTCGCCGGTCCCATTGATCAGAATACCGCGGGCCAAACATTCGTTCACGACGGCTTTCGCATCCATATCCAGCTCAATCCCCTGCAAAAGTCCGAGACCACGCACCTCCCGTACCACTCGGTGTTGCTCCTTACAGTCGGATAACCCCTTCGTGAAATACTCCCCCATCCGATACGCATGGTCGAGTACTTTGCCTTCGAGCAGGATGCGACAGACTGTCAGTCCTGCGGCGCAGGCAAGCGGATTGCCCCCAAACGTCGAGGCATGACTGCCGGGCGAGAAGGCCGTGGCAACGGAGTCCGTCGCGAGGCAGGCTCCGATCGGCACGCCCCCACCCAACCCTTTCGCCAAAGTCATAATGTCGGGCTGGACCCCAAACTGCTCATAGGCGAAGAGTGTCCCGGTCCGTCCCATCCCCGTCTGCACTTCGTCGAAAATCAACAGTACATCTTTTTGGGCGCACAGGTCTCTCACCTGCTTCAGGTACTCGCGGTCCGCAACATGGACGCCCCCCTCTCCCTGGATCAGTTCGAGCATGATTGCCGCGGTCTTGTCGGTGACGGCCCCTTCCAGCTCTTCCAGATTATTGAAGGCGACATAGTTAAATCCCGGTAGCAACGGCTCATAGCCCTTCTGAATCTTTTCCTGGCCCGTCGCCGTCAAGGTCGCCATCGTCCGACCGTGGAAGGAGTTCTTCATCGTGATGATCTCGAACCGCCCGGCTCCATACTTGTCATGGGAGTAGCGGCGAGCCAGCTTGATCGCTGCTTCGTTTGCCTCTGCCCCGCTGTTGCAAAAGAACACTTTGTCGGCAAACGAATGATCAACCAGCATTTGCGCCAGCTTCACTTGTGGTTCAGTGTAGTAGAGGTTCGAGGTATGGATCAGTTGCGCGGCTTGGCGTTGGATTGCCTGAACCAGGTCCGGGTGGCCATGTCCGAGGATGTTCACTGCAACCCCGCCGACGAAATCGATGTACTCTCGTCCCTCCAAGTCGTACACCTTTGTCCCACGCCCTCGCACGATCGAGAGAGGCTGACGAGTATAGGTCTGCATCAAGTAGCGGGCGGCGTCTTGTTTGAGTTCTTCTGTCGGCATGACAGACGTATCTCCTTGTAAAGTAAGGGAAGCTAGCATAGGACGGCAGTGAAAGCAACTTGAAATGAGTGGTAGAAGGTATGAGATAGGGTGCATGGCTTCTTTCCCAGGTAGTGTCTCTGTTGTGATACTCTCTGTCGGATGAAACCCTGCGCACAGTGCCGTCAGCAGAACCAGGAAGACGCAAAATTCTGCTACCAGTGCGGGAACACGCTTGCCGTCGAGCCTGAAGCGCCGACCGCCACCCCTCTGACCCATACCGATGAAGATCTCTGGCGCCAGTTTATCGGCCCACATGCCGATCGCTATTTGGAGCATTTTAAGAAATTTGGGTTGGGAGAAGAACCGAAGTTCGTCCTGACTTGGAATTGGCCGGCCTTTCTTTATATTTCCTTTCTCTGGTTTCTCTACAGAAAAATGTACGTCTATGCGCTGGTCTATGCCCTCGGTCCGATGATTTCCACCTACCTGACCGGCGACCTCACCGTAGGGATCGTCTGGAGCATCATGGCTGGGGCCACAGCGAACTATGTGTACTACTGGCACTGCCGCGAGCAGATTGGCGGCATCAAGAAAACCTCGTGGACTGATCCGGCGAAGCAGGAGGAGGCATTGAAGGAAGCTGGAGGTGTCCAGGCCTACGTGATCTGGGTCGGAGTCGTCTTCTATGTCCTCTTTGCGATGACGATGATCAATCTGGCTCAGGAGGGACTGCCGGACGGCGATCGAGTACCGAGCAAACCTGTAAAACCTACCGCGATAAGCATTACGTAAAAGGCTGAAACCCTGCGTCCGATCTTGATGTTCCTACCACAACTTATTCTGGCACACTCTGCCGACTCCGCTGCCACCCGATCCAGGCCTGGAACCAACCCAAGTCTTGTTTATAGGCTGTTCCGCCTGAATCAGTGGTTTCCTGCTTCTGATCGATCTGCGTATAGGTACGCGGCCAGTTCTTTTGCCACCAGGATTTGAGTTCGTCCGGTGTATAGGCCTGGCCGTTCGGCTGGACAATGCCTGCCGCCGCACAGACCGGCGCAATCAGGGGCCAGTAGCGATCTTTGCCGAGACCGAGGCTGCGAAAGTGTTCGCGCAGTAGGAACACCACCCAGAGTTCGGCGCTGTGTTTCTTGTTATGTTTGAAGGGTTGGGTCTGCCGGAGCGGCACCGGATCGAATTGCTTGATGATCGAGGTATAGTCCGGGCCGCCATAGCTTCCCGCCACTTCGGCAATCCCTTCCAGCATTTTCCCCAATTCAACTTCTGCGACAGGAGAAGAGGCCGGCATCCCGCCCATGGCCGAGTCCGCAAGCGGATTCGGCGTGGTCAGCAGTTCAATGAGCGGCTTGAGTTCTCGAAGGCGCGCAGTCGCCTCTTTCAAAATCTGCTCCGATTCCAGCCAATAGTCGGGATCGTTCTTCGTGAACCGCTCTCGTCCCGGAGGCGGAAGAACCGTCGGAACCCAATAGCGCATGAGCACAAAGAGGATGTAGTCGACCTGCCCGCCGACCTGCGCGATCCGGCCGAACACATGGCCCGCCCGCATTTCCATAAAGAAGGCGTGAGCCCGGTCGTCTACGTGCAGACGTTCGCCGATCTCGTTCCACCAAGCCTCAAGCGCGGGCCAGTTCATATCGGGAGGCGGCGAAGTGGTCATACCGAGGACGTATCCTGTCTGGAGGGGATTGGGCGGCATGGTACTGCTGGTCTCTCTCGAAATCAACCGCTTGACTTGGGCACCTGTTCCAGTATGCTTTGGCCTGTGAGTATATCCCTTCAGGCTCGAGAGGAACCCACAATGGCTCGATTGGTCCTGCTTCGTCATGGCGAATCGCAATGGAACTTGGAGAACCGTTTCACGGGATGGGTCGATGTTCCCCTGTCTCCGCGAGGAATACAGGAGGCCAAGAACGCGGGGGATAAACTCCGAGGTTATCACGTTCGATCGTGCGTTTACCTCTGTGCTTGTGCGTGCAAACGAAACCCTCCGGCTGGCGCTCGACGCGATCGGTCAGTCGAATGTCCCCGTCGAGAAGGACAAGGCCCTCAATGAACGGATGTACGGCGAGCTACAGGGATTGAATAAGGCCGAGACGGCGAAAAAATACGGCGAGGCACAGGTGAAGATTTGGCGACGAAGTTACGACGTGCGTCCGCCGGGAGGGGAAAGCCTGAAAGACACCGCAGAGCGTGTGTTGCCCTACTATGATCAGACCATCAAGCCCTATCTTTTGAAGGGGGAAACGATCCTCATCGCGGCACACGGAAACAGCTTACGAGCCCTGATCATGGAGTTGGAGCAGCTCTCCCGAGAACAAGTGCTGGAGTTGAATATCCCAACTGGTGCGCCGCTGCTCTATGAGTTGGACGAGACGGGGAAGGTCGTCGATCACCGCTACCTCTGACTGGTCGCGGCGGGCGAGGAGATTATCCTATCTCTTCCAGTAACTGCCCGTAGGTGTCGACCGGCACGAAATCGATCAGTAGGGTCAGCAGATTCCGCCGCTCTTCTTCTTTGATCAAATGGTTCTCCTCCATCAGCGCAGCGGCTTCTGCAGTCACGACAAGCGGACTCACCCCTTCTTCAACCAAGCGACCATACCGACGACGACGTTCCTGCCATTCATTGAGGTAGGCGGTCCAGGCGACTGAACCGACGGGAACGGTTGTACCCCATCCTGCTTCCATCGCGTCCAAGATGAGCTTCAAGAGGGCGGGTTGATACTTCTGAGGAAGGTGCGCCTCGATGGCTGCGAAGATCCAAAACAGATTCAGCGAGAGCACTTCTTGCGTGATCGCCTGAGCCTGCTCTGTCGTCGCCTCGATCCCATATTCCTCCAACTGTTGAACGGACACGCCGGTCGGTATCGCCGCGACCAGAGCGACCGCTGCCTGCTTCGGCGTCATCGAGTTCGCTGACATGGCTCACTTTCTCCATCGTCGAGGGTGGCAGAGAATACCCTACTGTCGCCAATGTGCTCAAGCAACTTGCCCAAGCCTATCCCCACACTAACTTTCGCCAGCATGATTCGACAAATCGCCGCCACATTTTCGCAATGAACCTCTGCCGTCTGTCTATTGAATCTTGGCCGCGGACATCGTCATGGGTGCACCTCACGCCTGCGCGGACGAACAGCATTGGGTGTTTGGAAGCGACATGAGACCCACATCCGGAACAGCCAATGGCGCAGTATGTGACCCTGGCATCCAGCCGCCCCTAACAGGCCGATGAAGTAGCCGAGAATATGGGGAAGGAGTAACAGCTAAGCTGCTTTGGCCGGCCGCCAGCGGAGCCCGATGTGCAGGAGTTCCTGGAGCAGGGCGGGATAGGCATAGCGGGCCTTGGCGGCCGACTCGGCAAAATCTTCATCGTGCGCGATTTGGGGATTGGGATTGGCCTCCAGCACATAGACCTGCCCCGCCGCATCCAGGCGCACGTCGATGCGCGCATAGCCGCTCAAGCCCAAGGCGCGATAGACCCGCTTGGCCAGATGTTGAATCGCCGCGGCTTTCCCCTCCGGCAGCTGCGTGGCTTCGCCGGAGCGAATCCCATACTTCGCTTGATACGCCCGACTCCATTTGACCCGGGCGGTCGCGATCCGACAGGCATCCTCCGGCAGCTGGTCCAGCATCAGCTCCCACACCGGCAAGACGTGGACCTGGCTATTGCCCAGCACCCCGACATAGAGTTCGCGCCCCTCGATGTACTGCTCGATGAGGGCGCCGGTCCCGACGCTCGCATGGATGAAGGCCACGCGCTCCTTGAGTTTGTCGTCGTCCTGGACAATGGAGGCCTGCGAGATCCCGAGCGACGCCTCTTCGGTCACCGATTTGACAATGAGCGGAAAGGCCAGCCACGTCGGCCGCTTGACCGCCCGCCCCTGCGGCACCACCATGAAATCCGGAAACGGGATGCGATGGAAGGAGAACAGCTTCTTGGCCAGCACTTTGTCGCGCGCCAGCATCAACCCCCGCGGGTTACAGCCGGTATAGGGCACGCGCAGCAGTTCGAGATAGGAGACGACGTTCTGGTCGTACACCGCCACCCCATCGAACTCTTCCAGCAGGTTGAAGGCGATGTGCGGCTTCCAGTCCTCGATGGCGGACCGGAGCACACCCAGATCGCTCTTCACCCCCAGCGGCTTGACGTCATGCCCCAGCTGGCGCAGCGTGGAGACCACATCGTATTCCGTCTTCCACTCGACGCTCGTCACATCCTCCGCCCCGGTGAGCTGGTCCGGCGGCACGAGGTCGGCGTGCATGAGGACGAGGATCCGCAGCCGTTTCATAGCGCCACCTTATGCCGCCCGCTGCGCAGGTAGGTCATCGTGTGCACGGTCAGCAGGATCGTGAAATCCAGCTTCGCCTGCTCCGCCGCGCACGGCAGGTGCAAGTGGAGCGCGCGGCAGCGGGCGATCATGTCCTCGAGCACCTGATCGATCGTATATTGATATTCGCCGGTCCAGGCGGCCACTTTGCGGCGCACCTCTTTGCGGAAGCGGCGCAGGAAGGTGGCGGCGGGCAGGTGCGCGGCATGGGCCGGGGCGGCGGAGAACAGCCGCTGCAGGTCCGGATCGTAGAAGGACGGGCGGGCCGTCCCATAGTGCGCGCGCTTGCGCGCGTAATGCTCCCCCAGGGTCTTGGTCAGCGCGGCGAGCGGGTCGATCTCCTCCTGCGTGACCACCGGGGGGGCACCCCCGCCAGCCCCTCCATCAGCCCATGTGACATACTGCAGCTTCTTGAGCACCGGCCAGCCCTTGTACGCGCTCCGCCCAGGTCGCCTCGGGCGTGAGCCAGACGGCGAAGGTCTCGGCAAAGTCCTCATCCGGATGGCTTTGGGCATACCACACGTCGAGGTGCCGCACGAAGCTCCGACTATAGGGCCGGGGCCGGTAGTAGGTGGGATAGGGCTCGGAGGAGCGCCCAAAGATCTGTTGCCGCCGGCGGAGCCGGCGGAGCCGATAGGCATTTTCGATGGCGTGGCCGGCCTCATGCCGCAAGATGCGCATGCACCACTCGGGGGTCCCGCCCTCGACCTCCAGCATTTGGTCCAGTTCCAGTTTCGCCAGCCGCGGATGGGCCAGATAGAACGGCACGGCGATCCCCGGCACCCCGTCCGGGGTAAACCATTCGTTCGACACCCACACGTGGGGCCGGAAGCAGAGCTGGCGGGCCTCGAGTTCCGCGTAGAGTTGCGCGATCTGGGCGGACAGGAACGCCCCCGTCCCGGGTGACGCCCAGCTGCGCACATCGGCAGCGTCAACAGCTGCTCGGTCGACCACGCCGCCCACACCGGCTCGGGCGCCGGCGCCTCAGACGCCGTCATGCCCGCCCGCGGTGATCCGTGCATCAATGCCATGTTCTGCGCAGTTAATGTGCAAGAGGTCCTATGGAAAACATAGCACATGCCTCAACATTGCTTCGATTTAGGAGCTGATTCCGTTAACTGTCGTCCATAACCGGAGAAAAAATGTCCACTCGAGTCCAAGAATGAACCGGCACAAGCAATATGTGTCGCAACGTCCAGCTAACGAAGGCGAGGGAGAAGGGCGGGTGCAGTGGCCCAGATGGCATCGATAACCGACCACACATAGGCACGTGCCCGCTCGGGGTCGGTCTCCCAATCCGGCATCAATTCGTGCAGATCAAGAATCGGCTGATCGTGACCGAGACAGACTTGATTAAACAGGGGAACGTCGCGTCCAAATTGCTCCTGAATGAAGACCTGATGGTTTCGTCCCATTGCAATGACAAGGTCTGCAGCCGCAACCAGATCTTTGGTGAGTTGTCGTTGAACGTGTGTGCTTGGATCAGCTCCCTTCTCGCGCAAGCGGGTCTGGACCCAGTCATGCATCGACTGGGGCTTGGCATCGATCCCGGCTGAGCGCACGATACAGGACATACCGCCGGCGAGACTGGCCTTGAGCGCGTACTCTGCTGTCACACTCCTAAAGATGTTCCCCGTGCACACAAAGAGGATCGATTGAAGTTTCTCGCCTGATCGATTCTCATCCTTCCCCATGATATCCCCGGTCGAAGATCGACAGCCAGGTGGCTGACCGCGTAGAATGCCAGCCTATGGCACATTCGGCAAGCTCTTCGCGCGCATTTCAAAAACTGGACGAAGCCACGGAAAAGCTGCAAACCAAACTGCTTCGCCTCGTCGGGCAAACCATAGACGAGTATGGTCTCATCAAAAATGGCGACAAGATCATGGTCTGTCTATCAGGCGGGAAGGACAGTTATGCTCTCCTCGACTTCTTGCTTGTCTTACAACGGCGTGCTCCAATTCACTTTGACCTTGTCGCGGTGAACTTGGATCAAAAGCAGCCGGGGTTTCCGGTCCATGTGCTCCCCGATTATCTCTCATCTATGGGAATTCCATTCCATATCGAGGAACGAGACACCTTCTCAATCGTCAAGCGACTCATCCCTGAAAGGCAGACCACCTGCTCGCTCTGCTCCCGACTCCGTCGTGGCCACCTGTATCGCGTCGCCACGGAATTGGGCGCGACCAAGATCGCACTGGGTCACCACCGCGATGACATTGTTGAAACCCTGTTCCTGAATTTGTTTTATACCGGCAAGCTTAAGACGATGCCGCCGAAATTACGTTCGAAAGACGGACGGCATTTGGTCATTCGCCCTCTGGCCGCCGTGCGGGAGAACGATCTTGCTCGGTATGCAGAACTTCGCTCCTTCCCCATTATTCCCTGCGATCTCTGTGGCTCACAAGAGGATCTGAAGCGGAAACAGGTGAAGGAGTTCTTGCGCGAATGGGAGCAACGATCTCCAGGCTGTACGGACAGCATGTTCGCCGCCCTGTCAAACGTGGCGCCGGCGTTTCTCATGGATCGACGGCTGTTCGACTTCGAGTCTCTGCAGGCATCAGACCAGGCGGAGGGACACGAAGATGCCTGGCTCGATCACGAAGAGCAACTCTTGATCAGGGTTCCGCTCTCCTCGATCAATCTCTTACCTTGCTTCTCGATGAAAGACGCCACAATTCTCACGTGGTTCGTTCCTTTCAATCGTCCGCTTGAACACTGGCCGGCCCCTGGGAATAGATCGATCTCGTAAGCGCTATGTAAAAATAGTCTGCCCGGTACTCTTGGCGAGGAGGAATCGAGGCTCTTTATGACTTGAGTTTTGCGGTGAAGAGCTTGCGGAATTTGGCAACCTTTGGTCCGACAACCGCAGTGCAGTATCCCTGGAAGGGATTTCGCACAAAATACTCTTGATGGTAGGGTTCGGCCTCATACCATGTCCCCGCAGCCTCGACTTGCGTCACAATAGGCCCGGAATAAATCCGTTCTCTCGTGATCGCCGCGATGACGTCGGCTGCGACCTGTCTCTGTTCCGGAGTATGAAAGAAAATGGCCGAGCGGTATTGCGTGCCAACATCATGGCCTTGCCGGTTGAGTGTCGTAGGATCATGGATGACAAAAAACACTTCAAGCAACTCGCGATAGCTGACGATGGTGGGATCGAACGTAATACGTACCGCTTCAGCGTGGTTCGTATTGCCGCTGCACACGGCCTCGTAGGTGGGATGATCTACCTGACCACCTATATAGCCGGACTCGACCGCTACCACACCCTTCATTTGGTCATAAACCGCTTCAAGACACCAAAAGCAACCGCCGGCCAAGGTTGCAATATCGAATCCAGCCTGTGCTTGAAATACCGTTTGTTTCATAGGACAGATTCTAGTTGCACGGTTTGAGAATGAGTCCTAGAAGCTTTCATTTTCTCAGAGCCTCCCGCTGCCTTATACCATGGGACACCTAGAAGTCGCGAACGATTGCGGGACTCCTCATGCCCAACTAAGACAAAGGCGAAGTGTCCAGACCACCAGATTCTAAAGAAAGAAAGGAAAATGGGAAAGGTTATCTCTTAAGTTCTTCGTTAAGACTGGCAATGACCCGTTTGAGTTTTGCCTCCTCATCGGACTGGATCCTCGTGAATTGGATCCCAAAGGTGTTGGCCTTGACCCACCGCACTTGGGCTTCGTCGATCCGCAAAGGCCAGTCGAGTCCAGGGACATAGATGCGGCACTCAAATGATGCCCCCAGGACAATCGGGAAATCCGTTTCAATCTTACAGCCGCCCGTAGAAAGGTCCAGTGTCCGACCTTGGCCTTCTCGTTGCCCACCCGAAAAGGTACTTCTGAATTGTGCTGTAAAACGTGGCTGTTGGCGCTTCTCCATATGAGGCTCCTCTTTGATCATCCGAGGCTGAGGATGCCTCGTACTTGATTTCCGCCGATTCTTTATAGGAACCATGTTTGCATCATCCCAATCAAACAATGAACCCCGGGCTCGCATTAAGAGGCACCGGGGTTCCTTAGAGGCCGTGAGTGGCTTCGTTATTTCTTCACATTCTTTACATTTAGCAATACGTGGTCACGGCGATTCTGTTGATAGCAAGATTCAGCAGGGTCCGTGCAGAAAGGGCGTTCCTTGCCGTACGACACGATCGCTACTTGTCTGGGGCTCACACCAGATTCGATTAGATAGCTGCGTGCAGCCTTGGCGCGCTTATCCCCCAAGACAACATTGTAGTCGGCCGTGCCCCGTTCGTCGCAATGGCCCTCAACCTTCATCAATGCACCAGGATGGGCCTTCAGCCACAGTGCGTTGTGGTTCAATGCCTCCATTCCTGTATCTGAAAGCGTCCACTGATCATATCCAAAGAACACGTCCTGTAGACCAGCTTCGATAGCCGCTTTTTCTTCTCTAGTTAGTTCTCTACTTAATTCGGCACGTTGACGGTCGCTCATCCCAGAGGACGAAAGAGATGCGATATCCCCGCCTTTCCTAAGACGCTCTTCGGAGGGATTCTGAGAGAAGCCACTGAGCCCCCCGTCCGAACCACCTTGAGCCATACCAGGAAGGTTTGGATTCGCACTGCTTTGCGCGGACTCCGCTCCCGTTTCTCCATCGGATTGCAGCCATTTCATGCTACAGCCCTGACCAACCAACAGGACGAGCCCCATCGCTGCCACTACAGTCGTTTTCATTGAACTTCCGATCATGATTGTTTCCCCCATCCCTTAGAAGAGTAAAATTTCGCTTCTGTAGATCAAATATAGCACCTCATTGAAATGGTGAGATTCACCCACGGCCGTTAGCCATTTTGCCTGAATTGTCAGGATGTTGGAGCTGATTTTGACTATGGGACGCGCTAGGTTGGCAAACAGGTATCGTCAATCAACAACCGCGAAAGAATGAACGGGAGAGGATACCGGTTAGAATTGGGCTGACTTCCGATCAGCCCACCGGGCAGGCCGCATCACCGTACTCAACGCAGCCAGAGCACAAATAAAGGCCAACATGGCCAAACCCACCATTAGAAAAAACCCCGCCCGGACGTCATGAAGGATTACATGATTCATGATGCGCCCCTCCTCGTGGCAACTGTGCCCTTATCCACTTAACCATCCGCATAAACAGACCCAGGGTGCCGTGGGATCGTGCTTCGTCAACCAGCGTCCACAGCAGGGACAATGCCGGGTCCAAGTGTGCCGCTGCTCGTGACTCGCGGACCTTCCTTTGGGAAGTCTCACGCGATCTTGTTTATAGCATAGCACCATTCAGACACCCCCGCAGACCCTGCTCTTGTCATCAAGGTACCGCTGGAGACACGAGAAATCTATGCAGCTTTGGTGGGGGATAAACCACTCGAAAGAACCATGCAGATTGAGAATAAGCTACTGATTCTTCAATGCTTCCACTCGGAGGATTTACGGGGTGGAATGGTGCGCCCGGAGGGACTTGAACCCCCAACCCTCGGATCCGAAGTCCGATGCTCTATCCAATTGAGCTACGGGCGCACATGGCCATTTCAAACACTTCGAAAGAGACCTTGTCAAGACATGGCGACAGGAGATCGTCATCTTGACGCTATGCGAGACAATGACAGAGCGCGCTCACACCAACGTCAGTACATGATCGACTACCTGATCGATCGATCGATCATCGGTTGCAATGATGTGATCGGCGGCCGATTGATATTTCGGCGTACGCTCCTGCAACACGTCCCGAATTTCATCGACAAATGACTTGGTCCCTGTCAATGATGGGCGCTGATTATCACGGCCGATTCGTTTCACGATCGTCTCGACGGAGGCCGTCAGCCAAAACAACACGCCATTCCTCTTTAACGCCTCGACATTTTGCTCGCGGAGTATGGCCCCACCGCCGGTATCGACCATGAGCCGGTCACGGACGCCAAGTTCCCTGCAGATATCAGACTCCAGATTGCGGAAATATTCCCATCCCTCTTGGGCAACGATCTCCGGAATCGTACGTTGCGCACGCTCGACAATCTCCGCGTCAGTTGACACGAGCTCTCGCCCCAATCGTACCGCAAGCAGCCTGCCCACCGTACTCTTGCCGGTCCCCCGATAGCCAATCAGCACGATGTTCATGAGAATCGGGATTCCAGTACAGCACGCATGACATCGACTGGAGCAACCTGATCGGTCCAGAGCTCGAACTGCGCCACGGCTTGATGAAGGAACATTTCGAACCCGGGAATCGTACGACAACCTGCCGCCTTCGCATCCTTCAGCAACCGGGTGTCCCGAGGGTTGTAGACGATATCCATGACCGTCAGACCCACATGGAGCAACGTCGCCGGCACAGCCGTTTCGTGTACTTTAGGCGACATGCCCATCGGCGTGCAATGGATCAGCACATGAGTATCCGGCAGAACCTTTCGCAATCGACCCTCATCAAGAGGTAAATCCTGCACGGCTATCCCAGTCTTCGACTGGAGATCTCGGGACAAGGCTGTGCGTTCCTGGCTATCTATTCCTAGTATGGTCAAGTGATCGATCCCAGCCTCTGTCCCGAGCGCGAAGGCAATCGCGCGAGCAGCGCCTCCGGACCCGAGCATGACCACCCGCTGTCCTTCCAAGGCAACACCGCCCTCGCGAAGCGCGCGCAAGGCGCCGGTCGCATCGGTATTATAACCTGTGAGGGTCCCGCTCGCAGCCACAATGGTGTTGATCGCGCCGATATGACGTGCGGTCGGCTCAACAGAGTCAAGAAACGGAACGGCCGCCACCTTATGGGGAATGGTCACGCTGGCGCCGCGAAAGTTGCCAAGGGCGCGAAGACCCTTGATCGCATCGCCGATCGCTTCCACGCGAAATGCCAGATACACGAAGTTCAGCCCGAGCTTCTGAAACGCCGCATTGTGAATCGCGGGTGAGAGCGAATGCTCGACGGGATTGCCGATTACGCCGCAGAACTGAGTATGTGCGTTGATTTCCATAGGTTTGAGAAGTCGCGACTGCTGTTTCGGCTTCGGGCCAACTGGCACGCACTTATCGTATCGGGTGTGACATTCCCCATTCGAATGGAGCGCCTGCTCACGAGACAGTCATTCCCCCATCGATAGGAAAGGTCCCGCCTGTGACCCAGGTTGCCTCGTCGGAAGCCAGATAAAGAACCATATTGGCCACCTCTTCTGGTTTCCCGGCTCGGCGGATAGGATAGTGCGACAGAATGGGGTCCAGTTGTTCGGGGTTGCTCATCAGCGGAGCGGCCATGGGGGTATCAATGAGTCCAGGATTCACCACGTTGCAGCGAATGCCCTCTTTGGCGTAGTCGATCGCGAGGGCTCTGGTCAAGGCATCGAGCGCCCCCTTCGAGGCGGCATAGGCCGGTAACGTAGGAATCCCAACCAGGCTCGCGATGGAGGAGATGTTTACGATCGCTCCCTTCCGCTGCTTCAACATCTGCGGCAAGACAGCCCGCGTCATGCGGAATACCCCAGTCAGGTTCACGTCAAGGACGCGCCCCCAGGTCGCATCATCCATCTCGTGCAAGCGCTTTCCAAAGTCTCCTACTCCGGCATTGTTGACAAGGATTTCAAGCCCCCCGAACTGCTGCACGGTCCGACGGACTGTCTCCTGCACATGGGTTTCATCTGTGACCGATCCGGCAACGGCGAAGACCCTGCCTTGCTCCTTTTCAATGTCTCTCACAACTCGGTCCAGCTCCCCTTGCCGTCTCCCCGTAATCACGACCGATGCGCCCTCTCGCGCAAAGGCCTTCGCGATCGCTTCACCGATACCCGCATTACCTCCCGTGACGACCGCAACCTTTCCATGCAACCGATTCATCGCACGTCATCCTCTCGCTCTTCGTGAGCATCAATGGCCTCACCGATGGACTCAATCGCTTGTCCTGTGGGCCATAAACCGGATTGGATTTTCCTGGCCACCGTAATGAAGCCTGAATGGGCGACCATTCGATGGTCCGGACGGACGCTGCGTCCCTTAATGGACCAGGTCCTCAACAGTGTTTCAAATGTTTCGACCATACCAAAGACCGTCGCTCGTTCAAGGGCCTCAACCGTCTGCACCACTTGAGGGACAGTGGGGACAAAGCTCAAGTACATGCCACCAGAACGAAGGACCTGTGCGGCATGAGGGATTATCTGCCAAGGTTCAGGAAGATCGAGAACGAGACGATCGAAGGGCAGACCATCGTCGAGCAGAGTGATCCCTTCATACGCATTCCGACGAAGCGGGATGAGATTCGGCACTGAGCCCATGTACCGTTCAATGTTCCTCATCGCCGTTCGCGCGAAATCCTCACGGGCTTCGTAGGTCACCACCAAGCCACGCGGGCCCACGGCACGCAAGAGGGCCATCGTCAAAGCCCCTGAGCCGGTCCCCGCCTCGAACACGCGCGCGCCAGGATAGACATCCGCCCACATGGGAATGAGCGCAAGATCCTTCGGGTACAACACCTGCGCGCCACGCGGCATCTTCAGCACATAGTCGCCAAACGTAGGTTTGAGCGCCAACATCGTCTTGTTGCCGGAGAGCGTAACTAAAGAACCATCGGGCCTTCCGATGAGGTCGTCGTGGGCAACTTTGTGACCGCTCAGTTGATATAGATCTCCAGCCTTCAGGGTCAGGGCATACTGCCGCCCTTTCTTGTCGACTAGATGGATACGCTCGCCTGATTGAAAATGTGACATCGGGGTCCCATTCTAGAAGTGCCACGCTGGGTTTTCAACAAGACAGACGACCGAGATGACTGACCTCTCGACCCTTATCAATTTTCTTCTTGGAGCACTGACTCAACTCTATCTCGATACGCGCATCCACTGAGCCCGGCTGGATCGGGGCGGGATGCCAGAACCTAATGCACGGACCGGATAGCCTCGTCGCTCGTTCCTTGACAGCCTGTAGAGTGGGCCGTATGATCCCTGCACACACGGTTAGTGCTTGCTCGGCTTCCCGCGCATGGAGCGTCAAATGCGTGGACCCGTTCTCCAACGTCTCTCCCTTCACTTCGCCACAATCACCGCTCTAGCAGTAATCCTGTGCGTTGTTCCGTGCCGCGCAGAGGCACCCGCTTCAGGTGGGCCTGTAGTGGTTGCAACCTATGAAGGGGTGATCAATCCCGTTGCCGCAGAGTATCTGCATGATGCTCTGTCTGAAGCCCACACCTTGGGAGGCAGCGCCTTAGTCATCAAGCTGGATACGCCTGGCGGCTTGGATACCTCGATGCGCCTGATCATCAAGGACATCACCGCGGCCCCATTTCCCGTGATCGTCTACGTGTCACCCTCTGGCGGACGGGCTGCCTCGGCCGGGGTCTTTATCACGTTGGCGGCCCATGTTGCCGCTATGACACCAGGGACAAATATCGGCGCCGCGCATCCAGTCGCGATGGGCGGTGGCGAGATGGATAAGACGATGAAGGAAAAGGTCGAGAACGATTCCGTCGCCTACATCAAATCGATCGCCGAGCAACGGGGACGAAATGTGGCCTGGGCGGAAGATGCTGTTCGCAAGAGCGTCTCTGTCACCGAACGGGAAGCCTTGAAACTGAAGATCATCGATTTCGTGGCAGAAGATCTTCCGACGCTGCTAAAGCAATTGGAGGGCCGCACAGTGTCCCTCCAAACCGGCTCCACGGTGCTGCGAACGGCAGGCGCCACTGTCCATGAATTCCCGATGGGCCTTCGGCTTGAACTTCTTAAGGCGCTGAGCGATCCGAACATCGCCTACCTGCTCATGACGATCGGCACCATCGGCATCATGGCCGAGCTCTACAGTCCCGGCGCGATCCTACCGGGAATCGTCGGGGCCATCAGCCTCATTCTTGCCTTCTACTCCCTACAATCGTTGCCGGTGAATTATGCCGGCGTTCTGCTGGTAGTCCTGGGCATTGTGTTCTTCATTCTGGAAGCCACTGTCACGAGTTACGGTCTCTTGGCCATCGGCGGCGTGACTTCGATGATTCTTGGCTCGCTGATGCTCATCAAAACGGATGCGGAGTTTCTACAACTCTCGTGGGGCATGATCGTGCCAGTGATCGCATTTGCCGCCATTGGCACGATGTTCATCTTCGGAATGGCTGTGCGAGCCATGCAACGGCAACCCCTGACGGGCACTGAGGGGATGGTCGGATTGATCGGTGTAGCGAAGACGCTGGTAGACCCGCAGGGACAACTCGCGGTACACGGTGAATTGTGGGAGGCCGTCAGCGAGTACCCACTTCAACCGGGGGATCGGGCCGAAGTCACGAGAGTGGAGGGGCTCACACTCCACGTCAAACCTGTGCTCCAAAAGGGAGGGGCCTGATCATGTTGTTCAGTCCTGTCGGGCTTCTGTTGGTCGCCATCCTTGTTGTCGTAGCCATCAAACTAACCTTCAATGTCCTCCCGGAGTACGAACGTGGCGTGATCTTCCGGCTCGGTCGCATTGCGAAAGGCCTCTATGGCGGCAACGGCCCTGGACTCGTCATCATCGTGCCCTTCATCGATCGACTGGTCCGTGTCAGTCTGCGTACCGTGGCAATGGACGTTCCGCCCCAGGATGTCATTACGAAGGACAACGTCACAGTCAAGGTGAACGCCGTGATCTACTTCCGGGTTGTGGATCAGGAACGCGCGATCATCCAAGTGGAGGACTACCTGTATGCGACATCCATGATGTCTCAGACCACGCTCCGCAGCGTGCTGGGACAAAGCCAGCTCGACGACCTTCTATCGAAACGGGAACAGATCAATGCGGATCTCCAGCGGATTATCGATCAACAAACGGAGCCGTGGGGCGTCAAAGTCACCGCTGTTGAAGTCAAGAATGTAGACCTGCCGCAGGAGATGCAACGGGCCATCGCGCGTCAAGCGGAAGCGGAACGCGAACGTCGTGCGAAGGTCATTCACGCTGAAGGCGAATTCGAAGCTTCCCGACGCCTCGCCGATGCGGCCGACGTGATCAGTCGAAACCCCGCCGCGCTGCAACTGCGTTATCTTCAGACGCTTGTCGAAATCGCGGCGGAGAAAAATTCTACTACCATTTTCCCCATCCCCATCGACACGATCGCCCCTTTTCTGAAAGCACTGACCCAGAAATAGACGTGGCGATAGAGTCTTTTGGCCTATAGCCGAGCCCACACACCTGTAGCAAGGTGACCTCACTTACTCTCACACTTCCTCATTAAAGCACTCTAATAGTTCTGCCAATTCCATGAGATGGCAATCCGTCCTTCTCATGAACAATCCAGCACGGGATTTGCTGCGTAAAGAGATCAGAATAGCTCAGTCGCGATAGCACGCAGAATGAATCGTTTGGCTGGTAGTTGTCTCTCACAATAGTAGGTGGAAGCGCCGGTTATAGAGACTACGGGCATGCCGAGCAAAACTTCAGATAGTCAGATCAGAGGAGGGGCGATGACATGAAAAAGAACCTGTTCCCAACCCCCGAGCCGGAGGAGCTTGTGACAATTGCAAAAGACGTTGATGCGGACGATCCCGAGGCGAGCGACCTCTTGGATGTAATCGGGCGAGACACATCCGTAGAAGAACAACCTGAGGAGCCGACGAAGGCGGTGACTCGTACCGCTGCGAGTGGCGGCCCGTTCATGTTGGAGTCCCTCTATTTCCGTTCCTTCGGCGAACGTGCCCTGTTGACCAGAGAAGAAGAAATCGAGCTAGCGAAGAAAATTGACTACGGAACGACCGCCATTCGAAAAGCCTTACGACATGTCATTCGAATTTTGCCCAGACTCAAGCGTTCGGATTCTGTGCTCGAGGCGCAACGCACACTCCAGACGGTCCGAGGTTTGAGCGGACTCTCAGCCACTGCGCTCGATAAGGCTGAACGGAGCCTCACTGAGATGTTCAAGGGGACGGCGCAACAGAAAACTCCCATTACCATCGCCAAACAGCTAAAGGAGGGGTTGGCCACTCTCCGCTCTGCCCGGATCGTGCTCGAACGGGCAAAGGACGAATTGGTGCGCCGCAACCTGCGGCTCGTCGTGGATGTTGCAAAACATTACACGGGCCGTGGCCTGACTTTGCTGGATCTGGTGCAAGAAGGAAATATCGGGTTGATGAAGGCGGCCGAGCGCTATCAATACCGCAAGGGATTCAAGTTCAGCACCTATGCAACGTGGTGGATCCGTCAAGGCATCACGCGCGCGCTAGCAGATCAATCGCGGACCATTCGCATTCCGGTTCACCAGACTGAAGCCTCGCACCGCATCCTCCGCGTGACCAGACGACTCGGACAACAGCTGGGCCGCCCGGCTCGACTCGAAGAAGTGGCGCAGGTCCTGCGGATGAGGCCGGAACGACTGCATGAAACCGTGCAGGCCTTTCAAGAGCCGGTCGCCCTCGAGAAGCCGGTGGGTGACGGAAGCACGGAGTTTGGGGAACTGCTCCCGGACCTGCAAGCCGTTCCACCCGATGCCCATGTGCACCGAACTGAGATGTCGCACCAGCTTGAACGTATTCTCGGTACGCTCACGCCCCGAGAGCAGACCGTCATCCGACTGCGCTTCGGTATCGGCCACGACCAGGCCTGTACATTAGAACAGGTGGGGCAGAGCCTCTCCGTGACAAGGGAGCGAATTCGGCAGATCGAAGCGAAAGCGCTCAAGAAGCTGAAGACCCCGGAGATTAAAGAAATGTTTGCCGCCATCCAGTAAGCCCACAGATTCATGAAACAGAAAGAGGCGAGGACAACCCTCGCCCCTTTTTCTGTTCTACGACTTTCACCCTGACAGCACTTGTGCGACAATGAGGCGACTCGAACAGACGAGGCCCCATGACGAGTGTGCGTACAACCCGGTCAAGTTCCCTCCTCTTTCGTTTCTTCACAATTCCATTTTTTCTCATGATCGCGGTCACACTGGACTGGCCCATCGTCTCTGCTGAACCAGTGATTGGTTCGGCTCCCTCCCATGAAAAAACCCTTTCGGTCCCCGCCGTCGTGACGAAAGTACGTCCCTCGGTCGTCACCATCCTCACACGCGGCGTGCCTGCCACTCCCGCGTTAGCCCAGTCAGGGTCTGGATCCGGCGTCATTATCGACGAAGCTGGATACATCCTGACAAACAATCACCTGGTAGCGGGAATCAAGAGTCTGGTGGTGGGGCTCTCAACCGGTCGACTTACCCCAGGCCGTGTCGTCGCCCGTGACTTCTTGCTCGATCTGGCTCTCGTCAAGATCACGGCAACGGACTTGGTTCCCGCTATACTGAGCGCTTCTCCGGTGCTCGAAATTGGTGAATCGGTTGTCGCAATTGGCAACCCACTCGCACTCAAGGGAGGCTCGACAGTCACGGTGGGTGTCGTCAGTGCGATAGATCGCTCGGTGCTCACCCCGGACGGCGAAACACTCTATGACCTGATCCAAACCGATGCCGCTATCAACCCCGGCAATAGCGGAGGTCCGCTCGTCGATCTGTCGGGTCATGTCATCGGCATCAACGTGGCCATCGCCCCATCCGCTCAGGCCATCAGCTATGCGATTTCAATGGATGCCATTTACCCACATATTCAATCGATGATCGTCCGTGGGTCGGTCCTTCGTCCTGACTTCGGATTCACTCCCGTCACCATTACCCCGAGCATCATGGCCAGTTTCGGGCTTGAAGGCGACCGTGGTGTCCTGGCTCTCAATGTCGAGCCAAAAGGGCCGGCGGCTGTTGGAGGCCTCCAGAACGGCGATATCATTACCGCCGTCGACCAACATCAGATTTACAATCTCGGAGATTTTTGGCACTCTCTCCGATCGTCAGGAGACCAGCCAGCCCTGCAGTTGACCATTCTGAGAAAGAACGCCCAGTCCACAACCTCGCTTCAGAAACCCTCGCTACCGAAGGTTATCCCATGAGTCACACCGATGGGTCATACCCGGATCACGATTTCCCAGGGCAGGGAAGCACACCTCTCCTGAAACCTGCCACACAAGTAGCTACGCTCGTCCGGTTTTCGAAACCGATCCCCTATATCGAGGCATGGACACTTCAGAAGCAGTTACAGGAAGAACAGATTGCGGAGAGGCAGGGAGATGTGTTGTTGCTCCTTGAACACCCGCCAGTCTATACCCTAGGCCGCACCACTCAACCAAGACATTGGGACTGCGGGGAAGAAACCCTCCGTCGGACGGGTGCCAGCCTGCAGTCCGTAAATCGTGGCGGCTCGATTACCTACCATGGACCAGGACAGGTTGTGGGCTATCCCATACTCAAGCTGTCACGTTATTGCTCGGGACCGAAACAGTACGTACGGAAATTAGAGGAGGTCTTGATCCATACCGTCGCACGATGGGGGATTGAAGGCTATCATCTCGAGAAGAAGCCTGGCGTCTGGGTGCGCTGGAATCATGCTGATGCGAAGATTGCTTCGATCGGAGTCCGGATCGATCATGGGGTCACGATTCACGGATTTGCGCTCAACGTCGATCTGGATCTATCCCCTTTTTCCCATATCATGCCCTGCGGCCTAGCAGAGTGCCACATCACATCCATGGCAGAAGCCCGTCAGTTCCCCCTGTCGCCTTCGGTCATCGCACAACAGGTGGCGCAGGAATTTTCGAGAGTATTCAATATTGAATGGGAGACGCTTTTGCCCAACATTATGAGGCAGGAGCATCATTTGACCATCTTCACATTGACACCCCAGCTGCAATCCTGACAGAAGGAACACTCAATGCACGAACTCGACACACCGACATTCCGACTGGCGGTTGCGCAGTTTGATCAAGCAGCCGAAGCCATGGAGCTTGATCACAACTTACGCGAGCGGCTGAAATTCCCACAGCGATCGTTGATTGTCAGCGTGCCTGTTCGAATGGATGACGGCCGAGTCGAGGTCTATACCGGCTATCGCGTGCAGCACGATTCTTCCCGCGGCCCCTCAAAGGGCGGCATTCGTTACCATCCGGGTGTGAATCTTGGGGAGGTTGCGGCACTCGCAATGTGGATGACCTGGAAATGCGCATTAGCCGACCTGCCCTATGGCGGAGCCAAGGGTGGCGTGGCCATCGCACCGAAACAGTTGTCGCGACCAGAATTACAACGATTGACCAGGCGCTATGCCGCGGAGATCTTCCCGTTGATCGGGCCAGAAAAGGACGTACCCGCCCCCGACGTCGGGACGGACGCTCAGGTAATGGCCTGGATTATGGACACATATAGTCAGCAAGTAGGGTATTCGGTGCCGGGCGTTGTCACAGGCAAACCCTTGTCGATTGGAGGAAGTCTCGGGCGTGACGAGGCCACCGGCCGCGGCGTGGTCTGCGTCACCATGGAAGCGCTTCGTCACCTCAAACTCGACATTCGGAACACCACCGTAGCCATACAGGGATTCGGTAACGTGGGGGCTCATACCGCTCGCATCATGCAGGAATCTGGCGCACGCGTTATCGCAGTGAGCGACGTCAACGGAGGCATCCACAATTCAAGTGGGTTGGACATTCCGGAGCTCCTCGCACGCTATAAGATCAAGGGCCAATCCCTCCGTGACACCAATCTGGGTGACTGGCTCTCCAACGATGAATTGCTACAACTCGACTGCACGGTGCTGGTTCCCGCCGCGCTCTCTGAACAAATCACCGGACGCAATGCTGCGAAACTGCGCTGCCGGGTTCTCGCCGAGGGGGCGAACGGTCCGACGACCCTGGAGGCCGACCGCATTCTGCAGGACCAGGGGATCTTTGTCATTCCAGACATCCTGGCCAATTCCGGTGGCGTGATCGTGTCTTACTTCGAGTGGGTGCAGGATGTGCAGCGTTTTTTCTGGAAAGCTCACGACATTCAAGAGCGGTTGCAAGATATTCTGACCTCCGCCTTCAAACGAACATTAGAGTTCTCCGTCGCCAAAAAAACCTCCATGCGTATGGCTGCCCTGATGAGCGGAATCGATAAAGTTGCCCAAGCTCATCTCCACCGCGGACTCTACCCATGAAGGCCAAATACCATGAGGGTGATAATCAAGTCCAATCGGGGGCTCTCGTTTGAAGACTATGTTTTGTCCGCGTTCGCCCGGATTTGACTGTCTGATAGCAAGGCCCTCGTGGTGAATCGATCATCGAATGGTGAACGGGTCAAGAAGACATCGCCTACAGATTCTGAGGCTTGATCTCGCTTGCAGTCCTATTACTCCATGCGCTAGGGTGGATTGGTCGGAGCTGAGTTACACGGACCCGTAGAGGACTTCTGATGGATCGAGATGCCGTGTTATCCCTCTGGGAGGCCCACAAGGAAGAACGGTGGCCCCGAGTGGGAAGCCAGCATGAGGGTCCGTTAATGACACTGGATACCGTGATCAGCGGATGTGTCGTGTATTTTCTCGACAGTCCTGAGGGACTGGATGCGCAGCGCCTTGAGATCGTCGAAGATTGTGTCGCCGACCTGGATAACCTCACCGACGAGCTCGAAGACGACTGTCGGCCGTACTTTCAACGGCTCCGTCACCTCGGAGCCCTTCTCATCACCACCCATCACTCTATTTAGCCCCTTGCGTATCGACATGAGCGGAAATCGATCAATCCGACTCCATCACGTTAGTATCACAATTCAAAACTAAAAGGTCGTACGTTCTGCCGTTCCTTGCATGTTTTCAGGCTGTTCGATAAAATGCGCGTACACTGCATGGACCTACCAATTTCGCCAATAGATTTCTCGCGCCATACATTTCTGGGAACCCATGGGTAAGGAGGGATAGATGAAGGAGTTACTACGAGTCGTCACGCTCACCTGCATGGTGATGGCTGGAGTCGGCACATGGGTGTCCCCTGGGTATGGCGAACCATATGAATTGAGCAAGAATGACGTCATGGACCCCAAGAATTTGAAGAGTGCGGAAATTTCGCTGTTTGGAGTCAAATTGGGAGACTCCGAAGCCAAAGCCTTGGATTCTCTGGTGAACGAGAAAATTCCAGGAGTAAAAGTCGAACAGGAAGCCTTGTTTATCTTCTTGCTCGACCAACGTAAACCGACTGGCCCGATGGCCGGAGTACGCGTTCAGGACGGCAAGGTCGACCTGATCTTTATTAATAACCGGTTTTCCTATAAGACCCGGGGCATCTTTCGCAACGTGTTAAACAGCGAAAGTCCTGACGAAGTTCGGAAACTATTGGGGCAAGAAGATTATGGGGATGAAAATGTGATGGGCGCCATATTGGCTTATGATAAGCAAGGGTTTGTCATCAACTATTTGGGGAAAGATGTAAATGTCGAGTTTTCCCCGCTTCGATAGCGATGCTGGCGGAATGTTCGGCTCTTCACTTTCGCCCACCGATCCGGAACGCTTGATTCACGTCTTGCCGGTAGCCAACTTGGACTCGTCTCTGTCCTGATTCCCCTCCTCGACTCCCGAACCAGAGATTCCTGGACGACTCAAACGGGAAGAATGCAGGTAACTCATCAGACTTTTGCGGCCTTTTTGCCTCAGGCCGATGTGCGTATCGACTTGATCAAACAGGAATTCAGTGCGGAGTCTCGGTCGCCTGCAGTCCATAGGCAATGAGATTTGTCGCGGTATTCCAGCGACGCTTGGAGTTGAGGATTACGAGGAGAAGATTGCTTCCGTTCTGAGAGACTTTGGCGATAAGGCATCGCCCAGCCTTGGATGTAAATCCTGTTTTAATCCCTTCGACACCGGGAATGCGCCCCAGCAGTCTGTTCGTGGTCAGCAAGACATAGGCATGGTGACCATTGACAGGAGTAATGATCGCGCGTTCCTCACGGACCAACTGCCGGAAGATCGGTTGATCGAGTGCCATGACGCTCAGCGTGGCAAGGTCTTCGGCCGTCGAGTAATGGTCAGGGTTGTCGAATCCGCAGCCATTGCTGAAATGCGTATCAACCAAGCCAAGAGACGCAGCCTTGGCATTCATAAGGGCCACGAACTGCGCTTCGTCGCCACCCACATGCTCCACCGCTGCAAGACAGGCATCGTTCGCGGACACGATCAGCATGGCCTTCAGCAGATCTTCCAGCCTGAAGACCTGCCCTGCCTTTACACGTAAGTGCGTCTTGTGAGCCCGTGCGGCATTGGGACTTATTGTGACAAGATCATCCAACTGACCCTTTTCCAAAATGACCAGGGCCGACATGATTTTCGTGAGGCTGGCAGGCGACATTCTCTTCCCGGCATCGTGTTCATACAATATGCGACCGCTGTTGAGTTCCTTGAGAAGAATGCCATGGGCTGGAGCGATCCGCCACGGAAGGGACTGGTGCGGTGCAGTCACCGCTCGGGCATGCGCTGGCTGAGCCGATATGCTCTGCGCAAGAGCGATGGAGGGATTGAAAGTCGCGGCAACACTCAACAGGAAGACGCTAAGCAACCCGGCAGTGCAGGCGAGAGATGACCGACGATAAGATCCCCCGCAGTCTCGTGTCATCATAAAATCGTCACTCCCACTCATAGCGTAAATGACTCCCGCACTTTCCTTCCGCGAAATCCGCTGTCAATCACTTTGTGAAAGAACCGAAGCAGGTCGGCAAGGTCGATCCAGAACCCGCAATTCAAACAGCGGGCATAGAGTCGCCGGTTCACAAGGGTATAGTGACGTTCGACCATCATGAAGCCCTTACATTTCAAGCAGTGCATCGACATGTCAATCTACAGTCTCGGTGACTACCGGAGTCGGTTCATCACCAATGCCAAGCAACCAGCCAATAGCCCTCCGCCGAAAATTGTCGTGCCAAACGAGAGGTATGGACTAGCCCCACTGCCTGGAGGAGCTCCGTCGAGCAGATCACGCACGCCCCCCTGTACCATCAGCACAGAGAGTGTGAGCAATGCGCCGATAGCAAACCACCATCCAAATGATCTCACTAGTGTCCTCAAAACGGAGCGCCAGAGACCTGAAAGCGGCGCCCATCGGCCACTCTAGCCGAGGGTCAACAGGCTGTCAAGGAGACTGCCCTTTGCAGTCTCTCCCGCGTCTCGACAGGCATCGCACAAGCCTCACGGCATATTCACAACAGGCGCCTTCACTGCTTTCAATCCCCGGTGCAGGAAGATCGAGACAGTTCCATTGCCATTGTCCGCTGTCACAATTCCAGGCTCTTCAGCCTCCTTCGTCGTGACACGAAATGTCGCAAGGGCGAAGGGACCTGGTTTTGTCCGATAGTTTTTCGGTGGGTATTCGAATGTCCCATCGCCCCGACCGAAGAGAATAGAGAGATCGCTCGACTGAATGTTGACGATAGCCACGTCCATGCGATGGTCGCCGTTGAAGTCGCGCGCGAGCCCGAAATTCGGCCCCGCGTCGGCACCGGAGTCGCGCCCCGGCTGGAACGTACCATTGCCGTTACCGAGAAAGGTTGTAAAGCTATCCCGCTCGCCGTTAATCACGAGTAGATCGCGGATCTGGTCATTATTGAAGTCGGTGAAACTCACCCCGAGCGGACGTTTCCCTGTCCGATAGTCAGTGGGAGAGCTAAACGTGCCGTCACCATTCCCCATCCAGATAGAGACCGCATTCGACATTGGTCCACCGTTGGTCACGGCCAAATCAATCTTCCCATCGCCATTCAAGTCGGCCAACGCCACCGACGTGGGCGTATCGCCATACTCATACTGAGCGCCATGGGTGAATTCCCCTGTGCCAGTTCCCAGGAACACTTTGATCTTGTCATTTCGCAATGCAATCACGAGGTCCGGCGCCTGGTCACCGTTCAGATCACTGCTTGCGATCGCAATAGGAGTCCGATGCACAGGATAGCGCGGTCCTTCTTCGAATTTTCCGTCTGGTCGACCGAAGAGTACGGCCACTTCGTCGCCCCCTGAACAAGCCAGGACCACATCTGGATATGGGTCGTGATTATACATCCCGAGAGCGAGTGAGCGGGGTTCCCTGCAGGTATTCAGCTGGACTTGATCGTGAAAGGTGCCGTCACCGTTACCCAAGAGAATCGAAAGAGTATTGCTGCCGATGTTGGTGGTCAGCAAATCTGTTAACCCGTCCTGATTGATGTCAGTGGGGGTGACTGTCGTCGGGTTTTTACCAACCTTATAGCTGGCAAAGTAATAGAAAAGATCCGGTGGAGTGTAGGGATCTTGCTTGGTACAGCCACTTGCGACAAGCACGAAGAGACTTGTCGCGAGGACCACCAGGCTCCATGGCCTGTGCCTGTGAGGGCCCTCGGGCTTTCTGGTCACGCACGGCTCCTCGAACGAAGTACTGGCGACATTGTGATTCGTCCGCATGAGCCTGCGCCCCTCAATGAGACCTCCCCGCCGAATCGGCTGTGGCCAGTATACAGACCACGACTTTCTCCTGGCAAACAACCCGGCTGCAAGAAAGACCTCTGGCAAGAAGATTTGTGTCCTCTCCATGCCTTCTCACGGACGGCTTTGAAATCGGCGAAGAGTTTGGGGTACAATGCCCCTCTTGGTAAGGAGGAATCCATGAGCAAGATGATGAAAATTGAGTTGTCCATGTACGGAATCGCCGAGGTACTACATTGGTGTCACGACCGCAATAAGGGCCGCGTACCCGGGGTGGACACGGCAGGCTTCGATAAGATGAAGGTGCTCTTGGCTGAGAAGCCGCAGTCAGGAGATTACTTTACGCTCGATCAGTTTTGGAAAAAGAGAGTTACCTTGGACTTGACTGAAGATGAGGTGGCGACAATCGACCGCTGTCTCTACGACATCCCAAATTTCGATAGCGAGCCTCTCCCGCAAATTCGTCACAAGTTTTGGCCGCAACAGACGGCTGCCCACTGATACAGCAGGGGCCGTCCTCGAACGGCCCCTGCCTCGACTTCATAACGATATGTCCAGTCCGATCTGCCGAGACACGGCGGGAGCGCAGCGAAGAGTTCGCTGAGTTCGTAGAATTAAAGGCCTGCGGGAGAAGTCACCCTGACAAGTTGCCGAACAATTCACTCACGACCGCTGAAATCAGAGCAATCACCCTGCATATTGAAGAATCAGGCCCGATCAGGTTACCGAGAAGCGGCAAACCTCCTCTACGTCGAGGATTTCAAAGACGGAAGGGTGACCCGACAGCCTGTGCGGTATCCTAGAGCGGCCCCTCTCCCTTAAGATACCGGCGAAAGCGGCCCATCAAATCAGCACCGAGTGTCCCACCCTCCGGCTTCTTCACGTCCGGATCGGCAAAATGCCCGCGAATTTCCCGGAGGCGTTTTTCCGCCTGCTCATTCCCCTGCAGCCGCTTGGTCTTCTCCAACGCCGTATCGAACGCCTCGAACGTCAGTTCGTTATACCCGAATGAGCGAATCCGTTTGACGGCTTTCATCATGGCCTGATTGCGGAAGGTCGTCAGATGATCTGAATCGATCTCTTTGAGCCCTAGCTTCCGCGCCCTGCGCTCAGCGGCCTTGCGGATGCCGCTACGCACGAAATCTGGAGACGTCTGCAGTCGCTTCCATGCCTCATCGGTCCAAGCGACGCGCTCCTGTGGTGTATCCCATAATTGAAGCAGCATCGACTCGTCGATCCGCGTCACACCTTTCTCTCTCGCCAAATCTTCGGTGTCCCGCCTTAGCATGTCGGTGACGAATTCGACGGCGATCGGCGGAGACTGTTTCAATTTTTCGTGAAGCTGAGCCAAGGCTCCCTCGCTCCACTCCAACGGAGGAGCCGAGGCCTCACGGAGATCGCCCAGTGCTTCCACCTTTTCGAAGAGTTCGACGTTTACCTCAAGATGGCCCCGTTCTTTGGCGATCTCTTCGGCAATTTGCTTAGTCATGCTGCGCATGAATTCCGGAACCGTGTTCAGCCGTTCCTTGGCGGCGGCAGTCCAGGGCAGATGCCCTTGCGCCATTTGTTCCGCCGCGTCCGCCATGCCTGATTCGCCGCCCATACGGCCCATCATTTGGTTCTTGAATTGATCCAGAATCTCCTCTGTAATCTCCGCGTAGCCAAGTTCTCGGGCTTTCTTTTCCGCCAGACGACGGACCATCCCACGCAAGAACAGTGGCGCCCGTTCTAGACGCTTGAAAGCCTCGTCCGTCCAACGGACATCTGTTCCGACCGCATCGTGGAAATCTGGTGAGTTCATGATGAGCTTCCTGTTAGGACTGGTTCAGGAGTTCCTTCAATTCCTTACCGGCTTTGAAAAACGGTACCTTCTTGGCAGGGACCGCCACAGTCGCGCCGGTCTTGGGATTGCGCCCTTCTTTCATCCGACGAGCCCGCAGCCGAAAACTACCGAAGCCTCGAATCTCCGTCTTATCACCATTCTTCAGCGAATCGCGCACACAGTCGAAAATCGTATTGACGACGACTTCCGCCTGCCGCTTCGTCAAGGTCGTGATCTGTTCGGACACGCGCTCGATGATTTGGGCCTTCGTCATATTCGGACCCTCCTTTGGTGGTGAAGAATCGACCCGCGCGTCGATCCGACCGCGCTAGAACGCCAAGAGATACTTGAGACTGACCCCGGAGTAAAAGTCCAACTTGGGAAAGAGCCCCGACAACCGCGAATCGATCAATTCTCTGATCGAAAATCGCCGGCGCGGCTCAATGACTTTCGGTTCCCCCTCGATGCCGGCCATATCCGCCGCAAGCTGGATTGCATCATCGAGATCACCGAGTTCGTCCACAAGCTTTGAAGCCTTGGCCTGACGGCCCGTAAAGATTCGCCCGTCCGCCAAGGCCTGCACATCCACCAATTCGAGCCCGCGCCCTTCCGCCACCGCCTCGATGAACTGTTTATGGACATCATCCATGACGGATTGGAGTAACGCGTGTTCTTCATCATTCATCTTCCGGAGCGGCGATCCAACATCTTTGAATCGCCCGCTCTTGATCACGACACCTTCAACCCCGATCTTCTTGAGCAGCCCTTCGACGTTAGCCATCTCCATGATGACCCCGATACTCCCCGTCAGTGTCCCCGAATTGGCCATGATCCGATCGGTCGCAACCGCAATATAGTATCCCCCTGACGCCGCCACTGAACCCATTGAGGCAATTACCGCCTTATTGCTTTTGTTACGAACCCGCTGGACCGCATCATGGATTTCTTGCGACGGCACCACCCCTCCGCCAGGGCTATCGATTCGCAAGACGATCGCTTTCACGGAGGGGTTGTCGGCAAAACGCTTTAACTCGCCGACCGTGGATTGCGCATCCAGAATGACCCCTTCAATACGAATCAATCCAACCCGATCCTCCATCGAAATGTCGAGGTCGGGGAAGAACAGATTCATCAGAAAGAGCAGTCCAAGCCCGATGCCGAGCACCCAGAGTACTCTGCGAAATAGTCTTCGCTTGACCGGTTTTCCCGCTGTGTCGTCACTCATGATTCTGCTCGCTCATAGTCCGGGGACGAAGGCGTCCCCGGCTTGTACGGAAGCCCCATGAATCGGACTTACTTGTCGTCATCGGCCTGGCTTCGCTTCCGGTTCTGCTTCGCCGCACGACCCAGGCTTTGGTCTAACGTACCTTGTGTAGCATGATATTCATCGACCTGTCGGCGATCGGAATCCATCTGGTGATCGCGCAGACTGAGCGCGATCTTCCGCTCTTCACGATCGACCTTGATGATCTTGGCCGTCACTTCATCCTGGAGCTTGAACTTCTCTTCGAGCTTGGCCTGCGAATCGAGGCCTGCCTCGCTGATATGAATCAACCCTTCGACTCCCCCGTCCAATTCGACGAAGATGCCGAAGTCGGCAACCTTACTGACTTTCCCAACCGCCACATCCCCGACTGCATACCGGCGCGGAATCTCATCGTCCCACGGATCATTCCCGAGCTGCTTATACCCAAGCGACAAGCGCTCTTTTTCCTTGTCAATCCGCAAGACCACGGCCTCTACCTTCTGACCTTTCTTGAAGAGTTCAGAGGGATGCTTGATATGTTTCGTCCAGGACATGTCGGAAATGTGGATCAATCCGTCGATGCCCTCCTCGAGTCCGACAAATGCGCCGAAATCGGTGAGGCTCTTTACCTTCCCTTCAATGCGCGTGCCGATGGCATACTTCCCTTCCACCATATCCCAGGGGTTTGGCGCAGTCTGCTTCATGCCAAGCGAAATCTTCCTGCTTGCTGGATCCACGTTCAGCACCGCCGCTTCAACCTGGTCCCCGATGGACACGACGCGTGACGGATGGCGAACCTCGTGTGTCCACGACATCTCAGAGACATGCACGAGTCCCTCGACGCCAGGCTCGAGTTCAATGAACGCCCCATAGTCGGTCAGGCTCACGACACGACCCTTGACACGGGTACCAATCGCATATTTGCTGGCCACACTGGTCCAGGGGTCGGCGCTCTTCTGTTTCAAGCCGAGTGAAATACGCCCGGTCTCCCGATCGTATTTAAGAACGCTCACTTCCACTTTGTCGCTGATGTTGAACATTTCCGACGGATGGCCGACGCGCCCCCAGGACATATCCGTAATGTGGAGCAGCCCGTCGATGCCGCCGAGGTCGATGAACGCCCCGTAATCCGTGATGTTCTTCACCACGCCTTGAATCAATTGGCCTTCCTTCAATGTGGAGAGGGTCGTCTTCCGTTTCGAATCCCTCGTCTCTTCCAAGAGCACGCGCCTGGACACAACGACGTTGCCTCGCCGATGATTGATCTTGATGATCTTGAGCGGGAACGTGCGCCCGACTAACCCATCAAGATCCCGCACCGGATGGAGGTCAATTTGCGACCCCGGCAAAAATGCCTTGACACCGATATCCACCATCATGCCGCCTTTGATCCGCGCCACGATCTTGCCGTCGATGCTTTTGCCTTCATTGAAGAGCTTTTCCAGCTCTTCCCAAATCTTCATCTTGTCGGCTTTTTCCTTGGAGAGAACGAGATTGCCGTCGGCGTCTTCACACTCCTCGATATAGACTTGAAGCCGATCGCCGACCTTAACGTTCTGAAGCTCCTCGGTGGAGAACTGATCATTGGGGATCATGCCTTCGGACTTGTAGCCGATGTCGACGACCACCTTGTCTTTGGTCACAGCGACGACGCGACCCTCCGTAATGGTGCCCTCTTCGAGGTTTTTGAATGTCTCCTCATACAGGGCCGCTAAGGCCGTTCGGTCTAATTGATGATCACTCGATGGCGAAACCATACTCATGGTGTGAATCCTACTCTTCCGACAGGAGTCGGGTGCTGATGGTTATACACCGACATTCACTCAGCCTTGCGAATGTCGGCACTGGACTGCTGGACCGGAGACTCCACAGCACCTAAGGAAGCGATGCGATCCATCACGGTGCGACTCACCTCCTGGTAAAACTGCTTGGCCTTCCCATCTTCCACGCTCCTGGGAAACGTGAGGGGATCCCCATAGAGAACGGTCACGGAGAGGAAGCGCGGCCACATGGTTCCCGACGGCAGCACATCATACGTGCCCTTAAGATAGGCCGGAACCACCGGACATCCGGTTTGCGCCACAATCACACCAATCCCGGGTTTGGGGGATTGTAACTGACCGTCCAGGCTGCGACTACCCTCCGGAAAAATTACCACGACCTTCCCTTCCTTGATCAGACTGATCGCCTTACCAAATGCGTCACGATCCAACCGACCCGTCCGCAGAGGAATCCATCCCAGCCATTGGCAGATTGCCTTGGAACCTGGAACCGGAAATAGATCGCTACGCCCCAGATACCAAGCCCGCCGCCTCATCCCGCAACCAAGGAAGGGGATATCCAGATAGCTGGCATGGTTCGCCGCAACGATGAACCCACCGGTCCGGGGAACCGCCCCAACGACTCGATAGCGAAAACAGAGCCATCCGATGGTCCGGAAGAGGATCCACAAGATCCCGTAGATAACCGAACTCACAATCTGGTCGCAATCACAGCCATCATCTGGTCCACCACATCAGTGGCGGACAAGTTCGAGGTGTCAATGAACCGAGCATCCTCAGCAGGAGCCAGCGGGGCGATCGAACGGGAACGATCTCTTGTATCACGTCCCGCCAGGTCGGCGCTTGTCTCTTCAAGTGCCCTGGAATGCCCCGCTGCGACGAATTCTCGATGCCGGCGTTGAGCCCTGACAGTCGGATCCGCTTCGAGAAAAAATTTCACGTCTGCCGAAGGGAACACGTTCGTCCCCATATCCCGCCCCTCAGCCACCACCGCTCCTCCTTGTCCTATTTGTCGTTGGATGGGCAGCAACCAGGCCCGGACCGCGGGAATTGCTGAGACCACCGATGCCGCGGCCGACACGGCAGGCGTTCTGAGGGCGCCCGTCACGTCCTTGCCATTGACCAGCACCGTCGCGGTTCCGTGATGGAACTGCATCTGGAGGGACAGGGTTGGCAGCATGGCGGCGACTGCCTCGGCATCTACCGGATCCCGGCCAGACTCTATCACAGCCCAGGCTAGCGCTCGGTAGAGGGCTCCCGTGTCGAGATACAGATAGCCCAATCGAGAGGCCAACAACCGCGCCACCGTACTCTTGCCGACACCAGCTGGACCATCGATCGCAACAATCAGACGGCTTGCTAACTTTTCTTCCACAATAAGCCCCACGTCGCTGCCCCGCATAAGAGCCGTCACAGGCGCACGCCCACTAGTTTCAATAGTGTGTCATGAAAGTCCGGGAATGATGTCTCAACACAGGCCGTCTCGTCAATGACTGTTGGCGTCGAAGCAGTCAAACCCGCAATGGCCAATGACATCGCCACACGGTGATCTCCATGGCTTCGGCCGTGCGCAGCCTGCAATCGACCGTTATCTCCTGTTGTACCAAGTCCTCGCACAACCATCCCGTCGGGCCTTTCCGCAATCTGCGCCCCCATCGCGCGCAACTCCGCCGATACCGTCGCAATCCGATCGCTCTCCTTAACCCGCAATTCCTCGGCCCCGGAGATGATCGTCTCGCCTTCAGCCACTGCTGCCGCGACACACAGGATGGGAAATTCATCGATTGTTTGTGGAATCAAGTCCGGCCCGATCGTTACCCCATGCAGCCGTGCCGATTTCACCCGGATGTCCGCCACCGGCTCTCCTGCCTCTTCACGCCGATTGATCAATTGAATATCCGCCCCCATTCTCGTCATGACGTCCAACAGGCCTGTCCTGGTGGGATTGATCCCCACCTGTTGAATCGTCACGTCAGAGCCAGGAACAATTGTCGCGCCGACGATGAAAAACGCTGCAGCAGAGAGATCGCCAGGGACGACCAATCGTGGCACCGCATTCCACCCGACCGACGGCCGTCCATCGATCAGCAGGGTGGTCTCATCCCGTCGAAACGCAATACCGAAAAACTGGAATAGCCGTTCCGTATGGTCCCGCGACAGACGCGGTTCTGTAATGCGGGTTGTCCCTTCGGCAAACAAGGCTGCGAGCAACAACGCCGACTTGACTTGCGCACTGGCCACCGGTGAGGCGTAGGTGATCGAATGGAGGCGCCTACCCATCACGGCTAAGGGTGCAAGTTCACCACCCTTGCGTCCGGCGATTGTTGCCCCCATTTCCCGCAACGGTTTGACGATCCGTCCCATGGGACGGCGACGAATCGATGCGTCGCCGGTCAGCACCGTAAAAAAATCCTGTCCTGCCAGCAGACCGGTCAGGAGACGAATGCCCGTCCCGGAATTTCCACAATCAATCGGCCCACTCGGTTCGGTCAGACCCCAGAGTCCCTTTCCATGCACACAGAGCTCCTCGACCGATTCATCGATGCGTACACCGAGATCCTGTAATGCATGCATCGTATTGAGACAATCTTCGCCTCGACAATAGCGCGCAACCCTGCTGACTCCGTTCGCCAAGGCCGTCAGAATGATGGCGCGATGGGTGATCGACTTATCGCCGGGGACGGAGATCGCTCCCTGTAACGGTCGGCCTGGAGTAATAGTTAAAGACTTCATGTTAGGCGGACACCGTAGGTCGCGCAGAAAGCTTCTCTCGCTCTTGGCGTGCTCGTTCGAGTTCCTTCTCGATGCCTGCCGCATCGCCCACTTGAATGAGCTGCTTCAACCGACTCAGCGATCGCTCGTAGGCCTCAATGAATGTGACCACGTTGTCGCGGTTCCAGAGAAAAATATCGCGCCACATTTCGGACGAACTGGCGGCAATCCTGGTCGTATCCCGCAATCCTCCGCCTGAGTGGCTTGCCAGATCGAGGGAGGGAATCTGTTGATCGCGAATCTCAGCAAGGGCATTGATCAAAGCAAAGGCGGCCACATGAGGCAAATGGCTCACCGCCCCAAGAATCCTGTCATGCAGATGGGCATCCATCATGAGAACCACCGAACCGGTTTCCTGCCACATCGTTCGGACCTGCTCTAGTGCCTGCGGATCCGTCTTCTTCGTCGGAGTAATGACACAGCGCGCACCCATAAAGAGCTGATCCGATCCGGCTGCTACGCCCGTTTTTTCCTTGCCTGCAATGGGATGGGCTCCGACAAAATGGACACCAGTCGGCATAACCTGTTCGATCTGATCCACCAGTAAACCCTTCACGCTTCCGACATCGGTCACAATCGCGCCTGTTTTCAAGCAGGATGCCCACTCCGCCAGATGCCGTTGATAGGTGTCGACCGGCGTGGCCAACACGACCAGATCGGCCTCTCGCACTCCATCTTTGGGGTCTACGACATAACCATCGATTGCGCCCAGCTCGACCGCAGCTTTCAAGTTTTCGATACGCCGCCCAACCCCGATGACCCTCGTCGCCAATCCCTTACGACGAAGAATCATGCCGAGCGATCCGCCGATCAGCCCGACGCCAATAATCGTTACCTGAGTGAAATGCAGCGCCATATTCAAACTGTACCGATGCCGAGTCTCAACCCTGAGTGCCTCACACACAGCCCTTTTGACTACAGTTCCCGACCGACTGCCACGGCAATCTTTCGCATGTCCTGCATTAGTTCCTTGAATTTGCTCGGCTTAATGGATTCTTCACCGTCGCATAGCGCGCATTCCGGGTTCGAATGGACTTCGATCAGAATGCCATCCGCCCCCGCGGCCACTGCAGCTTTCGACATCGGCGCCACCAGATTCCACTTGCCGGTGGCATGGCTAGGATCGACGATGACGGGCAAATGTGACAGCTCTTTCAACGTTGGAACCGCAGCGAGATCGAGCGTATTACGATATTGCGTTTCGAAGGTCCGAATTCCCCGCTCGCACAACATGACGTTCTGATTCCCGCGCGACATGATATATTCTGCCGACAGGAGGAATTCCTTGATCGTAGCCGAAAGCCCTCGTTTCAATAGCACCGGCTTGTCGTACGCCCCAACCTCCTTCAGCAGCTCAAAGTTCTGCATATTGCGCGCGCCAATTTGGATGATGTCGGCCTTCTCAAGAAACAATTCGATGTCGCGGGTATCCAAAATCTCGCTGACCACCGGCAACCCGGTTTGTTTTTTCGCCTCAACTAGATAATCCAATCCTTCTCGCCCTAACCCCTGAAAGGAATAGGGAGAGGTGCGTGGCTTGTAGGCGCCGCCGCGTAAAATACTCGCTCCGGCAGCCTTGACCTCGTGAGCAATGCCGACCGTTAATTCGAGTCGCTCCACGGCGCAGGGTCCAGCCATAATAACCAGCTTGTTGCCGCCGATCTTCACCCCGCTCACATCGATGATCGTCCCTTCACGCTTAAATTCCCGGCTGACGAGTTTCCAGGGTGCGAGAATGGGCAAAACGCTTTCAACGCCTGGCAAGGCTGTGAGCGGCTGGTTATGCAGGATCCGATCGTCGCCGATGACTCCGATGATTGTCCGCTCCTGACCGGTCGATAATTGTGACTTTAATCCCAGCTCGCGAAGCCGATCGATAATGTGATCGACTTCACGTTCACTCGCCTCTGGTTTTAATACGATGATCATGTTGCCCTCACCATGCTCTCAATGCGAATGGATTACTCGCTTGAGGGCAGCCAAGAATTCCCTGTTTTCTTCCTCCAGACCGATGGTCACTCGGACCATCGGTCCCTCGATGTGACGAACGATGATGCCATCCCTCAGCATGGCCTCAAACAACATGCGGCCATCTCGCCCGACATCGACATACACAAAATTCGCTTCGCTCGGGATCGGCGTCAAGCCGAGGGCGGCCAGTCCCTTGACCATTTGCTCCATCCCAACCGCATTTGCCGCCCGGCTCCGTGCCACATGTTCGTCGTCCTCGAGTGCGGCAAGCGCGGCACGCTGTGCCAGACTGTTGGCATTGAAGGGGGGACGGACGCGGTTCAAGAAATTGGTGATCTCCTCGGTCGCCACTCCATATCCGATTCGCAATCCAGCAAGGCCATAGATTTTGGAAAACGTCCGCAGCACGATCACATTCCGACCCTGTTTCACATAGGCCATGGAATCCGGAAACTGTTGACTCCTGACATACTCGAAATAGGCTTCATCAAATACCACGACGACATGCGCAGGCATGCGTGCGAGCAGGTGCTCGACCTCATCGGCCGACACCATGGTTCCAGTTGGATTATTGGGGTTACAGAGGAACAGGAGTCGTGTCCGGTGGGTAATGGCGCCGGCCATTGCCTGAAGATCGTGCCGCCATTGCTTCAATGGGACGATGATGGGTTTCCCGTGAGCTGCCGTAACTTCCATCTTGTAAATGACAAACGTCTGGTCGGCCATGACCGCTTCATCGCCCGGGGACAAAAACGTACGGGCGAGCAGGCCCAGGATTTCATCAGACCCATTCCCGAGAATGACCTGATCGGGGGTCACCTTCCAACGGTCCGCCAGGGCTTCGCGCAGGCGAAACGCGCCACCATCAGGATAGCGATGCAGGGTTGCAGCCCCCTCGCTTAAAGCAGCGAGCGCTTTCGGAGAGGGACCCATCGGATTCTCGTTCGACGCAAGTTTAATGACACGTGCGAGACCCAGTTCCCGTTGAAGTTCCTCAATCGGCTTCCCGGGAACATAGGGACTCAGCGAGGCGATATCTGGATGGACCTTCAGTGACATGGCATTAACTGTGGGCCGGATATGACCCGAGGACTTTCATGAATAGGCAGCGACCAGTGATTTCTTCGACGGCTTTCTTGACCCGCTCTTCTTCAATATGCCCTTCGATATCGATGAAGAAAATGTACTCCCAGGCTTTTCGTCTGGAAGGACGCGATTCAATCTTTGTCATGCTCAGCCCGTGCGATGCAAATGGCCTGAGGAGATCGTACAGGGCACCGACTTTGTCTTTTACCGAGAGCATCAATGAGGTCTTGTCTTTTCCCGTACGCTCGGGTGGTTTCTGAGACAAAATGAGAAAGCGGGTCATATTGTTCATATTATCTTCGATGCGGGCCTTAATGACCTTCAATCCATACAGTTGGGCCGCCAATTCCGATGCAATGGCGGCAGCGGAGGGGTTTTCCACGCACAGCTCCGCGGCACGTGCCGTGCTCGCCACCTCCGACACGGGGACATTGGGCAGGTTGGTCTCCAGCCAATTTCGGCATTGGGCAATGGCATGGGGATGAGAATGGATTTTGTTTACCTCTTCCATCGCGCCAGTCTTCGACATCAAGTGATGGGACACCTCCTGAAGAATTTCTCCATAGATCAGGAGATTGGAGTCAATGAACATGTCCAGCGTATGGTTGACCACACCTTCCGTCGTGTTCTCGATCGGGACCACTCCAAAATTGGCCCGTCCTCTCTCAACTTCACTGAACACGTCCTTGATGCTATTGACCGGAATATATTGGGCGGAGGACCCGAATTTCTGCATGCAGGCCATATGAGTAAATGTAGCTCGGGGTCCGAGATAGGCCACCTTTTGAGGGCCCTCGAGAGAAAGGGAGGCGGACATGATTTCTCGATAGACTGGCCGAATCGCCTCGGAGGGAAATGGCCCGGAATTCTGCTGCATTAGGCGCTCGATTATTGCCGCCTCCCGCGCCGGTGTATGGAGATTGGCATCAGCATCCCGTCGTTTCTTGAGCTTGCCGATCTCGACGACGCTTTTCGACCGCTCATTCAGCAGGCGTAAAATCTCGTCATCAATGCGATCGATCTCTTTCCGGTAGTCGGAAAGGTCTCCGGACATAGCCAACCCCTCCTTCCCAGCCCAGTGAGGCGGTCGCCCGTCCGTCGGCTGGAATGGCACAAGCCAAGGGCGAAATGATACAGGAACCATTCCCGGCAATGCAAGGAGACCCTCGACGTTTCAGGAGTTTGCGTAACAATCCTCGTTGGTTCGAAGATGCCGTCAGAAGGCCGGAAAGCAGACGAAACGTTACGAGAAAAGGAGTGTGGTCGGCCTTTGGAAATGTGCGAAAGCCAATTTCGTAGCTTGCCGGCCACGGCCAGTTCGTTCGAGGAAGCCAGCCTGAATCAGATAGGGCTCATGGACATCTTCGAGAGTGCCTTTGTCTTCTTGGACCGCGGCTGCCAGCGATTCCACTCCGACCGGCCCCCCGCCAAACTTGTCGATAATGGTCAAGAGAATCTTCCGGTCCATCTCGTCAAACCCAGCCGTATCGACGTCCAGCCACGCGAGGGCATCCTGGGCTACGGTCTGGGAAATGCATCCCTCCGCCTTGACCTGGGCATAGTCGCGCACCCGTTTGATAAGCCGGTTGACGATTCGGGGGGTTCCTCGGGCACGCCCGGCAATTTCATGTGCCCCTTCTGGTTCGATCGGGATACCGAGCACCCCCGCCGAACGTGTCACGATGGTCTGCAGCTCCGCTGGAGAATAGAACTCCAGGCGATGGACGAGACCGAATCGATCTCGAAGGGGGGAGGTCAGAGCCCCGGCCCTGGTGGTGGCCCCGATCAACGTAAACCGTGGGAGATCCAATTTCACCGTTCTGGCAGCGGGTCCCTGGCCGATCACGAGATCGAGCTGATAATCCTCCATCGCAGGATAGAGCGCCTCTTCGACGGAGGCGGGGAGCCGATGAATTTCGTCAATGAATAGGACGTCGCGCTCTTGAAGATTCGTCAGGATGGCGGCCAAATCGCCCGCATGCGCCAACACGAGACCGGAAGTCGAACGGAGCGAGGCCCCCATCTCACGAGCAATGATGTGGGCGATGGTGGTCTTCCCTAACCCAGGAGGACCATAAAAAATCGTGTGATCGAGGGCTTCGTTCCGCTGCTTCGCCGCCTCAATACAGATCCGCAAGGAGTCTTTCATCCGCTCCTGGCCGACGTACTCCTCCAATGTCTGCGGGCGCAGCACTGTCTCGATACTGCGCTCTTCGTCCGTGATCTGCGTGCTGACAACCCGTTCGGCCATCGTGAGGGAACCTCTCCTGCTATGAGCTTATTTCTTCTCCGGCGTTGGGAGATACTTGGGTGGAGGCGGCAAAGCACCCTGCCCAGGCGTTGCTGTACTCCCGCAATCCGGCGGGCAAGTCTTCCCGCCTTGGGTTGGGTCCGGGAGATTCAGTTCCATCTTGTCCAGCTGACATTGCGTGACCCGCCCCCCATCTTGACTTCCGCAGCGAGCCGGCACGGACGAGCTGCCGATTTCGCGATAGCCTTCGGGACAGGATCCACAGACGGATAAAAGATTAGCACCTAGTGGTGAACACTGAACAAGGGTAGGATCGCCATCCTTGCAAATCTCTTTGGCTTCGGTCACGCCTGTCGTCGCATAGCCTTCAGGACATTTGCCGCAGGTCTTGCGAATGCTCTTGGGTTCATTGGACTCTTGGGCTTGCACGAGCACGGTCCCCAATCCCAATAGGAGCAGGACAAGTCCGATGGGTAATTGGGTCTGGACTATTCGCTGAGTCAACCTCGTCATCATTCCTTACCCCCTTGCAAGTTCCTTTAGGGACTCACGAATCATGTCTTTAAGTACGATGGATTCAGGATTGGATATCTTGACATGTTTCAACGCCTCTTTGGCATCTTGGGGACGATAGCCCAAATTCACCAGAGCCGACAGTGCATCGTCGAAGGTCGCATCCTGCCCCTGCCTGGGTGAATCACCTGCTGGCGCGAGGCCAGGATGGAGCTTCCCGATTTTATCTTTGAGCTCCAATACGAGCCGGCTAGCCGACTTGTTTCCGATCCCAGGAACCGTCGTTAGCGTCTCGACATTTCCCGACTGAATCGCCGCGACCAGGTCAGATACAGGAAGAGCCGACAATACACTGAGAGCCAGTTTGGGTCCAACGCCGGACACGCTGGTCAGTTGCACAAACGCATCTTTTTCCTGTGACGTCAGAAAACCGAAGAGTTGAATCGCATCCTCACGGACATGCGTGTGAACGCTCAGTGAGGTGCTTTCGCTGAGATTCGGCAACCCGTAGTAGGTGCTGAGAGGAATAAACACTTCATATCCGACCCCATGCACGTCGAGGACCAGATGGGTCGGCGCCTTGAAGGCCAATCGGCCTGTCAGTGAGGCGATCATGCGGTCTCATGCCGTCAGCAGGTAAAATAACATGGGGCAGCACTACGGCCCCATACCTCATCCAGCGGCGGCTACTTTCTCCATCACCTCGTCGGAAATATCAAAGTTCGCATGGACTTTCTGCACATCGTCATGCTCGTCCAAGACTTCCATCAACTTGAGCATTTGTTCAGCTGCTTTTTCTTCCAGTCTGATCGTGTTCTGCGACACAAAGGTGACTTCCGCGAGTGCGGTGTCGATCTTCGCATCGGCGAGAGCCTTCTTCACTGCTTCGAAGTGGTGCGGATCCGTGATGACCTCAAAGCTTTTATCGCCCGCCTTCACGTCTTCCGCTCCCGCGTCGAGCGCGACGGACAGCAGGCGATCTTCGTCGACTTTGTTCTTCTCAATCGTGAGCAGTCCCTTCTTATGAAATTGCCAGGAGACGGCGCCGGGTTCCGCCATGTTGCCGTGATTCTTCGTGAGGAGATTTCGCAACTCGGCGACGGTGCGATTGCGATTGTCGCTCATGATTTCCATCAATACACCGGTTCCCCCAGGCCCATATGCTTCCAAATGAAACTCTTCATAGGCCACTCCAGGCAATTCCCCTGTGCCGCGCTGGATGGCTTTCTTCAGCGTATCGCCAGGCATGTTGGCCTCTTTTGCTTTCAAGATGGCCAGCCGGAGCCGCGGATTACCATCGGGGTCGGCGCCTGAACGGGCCGCAATAGACACCTCGCGGATAATTCTCGTGAAGATCTTCCCGCGCTTGGCGTCCTGGGCGCCTTTGTGCCGTTTAACCGTCGCCCAATGGCTATGGCCACCCATGCATGACTCCATGCAGCCGGACTGAAAAGACAGGCCGCGTAAAAATGCGATGTCAATCGATAAGAGCTTGTACTCGTAGCACAGGGTTTTGAGAGTGTCAATTACGCCGGATGGTATCCCGTGACAGGACCAATCATTCTGAATACATCAGGAGCTGCATCCCGATGAGCACAATCAGACCAGCCCAGAGTAATTCCCATTTTGAAATCCGCGCATGCGATGGGGACCGGAACCAATCGGACAACAGTTTTGACGAACCAGCTGTCACCGCCATAGTGCCCATAAGCGCATGGTCCATCGCGATATTGTGGGCTGAGGGATGGACGCCGTGCGAATGGCCGAACAACATCAGCCCTCCGATGACGGCAAACACGGGCAGCGGCGTAGCCCAGACCGCATGACCGATCTGTCCAAGTCGGCGGAGCAGCTCGATGGTCCCAACCGTCAAGGACAAAAGCCCATAACTCTTATGTTGAAAGACTTCCGAGTTACCGCCGAAGAACGTCTGCATGAAACTGAGCGAGCCGATCGGCCAAGCATCATGGTCACTCCAGACAAGAAGAAACACGCCTGCTGTGAGCAATGCTCCCGGCAAAAGAAAACTGGTCCAAGCCCAGAATGGTATAGCCATCGCCTGGCGCAGTTCACTGAAACCGATGATAAGTATCAATATACCGGCGAGGTGATGATTGAACTCGGAGTAGGCGATGCCTGCTACGGACCCTTCCCACGTCTGGTAACCCGCAGCCCCATCATGTTTTTGGCCGCTAATGACCGCTTCATGCACCGACGTTTGATCATGTTCATCAATCTGTGCCCATAGCAGCGCGGGTGACAAGAACAGGCAGAGCAGAATGATAACTCCCATCGAGCGACCTCGGTGCGTTCCCTGTAGAACGCCACTATTACGACCGCCACATAATATAGGAAAGGCCCATCCGGCTGACCGGATGGGCCCTCGTGCCGTTACCTTCATATGTTTTTCGCTTCACCTGCTTACATGAATTTCATAAACTTATCTTTTGCATCATCCATCACTTGAGCCGTAATGGTCGCCATCCCGCGCTCCTTCGCCACTCGCTCAACCTCTTTGCGGGCCATAGGACGAATGAAGTCGGGAATATTCTCAAGCCGCTTCTCAGCCTCAGGCGTCCAGGTCATCCCGTTGCTCGAATCGCTCTTGGAGTCGTCCATGACTTGCAACGTGATCGTCTGGTACCCCTGCTTGCGAGCAAAGGCCTCCACACTACTCTGCACCATCGGCTTCACAAACGAGGGAAGGCGGTCGAGTTTCTCCTTTGCATCGGCCGACCAGGTGAACTCCGAAGTCGCCGCTCCACCGCTGCCGGGCTTACCGCTCGAGGTGAGTCCCATTTCAGCCACCATCGCGGAGAAGGGGCAGCCGCCGCTGGACTTCTCTCCAGGCGTGGCTGTCGGTGCGGCCGTGGCAGCCGCTACCGCCGGCTGACCACCTTGGATCTTCTCGTTCAAATATGCCGTCATCTGACCAGAGCCTGCGGTTGCTTCCTCTTTCAGAGTGCCCCGCGTCATCTCAAAAGGCTCGGCCACAACGGTACGCCCACCCAGCTTCACGCCGAGAGAACTCACCATCTGGGTTTCGCCTGGATTCGTCACCATGGAGAACTTGGCATTGCAAGACGGACAGCCGAAAAACACCCCGAGCGAACCTTCCCCTGGCTTCTCCACCTTTTCAAAATTCATGTAGGTTTCACAATTGAGGCACACGAATTTCATGGCGTCTCCTCTTCACCGCGTGACATCACAATTTATCGGCGAGCACCTTCTTATAATCGAGCAGGGTCCTGATGCGCCCGGCAATTTCCTGATAGCGCTGAATCGTCGGGTACGTTTCGTCGAGCAGCGGCTCTCCCTTGTCGAAAGTGCGCGCGAGTTTCCGGTCGAATGGAATCCGCCCGAGCAACGGCAAGTCCAACATATCGCACATGGCTTCGGTGTTGCCTTCGAACAACTCGTTCACTTCTCCACAGGAGGGACAGCGATACTCACTCATGTTCTCGACAATGCCCATGACCTTGATACCCATGTCGCGAGCGTAGGTGACCGACTTCTGCACCACGTCCGATGCCACTTCTGATGGTGTCGTGACGACGATCGCTCCCGCCAGGTCTGGAATAAATCCGGCAATGACGGGCGGCTTGTCCGCAGCGGCCCCGGGGGGCAGATCAACCAGGAGATAATCGAGTTCGCCCCAGACAACGTCTGCGAGGAATTCTCGGATGACATTCATTTCCATCAGCCCCAGCCACACCGGGCTGACATCCATCGGGCCCTTCCAGCGAACCGGCGACGCATCCTCCAGGAAGAAATCCATCGACGCGACTTTCACCCCGAGCGGCCCGACTGGTGGAATCGCTCCCTCGGGCCCCATGGTCAATGACTGCCCGTGCAAGCCCAACATACGGGGCACACAGGGTCCGTTCAAATCCACGTCCAAGAGGCCGACCTTCGCTCCCTGCCGTGCAAACGCCAACGCCAAGTTAACCGTGGTCATGCTCTTGCCCACGCCGCCTTTTCCGCTCATGACCACCAGCTTGTGCTTGATGCCGGCCATGCGAGCATGGACTTGTTTAATATTTTCTGAAATCTGTTCGACGACTTTGGCATCGTCTGAATACTTCAGTCGACCAAGAATAGCCTTCAAGTCTTTCTCGACTGCCATGAATGATACCCCTCGTTAACTGTGCGAATACAGAGAGGTTGAACGGTACCATAGGGGTTTCTGGAGAGTCAAACGAGAGGAAACCTGATGGAGGAGCGCTGAAGAATCATGATTCTTAGCAGACCCCGACACGGGACAAGTGGAAACTCAAGAGGGACATCTTGATCAATTACCCGCCGACCTTTGTACCCCGAGTTTCACCTGGCCCCAGGCGAGGCCAAGGAGAAATTTGTGGTCTTTTCAGTATCCTGCTAGATGGAGTACTGAAAGGTCGGCTTAGCCCCGATCGCCTGAGCCAGGACTCCACGCCGTTTTAGTTCCTCAAGGATCCGGCGGGTGGCCACATCAAAGTCTGCAGGGCCTGACAGTACAATATCCGTATTCGGTGGCACTTCTTCTGGTACCTTGCTCATGTGAATGGCTATGACTGGGACCGGGTGGACGAGTGTTCGAATGGCCTGGGCCGCTTCGGCATAGGCCATGCCGAAGGGATTCGTCGTTGAAACCACGATCAGCCCGGTATCAACAAGCAACCTCGCCACCTCGCCATAGCGGCGAGCCATCTCGGTTGCCTGTCCTCGCTCTCCCTCTGAGAGGTCTGCATCAAGCCCGCGGCGGAGATTTTCTCCGTCGAGCAAGTATGCATGTCGACCGTCTGCCACAAGCCGGGCCTCGATTGTCCTGGCAAGGAAAGATTTCCCCGTATGTCGCCCCCCGGTCACCAATACAATTGCGGCTCGGTGACCATACTGCTGTGCGCGATCCTCGACGCCGACCTCACCCTTTACCCAGGCAAAATCGCGCTGCCGAGCTTCTTCGCGGAGAAACTCCTGATCGTCATGGACGAGTTCTGTCACGATGCCGCCGCCTGCAATGTCATACTCATCCACAAGAACAAACCGGCCTGTCGACTCAAACGAAGCCGAGAGGTCAAAGGCGACCGGCGATTTGGCCCGAATCGTCAATTCAGCAACCTGATTCTTATTCACCACGCTGCTGCCTTGCTGCTGAGCCAGATCCATCGTGTCAATGATCCGGTGAATAATGGCCACTTCACAATCGACTTCCTTCGTCGCCACTCTGAGCTGATAGCGCCGCCCCCGTTCCAATGGCTTCCGGCCCAGCCAAAATACATTGGCTCGAAAGGCCATCGACACCAGCGGGAGTTGCTCCTGATGCGAGGCGACTTCTCCTCGTTCGACAAAAATCTGTTCATCGAGTGTGAGACCAACTGATTGACCTGCGCGACCTTCTACTGGCGGGGGATCAACATTGAACGCTTCAATAGACCTGATCGTCGCCCGTTTGTTCGACGGTGAGAAGACGATGGAGTCGCCCACCTTCAATCGCCCTGCCGTGACGCGTCCAGCGATGATGCGACGGGCGTCGAATTTGTATACATCCTGGACCGGTAAGCGAAGTGGCTGTTCAGATTGTCCCGGTTCCTTCCTAAAAGCGCTGAGCGCGTCCAGCACGGTCGGACCGCTGTACCACGGCATCTTCTCGCTCCGGTTGGCGATATTATCTCCCAGCTTGGCACTGACCGGAATGATCTGCTGTGGAACCGCCTTGAACTGTCCAAGAAACTCTCGATATTCCTTTTCAATCCCGTCGAACACATCCTGCCGATAGCCAACCAGGTCCATCTTGTTCACGACGACAACGAACTGCCGTACTCCCAGGAGCGACAAGAGATACCCATGCTTCTTGGACTGCTCCTTCACTCCCTCCAAGGCATCAATGAGCAGCAACGCCCCTTCGGCCCGAGCCGCTCCGGAGATCATGTTTTTGAGAAACTCCTTGTGCCCCGGCGCATCGATGATGATGTATTGCCGGCCCTTCCAGCCGAAGAACGTCCGCGCCGTATCAATGGTGATTCCCTGCTCCTGCTCTTCGAGAAAGGCATCGAACAGGAAGGCATACTCAAATTCCTTCCCCTGTTGCAGACAGATGGCTTGCACCTTTTCGAGCTTGCCATCCGGTAACGATCCCGTATCGGCATACAGACGCCCCAACAAGGTGGATTTCCCGTGATCCACGTGCCCGACGATGACAATGTTGAGATTATCGGATGGTTTCGAGATTGTTTCCGTCATTCTTAGTCCCCAGAATGTTCAAACGGGCAGCCCGGCAAGGCCGCAGGGGAGGGAAAACGGCAGGCGTACCCTTTTGGGTACCTTGACGATTGTTTCGAGCCAAGAACGAAGCCGGATGCCAGTTTCAACATTCTACCGTTACATGTAGCCATCTTTGCGGAGCAATTCCATTCCACGCCCTTCATCCTGCGCCCGGCCCGATCGCTCTGCCACCGTGGTGTGCCGCAACTCGTCAATAATGTCGTCCACGGATTTCGCTGTCGATTTGATCGGTGTCGTGCAAGGCGCGCAGCCGAGACTGCGATAGCGGGTTCCATCCCCCTTGTCGAGATAGAGATCGATGAAGGGAATGTTCTCGAACTTGATGTATTCCCAAATGTTAATTTCCGTCCAGTCCAGCAACGGATGGATCCGGATATGTGTGCCCGGAGGAAAGGTCGTCTTGAATTGATCCCACAGCTCCGGCGGCTGATCGCGAAAATCCCAATCGCCATGTTTGTCACGCGGAGAGAAATACCGTTCCTTGGCCCTCGTCCCTTCTTCGTCTGCGCGCACACCGAGAATGATGCCCGTATAGCCCTTTTGCTCGATGAGTTGCTTGAGCCCGTTGGTTTTCAAGGCCGTACAGCAATTGACGCGGCCCAGCGTATGATTCATTCCGGCCGCGAGCGCTTCCTTGTTTTGCCCTACAACCAATTTGAGGCCCCACTCACGGGCCACTCGATCTCGATATTCGATCATGGCGGGGATTTTGTAACTTGTGTCGACGTGTAGAAGGGGAAATGGAACATGGCCGAAAAAGGCTTTTCTGGCCAACCACAGCAGTACGGTCGAATCCTTCCCCATCGACCAGAGCATGGCCAGGTGGTCAAAATGCTTATAGGCCTCCCGGAGAATATAGACGCTTTGGTCTTCTAATTGACGGAGATGTCGCACGAACTCGATCCTCTCATGTGGTCAACAGGTTGGGCCGGTCGCCGTCGCACCTACCGGCTCCTGAGTCAGCTCCTCTAGCTTTCGTGCCGCCGCTCCCTCTTCGAGCGCTCGCCGCGCGAGTGGAACGCACAACGGCCATGTCGCTCCCTTGCCTGCTGCGTAAAGGATCAGTGCGGCGTTCATCAATACCCAGTTGCAGGGCCCTCCCTGCACCTGATTGTGGAGAATCCGTCTGAGCAGATCCGCTTCCTTGTCTCGCTGGTTCGACGGGAACCCAGCCATGTCTCGCGGCGTGCCCAGCGGCAAGCCAGCATCTTTTGAGGCGAACGAGAGGGGTGTAATCCGCTCATCTCGCAATTCCAGAACTCTTGTAAGGGCGGCAATCGACAACTCCGGATCGCCTTCAACGCCGCTGACCACCAGAGCCCGTGGGCAGCCCAGCATCCGCAACACTTCAGCGGTCTTTTCAAAGTGAGGAGGATGGGATAGCCCGACGACCTGCGACGAGGCACGAGCCGGATTCAAGAGCCTCGCAATCGGATGAAAAACGTTGCGCGCTCCCAACTCTTGACGCATCTCCAGGAAACGATAGATTGGAGGGTGGTAGAGAGCGACGTCGAGATAGGCGAATCCATGCCGCGTTACTGCTTCTGCCGCCGCTTTAGGCTCCCCGTCGACCGGTAGGCCCAAGGCCTTGAGCACCCCGGCATTCCCCGCGCGACCAGGAATCCCGTCATACCCATGCATCAAAATCATCGCTCCTGCCGACGCGGCCACGATGGCAGCGGCCGCAAGAGCATGAAAAGTTTCCTGTTTCCCCGCATAGCTCGGCAAATCCACGACGCCGAGTTCTCGGGGGATCGGCACAGGCGCTACATAGGAGCGCGCAACCGCGGTCATCGAAGCCAGTTCGGTGACGGACTCCATCTTGACCCGCATGGCCATCAGAAAGGCCCCCACCTGCGCCGGCGTGGCGTCCCCTTCAATGAGTGCCTTCGTCGCCCGCTTCGCTTCGTCCCAAGTGAGGTCCTTAGCAGCCTTTGGGCCCTTGGCAATTTTGGCGATAAATTCCTGCATCGACATTACGAGGCCTTGTGTAATCCGCACTCAGTCTTGGGAAAGTTTTTCCAGCGTCCCGCGCGGGGGTCCTCGCCTGGCATCACCGGGCTCGTGCAATGGGTGCAGCCAATACTTGGATAGTTGCGGTCATGCAATTCGTTGTAGGGCACTTCGTAGATACGAATGTAGGTCCAGACATCCTCCCACGTCCACTTCGCGAGCGGATTTACTTTGACCAACTGAAATTTCTGATCCCATTCGATCAGCTTCGCATTGGCTCTCGTAGGAGACTGGTCCCGCCTAATCCCCGTGACCCATGCGTCGAATCCCTGGAGGACTCGGGTCAGCGGCTCCACTTTGCGCAATTCACAACATTGATCGGGGTGGCGCGTCCACAGAGCTTCGCCATGCTGAGCCGCTTGCACCTCCGGCGTGAGCAATGACTTCACCTGTATGACCTGCTGCGGTTGCAACCCATAACGTTCAATCACACGATCGCGTGTCGCATAGGTCTCGGGAAAGAGAAAGTCCGTGTCGAGATAGAAGAGGGGCACTGAAGGATTAATGCGATGGACCAAGTCCACGAGCACGACATCCTCCGCCCCGAAACTGCAGGCAAGCACGATCTTGGGCGCGTAACGCTCGATCGCAGCCACCAATACTTCCTGCGGCTGCTTCGCCTCGAGCGACTCATTCCAGGCGTTGAGTTCTTCTGATGAGATACTTGCCATTGAGTTCTTTTTTCTTCCACTCACACTTCAAGCGACGAGAGGATGATTCCCGACTGGCGCGTCCAACGAGGGCCTTCTGAGGCCGCACATTGCGCAGGCAAGAACACATCCCTGCGCCGCGCTATTCTACTTTTTCGACCAGTATTCGATAATGCGCTGCGGCGGCTTCGAGCGGTTCCTGCAGCAACAATTTATGCCCATCGTTTTTCAAACTCAGGGGCACGTTCTTAATGGGTTCGCCCGCGTCGAGCCAGACTTCCAAACGTTGGCCCGCATCCATCATCTCCAGCTTCAGCTTCGTCTTCACGTAATTCAGCGGACAGGCCACTCCGCGAAGATCGTAAACCGGCGCGCCGGACGGGGCGGATGCCGTGGCAGAAGCTACTGCCGGATTAACCTCCGGCGTCGCGCTAGGTGTGACCACCGCTGCCTTGCCCACTGGCGCCAATTTTAGATCTTTGCCCATCTGCTCCGTGGCGGCACGACAGGCATCGACGAATCCCTTGGCAAACACCATTTTATCGCGGGCTGATTCGCCGGTTGTCTCCTTCGGCCCTAAATCGCCGACCCGGTTCCTCAATTCCCGATACATCGCTGGAACGATGCCCTTCTGCGCGATCCGGCTGTCAAATTCGATGAAGGTTTCTGCATCCGTCGAGGGCTCAAGTCCTTCCGTCACAAGCAAGGCCTTCGCAGCAGCCAGGACCGCCCGATAGGACTTGTTCACCGACACGGAGTATTGATGGTTATCGACAAGAAGCTTCGCTTGATAGAGTTCTTGGTCGGCTTCGAGAATACCGTTCTCGATCATTTCAAGCGCACCACCGGCGCACTCGCCAGGCCCGAGATCCTCCAAGACAAATTCTTCTTCGCCTTCCCAGTCGTAGTAGAACGTCGAATCATCCTGAAAGGATGGAACGATCGTATAGGGAATCAGCTCGTCCTTGAGCTTGACCTTTCCGACACGCTCAATGAAGGCTGGCAACCCTTCGCCCGAGAGGCGGTCACGCCGGTACACGTCGATGAGGTGCGTGATCGCCGCCGACACGCTCTTGGCCGGCAACTTGACCACCATCTGCCCGATTTTCGCCGTCCCGTTGACCCTCCCGCCCAAATGCAATTCATAGAAGGGCGCAACGTGCTCGCCGATGCGTTTCCCCACTCCATGCAAGCCAATCGTGGCGATATGGTGCTGGGCGCAGGAGTTGTGGCACCCGCTGATCTTGACACTGACATCTTTGAGATCCTCGGGAACCCGCCCCGCTGGGAATACCTCTGCCAATGCTCGCGCAAGCCCCTTTGAGGACGTGATCCCCAGGCCACAAGTGTCGGTGCCGGGACAGGCGATAATATCTTCAACCAATTCGGCACCGGGATCGGCCAAGCCCTGTGAGGCAAGATCGGCATAGAGGTCGGCGATGCGCGACTCCGGCACCCATCGAATGATCATGTTTTGATTGATCGTCGTCCGAATGTTGCCATTGGAGTAACGATCCGCAAGGTCGGCAATGAGAAGCATCTGCTCTGCCGTCAAATCGCCCATGAATAATTTGGCCACTGCGGCGACATAGCCCTCTTGCTTCTGACGCACAACGTTGGTGCGTCGCCACATGTCAAACGGCGTCTCCACTGGCGCAGTCTGGGCATGACCATTGGTCTGCACCGCTGCCCGCTTCGATCCATTCGACGTCGGCATGATTAAGGCAACGGGTTCATCCGGATACGAAAGTAACTTGATTGGCTCATGGGTCGGACGATCATGTCCCATCGACACGTAGGCTTCTTCCCAGCGACGTTTGAACTCCTCGAAACCCAGCTTTTCGATCACAAACTTCATCCGGGCCTTATTGCGATTCTTTCGATTGCCCAAGGTGTCGAACACCCGAATCACCGCTTCCACGCTCGGAATGAGTTCATCCATCGGGGTGAACTCCCGAAGAACCTGCGCAAGGCGAGGGGCTGAACCGAGACCGCCGCCAGCAACCATCCGAAAACCGATGACTCCATCCGCACGCTTCGCTGCGAGAAGACCGATATCGTGAATAGGTGTGAGCGCGCAGTCCTGCTTGCAGCCAGAGAAGGCAATTTTAAATTTGCGAGGGAGGCTCTGGTTGAGCGGGTTCCGCAAGAGATGGAGCGCAACGGTTTTTGCATAGGGCGTCACGTCGAATACTTCCCCCTGACAGATCCCGGCAAGGTGACAAGCCGTTACATTGCGGACCGTATTCGCGCAAGCCTCTCTGGTAGTCAAGCCGACTTCTGCCAGGCCGCGCATGATGGTCGGCACATCCTTTAATTCAACAAAATGCAGCTGGATATCCTGACGTGTAGTGACGTGCCCAACACCCGTGGCATATCCTTCGGCCAATTCCGCAACCCGGCGAAGCTGATTCGCAGTCAGCCCGCCAAAGGGGATCTTGATACGGACCATCTGGACACCGGGTTGCCGCTGGCCGTAAATGCCATACTGGAGACGGAAGGGCCTGAACAGATCGCCCGAGACAACGCCGGAAGCCATGCGCAGCGCCTCGGCCTCGAAGGTCTCGATCTCCTCGACAATAGCGGCAGGGATGGGTTCTGTTTTAATCGGAACGGTATTGACCGGGATTCGACTCATGGATAACCTCAAATGTGATACATCAACGACCGCTCTTGTTCGAGCACTCGTTGCTGTCCAGCTAATTCTTCGACGCTAATGGCCTCGAGTACGTGGCGCTCTGCTTGATGGACCTGCTCCCAAACCTTTCCAAGAAGAAGCTCCGGTTTACCGAGTCGTCTCATCTGAACGCGGTTAGCTCTGCCGCTCGGGGGTAAAAGCGGACCATCAAGCGCCTCGAGGATCTCAACGACCGATACTTCGGACGGTTTCTTCGAAAGCAGGTAACCCCCTTGGGCTCCTCGAAGGCTTGATACAAGACCGGCCTTCTTCATCCCATGGAGAACCTGTTCAAGAAAGCGAACAGGGATAGCTTGCCGCCTGGCAATTGATTTTGCTTGGACAGGCGCTGTGCCAAGATGCATGGCTAAGTCGACTGCTGCCATGATTCCATAGGTTGCTCTGAGGGATACCTTCATACATGAGTATTCCGGTAGGAATTAAAAATCATTATGTATTTAATACTCCCTTAAAGACTCTCCTGTCAAGCCACGTTTCTCTGGTGGTCACAAGAATAGGTGGGGAATTCCATCTGCACTAAAAACGAGACATCCGAAAAGGGTGAGACTCACTTCTATAGAGAATAACGGTCAACAGTCGTGTGAGAGTGCCCAGGGGGAGGAAACAGTCGGACCTAGGAATACCTCATTCAGAACATCGGGCCTCCCTCAATGGAAACATGATTGCACATCAGGCGAGAGAAGACCATTCTGGTCCCCATGCTCGAACCAATGAAAAACTGCTCTTTCTACATTTTCCTCGTTGACATGAAACTGGCTCTGGGCAATAATCCACACCTCTTCTCCGTTCTATCCTGGAACCTTCATGTCGCTTACGTCATCCGTCTTCAGTATTTTGTTGCTCAGCGGCGACCCGGACATCCAGAGTCAATTCAAACATGCGTTCAAAGATGCTTCCGTGATCACGGCCAAAGACGCGTCTACACTCCCGAAGGATGTGACGCGTCGCACGTTTGATGCGGTCCTTATAGAATTAAAACCAGGCTCATCCGGTAGAACAGCCGCCATCCCCGGCAACATCGATCTTACACACACATTGGTGATCACAGGTTCTCGAACCGTGCTGAAGCGAGCCTCCAAGTTCATGCAAGTGATGGCGCGGCAGAATGCTTCGGGAGCGAATGGGAAAGAAGCCCTTTCCCTAGAGGACTACCTCGAATGGAAGATGGGGGATTTTGTGAAAGGGATGCGAGACGGTTCAGGGCGGAACCTGCACCCCATGTTGATCAACGCCATTGAGCGTCCCCTGATCACCAGGGCGCTTCAAGAAACCAAAGGCAACCAGATTCAGGCAGCGGAACTGCTGGGTTTGAATCGAAACACCCTCAGGAAAAAGATCCATGACTTGCACATTCCGGTGAAACGGAGTCGGGTCCCGCAGACGCGAGAGGCCTGACGTATCGAGTATGCTTGGAAAGCTGGATTCATCATTGACAAAAATAGGCGCGGTAACTGTGAGTCCTGTGAGTGGCAAGGCGTCGCATAGTTCAATCCAATAAACAGGAGGGGTACGATGACGAAAGAAGAGTTGATCGCAAAGATGGCGGTATCCGCTGGCATCACGAAAGTTGCGGCGGGCACTGCGTTACAGGCCTTCACGGGAGCGGTAACTACCTCTTTGAAGAAGGGGCAACGTGTCTCCCTGGTGAATTTTGGGACTTTTACGGTAGCCAAGCGGAAAGCCCGGCTCGGGCGCAATCCCAGGACCGGTGAGGCGCTGCGGATTCCTGCAGCCAAAGTCCCGAAGTTCTCGGCAGGGAAAATCTTGAAGTCAGCCGTCAGATAACTTCGTACGATCAGCAGATCACACAGCTGGCAAGCAAGAGAGGAGGCAGCGTACTTCAACTCAGGGGTGCGGCCTTCTCTTTTGCATTTCTTGACACTTTGGGCAGGGCTATATTAGCATGCGCCTCCGGACTGATAGGCGCGTAGCTCAGGGGGAGAGCGCTACCTTGACACGGTAGAGGTCGACGGTTCAAGACCGTCCGCGCCTACCACCCAGTTGAGGGCATCCGCTTGCCTCTCGTAGGCGCGGTGCCTTTGTTGTTTGTAGCGTGTGTGAAATCGTGCAGGGCATGAAAATTACGCTCAAAGATGGCAGCAGTCGAGATGTTCAGTCCGGTCAGACCGTTGGGTTCGCTTTGTCGGCTCTCGGCCTAACGCTGGGCTCGGATATCCTTGCGGCCAAGGTGAATGGCCACATCGTAGATCTCTCGAGCGTATTGATGACAGATGCTGAGCTGGTTCCCCTTCAGTTCGACAGTGCGGAGGGCCGTGAGGTCTACCGTCATAGCAGTACACACATTATGGCGCAGGCTGTTAAAGAGGTCTTCCCCACGGCACAGCTGACGATCGGTCCGGCCCTCGAGGATGGGTTCTTCTATGACTTTGCCTTTGAGCGCCCATTTACTCCGGAAGACCTCGCGAAAATTGAAGCGCGAGCGAAAGACATCATCAAGCGCGCCCTTCCTGTGAAACGAGCAGAATTGTCGAAACAAGAAGCGGTGAAATTTTTTCGTGAACGCGGGGAATCCTACAAGGTTGAGTTGATTCAAGGACTGCCGGAGGGCCAGGCCATCTCAGTCTACAGCCAGGGGGAGTTCACCGACCTCTGCCGCGGCCCGCATCTCCCTTCGACAGCCCATGTCGGAGCATTCAAGCTCCTGAACACGGCCGGCGCGTATTGGCGCGGTGACGAACGCAATCCCATGCTGCAGCGGATCTATGGGACGTCCTTCCCGACCCAGGAGGAGCTTGACGCACATCTCGCGCGGCTGGAAGAAATCAAACGACGAGACCATCGAAAGGTCGGTAAGGAACTCGACTTGATCTCGATCCAGGATGAAATCGGCCCCGGCCTGGTGCTCTGGCATCCGAAAGGCGCAACGATCCGGCTGTTGATCGAGAACTTTTGGCGCGACCAACATATTCAAAACGGGTACGAACTGGTGTACTCCCCTCACGTCGCTCGATTAGACCTCTGGAAAACCAGCGGCCACGTCGACTATTACCGCGATAACATGTTTGCTCCCATGAAGGTTGAGAACAGCGAGTACCAGCTTAAGCCGATGAATTGTCCGTTCCACATCATGATCTACAAGTCACATCTGCGCAGTTACCGAGACCTCCCCATTCGCTACGGCGAACTGGGAACCGTCTACCGGTACGAGCGGACAGGTGTCCTGCACGGTTTGCTACGGGTTCGCGGCTTTACACAGGACGATGCGCACCTGTTCTGCCGGCCAGATCAGATCGAAAGCGAGGTCAGCAGGGTCTTAGACTTCACGTTCTTTATTCTCGGGACCTTTGGGTTCACCGAATTTGAAGTGTACCTCTCGACCAAGCCGGACAAATCCGTTGGCTCAGAAGAACGGTGGGCCCAGGCCACGAGCGCGCTCGAAGCAGCCTTGAAGGGCCGAGGAGTCGCCTACCAGATCGATCCGGGAGAAGGCGTCTTCTATGGACCGAAGATCGACATTAAAATTAAAGATGCCCTGGGCCGCTCCTGGCAATGTTCAACTATTCAAGTCGACTTCAATAATCCTGAACGGTTCGAATTAGGTTACATTGGGGAAGACGGCAAAGTTCACCAACCGATCATGATCCATCGGGCTCTGATGGGATCGATCGAACGGTTCTTCGGCATTTTGATTGAGCACTTCGGGGGCGCCTTCCCAACCTGGCTCGCTCCGGTCCAGGCGATAGTGATGTCCATCACGGACGACCAGCGGCCCTATGCCGCTGAGGTCGTGACCCAACTAAAGGCTGCGGGATTCCGCGCAGAGGCCGACCTTCGAAACGAAAAGATCGGACTGAAGATTCGAGAAGCGGAAAAGGCGAAGGTTCCATTCATGTTTGTGGTTGGTGATCGAGAATTGAAGAGTGGAACGCTGGCAATACGGGGCCGGAGCGGAGCGAACCTCGGTAGCATGACCGTCGCGGGAGCGCTCGACCTGCTCCGGGCAGACCTCAAGCCGGCAGGGCTGCAACATTCACTAACGCAATAAGAGGTGTCCTATCGTCCCTAAACTACGAGTTAACCGGGAAATCAGGGTGCGTGAGGTCCGAGTGATCGGTCCAGAGAGCGAACAGCTCGGCATTCTCCTTACGGCGGATGCCTTCAAACAGGCACAAGAGAATGGCTACGACCTTGTCGAGGTCGCGCCCACGTCAGTGCCTCCCGTGTGTCGCATCATGGACTACGGGAAATACAAGTTTGAGCTGAGCAAAAAGGACCACCAGAACCGCCGTCATCAAAAGTCGACCCAGGTGAAGGAAATTAAGTTGCGCCCCCGGACGGATAAGCATGACTTGGAAATCAAGATTCGACAGATCAAGGGATTTTTGGCCGATGGCAACAAGACCAAAGTCGTCTTGACGTACCGCGGTCGCGAAATGGCTAATCAGGAGATGGGCCGAACACTCATGAATTCGGTCATTGCTGAGTTGGGAGAGACGGGCACGATCGAATACGCTCCCCGCATGGAAGGACGAAGTTTGATCATGATCGTGGCGCCGAAGTAAAGACGGTCGGCCCGAATGCTATTAACCAAAGGAAGCGCCGAAATGAAAAATAGAAAAATGAAAACCCATAGTGGAGCCAAAAAGCGGTTTGCCCGCACCGGCTCTGGTAAATTGGTCAGGAGAAAAGCAGGAAAACGCCATATCCTCACAAGCAAAACGCAAGACAGGAAGCGCCGGTTAAGCGGCACGGTTCTCGTTGATAAGACCAAGATTCAGGCACTCGATCGCTTATTGCCTTACAGCTAAATTCGAGCGGAACGAATTGCGTTAACCAAAAGGAGTACTGACCCATGCCTCGCGCAAAAGGTGGCCCAAAAACAAGACATCGACGGAAGAAACGGCTGAAACTGGCCAAAGGGCAGTATGGAGGAAAGAGTCGGTTGTTTCGCACCGCAACAGAATCAGTCGATAAGGGTCAGGCATACGCTTATACCGGACGGAAAAACCGGAAACGGGACTTCCGCGTGTTGTGGATTGCACGCATCAATGCGGCAGTTCGAGCGCATGGTCTAACCTATGGCCGATTTATCAATGCCTTGAAGAAGGCCAATATCCTCTTGGACCGAAAGGTCTTGTCCGATATGGCAATCAAGGATGCCACAGGGTTTGAACAGTTGGTCGGTGTCGCCAAACAGCACCTCGCGCCTGCCGGCGCATAAAGCGCAGTCACCTGCCGAGAGTACACTTCGAAGAATTGGTTGAGGCAAGACATCGGTCTTGAGGCATCGCCGAGAGGCGTATGCCTCAAGCCTGTTCGGCTAGTTGTGTCAATTCGACTTCGAACGCAACAGCAGGAACACCGATCTGCCATCGTTCGAGAACTTCTGGATGCAGCTCCCCAATCACACCGACCTGTTTCCCTTCGGACATGATCTCCCCCACTCGCCCGGCGAGAAATGAAGGATGCTGAATCGGTTCCAGGCTGTACGCTTGGTTCACATAGTAAAACAACGTGTCCAAGCAGGAGTGGATTTCTGAGAAATGCGCATCGGCATGGGCAATGATCCCTCCGAGCACCATCACCGTGCGTGACCCAATGGGATGCGTGGAGTCGGGACGTGCTACTTCACCCGCCTCGAACATCCGATGAGGATAAAACGCTCGGTTCGATGCGGCCTCCACGCGAAGCAACGAGGGAAGCATCCATTGTCGAAGGGCGGAGAAGTTCTGGGACATCACATTGTCTACTTCGACGAGTGCTCCCCACTCAGTCCCTTCCAATCGCATCGCATCGCGCAGATCCTTCGGTGAGCCGAGAATGTTGGAAATAATTTCCTGGAAGCCCATGCCGACCATGAGAGCCCTGACACGGTCGGAGACCTCTTCGATGCGCGACAATCCACCGACCGTGAACTGCGAAGGCATTACCGGCAAAAAGCCTCCATACCCGCGACTGATCGCGACATCTTCGACGACGTCCATCGCATGCATCAGGTCCTGCCGATAGAGCGGAAGCGTCACCGTCACTTCTTCACCTATCGTTATCACCTCATAGCCATAAGCCGCTAAGGCCTTGGCCACTTCGTGGGCGCCTAACGCCTGACCAAGGGCCTGCTCGATGGTGCTGATGGAAAGCGAGCGCGATTTCCCGAGATCCTGCGGAGTCATGACGGTCTCGCCAAGATCGGTCTTATAGGGATACCGCACTTCGATCGGCTCAATGACCGCGCCACGATCTGCCAGATTGACTGCGAGAATGTTGAGGGTCAGGACGACCATCGAGAGGTCAGTGCCCGTCACCTCAATGAACAAGGCATCGTCGCCCACTCGCACTTCTCCGACTTCGCGGCTATTGATGATCGGCGGGAAGGAGAGTGCCTGGCGCTTCGCATCGCGGAGAAAGGGCAGTCGATCTTGGCCTGCGAGAATCCCGCCGAACTCCAGCCCTTTAGGATGGACAAGCAGCATCTCACCGAGCGTCATCGCCGTATCCATTCCCAGCGGCGTGAATGTGGCTCCGTCTGGTTTCACCAAGTCATAGGTGACAGGAAACTCGATCGCTGCGAGACGATAGAGTCCGATCGACACGGTCCGCCGTCTGCGGCCGAACATTTCGGCGAGCTTCTCTTGCGTCTGGATCAGTTGTGTGAGGCCATCCTGGGTCACGCGATAGCCGGTCGCGGTACAGGCCGCCACGAAGGGCCTGACCATTTCCAGGCCGGGAACCACGTTCAGTCGTTTTGGCGATTTCGATGCGGTCGTGAAAAAGTCGTACTTCGCGGGGGCGCCCTGCCGCTTTATCCGAATCTGCCGCGCAATCCCTTCACAGCACCAGAGATCGGGGCGGTTGCTATCTTGCAGTTCGACCCTCAATTCGCCGGTGTCGGGATTCTGCCCTTTCAGCTCACCCTTCACGAGCATCAATGACTCTTCGAGTCGCTCCAGGGCGAGCGGTTGGCGAACCTCTCCTGGCCCTGCGAGCAGTGCCTCGAGGTCCTGTTTAAAAATCGTGATCGTGGGCATGTGAAACCTAGAAGGTTCCTCTGGTGGAGCGAATCAAATCAAGATTGTCGGTGAACAACTCACGAATATCATGAATGCCAAGCGCGACCATTGCCATGCGATCGAGCCCCAAGCCCCAAGCGATCACCGGCACGGTCACGCCTAACGGAATGGTGACTTCCGGCCGGAACAGCCCGGCCCCGCCAAGTTCCATCCAGCCAAGCTTCGGATGGCGCACATGAAGCTCGACCGATGGTTCGGTGAAGGGGAAGTAGGCAGGAAGAAACTTGACTTCCTTGGCCTGCGCCACTTCACGGGCAAAGAGATTCAGCAGGCCGAGCAGCGTGCGAAAGTTGATGTCTTCACCGAGCACGATCCCTTCCACCTGGAAGAAATCGGTCGCGTGCGTCGCATCGACTTGATCGTAGCGGAAACAGCGCGCAATGGAAAAATACTTTCCAGGCACCGCTGGTTGTGCGGCCAAAGTATGGGCGGAGACGGCCGTCCCCTGGCTTCGCAAGACCAGCCGCCGCGCGCGCGCCGCATCGAAGGAATAGTTCCAGCCGGTTGAACCGGTTTCACCCCCATCCTGGTGTGCTTTTCTGACTCGGGACAAGAACGGTTCCGCTATCGACGAGGCATGCGTCGGATCTTTGACGAAGTACACGTCATGAATGTCTCTTGCCGGATGGAACTGCGGCATGAAGAGGGCGTCCATGTTCCAGAATTCGGTTTCCACAAGCGAGCCTCGCATTTCTTGGAATCCCATGCTCACGAGTTTCGTCTTCACGGTATCCAGAAACTCGCGATAGGGATGTCGTTTGCCAGGCGCGATGCGTGGCGCGCGAAGACTGATCGTATACTTTCGGAAGCGCTTCGTCCGCCAACTCCCATCCTTCAACATCTCGGTCGTCAGCTGGGAGACCTCCTCTACAGTCCCTTGCAGAGAGAGCTGCTGGACGGCCTCGCTCCCGGCAACAGAAAGCTTGAACGCTCTGGCGACCCGATCATCGATGCGGAAGGGCTCCCGCGCATTCCCGCGCTTCACAGCATGGTCATGAATAACCTGTCGTTCTGGCTCCGGAAACGCCTGCAGCTCCCGAGGCGCCCCATGGAGTTGTTGCAACAATCCCCGCATCGTTTTCGCCGTCTGACTCGGACGGCCAGTCGATTCGATACAGCCACCTTGAATGATAAGGAGCGCGCCTTCTTTCTTAAGACGTCCGATCGCACCACTCACTTCCGCCGGTTCGAGCCCTTCCCATGACTGGATGTCCTGAATGGTCAGGCGCTTGCCGGTTTTTCCCGCATCGCGAGCAGCAGATAATACCCGTTCGATCGGCGAGTATTTTTCGAAGTACAGTTCACCGATTTTCGTGAGCGAGACAACCGGCGTCACGATCTCGGTATCGACCGCGAACAACGACTTGGCCAGTAACCATTCGACCGCCATACTGAGCTGCGAGGGTTCTAAGCCGGTGGACTGCACGAGCTGTTCTGTTTGGAGGACCGCGGAGGGATTCTGCCCAAAGGATGATAGAACTTTGACTTCGAGAGGATGGAGGCTATCGATGAGGGAAGAAATGTCCACCCGCGAGGCCTATCGGTGAGCGGAAACGCGCTGCCGCGTCGTGGAAGAAGGTTGGCCGGCTGCGCGCATCGCAGCAATCGTCGCAGCATAGTCCCGACTGGAGAAAATTGCCGAACCGGCGACCAACACATCAGCTCCCGCAGCCAGCACTTGAGCCGCATTGTCGATCTTGACGCCGCCATCCACTTCAAGCAAGGCGCGGATCCCTGCCCGATCGATCATGGCACGAGCCGATGAAATTTTTTGAAGACAGGAAGTGATAAACTTTTGACCGCCGAAGCCAGGATTGACCGACATGATCAGAACCACATCGACATCGGGAAGAATCTCCTCGATCGTACTAAGCGAGGTCGCCGGATTCAGGGTCACACCGGCCTTGACGCCGCGTTCCTTAATCGATTGCACCGTACGATGGAGATGCGGACAGGCTTCCACGTGAACCGTGATAGAGTCCGCTCCAGCCTCAACGAATTCGGCGATAAAGGCGTCGGCGTTTGTGATCATAAGATGGACGTTGAGCGGCATCTTGGTGACTTTTCTGATCGCCGCCACAATCGGCGGACCGATGGTTAAATTCGGCACGAAATGCCCATCCATCACATCGATATGAAGGAAGTCGGCCCCCGCATGTTCGACGGCTCTCACTTCGTCAGCCAGTCGGGCAAAGTCAGCCGCTAAGATCGAGGGCGCAATAAAAATAGGGCGTGCCATTACAATACTTTCCTCAGTCGTGCGGCGTAGAATCCGTCCATCGAGAACCGATTGCCCCCTGTCGAGAGGGCACCTTGTTTAGTGACAAACCCCCGTGCCGCTGGCGGGAGCCATGGGACAACGGGCTCACGCTGGAACTCCGCATGGGCACGACAGAATCGCTCGATGACCTCTTCGTTTTCTTCCGGCTCCGTTGAGCACGTACTATAGACCAGCACCCCGCCGGGCCGCAAGCATGGGGCAACCGCCTCGAGGATCTGACATTGGAGCACCTGATGTCGAGGGAGCGCCTGCTCACCTTTCCGCCACTTCGCTTCCGGATGTCGCCGCAAAACGCCGAGCCCACTGCAGGGGGCATCCACCAACATCCGATCTATAGATGGTTCGCCCACTCTGATTTGTTTCACGGTGGGAGATTCCGCGGCCTCGATTACGGGAATCCAATCATGTCGCTGTCGAATATCGCCGACGATCGGTACGACAATTTGGACCCCGAGTCGACGGCAATTGCTTCGCAACAGATCCAGACGCGTATCTTTCCGATCGACGGCGTAAATGGTCCCCTTGTTATGCATCAGGTCAGCCAAATGGGTCGCTTTTCCTCCCGGCGCCGCACAGGCATCGAGCACGATGTCACCAGGCTGAGGATCCAGCAGGGGAGGAATCAATTGCGCTGCTTCATCTTCCACATAAAAAGCGCCCTCTTGAAATCCCGGGAGGGAGGGCACAGAGCCTCCTTCTTCAAGCACAATGCCGAATGGACTCACGCTGGTCGGCCCGGCCGCAATACCTATCTGTGCAAATTTCTCGAGGAGTGTCTCCCTGGTCGTGATCAGCTGGTTCACACGAAGAGTGAGCGGTGGCGCGATGCTCACGCCCTCGCAGACCGCTTCTGCAGAGGCCACCCCCAATCGTTCCACCCATCGATGACAGAGCCACCTTGGAACCGAGTACCGCACGGCGAGGGCCTGCGCAGCGTCATAATCCATGCTAGGCCAAGGCCGAGGCGGATGGCGCAAGAGCGTTCGCAACACCGCATTGACGAACCCACTCCAGTCTCTGCCAAGCGTGCCAGCGAAGGCTCTGGCCAGATTGACTGATTCGTTGACTGCGGCAGACTGTGGAATACGATCTAGAAACAGGAGTTGGTAGGCACCAAGCCTGAGCACCATCTGCACGGCGGCGGGAAGGCAAGGAAGCGGCTTTTCCAAGACCGGTTCAAGTTGCCAATCGATGGTCGCAAGACGCCGCAAGACGCCATAGGTGAGTTCCACCGTGAGGGCTCGTTCCCTGCTGTCAAACGAGCATCGCGCGAGGGCGCGATCTAACAAGACATCGACCCCTTCATCGCTCTTGACCGACTCCACCAACAAAGAGAGGGCAATCGCACGCGCCGACGGTACGGTCTGGGTAGTGAATATGGATCGGGAACCGGAAGCCATAGGGGACTCGGGACAGGGACACAGCGATTGTTTGATGAACGGCAAAAGGCTAGGAAAGAGCCGGTCCTCCTAGCTGCAATTCAACAGCAACAGGATGGCCTGCCAAGTATTGCGATACGGCCATGCGACGGCTATTAGCCGCCTGCAACTCCATCACGGCAAGAATTCCGTCCCCGGTGGCGACATGAATCGCCTCGTGTGTAACCGCAACAATCACCCCCGGAGACTTCGTTACGGATCCTGGAACCTTTCGAGCGCGCCATATCGTCCAACGGTCACCTCCCGCCACGGTCGTATAGGCACCGGGCCAGGGAGCGAGTCCGCGGATCCGGTTGACCAGAGCAGTCGCCGGCAAGGCCCAATCGATGATTCCGTCTTCCTTTTTGAGCAACGGCGCCAAAGTCGCGCGCGAAGAATCTTGTGGCCGCGGAATGAGTGTGCCGGCCTTGAGCCGGGTAATCGTCTCGACCAACAGGTTGCCTCCGAGTTCAGCTAAACGTGGCGAGAGGGTGCTGACGGTATCGTCCGGAGTAATAGGGATAGTCTCTTGAAGCAATATGGCGCCAGTGTCCATCCCCTCATCCATGAGCATAGTCGTAATTCCTGTCTCGGTCTCACCGTTAATGATGGCCCACTGGATCGGAGCAGCGCCGCGATACTTAGGGAGGATGGAGCCGTGCACATTGATACAGCCGAGCAAGGGAAGCGAGAGGATCACCGGCGGCAATATGCGCCCAAACGCGGCGACCGCAATCAGGTCCGGCTTCCACCCAGCAAGAGCGTGGAAAAATTCAGGATCCTTCATCTTGAGCGGTTGTAGCAAAGAGATCTGCTCTCGCTGGGCCAAGAGTTTTACCGGTGACGGCGTGAGGATGTTCCCGCGTCCCTTCGGGCGATCCGGTTGGGTGACAATGCCGACAACCGAATGGTCAGACTTCAATAAGGCCTCAAGAGAAGCTGCTGCAAAATCTGGCGTGCCCATAAAAACGAGACGCATGTTATGGCTTTAGCATTGCAGGTGAGCGAAAGCAACATAGATACGTGTCCATCGGCTTGACTTGCCGTTGAGCGCTTTGTTAGCATCCGCTCCGCGGGGTGGAGCAGCCCGGTAGCTCGTTGGGCTCATAACCCAAAGGTCGAAGGTTCAAATCCTTCCCCCGCAACCAACCTTCTCTCTTTCCTCTCAACAGCTTGCAGCGGATTCGCTCCCAGCCCCGGCCACAGCATAATTAGCCGATTGTGCTAAAACTGTGCTAACTCCTGCCGGAACCCGATCCAAAATCTCGATTCCAGCGCGTAAGCTTTCCGGATGGTGATGGGCATACCGCATCACCATCGAGATCGTTTTCCATCGTCCGAGTTTTTGGACGGTGTAGATATCCGCGCCGGCTTGCACAAGTCGTGTCGCAAAGGTATGGCGCAGATCATGAAACCGAAAGCGTTTCACGTCTGCTTTTTTCATGACTGGATAGAAGACGCGCAGGAGGTCCCGCGCATCCATCCGGTTTCCGGCCCCGTTGTAGAAGACATAATCCGTCTTGAGCGATCGGACTTTCGCCCTGGCTTTCAGCACGTCGAGCGTCTTCGCATTCACTGGAAGCGTGTCTCGGCCTCCGTTCTTTTGTTCCAAGAGCGTGATCGTCCTCCGGAACAGGTCCACATTGCACCATTGGAGGTTCAGGATCTCACTCTGCCGGAGTCCCGTGTTGGCCGCGAAGACAATGATCTCTTGCAGCCAGACTGGAGAGGCCGCTAAGAGCCGCCGTTCTTCCTCTTCTGTCAGCCATCGCTCGATCAGATTACGCACTTTCTCCTTTGAGACTTTTTGCACCGGATTCTCCGCCACCCATTCCCATTCCTTCACCGCGAGCTGAAAAGCATGGCTCAAGAGCGTCAGTTCATTGTTGATCGTCTTGGCCGCTGCACCATCAGCCCGTCGCTTCGACTTATGCGCTGCTAAGAAGAGAAGGTCGCATTTCCCTCAATGTCAGATCCCCGAACGCGTGAATAAGATGCTGCGCGCGAGATGTATCACTGTGGTGCGTGGTCGGCGCTTTGTTCGGAGCCGAATAATCTGTGAGATACCGTTCCAACAATTCTCTCACGGTTTTATCGGCCCCCGCTTCAGGCGGATACCACTTGCCTTCAGCAATTTGGACCATCACCTTGTGATAAATTTTCTCTGCGAGTTTCTTATCTGTGACTTCCGTGGATCTCCTGACCTGCTTCCCGTAATAGGAAAAGCCCATCCACCAGACGCGGCCTCGCCGAAACAGAGCCATCAATCACCTCCTTGTTTGGCCCTGACTTCGTCTGGTTTCTCGCAGGCGGGAGTATAGACCTCACGTTTTGCGCTCGCAATCACTCTGTCGAGGTCGGAGTGGTCTGTCCTCCGGTTCCCTACCTGGGGAGGGACGGACTTTGACGGAGAGAAGGAAGACAGCCAGCGGTCTATGTCATCTTGATCAAACCGGATTAGCCCATGAATCTTCCGGCAGGGGATCTTACCGTGCGCGGCCCAGGCATAGAGTGTCCCTGGTTTGATTCGCAGTTGTTCAGCGAGTTCTTTGATCGTCAGCAACATACAGACACACACCGGGGGAGTCTTCCGACACCCCCATCCCCCCTCTGCGCTCGCGTCAGCACGCCAGCGTCTCTTTGGTGGCGGCACGGTGCCCCCGAGCATCGGGCCAGCCTTCCTGCAGCCGTCCAGGCCTGCCCGCTGCCACTCGCCCCGCCCCGCGACTCGGATTCGTCCCTGCCCCGGACGGTGGTGGGGGGCAGGGAACCCTTGTTGTTATCGGACGAGGGCCTTCAGTTGGTCTTTGTCCAAGTGCACCCCACACTGCCGGTGGAGCTCGCTGCCCCATCTCCGTCCAACTCCGCCCCATGGCCTTCAGCCCGCGAAGCAGCTCCAACGCCTTCGCGAAGGACACGGGCTCAGCTGCTCCAGTAGCCGTCTCGGTTGATGCGGCGATGACGGCACCCTTCTCCACCTGGGGAGTGTTCCTCGCTTGTGGGTCCGGCCGCCGCGGGCGATCCCAGTAAGGACTCTTGCACCTCGGGCACCGGAGCGTCCGGGTTGGGCTGCGAGGCCACCAACGATGCGCACAGCGCAGACACTGGTGCTCACGAAGGGTGCTCTTATGCGAAGACCCGCTGCGATCTGGACCGGCCACGACATCAGGTGTCCTTATGGGGGCATGGGTGGTCATCGTAACTACGTGTTTGTTCATGGGAACGGTTCAGGTCTCGTTGAGGCTCCTCTGCGATACACGCCCCCGTTTTACCAGTCGGGGGCTGCTGCCCGTCCGGCTCGCGCCGGACTGGGCAGCGCGTCCCGTCAGTCGAGCACAGGTTTGGCTTTGAGCCGACGGCCCAACGCATCCATCGCTTTCATGCCGATTGTCCGCCCGACGATCTTCAAGGCTTGCATCTCCCCATCGACCACCATTTCCATGAGCATGCAGGCCCGGATATATTCTGAGACCGTCATCCGGGCTTTCTTGGCGCACTTTTCGATCAAGTCCTTTTCTTCATCTGTCACCCGGAACTGCATCATTTGTGTTTTCATCACGCCTCCTATGTCCGTCAGAGTGAGTGACGTACTGTACGTCAGTATGTATGACGTGTCAAGGTGAGGAATTTCGTGCTGTTGCTTCCACCGAAGAGCGGTCCTCTGTGCGGTCGGGTCAGATGATCTAGCTGTTGTGCGAGCACGGGCAACGAAGAACCAGCGATCTATGCAACGCCTTGCACCTTCCTATTCACCGCATTAGAATGCGCCACCATGAGGGACCCTTTCTTTTCATCCCCCTGAACCAGGCGGGACTTGACTTCAACCGGATTCGTGGTGTGGGCATGTGCTGTCGGAGGGAGACGAGCCGCAACCAGTTGAATGTGACGAAGGCGACTTGGCCGGGTCGCTGGAGCCGCTGGGGAGGAAGAGACGGTCATGGATGTGTCATGGGCGACCGAGAAGCCGAAAGTGCAGGGGTTATATTGGCGACGGACCGACGAAAAGAGCGCCCCCTACTTAGTCATTGTATTTCAAGGACCGACTGGGCTGATGGCGCGGATCGTCGAAAAACCGGTGAATTGGAGAGAGAGTTGGTGCGAGAATAACCCGATTGACTCTCTGGTTGAAGCGTTTACCGGTGGCGCATGGTGCGGACCGTTGGGAGGGGTAAGGTAGAAGAGTGAGCATCAGAGTAACTAGTAGTACATTTTCAGAATGTTACTCGACCGAAAGTTCTACCCACTGCCCTCCTTCTAGCCTGTCTCTTCATTTGTCCCCAAGTCCAGGCCACTAGTTTCACCGGCCCCGTCGTCTCTGTCCTCGACGGCGACACCATCGAAGTCCTGCACAGCCAACACCCTGAACGCATCCGTCTCAGCGGTATCGACTGCCCTGAGAAAGGCCAAGTCAACGGTAAGCGAGCCAAACAAGCGGCGTCAGAGTTGGCCTTAGAAAGGAACTGACCTCATCATGGAAAAATCGTGCGCGAAGTGTGGACGGGTGTTTGGGTGTAGCTCACCAGCACCGCAGTGTTGGTGCAATGAGGTTTCGGTAGACTACACTCGCTGGGCTGATCAACTCAACACGTTGGACGGTTGCCTGTGCCCAGACTGTCTCGCATTGTTCAAAGTCGCGGTTGTGGGCCGATCCGCAGCCGATGCCGCCGTGGGAGTGGGGAAGCGGAGCGGATGAGCGGCGCGTGGCTTGCCTGCTCCTTCCTCACCCTCCTCTCACCGCAAACAAGAGTCCCACAAGACACCAGTAGTCGTTCGATGCACGCCGAAGGCATGGACCAGGCCGACCTGAACAAGTAGAATGTCCCTCTTTGTTCATTCCACCAAGCTGGGCATGGTGACGCGGCTACTATCGCCACGGAATCTGGCCCCTGTGGCCCCCTTTGTACATAAGCGACGACTCAATAAGCCCCCCTCGGAGTTACTTCCTTTTTAATCTGCCCCTGTCCAAGGCATCCTTTATGCTTCTCTCTAGAGGGGAACCGTCCACCGAACCACGAAGCTATGGATGGGCGGTCAAGGAAATCCTCCCATGGCCACCATACTCGTCATTGATGATCAGGAACCAGTACGCGCTCTCCTCCGTGTGCGCTGGAAGGCGCTGGCTACGAAGTCCTCGAAGCGTCGAATGGCCGGCTTGGACTTGCGCTGTATCGAGAGCGATCAGCGGACTTAATCATCACCGATATTGTCATGCCTGAGATGAGCGGCCTCGAACTGATGTTGGAGCTGACCAGGAACTTTTCCAACGTCAAAGTCATCGCCATATCCGGCGGCCTAGAGAGCGAGGGTCCGCTCAACGTGGCCAAGCTGTTGGGTGCGCGTCAGACGTTTCAAAAGCCCTTAGATATGGAAAAATTACTCAGTGCCGTTCGATACGATTTGGCCCAATAGCTTGCAAGGATGACTTCTCGTCGGCCCCCCCATCTTTCACGTGGGCGGCAAGGACCTGAGCAAAATCCGTGTCCGAAAAGTTTGGGGCCGCAATAGGCTGTTCTGGACTGAAGGGGTGGGGAACAGTCGACCACCCAACCCACGCCGAGCTGGTGCAGTCCGACCAGGATGGCCTCCCAATCTCGCCGAACGAGAGATTGTCTCATTGTCTCGATATGTAGCGTGCCTCAACGTTTCTTTTTATTCTCTTTAAGCCAAAAACAACTGTTTTTTGAATCGCTAGATCTCTGCCCAAACTATCAGGGTTACGCTCTTGAGTCGAAGACTCAAATCCTATCAGGGATTTTTCGTTATAATAGGTTGGGCCTGCGATAGGAGACAGAAACAGCTCAGTGGGTATGGATAGATCCGTCATACGCGCGTGGAGGATTTAGGATCATCTCACTCATGATCTGGGAGAGAAAGATCCGTGCACGATCGCACGCTCATGGAAAAGATGCTGTTCGCAGTCCTGGTGTCTCTGCTTGAGCCTCTTCGGCTTAAGTGGCTGCAATGACATCTCCAAGGCTCCTGCGCCTGCTCCTTCTACAAATACCAGCCCTGGTGCGTCAGGCCCATTATCGATTTCGACATCCTCGCTCCCTGCCGCCACCGTAGGCCTAGCCTATACTGCCACAGTCGAGGGATCAGGGGGCACGCCCCCCTACACCTGGTTGGTGACGCCTCCATTACCGACGGGCCTGACGTTGGACTCAACCACCGGGGCTATCACCGGCTCGCCATCTGCTGGAACTATCGGCACGACGAGCCATTCCTTCGTACTGCAGGATGATGCATTCCAGTCGGTCACAACAGTCCTCGCACTCACTGTCAATGCGGCGTCGCTGGCGATTGCGACCACATCACTCCCGACTGGCACCGTCAATCAGATGTACCCACCTACGACGTTGGTTGCGATGGGGGGGATTCCGCCCTATGCCTGGTCGGTAAATCCTGCGTTGCCGAATGGGTTGGTATTGAATGTCTTATCGCCAGGCACGATCAGCGGCGTTCCGTTGGCCGGGAGTAATGGCACGACAAGCCACACATTCACCGTGACCGATGCTGCCATCCCAATACACCAAATCAGCTCCGCGACGTTATCTTTGACCATCAATTTGACTGTCACACCAGTGACGACCACGACTGGCGCCTTGCCGAACGGCCAGGTAGGTCAATCGTACAGTTTCACGTTGCAGGCATCGGGCGGCACCTTGCCCTATTCATGGTCGGTTACGCCCGCCCTGCCGCATGGCCTCACACTGAACGCTTCAACCGGCGCCGTCACAGGCACACCGACCGCCGCAAGCATTGTGTCCCTCGATTTCACCGTTCGGGATTCTACGGCACCTCTTAATCAGGCGAATACCAGGTTATTCACGCTACAGGTCACAAACTAGTACTGTGGATATCAAGGTTGAAGGTTCAACGCCTTCCCTCGCCAGCTATGTTGTGCCCCACTTAAATTGTGGACAGATTGCGTAGTCAGGCGGATGCAGGAACCCATTGAATTTATTCAAACCCATCACAACGTAAGACAACCGATGCCCTCTCAGCAGAGTCACGAGCGAGTGCACCTGGATGTCCCTTGAGAAGTGGAGACTCGATGAGGGCTGATTTCTCTGTAGAATTGATGGTTTGCAATGATCAATGAACTGTCCACAATTAAGCGGGCAGTACACCGTGCGTAATGAGCGACCGGGCATTTTTCAAATCGAATTGAATAAAATTACGGTATTGGACGAGTGAAACACGCAGATCTTGAAATGATGGGACAGCACTAGTGTGTTAGATAGTGCCCTTGTGAAGCCATAGAAGTGGGTCAAGCGGCCTCTACCGACCCTTTAAAAGGGTATTCCCCAGGAGTCAAGAGCCACATTGCAAAGCCCCTCAAAACCCGTTGGGGACACCCGCAATACTACGCAGACCGATTCCTGTAGCTGGGATCGCATGCGGATAAACAGACCGGATTCGGATGGCGGGCAAGGAACGCGATGCCTCCCTGCCCGCCGGAGAGTTTAGATCTGAGCTGGCGCCAATAGCGCGACGAGGTCCTCCGGGCCGCCCCGCCCCGACTTAGCAAACCGGTAGCGCGACTGAGCATAGGAGAAAAACGCTTCACGGCGATCTTGGGGGACGCCGAACAATTCGCTGAGCGAGGTCAGATATTCACCGCCGCCTCTGGCCATATCCTGCTTCAGGTTTTCGAAATTGTAGGCCACGAAGGCGATCACCTTTTGGTCTGCTTTTAGGACTCCGTCCGCGGTAAACCAATCACTCGGCGTTGTTGAGGAGAAAAAATCTTTCGTCGAGCCGAGAATATCCTTCATAGTCTCCGTCACGGTGCAGGCTGAAAAGGTCATGCAGAGTAGTCCGGCCAGAACAAGATGTCTGATGATGAGTGACCTTCGCATAAGATCCTCCTCTCTCAGTATGGTGTCTCGCTGGTACTGAACTCGACTCTCCATGAATCGGGCAGTATGTACGAAAGTCTGCATGAAAGTACTCGGCGGCGTCAAGTCAGCGCCTCGACTGGTTACTCCACAGGCGTTGATACCATAGTTGTTCTTCGGCCGGCACCGAAATGATGTTCATCGCCTTGCGGATATTGTCGATATTCCAGCCAGTCAAATTGGCCAGCGTCTGGGCTTCCCGCTCGTAGCGTTCGAGAAGGTGTTGGCGATAGGTCGTGGCTGCGGGACATTCATCAGTGCCAGTCCAGGGATGACGGAGTATATAGCGGTCCTGAAAATTCGAGCGATCGGACGTTTCTTGAAACGTCAAATCTTCGGGAAAATGTGCGGCATCGTAGCGGAACACTCGACGGGCGTTGTGCAGAAGCACGCAGCAGACGATCGAGAAGCGGTCGCAAGCCGTATGACTCCTGCCCAGATTGCCGAAGCGCAAAAGCTGGCGCGGGAGTGGACACCAAAAAATCGGTAAACCGCTGTCTGAGCCACGCGGCTCAGGCGACACACTCCAGCCAATCAATACAACCATTTCCCCACGCCCCGCCTTGCGCTTTGATCCCCCTCCTACAATACGCCTGCTTGCGAGGCTCCCATGCCCTTCTCGATTCGTCCCTACCGTCGCTTCACCGTGCAGTGTTTCGGGGAGTACACCACCAGTCCATTCCCAGGCCGCTGGACACAGGTGGGGGTGAAAGGCTGGAGCCTTGCAGACAGAGGCAGCGAGGGGTAGGCTGTTGGCCAGCTAAACAATCAATATGGAAGTTCCGGCTTACGCCGGGAGCAGTTGTGCTACTCATTTGTGGGAGGCATCCCGATGTGGGGACAGGACACACAGGACAGTAAGCGTACAACTGACCAGGAACAGGCCAACAGTCAGTCCGAAACGGAAGGGACAGAGGACCTCAGTGCCTTCGTTGGAAGGGGCGTTGAGTTTAAGGGCACCATCTCGTACAGTGGCACGGTGAGGATCGATGGTTCGCTGGAAGGAGAAATTCGTACCGACGGAATGTTGTTAGTCGGTGAGGACGCGGTGATCCAAGCAAAGGTCTCAGCTGGAAGGATCGTCTGCAAAGGGAAAATCACGGGAGACGTGGTGGCCAAAGAGGGCGTGAAGCTTCGTGCTCCGGCCGTCATCACTGGGAGCGTCAAGACTCCCATGCTCTCGATGGAAGACGGCGTGCTCTTTAACGGCGGACTTGAAATGAGCCAGAGCGTCCGTGAAGTACCGCAAGCCGCAACCGTGCATCCGTTAGGCGCGGTCGTGGCCGAAGCGATCGGGGCCACTGGCGACAGTCTGAAACAAGAGCTGGAATGGACGTCAGGGTCGAAAAAGGCGTAAAGCCCTCTATGAACTAGCGAGAATGCCTATACAGGTTCATGCGGCTCGTGTATCACCCCACACCGAGCGAAATACAACCATTTCCTAACGTCCCGCCTTGCGGTTTTCTCAGCCCCCTCATACAATATGCCTCCCTGCGAGGCCCCCATGCCCTTCTCGATTCGGCCTTACCGTCGCTTCCCTGTACAATGCGCTGTGACGTACAACACGAGCCATTCGAGTCGGTCGGCTATGAGTGAGGAGAAGAACAAGAAGCATTCACCAACTCTCTTGCGCCTTTCTGCAAATCTATAACGACACTCATCAATGAATTCTCTTGAATGTGCAATGCAAGAGCCGTGAGAAGGTCAGTCTTCTATTTAGTAACAACCAGGGTGCTTACTAGACCTATTCGCCCAGCGTCTTCGCGTAAGATGGGGCACTTCGGTCAATGAGGGATAGGGAGCTATCATGAATGCAATAGCGGAGAGCACGCACGTCATCTCACGAGTAGTATCAGATGAAGTTCCAGCAGCGTCAGGACGGACTGCACCATCAAGCCATGTCGCAGAGAGTAGTTCCTGCACGAATAGGCAATGGCAAGTGCTGGTGGTGGATGATGATGCGGTGGATCGTACCCTCTTGAGAGTTCTGCTCGAAGAGCATGCGGAACTCCAGGTGGTCGGTGAGGCGTCCGATGGTGAAGAAGCCATTGTGTTGGCGGAACGGGATCGACCGGATGTCATCCTGATGGACATTCATCTCCCTCGTGTCAATGGAGTGGAAGCCACACGCCACATCAAGAAGAAGCTGCCTCAGAGCTTGATCATAGGAGTGTCTTGCCTGTACACCCCTGACAGCTATAACGCGATGCTCGCTGCCGGAGCGGTGGCCTTCGTCCGCAAAGAGGACGCCGTGGAGGAGTTATACAAGACTGTCGAGTTTGCAACGCATACCTATTGTCCAAAGCGACGGCCCATCGGTCCTCATGACAGCCCCGATGGAAACACGAACTGATCTTCCCTGGCTGCCTCTGAGTTTCCAAAAATGCTGCGGACCTCAGCGGACCCTGAAGAAGCTGGCCAGCGATGACGAGGGGACAGTAGGCAACGACTAACCTTCCATCGCGACTAACCGGGCTGGCCTTGGGGTTTCGCGACGGCCACGACAAGTACCAGCGGACCATTGCCGACGTGCTCCTGCCTGATGGCACTAACGTCGATCAAGAGCGAATCAAACAGGGCTGGTGCTCGTGGTATCGAAAGTATGCGCCGGGGGATGTAATGCTTGAGGAATTAGAATCGAGAGCACGAGCTGCCGGGATCGGGCTGTGGGCCGATCCGCATCCGGTGCCGCCGTGGGAGTGGCGGAAGCAGAAATCACGTTAGGGGGACGCCCATTTCTTGGCGTTGGCGCGTTTGGATTCAGCCTGCCTAACTCTCAGCGGAACGCGAATTGTCGGGCTAAAATAAAATACTTTTCGGTGAAGCAACCCATTATTTCTTCCAGGGGGGAAGTAGCATCCCGCTTTTCACCGCGATGACGACGGCATTCACAAGATCATCGGTGTAAAGTTTCCTTTTGATCTGCTGCAAGTGTTCCCTGACCGTGCGCTCACTGATCCCCTCCGCTGCTGCAATCTGTTTGATAATCTCTCCCGTGGCACGACGCTGGAGGATGGCGGTCTCACGCTTCGTGAGAAGCGTGCGCGGGTAGGCACGCTGGCTCGCCTCGACCAGCCATGGAACAATTAACTCGAATTGTGTGAGGTGGGTGCGGCCACTCCGTGCGGACGGCATGGCGACAGCAAACATTACGAAGCGGTTTGGGCTGGCGAAGCCTCCGCACAGTGAATATTGCAGACCGGCCTGGGTCATCCGCGTCAGCAATTCGGGATCAAATTGTGCCTTCAGACGCTTCGCGGTATCGCACCACAGGAAAGCTCGCTTCAACCGAAGCCATTCCTGAAACGCGGGACTCGTCCACAACGCGCCGGTGGTGAGACGCCAGCGGATCAAGTCAGTGGGAAAACCCTGATTGAAGATGTAGCGGATGGTTGTGCGCGAGGGATAGCCCCACATGCCGGTAAATTTCTCGTACGGGATGAACGCTCTGAGGCGCTCCAAGAGTTCACGAAACTGCTTCGGGGTCTGACACCGAGACGCAGTGGCCTTCAGCTCCTGAAGGGAGGCCGCACGGTCAGAAGAAGGGATACGTCTGCTTCGAGCAACCTTCGACCGAGCGAGAATGCGTCGCTTGACACTCGAAGCCGATGAGTCAGAGCTGGAGCCCATCTCAAACTCCCCTTAAGCGGGACGAGCATACCTCCTATTTATCCAGGTTGTCACCCTCGTGAATGGGCCGATATACCGTCTGTCAGGGTTGGGCAGTTCAGGGCGGTCGTTCCGAGCCTATTTACTAAAGGCAAGACGCGATTCCTCGAAAACGCCTGAATGGTCTGCAGAATGGATCGTCAACAAGGAATAACAGGCTGTCCAGAAATCACGTGGGGCAGTACACATTTTGTCCTGGGAGGTGCCATGGCCGTGATTCTCGTGATTGATGATGAGCAGGGCATCCGGGAGTTCCTCGACACGTTCCTCCGGCGGAAGGGCTATGCCGTGCTCCTTGCTGCGAGTGGTCGGGAGGGCCTGAAAGTCTTTCGTCGAGAACGCCCCGATGTCGTCGTGCTGGATCTGAACATGCCGGGGATCGATGGGCTCACGGTCTTGCAAGAGATCCGCAATCTCAATCCCATTCAGCCGGTGATCATCTTGACGGACGCCGGGACCGCTGAGGAGGAGCAGCAGGTCCGTGCGCTGGGGGTGACCGAGTACGTCGTAAAAGAACTCTCGCTGCATCTCCTCGGGGACTCGTTGAAACGCCTGCTCATCTATACCGACCCTTCGGCGTAGCGGAGCTATCCGCCGCTCGCGACGCGGCCACCACATCAGCCAGCCCAGCTGCCGAAGAAGCTGTCTGCTCTGGTTAAGGACTGTCTCGTTACGGGACCAACGTCAGAAGGGATAAGTCTTGATTGGTGAGGCAAATTCGTCGGGAACTCGCATACGATCCAGAAGGTCCAGGAGGCTGGCTACCTCAATCACTGAGTCGGCGTGTTGACGCCGACCTGAAAGGAAAGGAGCGGTGATCATGGGAAGACAAATTTGCGACGCGATCCGCAGCGTGCGGCTAGTTGTCGCGCTGGCAGCGTTAACACTGGTCTTGAGTGGAGGGCCATCCGCTGTCTGGGGCGCATCGGCGAAGGAAATTGACGCTAACGTTGACAAGGCGCTGGCGCAGTTCGAGAAAGAGGTCAAAAATGCTAAGAGTTTACTTGACAGCAGCAAAGGCATACTCGTATTCCCAAATGTGCTCAAGGCAGGACTTGCAGTCGGGGCAGAGTATGGTGAAGGTGCGCTCCGGATCGGGGGCAAGACTGTGGACTACTATAATACCGCAGCCGCCTCGTTTGGCTTGCAGGCCGGAGGGCAAAGCAAGACGGTCATAATTGCGTTTCTGGACGCCGATGCCCTGCAACACTTTCGGGAGAGCAAAGGATGGAAGGCGGGTGTGGACGGATCCATCGCCGTGGTCACTGTGGGAGCGGGAGGTGCCATTGATACGACGAAGCTTAAAGACCCAATCGTCGGATTCGCGGTCGATCAGAAGGGTCTGATGGCGAACCTGACGTTCGAAGGATCGAAATTCACGAAGTTGGATAAGAAGACGTAAGTTCCGTTGAATCGACTCGGTTTAATTTTGGGGTGTAGGGTTCAACGCTCTCCCTACACCCCAAACCCGTTTAGCTGATCGATCGAAATTCCTAAACCGCCTGTCGAATTTGCGAATTGTCCCTAGTCCCACCTCAGACCACCGCGAGGCCGCGTCTGGTGGATGGGCTTTTCCTATCAAGGGAGACGAGTCAGGACTTCCAAGGCTATCGCAGCTTGGGTTTAGATGAAATTAGTACTCCTCCCATCTAAATTTGTCACTCCCACCAGTCGGTAGTAACGTGAACTCAGCAATGCGAAGAGGAGTACTGCGCACGTCGCGTCTCGGTGGGTACGAAAGCGTGTACTGCTTCTAAGTACTAGCGGCCATGTGCCTACGACCACCCGACCCCTCGAAGGGATATTGCATGCTGCCAACACACTGTAGCACCTTGACGGATTGTGGTTGCCACTTCTGGACAGTAGTGGCAAGTCCATTCTGTCAGCGCTTCGTTCCTGTCTCTAAACGCTCTTTCCCTTGTCTCCTTGTCCTTGTTCCACATACCCTGGGCCCTCCTTTGTGAACTAAGGGTTGATCCTACAGCACACGGAGGAACGCGACTACCTGGCAAATGCGGAGGGGCTAATTTTTTTTGCGTTTCCTGCGCATCGTGCCCTTACATATTGGTCTGGCTAGAGCACACGGTGAAACAGATCTGAAGTCTATGTTACGAACTACCGGCCTGAATTCTTGGGGCATGGTTATGTGACAGATATCGTATGGGCGATCCAATCTGGAGAAGAGAATTGACTGCCAAGAACTTACAACCCAATCCTTCAGTTGCGCATTTAAAACAGCCATTTCTAGATAGAAGCCTACGTGTTCTCGGCGTGTTCATTCTACGGCTTAAAACACCACAAATAGCCTCACTCCACCTGAAGAGAACCAAATGGCCTGACAGGCCCAACGCCTCTCTAGAAGACGCGTTCAGCTTTGCTAACGAGAGTTTGTGTGGAAGTCCTGGAAAGGCTTACAAAACCGCTGCTCCCATGACTAGACCTGATGAGCGAAGCAGCTTTCGCGTGTCAATCGCGCCCTGGAACTTCTGTGGGATGCGTGCTACGATTTTCTCGAACGGAGGCTTCCGCTACGGAGGGGCAAGTGAGGAGCAGGCTGCCGCGTGGTATGGGAGAATTGGCAGGTAGACGTAAGCCCGGTGATCCCAAACTGAACCATTACGCGATGAAGTCCTTGGTGGTTGCCAAAACCTCGATGCGGTAGGGTTCCCTCTCACTACCTACCAGGAGGTGTCCCGTGAGAGTTCATCGACTTCTGGCCGTCGCAATCCTAACCCTCCTTCCGGCATTCGCCGTCGCCGCCGATGTACCCCCGCCTGCCCAATTGCCTGAGGGCGGTGACCGACCAGCTCCTGACATCACTCCCGAGAATGCGCCAGAATCTGGGATTCCGACAGTTCCTCCGTCCCGTATAGATCCGGGTATCCAACACATGCCGGAGCGGCGTGGAGATTCCCGCGGCTCCGTGAAACCGCCCAACCTCGATCCGAACATATCAACGAATCCTGACGTGGCGCCTTCCCCACGTGAGGGCATCAGTCCCCCAGGTAAAGGAACACCGCAAGGAAAGCCAGACGATCGTTAATAAATAGAGTTGGCCCACAAGAGAGAAACTGAGCGACTGCAAAGTTGGGGAATCGCATTGCTCTAACTGTCACCACGACGCGCATTGACGCACGCAGGCCGAAGGTCAGTACCATGTGTCCTCAAGAGGTCGCCTCATGATGAATCCAAAGATATGCTTGTTCCAATCCGGAGAATTCATTCACCAGCGGATACCAGCAGGCATGACCATGGATTCCCCTTGTTCCTCGTTGCCTGGACCGACTCCGACGCCCGACCCGCCATTGCCGCCCGATCCCTCGCCGTTTCCCGGTCCTCCATTGCCTGAACCGGATCCCATGCCTAATCCGCCCCAGCCGCCCGATCCTTCGCCGTTTCCCGGCCCTCCGGTCACCATCGGCCAGGTCACCCACCTACTGTCCTATTATCCTAGAAACGGCACTCGAAGCTCACATTCAACCGCAAGGTACGGAGCCGAAAGGTTTTTCAACTCAAGGTTAGGAGACAACATCCCTAGGATAAGATAGCGTTCCCATTACGATCCGTACCTCTAGTCTCTAGAGGTTCGGAGTTTTCAAATTTGTCTCACTAGAAGGGTTCACCCCATGCGATTGTGCTAAAATTGTGCTAAAACGCGTCGAAACACATAGAATAATAGAAGCCATCGAAACAGATAGAAACCTGTAAGCCCTCGATTAATTGATAAAAGCGAGAAACCAGACGGAAGATCAGGGTGTTAGAGAAATAACCTCTTACGGCCTCATAACCCAAAGGTCGAAGGTTCAAATCCTTCCCCCGCAACCACCCTTCTCTTTATCACTGATCCATCGTCAGTAGACCTCAGCCATTTCAAGTTCTCGCTCGCTTCATGTTCACGAAACGTTGCCAGAAAATACGGTAAGCGTTTGACGGAACACCAGGCGGTGATATAGTCAGCAAGCAGTTGCCGCAGGGCGAGGAGATGCTATGCACTTCGTTCGTATTGGCAAGAAAGCCTTAAACCTGGATAGTGTGAGCTATTGCGAAGCACAAATTTGGCAAGATGAGATGTCGCTCAAGGTCTATTTCGCAGGATCCGCTAACAATACCCCGTTGGTATTCGCCGAAGAAGAGGCGAAGGAACTGTGGAAGTACTTGGATTACGTCGCTGAAAAACCCGTCTAACGCCTCCACCTCCTCAACTCTCTGATTGGACATTTCGCTTCGCTTTTAGATCCCTACAGACGCTGGACGCCCCTGTTTCGTCTGATGGATCCCTAATCTGACTCAACGTTTTCTAATGATCATGCGAGAGCGCAGGCATCGATGAGTTAGTACGGTCGGCCTTCGAGCATAGATGGGGCGGTCATCGCAACCGGCACGATCCAACCGTCCTTCTTGTAGCTACGATAGTAGACGAGTACTTTTTTCACATAGTCTTGTGTTTCTTTGTAGGGTGGGATTTGTCCATATTGCTCCACCTTGCGTTCTCCCGCGTTATATGCAGCTAAGGCTAAGCGAATGTTCCCGTGGAATCGGTCCAAGAGATACCGGAGGTGCTTGGCTCCCCCGGTGATATTGTCATTCGCATCGTAGAGGTTACGTACACCATGACGGATGGCGGTTTCCGGAATCAGCTGCATGAGTCCCACGGCTCCCGCCTTTGAGACCACGGTCGGATTAAAGGAAGACTCGGCCTTCATCACCGCAAGGAGCAAGGCCGGTTGAACGTGGTGCTGTCTAGCCGCACGACTGACCGCTTGTTCAAGTTCCAGATCCGCCAGACCAATGTGATACCGAGCCTTGCGGCGAACTGCTGTCACACGGTCATCTGTTGGTATTTTCGTGAGGCCCACCAGACCCATTGGAGCTATGTATTCATAGACCTGCGCTTCGGCGAGAACAGAAGGCGTCGAAGTTGCCATGAGTAACACGACTGCGCAGGCGAGGAACCTGGCAGAGTCCATGCGGCTGAATGTCTTAAGCCTGGAGTCATCACTACTATACGTTTCGTTGTGAAGCTCGACTCTGTTCATCTTTGTTACCTCCTGTGCCAAAGCCCCTGTAACACTGCGTCGGTCTTTCATGATGCTTGGGGGACAATCCTTTTCTGTAGAGATGTAAGCGCAGGTTCTATGCCGTCTTTCACAGATGATAAAATGATGGATTATGTAAAAATTACAATGGGTTGCTGCCATTCATGACTCCCGACTTTCGTAGGGCGATCAGGGTAGGGGGTTTCCTTTTCTTGGCTTTCTTTGCCGCACTTTGCGGTTCGAGAATCAGCAGGATCACAATCTCTCTTAATTGCCGTATACCCCGAACGAGGGGCTCTCTCGCATGGCAAAGAAAAATTGTGATACTCTCTCATTTATATTTGTCTGATCGGGGAGGAATGGACTGCCATGGCAAAACTTCGGTACTGTGAGCGAGTCTATGCACGTTTCCCCATTGTCTTTGCTGGTGAAGCCTATGTGGGGGAAGGGACTGTGCTCAACGTGTCCGTTCCTGGTTGCGCTGTCCACAGTCGAAAACGGGTAACGCCTGGCTCCTACCTTGAGATGAGAATGCTCGTCCCTGATAACACATGTCCACTCCGAGTCGGATTAGCCAAAGTACGCTGGTGCGACGGACGTCGGTTCGGTGTCGAATTTATCCAAATGCCTGGTGAAGACCAAGTCCGCTTAGGTCGGCTTGTCAAGAAACAAGTCCCACTGGCACTGCCACCTCAATCCAGTGCATGGCAAGGGGCACATTTATGAGAAGCCACACCGGTTGCTACGCAGAAAGACGCATGACATGAAAAGAGCTCTAATTGTGGTAATCATCCTCCTCGCAGGCTGCGCTCCATCCTATACTGTGTTCCATAGCCAAACGGGGAAGCCGATCATGCTGGCTCGTCGTGCATACTCCTACGAAGGTTGTTTTTCCACTATGCGGGAGGAGTCGGCTCGACTTGGAGTTTCACTAAGTACGGTCCAAGTGAAAGGCTCTTGGCAAGGTCAATCCCTCCTCTGGCCCTTTGAACCGGGATATTACTGCGAAGCTGCAATTGGCCCGGAACGTCCCCCAGGCGGAATCTATCCAAACGTTCCACCCCTTTCACCTCAAGGATAGTTACCGGCTTCTCCCTCGCCCTTTCTGACTTTGCCCGCATGCATAGAAATCTATAGAAATCTTTCTTGATAAATCCATCAGGAAACCTGTTGACAATACCACCCCTGGCGCAGTATTACTCGAGCAACACAACCGGATGTATCCAATGGGTTCTCCACACGTAGCCCTGCTCACCTATTTCTCTCTTAAAGACCAGATACAGAAAGGAGGTGGCTCGCATAGACTTCGTCAGAGAGTTGTTCGCCTTTCAGGAGGCCGGTAACTGTAAATTTCATCGTCAATGTGGCAGAAGTGTTTCCTTCCTCTGCCACACACTTATCCGAAATAATCGATTCGCAAGGAGTTGAAATGGAAGACCTGGTCATCGAAGAAGAAGGTGCCTCATCCGCACTTAAAATTACGCTTGGTGATTTTCTTGTGTTCATCAATTGGATGAATCAAACTGAAAAGTCTCTCGATCGCGCTGAAGCGCTGCCAACGCTCCCAGACTTGGATTCTGGCAAGGTCAAAGGCTGGATCCAACTCGTGCAGCGACTTGAGGAGCGCTTCCGCCGAAGTGAAGAGAAGAAACTCGCGCTCGAGGCTAACGTAATCGCACAGGAAGCACAGCTGGGACAACTATTGTCTCATTTGCATGCGAATATCGCTTCGCTCTATGACAATCTCGGACAATCGCAAAAAGCCGAAGAAGTCCGTCGTCGGGCTGAAGCACTCCATGTAGGTTAAAGTCGAGGTATCAGCATCCCGGATCTTCAGCCGTGGTTTCTCGTGATTGTAACACGTAGTTACGATTAAGTAGTCAATTCCAATTCCATTTCCCTTTGCTCCCGGGGGGACAATCACCTCTTGGGCGGGAGAGTAGCGCCTTGTGCGCTATGCTCTCGCGCTTTTCGTCGATGTGGAATCGTCTTTCAAGAAGGACGATTTCCCCTTCACCCTATTTTCGCATTTTCGTTGTCCTCCTTCGCCTCTTGGCTATAATCAATCTCTCATAGGCTTCGTCTCCAACCGAGCCAAACATAGGAACTAGGCACCGGGCTCAGGGGTTCACACGATCGCGAGGGTGTCAAATGATCAAAGTGCTCCTTGTCGAGGACAATGACGTCGACGCTCAGTTCACGCAAGATCTCCTTTCTGAATGGAGCATTGAGGAGTTCCATGTTTCCCGTGCAAAAACGCTGTCAGATGGGCTGACTTTTCTTAGCGCTGAGCGGTTCGATGCAGTGTTGTTGGACCTTTCCCTCCCGGATGCATTCGGTCTCCCGACGGTCAGACAAGTCCATGCCACCAGTCCTACGATTCCCGTTGTCGTCCTGAGCGGAGTGAGCGACCAGAGCCTGGCTCTTCAAGCTGTCCAACAGGGAGCACAGGATTACCTCGTCAAAGGCCAAGGTCACCCCGAGCTATTAGCTCGCGCTGTCCGCTATGCCATTGAGCGGAAGCGCTCTGAAGAGCGCCTGACTTACCTGGCACAGTATGATCACCTGACAGGCCTGGTGAATCGTAGCCTCTTTCGTGATCGGCTGGTTCAAGCTATGGCGCGAAGCAAGCGCATGCAACAGCCAATTGGTCTCATGCTCCTCGATCTCGATCGATTCAAAGCGGTGAATGACACATTCGGTCACGACATGGGTGACGAACTCCTCAAAGGCGTATCTGAACGACTCAAGACCTGTGTGCGGGAGGTCGATACCGTGGCCCGGATGGGCGGGGACGAGTTCACGATTATTCTAGAAGGGGTCTCTTCCGAACAGAACATCCTCGTGGTGGCAAAACGCATCACGGAATCCATTGCCACGCCGTTCGAATTGAAGGGGCACCACATCTCCGTCGGCGTCAGCATCGGAATAACGATTTATCCTCACGACGATCATCCTGTCGACGAATTACTGAAGCATGCCGATACCGCGATGTACCGAGCGAAACAGCAAGGCGGCAATGCGTTCCACCTTCACGAGACCGCTGAGACTCACTCAGCCAATTTCCTTCCGTAACGCACATGGTGCTACGGACGTTGCCTGAGTCAAGAACGAAGACACCTTCTGACTCCTCTCAGATCTGACCTTCTATAGTCCATGCACTGATTCTCATGTTGCAGGTATCCTCGACATCCTGTCCACTCAACGTCCGATGTCGCTTAACGGTTGGTCTGTCACGATCAAGGTCCCGCGAGGATTTGGGGTAAAAATGTTTGAGGTGTCGAGCGCCTCCCGACCAGGAGTAGGGTGGCAGTCGGGAGTCATCACCATCCCCCAGTGCTGATTCTCGCTGCACATATTGTCGACTAGTAGCGCTTCCGCGTGGTGAAAGAGAAGAATCCCGCTTAGCATATTCTCCCGACACCGATTTCTAACGAGTTCGGGATGGCTCCCAGGATCCCGCACAGCAATACCAAAATGGTGATTGCCCCTGCAGACATTGTCGGCGATCCTTGGCTGTGCCCCGGCAAACACAAAAATCCCCGATTCGCGGTTACCACAGATTTCGTTTTCGACAAATGTTGGCCGCGATTGTGGGCCGTATATCACGATGCCGGACAGAATACCCTCCGTGGCACGACACTGTGTCACAGCACAAGACGAATCAAGCAGGTTCATCGCTGAATTCTGATCGCTTCCGACATATCGAAAGGTAATACCGGAGATGCGACCGCTTGGAACCTGCTGAAGATAGAGGGGACCCCCGCGACGGGAAAAGATCTGCACTTCATCTCGACCGGCCCCCACCAAATGAATCGGTCGTCCAGTGACAAAGACTTTGTCCTCATAGATGCCGGGACGAATAAAGACCTGGTCGTGCTCTCCAGCATCAAGAAGTGCAGCACTGGGTCTTGGATATGAGTCGCCGTCATTTGCATCAACGATCAAGGTCTTCCCGCCGAGTGGATTCTGCGGAGGAGCAGTGATCATATTCAATTTCCCTTCCCCGCGGCTTTCTCTTGCGTTGATGTGACCGAGAGGCATTATTTCGACCACAATCAAGCAAGTCAAGTTCCCTACAAACCGTTTACTGAAGCCATTTTGCAGAGTAGTGGACTCTATTCTGTCAAGCGAGGGAACTTTACGCACAGGTCGTACAATTCTGTCGCTCAGGCAAGGACAGTCACTTGAGTATTTTTACTGTCGGAGGACCTCAAACCGCTGGATTGTCGTCGATTTTTTCCAGACCGAATCGTGGGATGGTGGCACGGCGATTGCGATATCAACGGAGAATGAATACCGAGACGGTGCCGAGCAGTATGGAGGCAGTACGATGAGGACACTGATGATCACGCTCCCAGGAATGATTGCACTGCTGTTTTCTCTCAATCTTGCAGTCGCCGCTCCTTCCAATATGCAGGATTCATCCCGACACCTCTACGATCGAGTGATGGAAGAGTTCAAGCATAAGGATTATGAGGCTGCGCTGGCTGGTTTTCGATTCTTTCTCGAACTCCACGGGCAGTCCTCGTTGGCAGCCAATGCTCAATACTGGGTGGGAGAATGTCAGTACCGATTAGGACGATACAAGGAAGCCTTGAAATCTTTCTACCACGTTGTGTCCTACTACCCACTGAGTCCAAAGCTAGCCGCCTCTACCTTGAAAATCGGGCAAACCTACACCAGGCTTAAGGATCATGAGAAAGCTCGCATGATGTATGAGCGAGTGATCGATCAATATCCAGAGAGCGCAGAAACAGAGTTGGCACGGAAAGCCCTTGACGCGGCGCCGATGCGGGATGAGGAGCCGACGTCTCAACTGACCGGCACCAACCCTCCCGAATAGTTCCACCTCATGACAGGCACAGGACATCTCTGCAATGGGCAATAGCGCCTACTCGTCATCAGGGCCGACTCCGAGCAGCTGGGTCAGTTGAGGGACCGTATAGGACGTGTGGTGGTTCAATATGGTGAACGTGATGCCGGCAGCTTGCACAACGGACTGGATCTCCCGTCTTCGAATGACTTCTTGTGGCTGAGAAGGTAACCCTTCCTCGAGCAGCACAACCTGCTCCGCAACCTTGGTTCCTGGGTGAACCAACACAAAGTCGAGTTGCTTCAGCGCGATCTGTCTCAAGACCTGCGATCGAACCTTTCCTTCCGCCTCGACGTTGACAATAGACCAGAGTGGGACCCTCGCAAAAACAAGATACTGGTCCTGTACGGCCAGACGTATAAGATTGTAGAAGAATAGATCTGTGGCATTCAGGAGAGGCTGGGGACGTAGCGTGACGCCAGGAGGAAGGACGAAGGCCTCTTTCCTGACCTGTCCATTGGTTGACAAGACTCTCAACCGCCAAATCAGGACACCCAGGAACGCTATGAAAAGACCGATGACGATGAATATGTTTTCCATCGTTCAGCTATCGCGCGGGAAGGGATTCACGCCAGCGAGGGCCGTTCGGGACAATCGTGCCAAGAAGCACAGGATGGTTGGCGCCCGTTACAGACGGGATGTTGCCCCACTGCCCGGTCACGGTTTGGTAGGCCAGGAGGGCAAAGGCCACCGCCTCAAACACCTTGCTGTCCCACCCCAGGGCTTCAAATGTGGTGATCGGAACCGGGGCGAATACCGTCGCGAGATGGGCCATGATCGCGCGGTTACGGACGCCACCGCCGCCCACTACTACTTCATCGATCTCATCGCTAATCCACCGTCGCGAGGTTCCCACCGCCTTAGCCGTCCACATACTGCAGGTTGCCAATAGATCCTCGATCGAAAGCCTCCGCTGCCCCTGAATCGCGATCAGTTCCTCGATGAGATCAGGACCGAATGCTTCTCGCCCGGTCGATTTGGGCGGCCGCTTTGACAGAAAGGGATGCGCGAGCAGCTTGCCCAATAGTCGTGAATCGACCCGCCCTTTCATGGCCAGTTTTCCATCACGATCCATCAACAAACGCCCGTTGGTCACACGCACCATAAGACTGTCCAGCACCATATTTGCTGGCCCCGTATCGAATGCCTGTACTCCGCTGATGTGCCCCCCCTTCGGCACATACGTCACATTGCTGATACCCCCGAGGTTCACCACCAACCGTGCACGACGTGCATGTTTCAAGAGTAGAACATGTGCTGCGGGCGTCAGCGGAGCCCCTTGGCCTCCTGCCGCGACGTCACGCGAACGGAAATTGGCCACGGTGGTAATCCCTGTACGCTCGGCAATTACCGCCGGTTCTGCGATTTGGAGGGTGGAACGAATGGCTCCGACGCCCGGCGCATGGATCCCATGCGGAAGATGGTGCAGGGTTTGCCCATGAGAGCCGATCAATGCGACATCGCTCGGTTGAAGTTTCGCCTGTCGAATGACGTGCAGCGCCGCGTTTGCGAACCATTCACCAAGCAACGCATTGAGATGACACACATCCGCGACCGTTCCCAAGACTGACGCGGAGAGAATACGTTGCTGTAACGAGCGTGGATAGGCCAGCGTGTGTGCCGCGAGCGTCTGCGCCTTTAAGGACCGACCTCGCCCGGTAATCTCCACGAGTGCGGCATCGACACCATCACCGGATGTTCCAGACATGAGTCCAACGACACGCATTACTTGACCTCCCGGTGATCGTCTAACAAGAGCCGTAAGATCGCTACGCTAGTTGAACTATCCGGTGGGGTCAAGCAGGGAAGAAAGCATGACCGAACTCCAGAGATCAACCCAAGTCGTTGCGTTGACAACGAGAAGACCCGATGTTACCGTCCTCGCCCATGCTAAACCTCGGATTGACGCGCCTCCTCCGAGCGATCGTCACAAGCTATGGTTTGCTCGCCGCACCTCTAGTTCTTGCTGCATCGGCAGTCGAACCTCTCAATATCGTGGTCACGATTCCTGTCCTGAAGGACTTGGCCGAGCAAGTCGGCGGACATCACGTGCGGGTAACCTCCCTCCTGCGAGGCTATGAAAACGAACATACCTATTCCCCCAAACCGAGCGATCTCATCGCCGTCCGGAAAGCCAGGCTGCTGTTCGAAGTCGGTATCGGCCTTGAAGTCTGGGTCTCCTCATTGGTGAAGAATGCCGGCAGCCCATCTCTCCGGGTCGTCACCACATCCAAAGGCATCGCGCTTCTTCGCGATAGGTCTGACCATGACGGCGCAGCTCAAGCCGCCGAAGAAGATGAACGAGGTAATCCTCACGTATGGATGGATCCTGAGAATGCGACGACCATGATGCGGCATATCACAGAGGCCCTCATTCAGATAGATCCAGCCCATGCGACGGAATATCGAGCCAATCAGGCCTCGTATCTTCGAAAACTTGACCAGCTTCGAGGGGACTTGAGTGATCGGATCACGCGCCTTGCCGATCGGCGATTCATTGCCCACCATCCGGCCTGGCCATACTTCGCGAGGCGTTTTGGCTTCCAGATCGTCGGGACGATCCAACCGCAATCTGGGAGCGAGCCATCGGCGCTCCAGCTTCACGGCCTCATAGCAAAGATAAAAAAGGACCGGATCAAGGTCGTGGTCTCGGAAATTCAATTGAGCCAAAAGATTCCCGACCTGTTGGCCAAGGAGACCGGAGCGCGCGTGGTGGTGCTCACCACTCTTCCGGGAGGCCTCCCGAACACAGAGACCTATCTCGACATGCTCCGTTATAATGTGCTCCAATTGGCCAATGCCCTGGATGCGGCCTAACGGTTGATAGGCATCGGTTTCAGCGGCTTGGATGAGAGGAGTCCTCCCCGACGTGGCAAGTCACTCGCCCCCTATCATTCACTTCGATCATGCCACCTTTGGATTCCCCGGGGTGATTGCACTTGAGGATATCTCGCTTGAGATTCAATCCGGCGAGTTCGTGGGAGTCATCGGGCCCAACGGGTCCGGAAAGACGACTCTCTGCCGCGCCGTCCTCGGTTTGATGGCCCCGCTGAAGGGTCACGTTAGAATTTTCGATTGTGCCTGTGATGAGCTACGCTGTCACCACCGGGCCAAGATCGGCTACCTGCCCCAGAAGGGAGCCGTTGATCGCAACTTTCCCGTCACAGTACTGGAAACCGTCATGATGGGACGATACGGTGCATTAGGTCTGTTCACTCGGCCATCAGGGAACGATCGCAAGATCGCGCTGGACGCCCTGGCTCACGTAGGGATGGCAGGACATAGAGACAGCGCGCTGGGCCATCTCTCTGGAGGACAACAGCAACGGGTCTTCATCGCCAGGGCGTTGGCTCAGCAACCTCAAGTATTGTTGCTCGACGAGCCGACGACTGGACTGGATATCACGACACAGCACAACGTTGTCGAGTTGGTGCAGCATCTGCACGGAGAGTTAGGTTTGACAGTCCTCTTGATCACCCATGACATCAATATGATCCGGTCGCGGGTGGACCGGCTCGTGCTCCTCAAGACCCGCCTCTACGCCGCAGGGCCGCCTGCCGATGTCCTGAAACCAGATATCCTCAGTCAGGTCTACGGAAAAGACCTGGTCATTACGGAACGGGATACCATCACCGTCGAGGACTACCACCACCATCATTGACGATCCAGTACGATGCTTGAACTCTTCACGTACGATTTCATGCAACGCTCGCTTCTGGCTGCGGCGTTGGTTGGCGCCTTGTGCTCGACGATCGGTGTCTTTGTCGTCTTACGCGGTCTGGCGTTCGTGGGGGCAGGCACGGCGCATGCGGCCTTTGCAGGAGTCGCGCTCGGCTTTCTCATGGGCTGGCCGCCGCTCCTCATGGCCATGCTCTTTGGCCTCGCCACAGTCTGGATCACGGGATGGGTGGAAGAAAAAGGTCAGATGAAACTCGATGTCTCGATCGGAATTCTCTATACCGCCACCATGGCACTGGCCATTCTTTTCATCGGCCTGATGAAAACGTATAACGCCGAGGTCTATGGCTATCTTTTCGGGAGCGTGCTCGCTGTGACCAGCGAAGAGCTGCGCATAATTGCGGGGCTCAGTATTGTCGTCATAGGTTCGCTTGTTCTTTTTTCGAAAGAACTGTACTTCATTGCATTCGATCAAGAAATGGCCGAAGCTTCCGGGGTACCGGCACGGCGCATATTTTTTCTCTTGCTGACGCTGGTTGCTCTCACTGTAGTGGTGTCACTCAAAACCGTCGGAGCGATCCTCGTCTTTGCGCTGATCCTGATTCCAGCTTCCACCGCCTACCAACTGACGCATAGCCTTTCGACCCTAACCTGGTATTCGATCCTCATCGGAATCTCCTGTTCAGTCGGAGGAGTGCTCCTCTCCTCTATCTGGGATATTCCGTCCGGTCCTGCCATTGTGTTGCTCGCCACGCTGGTATTCTTTGTGGCTGTCCTTTTTTCTCCCAAGAGACAGCGGCGGTCTCTCGCAGTCAATTGATTTCGCTCCCATGTCAATTGCCATCTGAGCCACCATTCTTATGTTGTGCTCTTCCTCTGTATGGCTGCGGAGACAAATTGGTGTCGTCAACGAGGTCAATGTTCCACAAGCGTGACGGACTCATAACTCCCAGCTAAATCGCCTGACTAACGTGATAGGCTTAAGTTTTTTATTGATTGAGCAATTGCGTTCAATAGACTACAATTCATTGAAGGGAGAACCGAGGCACTAGAATTGCTTGGGCATAGAGCTGACGAGGGTTCCCTATGGGGTGAACTAGGGTTCATCCCAGTCCTGTATTGTTTGGGG
>CAVSOJ010000005.1:0-286111 GCA_963729585.1 Nitrospirota bacterium
ACGAAGCTCGAGCCGGGCGCGTTCAGGTTCTCGTCGATGCCGCGCTCGGCATTGACCCGGTAGAAGCCGCCGACCACATAGCGGTCGATCATGTAGACGACCGGCTCGGCCACCGCGTCGTTGACGCGCTCGTAGGTCGGCACGCCTTCCTGCAGGATGACCTCGCTGACCTCCTGGCCGTCCTTGATCACGCTCATCTTGTTGCGCGTGCGCAGTCGCGTGCCAGGTCCTTCGGCGTCGCGCACCGTCATGATGCCCATGCCGTAGGTGCCGGCGTCGGCCTTGACGATGACGAAGGGCTTTTCGTTGATGCCGTATTCCTTGTACTTGCGGCGGATCTTGGTGAGCAGCGCCTCGGCATTGCTCGTCAGGCATCCGGCGCCGCTGCGCGTCGGCCGAAGTTCACCTCGCCGCAGCGCGCGAACATCGGGTTGATCAGCCACGGGTCCATGCCGAGCAGCTTGGCGAACTTCTTCGCCACCTCCTCGTAGGCTGCGAAGTGGTTGCGTCTTGCGCCGCACCGTCCAGCCGGCGTGCAGCGGCGGCAGCAGGTATTGCTCATGCAGGTTCTGCAGCACCTTCGGCACGCCGGCCGACAGGTCGTTGTTGAGCAGGATCGTGCAGGGGTCGAAGTCCTTCAGGCCGAGACGCCCGCGCGTGCGCACGCAGCGGCTCGAGCGTCAGCTCGCTGCCATCGGGCAGCGCCAGCTTCGGTCGGCTGCTGTGATCGTCGTCGTCGAGCGTGCCCAGGCGCACGTTCAGCCCGGCCTGGTGGAAGATCTGCCATCAGGCGCTGCACGTTGGTCAGGTAGAACGTGTTGCGGCGTGTGCTTCTCCGGGATCAGCAGCAGGTTCTTCGCTTCGGGGCAGATCTTCTCGATCGCCGCCATCGCCGCCTGCACCGCCAGCGGCAGCATCTCGGGCGTCAGGTTGTTGAAGCCGCCGGGGAACAGGTTGGTGTCCACCGGCGCCAGCTTGAAGCCGGCGTTGCGCAGGTCGACCGAGGTGTAGAACGGCGGCGTGTGCTCCATCCACTCGAGCCGGAACCAGCGCTCGATGGCCGGCAGCGACTCGAGCATGCGCTGCTCCAGCTCGTTGATCGGGCCGGTGAGCGCGGTGATGAGGTGCGGAACCATGGCGTTGAGCCCGATGGGCGTGGCGAGGCGCGGATTCTAGGCATCTGGGGACGCCCGCCGCCGACGCAAGCGCCACCGACGGGCGCGCGCCAACAAAAAGGGCCGCCTCGCGGCGGCCCCGAAGCTCGCGCCGAACCGAAGCCGCGCGAAGCTCAGTTGCTGGTAGGCGGTCTCGCCGTGCGAGGTGATGTCCAGGCCTTCGCGCTCTTCTTCTTCGCTGACGCGCAGGCCGATCGTCAGGTCGACGATCTTGAAGGCGACGAAGGACACGACGCCCGACCAGACGATGGTCAGCAGCACCGCCTTGAGCTGGATCCAGACCTGCGCGCCGATGCCGTTCGGACGTCGACCGTGGCCGTGACCCAGTCGGCCACCAAGCCGGGGCCGCCGAGGGCCTGGCGAGTTGAACACGCCGGTCAGCAGCGCGCCGACGATGCCGCCGACGCCGTGCACGCCGAACACGTCGAGCGAGTCGTCGGCGCCGAGCATGCTTCTTCAGGCCGTTGCACGCCCCACAGGCAGGCGAAGCCGGCGACGAAGCCGATGACGATGCGCGCCCATCAGGCCGACGTTGCCGGCCGCCGGCGTGATGGCCACCAGGCCGGCCACCGCACCCGACGCGGCACCCAGCATCGAGGCCTTGCCGCGCATCAGCGCTTCACCGATGCACCAGGCCAGCACCGCCGCGGCCGTGGCGCCGAAGGTGTTGATGAAGGCCAGCACCGCGCTGTTGCTGGCTTCGAGCGCCGAGCCGGCGTTGAAGCCGAACCAGCCGACCCACAGCAGCGCGGCGCCGACCATGGTCAGCGTCAGGCTGTGCGGCGCCATGGCTTCCTTGCCGTAGCCGATGCGCTTGCCGATCATGAAGGCGCCCACCAGGCCGGCCACCGCGGCGTTGATGTGCACCACCGTGCCGCCGGCGAAGTCGAGCGCGCCCCATCTGCCAGATGTAGCCGGCCTTGGCGTTCATCGCGTCGACCACTTCCTTGCTGGTGTAGGCGTCCGGGCCCATCCAGAACCAGACCATGTGGGCGATCGGCGCGTAGCTGAAGGTGAACCACAGCGCCATGAACAGCAGCACGGCGCGAGAACTTGATGCGCTCGGCGAAGGCGCCGACGATCAGGCAGCAGGTGATGCCGGCGAAGGTGGCCTGGAAGGCGGCGAACAGCAGCTCGGGAATGTACGACGCCCTTGCTGAAGGTGGCGCCCATCGCGAAGGTGCCGGCCGCCGGGTCGAACATGCCCTTCATGAACAGCCGGTCGAAGCCGCCGATGAAGGCGTTGCCCTCGGTGAAGGCCAGGCTGTAGCCGTAGATGCACCACAGCACGACGATCATCGAGAAGGTGACCATCACCTGCATCAGCACCGACAGCATGTTCTTGCTGCGCACCAGGCCGCCGTAGAACAGCGCCAGGCCGGGCACGGTCATCATGATGACCAGCAGCGGTGGAGACCATCATCCAGGCGATGTCGCCCTTGTTGGGCACCGGCGCGGGCGCAGCCGCGGCGGCAGCGGCGGCTGCGGCGGCCGCAGCCGGCGCGGCAGCGGCGGCGGCCGGCTGCAGCGGCGGCCGGCAGCCGGCTGCGGCCGCGGCGGCCGCGGCGGGCGCCGCCGGCGGCCTGCGCCAGCGCGGCGCGCGCCGAGCACAGCAGACTCAGACCCAGGGCAAGGGAGGCAAGCAGTTTTTTCATGTTGATGTTCTCGTTCTGTTGGGCGAGGCGTCAGAGCGCGTCCTTGCCGGTTTCGCCGGTGCGGATGCGCACCACCTGTTCGAGGTCGTAGACGAAGATCTTGCCGTCGCCGATCTTGCCGGTGCGGGCCGCGGCCTCGATGGCCTCGATCACGCGGTCGACCAGCGCGTCGTCGACGGCGGCCTCGATCTTCACCTTGGGCAGGAAGTCGACCACGTACTCGGCGCCGCGGTACAGCTCGGTGTGGCCCTTCTGGCGGCCGAAGCCCTTGACTTCGGTCACCGTGATGCCCTGCACGCCGATGGCGCTGAGGGCTTCACGCACTTCGTCGAGCTTGAACGGCTTGATGATGGCGGTCACCATCTTCATGGTCATGACTCCTTGACGGTGCGGGTGCTCAGAAGCGTCTTGGTCACCGACACCACGCGCGGTGCCGTTGCTGATGTTCGGTTGCGTTGGCGCGCGGTGCCGCCGGTCAGGTCGCGGTTGGTGCCGACGTAGGCCAGCGCCGAGCACCCAGCCGTCGATGGTGTAGGTGCCGCCGAGCTTGTAGTCGGTGATGCTGTCCGGCGACGCTGGCCGTCGATCTCGGTGACGCAGCGCGCCGTTCTTCAGCCGCCCTGGTAGCCGACGCGGCGTTGACGCCGAAGCCGTTGCCGAAGTCGTGCGCGCCGCTGAGCGTCGAGGTAGTACGCGCCCTTGGTGTCCGGCGACGCCGAAGAAGTCGGTCACCGCGTAGTGAGTACTTCAGCGCGACCGGGCCCCAGCTGCCGCCGATGTAGAGCTCGGCGTTGTCGATCTTGAACGTGCCGGGTTGTCGCCCGTACCCGGGTAGTAGTAGTAGATCGCGCCGAGGTCGAGGCCGAAGTCGCCGATGGTGGTCTTGTAGCCGCCGTAGAAGTCCATCTCGAGTTGGCGCCGTTGTACATGCGCGCTGTCGACGTTGGAGTTCCAGTTGCCGAGGTAGATGCCGTGCTGTGCGCGAAGTCGAAGCCGCCCTGGATGGCCGGCTTCTTGTTGGTCTGCGAGATGCCGCGGAAGCGGTAGTCGGAGAAGATGCCGAGGTTGCCGGTGAAGGTCCAGTCCGGCGTCGCGCCGCGGCGCGGCGGTGCTGCGCGCAGGCTGGGCAGGGCGCGGCAGCGGCCGAGCAGCGACGGCCAGGGTGAGCTGGGACGGCTTCATGTGGATGGCTCCAGTGGATGGAGTGTGCGGAGGTGAGATCGGAGATCCGTGCCCCGGTATGCAGAAACCGTGCCACTGCGCCAATTCGGTGAACCGGCGCCCGATTCGAAGCACGCGCGCCGCGCATCCAGCCCCAATGCACAAGGCGCTGCGCACCACAGTCGTGCCGCACTTGGTGCGTCGAGCCGCGCCGGCAGCGCCGCGCGCGGCACTGGCATGATGCAAGTCCATGTCCTTCGCCGTCGTCCACAGCCGCGCGCTCGTGGCCTGGAGGCCCCGGCGGTGACGGTCGAGGTGCACCTGGCCAACGGCCTGCCCAGCTTCACGCTGGTCGGCCTGGCCGACACCGAGGTGAAGGAATCGCGCGAGCGGGTGCGCGCGGCGCTGCAGAACAGCGGCCTCGACGTTCCCGCACAACAAGCGCATCACCGTCAACCTGGCGCCGGCCGACCTGCCCAAGGAATCGGGCCGCTTCGACCTGCCGATCGCGCTGGGCATCCTGGCCGCCAGCGGGCAGATCGACGCGCGCGCGCCTGGACGCGCTTCGAGTTCGCCGGCGAGCTGTCGCTGGCCGGCGAGCTGCGGCCGGTGCGCGGCGCGCTGGCGCTGGCGCTGGCGGTGCAGCGCAGCGCAGGCGCAGCGCGCGCCTGGTGCTGCCGCCGGCAGCGCCGCAGGAGGCGGCGCTGGTCGGCGGCCTGGACGATCCGCGCGGCGCGACCACCTGCTCGACGTGGTGCAGCGCGCTGCTGCCGGGCGACGACGCCGCCGCGCGCTGCCGCGCGCGCAGCCGCTGCCGCCGCGCCGCCGCCGGCGCGCTGCCCGACCTGCGCGACGTGAAGGGCCAGGCCGCCGCCAAGCGCGCGCTGGAGATCGCCGCCGCCGGCGGCCACAGCCTGCTGATGGTCGGCCCGCCGGGCACCGGCAAGTCGATGCTGGCGCAGCGCTTTGCCGGCCTGCTGCCGCCGATGACGACGACGAAGCGCTCGAGTCGGCCGCCGTCGCTGCAGCCTGGCCGGCGCGCTTCGACGCCGGCGCGCTGGGGCCAGCGGCCGTTCCGCGCGCCGCACCACACGCGCCAGCGCGGTGGCGCTGGTGGGCGGCGGCTCGCCGCCGCGGCCCGGCGAGATCTCGCTGGCGCACCACGGCGTGCTGTTCCTCGACGAATTGCCGGAGTTCCCCCGCGCCGCGCTGGAGGCGCTGCGCGAGCCGCTGGAGACCGGCCGCATCACGATCTCGCGCGCGGCGCGGCAGGCCGAGTTTCCGGCGCGCTTCCAGCTGGTCGCGGCGATGAACCCCTGCCCCTGCGGCTACCTCGGCGCAGCCGCACTGCAAGGCCTGCCGCTGCACGCCCGACGCAGGTGGCGCGCTACCAGGGCACGCTCAGCGGGCCGCTGCTCGACCGCATCGACCTGCAGGTCGAAGTGCCGCGCGGTCGCCGCCCGAGCGCTGCTGGCCGCAGGCCGACGGCGAAGCCCAGCGCCGTGGTCGCCGCGCGCGTGGCCGCGGCGCGGCAGCGCCAGCTGCAGCGCCAGGGCGTGCCCAACGCCGGCCATCGAGGCCGGCGCGCATCGACGCGCATGTGCGCGCTCGACGCCGCCGCCGCGCAGCTTCCTGCAGACGGCGGCGCACGCGGCTGGGCTGGTCGGGCCGCAGCCTGCACCGCGCGCTGAGGGTGGCGCGCACCATCGCCGACCTGGCCGGCGCCGACACCATCGCCACTGGCGCATGTGGCCGAGGCGATGCAGTACTGCGCCGCTCGCTGTCCGACGCTACGTCATGAAGCCCAGGTTGCGCTGCCGCGGTTGAAGTTCGCCAGGTTCGGGAAGACGTCGAGCAGCTGGCCGTCGCACAGGCCGAACCAGCGGCCGAGCGTGGCGCCGAGCTGATCGACCGAGGTCTCGGGCAACAGCGCGCCGTTGCCCAGCTGGTTGGGGCTGCTGTCGAAGTTGTTGTTGTTGGCGTTCTTCGCGCCCAGCACCGGGAAGTTGCCGTACAGGTCGCCGCCGCGCACCGCGCCGCCCATCACGAAGTGGTGCGCGCCCCAGCCGTGGTCGGTGCCGTCGCCGTTGCTGGTGAAGGTGCGGCCGAAGTCCGACGCGGTGAAGGTGGTGACGCTGTTGCGCGCGCCCATCGCGCCCAGCGTGGTGTCGAAGTAGCGCAGCGCGTGCGCCAGCTTGGCCATCAGGTCGGCGTGGTTGCGGTTCTGCAGGTCGTGCGTGTCGAAGCCGCCCATGCTGACGAAGAACACCTGGCGCTCGCGCCTGCACGCCGCCGGCGTTGCTGGCGTCGATCATGCGCGCCACGATCTGCAGCTGCTGCGCCAGCGCGTTGAAGGACTTCGCGCCGGTCAGCGGGTTGTCGTACTGCAGCTTCGGGTCGTTGTTGGCGTTGTAGCTGCCGCTGCGCCGGCGCGGTGCCGAACAGCGGCATCGCTGGCCGGCTTGAGCGCGCGTGCGCAGCGCCATCTCGGCATCGATCGAGCGCTTGCCCAACGCGGCCAGGTCGCGCTCGAAGACATGGCTGCCGCGCGTGGCCGAGACGATGCGCTGCATCGCCGCGCCGACATCGGCCGAGCCGAAGACGCGGCCGTTGCTGTCGGTGCCCATGCGGATGGCGCCGTCGCGTGCTGACCTGGTACTGCTGGACGAATCTGCCCGGCCAGCCACACCGCATTGCCGGCGGCCGAGATCGACGGTGAACACCGGCTTGCCGTTCATCGACGCCAGCATGTCGCCCATGCGCCCGCCCCAGCCGCGCGTGGCGCCTTCGGGCGCCAGCGCCTGCCAGGTGTTCTGCTGGTCGTTGTGCGAGAACAGGCTGGCCGGCTGCGGGTGCGCGTTCTGGCCGTACTGCGCCTTGGTGGTCGGCATGACCAGCGGGCCGATGTTGGGCAGGATGGCCAGGCGCTTGTCGGTGTCGAACATCGTCTGCAGGCTGCCCATCAGCGGGTGCAGCGCGAAGGTGCGGCCCTGCGCAGTTGGCGGGCAGCGATCGGCAGCACGCCGCCCAGGCGCTGCCGGCGAGCCCGCCGCCGCGCCGGCGTTCGGCGCGGTGCCCGGCGCCAGCAGCGCGATCGAGTCCGGCGCCTGGTTGCGCACCGCGCTGTAGTTGGCCCACGACGCGGTGTCGGTGGGCAGCACCATGTTGCAGGCGTCGTTGCCGCCGAACAGGAACAGGCAGACCAGCGCCTTGTAGTCCGGCGCGGCCTGCGCCGAGGCGGCGCCGAGCGCCGCCAGGTTCAGCGCCAGCGGCGCGGCCGCCGGGCCGAGCGAGCGCGCACAGCGCGCCGGCATGGCGCAGGAACAGGCGGCGGGAGGCGTGGCAGGTGTTCATGTCGAGTGTCCTTGTCTCATTTCTGCACCTGGAATTCGGGCGACGATCACGGCCAGGAAGATCGGCGGCGTTGACGCGCTGCGCGCTTGGCGTCGTTCGACCTGCGGCCTGGTTCGAGCCGGTGCTGTTCAGCGCCGGGATGGCGATCTTCTCGATCGCGCCCTGGATCTCGGCCTTCAGCGTCGGCCGGCATCGCGCCGTACAGTCAGCTTGGCGTTCATGCGGTCGACCAGCGCCGCGGCTGGTCGGCCAGCGCGAGCTCGGCGCTGAAGTCGGCCTGCAGGTCGCGCCGGCTCAGGCTGCGTGCTGTGCCGAGCTGGCCCACGCCCTGCGCGATGTTGTCGCGCATGAAGTTCACGTAGCCGGCGGCGGTGGTCTCGTGCGCGATCTGCAGTTCCGGCACGGCCAGCGCCGCGCGTCGCCGCCTCGGTGCCGGGCGGCACGTAGCCGGGCCGGTAGAAGTTGAACACCGAAGGCGAGCGCATCGGCGACTGGCCGAGCGCGGTGCCGGCGTTGTCGGTGTTGCCGACGCGCCAGTTGCCGGTGTCGGAGCGTGAAGCCGAAGGCGCGCAGGAAGGCCGACAGCTTGAGCACCGGCTCGCGCAGCTTGCCGCCGGTGGTCGGACACGCGCCGCGCCTCGGGGTGCATCAGCACCGCCTTGAGCACGGCCTTCATGTCGCCGCGCACGCCGTGCCGTTGTTGAACGCCGCGCTCACCGCGGCCACATAGTGCCGGGCTGGGGTTGCTGGTGACCAGGCGCTGGATCAGCTGGCGGCCGATGAACGGGCCCGACGTTCGGGTGCGCGGCCAGCGTGTCGAGCGCGATCGTTCAGGCTGGCCTGCGGGTCGGACGTGCGACTGCGCCGCGAATGGTCGTGCCGAGGAACGTCTTCTCCTCGGTGCAGTGGTACTGCGGGTAGCCGAGCATGCGTCTTGAAGCTGCGGTCGGGGTCGCGAGTTGCCGTTGGCCGCGCCGCTGAAGAAGCAGCTGTTGTCGGGCCAGTCGGGGCAGGCCCAGCTCCAGCCGGTGAACACCTTGGCCAGGCCGGCGATGTCGGCCGGGCGTGTAGGTCTCCAGCGGCTTGCCGCCGCTGCGCTGCGCGCGCTGCCGTCGGCGTTGAGCTCGACCAGGCCGATGGAGAACAGCTGCATCACCTCGCGCGCGTAGTTCTCGTCGGGCACGCGGCCGGTGCGCGCGTCTGCCTTCTGGTTGCGCAGGTGCGACAGGTACACGCCCATCATCGGATGGCGCGACACGCTCTCGAGCAGCTCGCGGTAGTTGCCGAAGCCCTTCGTCGCCCAGCATGTCCAGCCAGGCGGCCACGGCGCGCGGGTTGTCGCCGACGTCGCCGTCCTGCATGCGAGATGACGAAGATCTGCGACAGCGCATAGGCCACAGCGCTGGCGCAACTGGTCCTGGCCGGTGAGCGCCTGCTTCCAGAACGATTCGAGCACCTGGTCCTGGCCGGCGCTGTTGGCGGGTTGGCGGCCTTGATCGCGGCATCGGCTGCTTCCCAGTGGCGCGGTGCGACGGCGCCGGCTTGGCGAACTGCTCGTCGATCCAGGCCGCGTAGCCGATGGCCATGACGCGGTCGATGTCGGCGTCGGTCGGGCCGAAGGTGGCCTGGGTCAGGAAGCGCGCCGCCTGCTCGCGCGTGGCCGGCTTTTCGATCGCCACGGGTGCGGCGCCGCCTTGCCCGGCATTCGTGCCGGTGCCCGCACCACCGGTACCGCCGGCCGCACTGCCGGTATTGCCGCCGGCAGCGCCGCTATCACCGCTCGAACCCCCGGTACTGCCGCTCGAACCTCCGGTACTGCCGCCCGAACCTCCGGTACTGCGCGCGCCCGAACCGCCAGCGCTGGCGCCGGCACCACTGTCCGTACCGACGCTGCCTGAGCCGGCACTGGCGGAGTTCTCGGTTGACGATTACAACCGCGTCGCCAGCGCCGCCGCAACCGCTCAGGAGCAGGGTCGCGCACAACAAGAAGCCGGCCAGCGTGGGCCACGCGCGGGCGCCGGAGACGGCCGCGATTGTTCTTGAGTTTTTCACATCGATCCCCAACGACGCGCCTTGGCGCAAATGGGCGCACTCGTAGCGCACCGCGTATGGAGAGGATCATGGGCAGCGCCGCCGCGGGCGGTGTGTCGAGAGGTTGGTGGCGTGCGCAGGCGCTTACATGCCGACGCGTTTGAAACGCCGGGCACTGCCACCGGCTGCGCGCTTTGTGGGCCGGCCGGCGCAGACCGTGCATTGCTCACGGGCCGATGCACCAAGGTGTGTTGTGTGGCGGGTCCTGCAGGCACCACCCGCCTCGGTACACCGGCACACGACTTGCTAGCAAGAAGCGGGCGATGCCTGTACGATGGCCCGCGCAGGGAACGGTTTGGTGCATCCGAATATGGCACTCATCAGCGCCAAGGTGGCCGTCAACCTTTCGACCTTCAGTTTCAGTCGCTGACGGGCGGTGACCGCTCGCTGACGCTGCTGGACAACGTTGACATCGTCAGTGCGCAAGGCTTCACTTACCAGGACCTGGCGCGCGCGCAGGCGGGCACGCTGCTGTTCGACTTTGCCGGCTCCGGCATCTCCCAATGGCAGCGGCGCCATCACTGGCGGCACGGTGCAGGGCTGGCTGCAGTCGCTCGACAGCGGCTCGGGCTTCACTCCGGCGCTGGCGATCGAGGGCATCTCGCTGCCCGCAGTCGGCGTCTGGAACGCCACCCGGAGCGCCACGACCGGCGACGATCGGTCGCTGCTGAGCTCGATGCTCTGGGGCGACGACACCTTCAACCTCTCGTCGGGCAACGACGTGGCATTCGGCTACGGCGGCAACGATGTCCTGCGCGGCTACGGGGGCAACGACAAGCTATACGGCGGCGCCGGCAACGACACGCTGCATGGCGGCAGCGGCAACGACCATCTGGACGGCGGCACCTTCGGCGACCGCATGGCCGGCGGCGAGGGCAATGACACCTACATCGTTGACAGCGCCGATGTCGTCGTCGAGTCGAAGAACCAGGGCACGGATACGGTGCGCAGCTCGATAAACCACACCCTCGGCGCCAACGTCGAGCACCTCGTGCTCACGGGCAGCGGCGGCCTGTACGGCATCGGCAATTCACTGAAAAACGAGATCCATGGCAATGCGGCGGCCAATGCCTTGAGCGGCGGCGCTGGCAACGACACGCTGCACGGTGGCGCCGGCAACGACACGCTGTCAGGGCAGGCGGGCGTGGACAAGCTCTTCGGCGGCCGCGGCAACGACACCTACATCCAGTTCGGTGAAACGAGGGCGGATGTCTTCACCGAGTTGGCCGACGGTGGCAACGACACCGTGCGCTCCGACATCAGCCTGGTCCTGGGCCCCCACCTCGAGAATCTCCGCAGCTCACCGACCTCGCCCCGATCAATGGCAGCGGCAACGCATTGAACAATGTGTTGACCGGAAACGTCGCTGCCAATCGTTTGTCCGGCGGCGCGGGCAACGACCGCCTCGACGGCTTCGTGGGCAACGGACACGCTGACCGGCGGCGCCGGGCGCGACTCGTTCGTCTTCAGTTCGCTGGGCAACCCCTGGAACAATCTCGTGCGCATCACCGATTCTTTCGTCGCCGCCGACGACACGATCCGCATCGACAACGCGGCCTATCTTTTCGTCGGCGCCAACGGCGCGTTACCGGCGAGTGCATGGCGCGTCGGCAAGGCCGCTGCAGATGCGAATGACCGCATCGTCTACGACCGGACGATCGGCGCGCTGTACTACGACAGCGATGGCAACGGACCCGGGTTCGCGCTGCAGTTTGCCCAATTGGCTGCGGGGATCGGGACGCTGACCGCCGCGGACTTCTTGATCATCTGATTCGTCTCGAGCAGCCACAGCTGAACTGAAACGCGGGCAACAACCCGCTGGAACCCGCCGACCCGCGCGAGCGGCTGCGGTCGAGCTACAGCGAGGGCGCGAGGTGGCGCCGCGCCGCCACGATATCGATCGCCTGGCGCCGCGCCCAATCCTCGGCCTGGTCGTCGCCGATCTTGCCGACGTTGAAGTACACGGCCTGCGGGTGGCCAGGTAGAAGCCGCTGACGCTGGCCGCCGGCGTCATGGCCAGGCTCTCGGTCAGCGCCATGCCGATGTCGTCGGCCTGCAGCAGCTCGAACATGTCGCTGCTTGACGCTGTGGTCCGGGCAGGCCGGGTAGCCGGGCGCGGGGCGGATGCCGCTGGTATTTCTCGGCGATCAGCTCCTCCGTGCGTCAGCGCCTCGTCCGGCGCATAGCCCCACAGGTCGGTGCGCACGCGCTGGTGCAGGCGCTCGGCAAAGGCCTCGGCCAGCCGGTCGGCCAGCGCCTTGAGCATGATGGCCGAGTAGTCGTCGTGGTCGTCCGGTGAACTGCTTTTCCTTCTTCTCGACGCCGAGGCCGGCGGTGACGGCGAACACGCCGACGTAGTCCGGCGCTTGCACGCTGCGCCTTGGGCGCGACAAAGTCGGCCAGGCAGCGGCTGGGGCGCATCACGCCGTCGATCACCGTGCTTCTCGGTCTGCTGGCGCAGGCCGTACCAGGTCATCGCCACCTCGCTGCGCGTCTCGTCGGTGTAGATCTCGATGTCGTCGTCGTCCACGCTGTTGGCCGGGCACAGCGCCATCACGCCGTTGGCGGTGAGCCAGCGGCCTTCGATCAGGCGCTTGAGCATGCGCTTGCCGTCGGCATGAACACGCGCGTGGCCTCGGCGCCGACCACCTCGTCCTTCAGGATCGCCGGGAACGGCCCGGCCAGGTCCCAGGTCTGGAAGAACGGGCCCCAGTCGATGTACTTGCGCCAGCTCGGCCAGGTCAAAGTTCTTGAACACGCGCCGGCCGATGAACTTGGGCTTCGGCGGCGTGTAGCCGGCCCAGTCGATCGGCGTCTTGTTGGCGCGCGCCTTGGCCAGCGGCCACAGCGGCGTCTGCTTCTTGTTGGCGTGCTGCGTCGCGCACCTTGTCGTAGTCGGCGTTCAGCTCGGCGATGTAGCTGCGCGGCGCGCTGGTCGGACAGCAGGCTTTGCGCCACGCTCACGCTGCGCGAGGCGTCGGGCACATAGACCACCGGGCCTTCGTAGTGCGGCGCGATCTTCACGGCGGTGTGCACGCGGCTGGTGGTGGCGCCGCCGATCAGCAGCGGGATCTTCTTGATGCGGAAGTGGTCGTCCTTCTGCATCTCGCCGGCCACGTACTGCATCTCTTCCAGGCTGGGCGTGATCAGGCCCGACAGGCCGACGATGTCGGCGCCCTCGACCTTGGCGCGCGCCAGGATCTCGTGGCAGGGCACCATCACGCCCATGTTGACCACCTCGAAGTTGTTGCACTGAGCACGACGGTGACGATGTTCTTGCCGATGTCGTGCACGTCGCCCTTGACGGTGGCGATGACGATCTTGCCCTTGGTGCTTGACGTCGCCGCCGGCGGCTCGTCCAGCAGCGCTTTTCTTCCTCGATGTAGGGCAGCAGGTGCGCCACCGCCTGCTTCATCACGCGCGCGCTCTTCACCACCTGCGGCAGGAACATCTTGCCCTGGCCGAACAGGTCGCCGACGATGTTCATGCCGTCCATCAGCGGGCCTTCGATGACGTGCAGCGGCCGCCCGCCCTTGGCCTGGATGGCCTGCTAGCACTTCTTCGGTGTCGGCGACGATGAAGTCGGTGATGCCGTGCACCAGCGCGTGGGTCAGGCGCTGCTCGCACCGTGCCGGCGCGCCAGCGCCAGTCGCGCTTGCTGTCGTCCTTGGCCGCGCTCTTGGCGGTCTCGGCGATCTCACCAGGCGCTCGCCGGCGTCCGGCGCGGCGGTTCAGCACCACGTCTTCGACGCGCTCGCGCAGCTCCGGCTCCAGGTCGTCGTAGACGCCGACCATGCCGGCGTTGACGATGCCCATGTCCATGCCGGCCTGGATCGCGTGGTACAGGAACACGGTGTGGATGGCTTCGCGCACCGGGTCGTTGCCGCGGAAGCTGAAGCTCACGTTGGACACGCCGCCCGACACCTTGGCGCCCGGCAGGTGCTGCTTGATCCAGCGCGTGGCCTCGATGAAGTCGACCGCGTAGTTGTTGTGCTCTTCGATGCCGGTGGCGATGGCGAAGATGTTGGGGTCGAAGATGATGTCTTCGGGCGGGAAGCCCACCTCGTCGACCAGGATGCGGTAGGCGCGCTCGCAGATCTCGATCTTGCGCTCGTAGGTGTCGGCCTGGCCTTTTTCGTCAAAGGCCATCACCACGGCGGCCGCGCCGTAGCGGCGCACCAGCTTGGCCTGGTGCTTGAAGGCGTCCACGCCTTCCTTCATGCGAGATCGAGTTGACGATGCCCTTGCCCTGGATGCAGCGCAGGCCGGCCTCGATCACCTCCCACTTGGAGCTGTCGATCATGATCGGCACGCGCGCGATGTCGGGCTCGCCGGCGATCAGGTTCAGGAAGCGCACCATGGCGGCCTGGCTGTCGAGCATGGCCTCGTCCATGTTGATGTCGATGATCTGCGCGCCGTTTTCCACCTGCTGGCGCGCCACGGCCAGCGCCTGCTCGAACTCGCCGTTCAGGATCATGCGGGCGAAGGCCTTGGAGCCGGTGACGTTGGTGCGCTCGCCGATGTTGACGAACAGCGAGTCCGGCGCCGATGGTCACCGGCTCCAGGCCGGACAGCTTCATGGGCGGGACTTCGGGGCGTGGACTGGCGTTTCGGTCATGGCGCAGCCTTGGACTACCGCGTGAGCGTCGCTGCTCACCCGGCGCCGATAGGCCTGGGTGAGCGCCGTTGACGACGCCCTGCCATCGCCTGCAACCGTCCCGAGCCTGAGCGGATCGTCACGAGTGCCGTCGCAACGCTCCTTGAGTGAAGCGCGCATTCTAAGCATCGCATGCCTATAGACTGACGCTGCATGAGCCAGCATCTGTCTCTGGAGCAGCCTGTGGCGATATGCCGCTGCAGAAGGCTGCCGCATTCGGCGGCCGGATGCCTGCCTGGCGGACTGCTGATGCCCGACCGGCTGATGCAGCGACGTTCGGGACGCGCGCGAGGTCGTACAGATGCGCCACATGCGGCCGCAACGACCGGTCGGCCGGGCAACCGCTTCATGGCGGTGGCGACGGCCGCGCGCCAGCTTCATGCTCGCGTCTGCTCGAGCGACGTGAAGGGCGCGTGGAAGCGCCGACGGCTAGTCGTCACGCGAGCCGATGGTCACCTGCAGCGCCGCCGATGCCGCTGACCGCCTGATCAAGCGCGAGCCGCGCTGCTGGTCGAAGCCCTGCGCCGTCTACGCCTCCTGCACCGCGCCGACAAGTGCGCGCGCTACCGGCAGCGCGCGACGCGCTGCGCGACCTGCTGGTCGATGCGGATCGCCGCCGCTGCGCCTGTTGCATGGCAGTGCCATGCGCATTGGGTGCGCCTCCGCGACATGCCGACAAGGTCAAGATGTGTGTCCAGCTGACCAGGCGATGCGAGCAGCGAAGATCGCTTCGCGGCCGACCGGCCTGATGAGCGCCTGCCCCGGCGCGCGCCTGCAGCCCGCCGGCGTTCAGGCCGCCACCGGATCGCAGAACATCGCGCCGTGCCGGCAGCGCGGCCGGTAGCGGCCGACCGCTGCGGCGATCTCGCGCGATGTGCTCGGGCGTGGTGCCGCAGCAGCCGCCGGCGATGTTGAGGAAGCCGGCCTTGGCGAAACTCGTCCAGCAGCGCGCCGGTGACATCGGGCGTTTCGTCGAAGCCGGTCTCGCTCATCGGGTTGGGCAGGCCGGCGTTCGGGTAGCAGCTGATGAAGGTGTCGGCGGCCACCTTGGCCAGCTCCTCGATGTAGGGGCGCATCAGCGCCGCGCCCAGCGCGCAGTTCAGGCCCACGGCCAGCGGCTCGGCATGGCGCACCCTGTGCCAGAACGCGCGTCACCGTCTGGCCCCGACAGGATGCGGCCCGAGGCATCGGTCACGGTGCCGCAGATGATCACCGGCAGGCGCTCGCCGGTGGCTTCCATCAGCTCGTCGAGCGCAAACAGCGCCGCCTTGGCGTTGAGCGTGTCGAAGATCGTCTCGACCAGGAACAGGTCGCAGCCGCCTTCGAGCAGCGCCGCGGCCTGCTCGTGATAGGCCTCGCGCAACTCGTCGAAGCTGGCGTTGCGCGCCGCCGGGTCGTTGACGTCGGGGCTGATGCTGGCGGTGCGCGGCGTCGGGCCGAGCGCGCCGGCGACGAAGCGCGGCTTGTCGGGCGTGCTGAACTTGTCGCAGGCGGCGCGCGCCAGGCGCGCCGCGGCGACGTTCATCTCGCGCGCCAGGTCGGCCCAGGCCGTAGTCGTCCTGCGCCACGCGTGGTCGCGCCGAAGGTGTTGGTCTCGATGATGTCGGCGCCGGCGGCCAGGTACTGCTCGTGGATGTCGCGGATCACGTCGGGCCGGGTCAGAGCTGCAGCAGCTCGTTGTTGCCCTTCAGGTCCTTGGGTGGTCCTTGAAGCGCTCGCCGCGGTAGTCGGCCTCGCTGAGCTTGTAGCGCTGGATCATCGTGCCCATCGCGCCGTCGATGATCAGGATGCGTTGCTGCAGCAGCGCGGGCAGCGCGGCGCCGCGGGTGTAGGGTGATCGGAGGAAACCATCAACAACATTCTCGCTGAAACAAATTTCCGATGCCCTCCGTCCGTGCCAAGATTGGCTTCCACTGATGAGCGTTTGCCACTCGTCGATACGCGAGTCTCCCGCCCCAACACCACGCCTGCGCGCCGCGACAAAGCCGAACGCCCGGCCGCGCTGTTGACCGTCCCCGAGCAAACTCTGCGGCGCATGCTGCACATGCACGGCCTGCGCTTCAACCTGAAACCCCGCGATCTGCCGGCCAACCGACATCGTGCTGCCCAGACGCCAAACCGTCATCTTCCTGCGCGGCTGCTTTTGGCATGGCCATGCTGCGGCTAGACCGCGCCGCCGCCCGATTCAATGCCGGAACCTGGGCCGAGAAGATCGCCACCAACCAGCTCCAAGCCGAACAGGATCAAGCCGCCCTGCGCTGTGCCGACTGGCAAGTCGAGACGGTTTGGGAATGCCAGATCGAGCAGCGCAGTGTCATCGATCAGCTGGCCGAGCGCTTGCTGCGACGCTGAGTACCGCTGATGACCTTGCCTGATGGCCTCTATGACTTGCTGGTGACCGAGGGCTGGCCCGCTCGCTGGCCGCCCTCGACCCCAGCCGCGTCGAGTTGCGCGTACCCGCGCGGCGACGCCGCCGACTTGCTGGTGGGTCTGATCGGCCGCCAGCTCGTGCCGCCCTTGACGACGTTACCGGCGACGACACCGGCAAGGCGCGAGCACAACTTGAACTGGTCAACGCTCTGCTGGCCATGCTGCGTCAGCGGCTCGGCAAGCGGCGGCTCGAGCGCCGCCGCGGGACGGCTGACGTTGTCGACCTGGTGTCGCCCCCGCTGCGCGTGCTCAGGGCCGTGCAGCGCGATCAGCAGTTCCCGGCGTCGCCCGAGATTGGCCTGGCCGTGCCCTGGCTCTTCACGGCCGGCAAGGGCTCGCCTTCGCTGCTGCAGGAGATCCGCCGCGAGCTGGCCTCGAGCGACCAGGTGGACATCCTGGTCAGCTTCATCACGGTGTCGGGCGTGCGCAAGCTGCAGGACGTGCTGCAGCAGATCACGGCCACGGGCGCGCAGGGCGAGCGCGCCACGCGGCTGCGCATCCTCACCACCACCTACACCGGCGCGACCGAGGCGCGTGCGCTGGACGAGCTGGCGCGCCTGCCGGGCTGCGAAGTGCGCGTGTCGCTGGATGGCCGGCGCACGCGTCTGCATGCCAAGGCCTGGCTGTTCCAGCGCAAGACCGGCTTCGGCTCGGCCTATGTCGGCAGCGCCAACCTTCGGGCGCCGCGCTGACCGGCGGGCTGGAGTGGACCGTCAAGCTGACCCAGCGCGCGCAGGAGGCGCTGTTCGCTCGGGCCGTGGCCCACTTCGAGACGCTGTGGGCCGACAGCGAGTTCCAGCGCTACGACCCGGACAACGTCGAGCATCGGCAGGCGCTGGCCGCCGCGCTCGGCCGCGAGTCCTTCGGCGGCGAGCCCACCGCGCACGATCAGCTTCTTCGACCTGCAGCCCAAGACCTACCAGCAGGAGATGCTGGAGCAATTGGCCGCCGAGCGTGCCCACGGTCGCAACCGAAACCTGCTGGTGGCGGCCACCGGCACCGGCAAGACGGTGGTGGCGGCGTTCGACTATCGGAACACCTGCCGCATCGAAGGCGGGCGCCCACGCCTGCTGTTCGTGGCGCACCGCGAGGAGATCCTGCGCCAGGCGCTGCGCACCTACCGCGAGGTGCTGCGCGACCCCGAGTTCGGCGAACTGCTGACCGGCAGCCACCAACCCGAGCGCTGGGACCACCTCTTCGCCACCATCGACAGCGTGACCAGCCGCGACCTGGTGGCCACCGTCGGCGCCGATCACTGGCACACCGTCGTGGTCGATGAATGCCACCGGCTGGCGGCCGATCGCTTCGATGCCTTCGTCAAGGCCGTTCGCCCGCAGCGTTCTGCTTGGGCTGACGGCGACGCCCGAGCGCAGCGATGGTCAACCCATCGCGCAGTACTTCGATTCGCGCCCCGATGGCAGCCCGGCCGTCGAACTGCGGCTGTGGCATGCGCTGGACCTGCAACTGCTGGCGCCGTTCGAGTACTACGCCTGCGACGACGCCACCGACTTTTCGGCCGTGCCCTGGGACAGGCCGGGAGAACGCGAGGCGGTGGACAAGCTGGTCACCGGCAACGACGTGCGCGCCCGGCTCGTGGTCAACGAATGGCGCCGGCTGGCGTCCGACGCTACGCGGTCGCGCGCCATCGTCTTCTGCGTGTCGGTCGCGCACGCCGAGTTCATGACCGACTGGCTCAACCGCGCGGGTCTGCCGGCCGCCTGCGTGGTCGGTACGACGCCGAGCGACGAGCGGCGCCGGGCGCCGCAACGCCTGCTCAGTGGTGAGCTGTGCGCGCTGGTCACGGTCGATCTCTACAACGAAGGCATCGACCTGCCGATGGTCGACACGCTGTTGTTGCTGCGGCCCACGCAGAGCCCGGTGCTGTTCCAGCAGCAGATCGGCCGCGGCCTGCGTCTGGCGCCCGGCAAGGAAAGCTGCCTGGTGCTCGACTTCGTCGGCCAGCATCGCACCGAGTTCCGTTTCGACCGCCTGTTGTCGAGCCTGACCGGCCTGTCGCGGCGCGAACTGGTAGACGGCGTCGAGAACGGCTTCGGCAGCTTGCCGCCAGGCTGCCACATCCACCTGCAGCGCCAGACACGAGAGCAGGTGCTGCAAGGCCTGCGTGCGTTGACGACCCAGAACTGGCGCCGGCTGAAGACCGAACTGCAGACCTATGCGGCGCTGCGCGGCCGAGCCTCGGTGCGGCTGGCCGACTTCCTGCACGACCAGGCGCTGGAACTCGAAGACGTCTACCGCGCCGGCACCGGCCAGGGCCGCAGCGGCTGGACGGCACTCAAGCGCGATGCCGGCCTGATCGTCGCTGAGCCTGGCCCTGAAGAGGACTACTTCACCGCCGTTTCGGTGATCTGCTGCATGTGGACGATCCGCGCCGCCTCGACGTCATGACCGCGTGGGTTGGCGCGAATCGGGAGCTCCTGGCGCTCAGTGCAGAGGATGCGTTGAGGTGCAGATGCTGGCCTATCAGATCGATGGCCGGCATGAGCAGGCAGCGGGGCATGAGGCTTTCCTGAGCGCATGAGGGTCACCCTGCCATCGCTGACGAGCTGGTCGAGCTGTCTGGCCTTCTGCAAGCCCGCAGCACGTTGGGCGCGATCCTGCGCGGGTCTCGAAGACACGCCCCTGTGCCTGCATGCCGCTTACGGTGCGCGCGAGGTCCTCACTGCGGTAGGCTGGCTGTCGGCATCGCGTCGCGCGCCCTTACAGGCCGGCGTGTTGTCGTTGCCAGCCGCAAGGCCGAGCTGTTCTTTGTCACGCTCGACAAAAGCGAGGGGTACCACGACCGCATCGCTTACCACGACTACGCGATCAGTGCCGAGCGCTTCCACTGGCAATCCCAGAACAGCGCAGGCCCGGACACGCCGTCCGGCCGCCGCTATCTGGAGAGCGCGACGAATGGATGGCAGTTCCAGCTCTTCGTGCGCCCGCGAAAAGGTGAGGCTTACCGCGCCTGCGGACCGGTCACGCTGGAGTCGGCCGAGGGCGAGCGGCCGATGAGCATCGTCTGGCGTTTGAATACGCCGCTACCGGCACGGCTGTTCCAGAGAGTTCAGTGTGCTGCGCGGGGTCTGATATGAACTCAACTCCGCCGCGCCAGTAGTTCCGGCGCGTAGCGTTCACACAACGGGACCGTCTCCTCGCTCATTCCGGTTACTGATAGGTCCAACGCCAGACGTCGTCACCCCAGAACGACTCCAAGGTCACGAAAGACCCGGCTTCGACGAAAGGGGTGAGCTTCTCCATGTAGCGGGAGTCGCACGCCGCGCCCGGCACACAAAGCAATCGATGTCCGTAAATGCCCCCTCGGCGTCCTTGTAAGCCTCCAGCAGGTGTCGAGCATGTTTCGTTCATACACACGCTCGAAAGTATCGACCTGGTTTGCCGCCACGCGAAACTGGTGGGGCCCTGAAAGACATCCGTACCCATATCGACTCCCAGACCTCGTGTGAGCATCAACCCCGCACGAACCCTATCCCCCGCCGCTGCCGCCATGTTGAGCGACGAGCAAGCGCTCGCGGCTGGCGCAGCTGGACCAGCTGGTGCCCGGCGATTTTGCCGCGGTGAAGCGGCAGATCGACATCCTGGGCGAGGCCTTCGAGGCCGGACGAATTCCTGTCGCAGCTGGAAGGCGAGCACCGCGTCAAGCCCGAGGTGCGGCAGCGGCGGGGGATCGGGTTCGTGCGGGGTTGATGGCTCACACGTGGAGGGTTGGGAGTCGGGAGTATGGGTACGGATGTCTTCCAGGGCCCCACACAGTTTCGAGTGGCGGCAGACCAAGGTCGATACTTTCGAGCGTGTGTATGAACGAAACATGCTCAACACCTGCTGGAGGCTGATCAAGGACGCTCGAGGGCGCCAGTTACGGACATCGAGTTGCTTTGTGCGCCGGGCGCGGCTGTGCAGAGTCCCCGCGACATGGAGAAGCTCGCCCCTTTCGTCGAAGCCGGGTCTTTCGTGACCTTGGAGTCGTTCTGGGGTAACGACGTCTGGCGTTGGACCTATCACGGCAACCGGATGAGCGAGGAGACGGTCCCGTTGTGTGAACGCGAGGGGGGCCCCGCCGGAACTACTGGCGCGGCGGTAGTTGGGTTCATATCAGACCCCGCGCAGCACGCTGAACTCCCTGAACAGCCGCGCCGGCAGCGGCGTCTGCAGCCGCCAGACGATGCTCATCGGCCGGTCGCCTTCGGCCGAGTCCAGCGTCACGCGCCCGCAGGCGCGGTAGGCATCACCCTTGCGCGGCCGCACGAACAGCTGGAACTGCCAGCCGTTGGTCGGGCTCTCCAGATAGCGCCGGCCGCCGGGCGTGTCAGGGCCGGCGCTGTTCTGTGTCTGCCAGTGGAAGCGCTCGGCGCTGATCGCGTAGTCGTGGTACGCGATGCGGTCGTGGTAGCCCTCGCTCTTGTCGAGCGTGACGAACAGCAGCTCGGTCTTGCGGCTGGTCAGCGGCAGCACGCCGGCCTGGAATGGCGCACGGCGCGCCGCCGTCAGCCAGCCTACCGCCGTGAGCACCTCGCGCGCGCCATAGGCGGCGTGCAGGCACAGCGGCGTGTCTTCGAGCCCGGGCACGGCCTTGGCGCTCAGCGTGCTGCGGGCCTGCAGCAGGCCAGACAGCTCGACCAGTTCGGCGGCGATGGCGGGGTGACGCTCGATGCGTTCAATGAAAGCGTCGGGGCCTGCCGCCTGCTCGTGCCGGCCATCGATCTGGTAGGCCAGCATCTGCACGCCCAGCGCATCCTTCGCATCGAGCGCCGGCGGCTGGCGCTGGTCGCGCGCCGACCGCGGCCATCACGTCGAGCCGCTGCGGGTCGTCCACATGCAGCAGGTCGCCGAAGCGGCGGCTGAAGTAGTCCTCTTCGGGGCCCGGCTCCGCGACGATCAGGCCGGCGTCGCGCTTCAGTGCCGTCCAGCCGCTGCGGCCCTGGCCGGTGCCCGCGCGGTAGACGTCTTCGAGCTCCAGCGCCTGGTCGTGCAGGAAGTCGGCCAGCCGCACCGAGGCGCGGCCGCGCAGCGCTGCGTAGGTCTGCAGCTCGGTCTTCAGGCGGCGCCAGTTCTGCGTCGTCAACGCGCGCAGGCCCTGCAGCACCTGCTCTCGCGTCTGGCGCTGCAGGTGGATGTGGCAGCCTGGCGGCAGGCTGCCGAAGCCGTTCTCGACGCCGTCCACCAGCTCGCGGCGCGACAGGCCGGTCAGGCTCGACAACAGGCGGTCGAAGCGGAACTCGGTGCGGTGCTGGCCGACGAAGTCGAGCACCAGGCAGCTCTCCTTGCCCGGCGCCAGGCGCAGGCCGCGGCCGATCTGCTGCTGGAACAGCACCGGGCTCTGCGTGGGCCGCAGCAGCAACAGCGTGTCGACCATCGGCAGGTCGATGCCTTCGTTGTAGAGGTCGACCGTCACCAGCGCGCACAGCTCGCCGCTGCAGCAGGCGTTGCGGCGCCCGGCGCCGCTCGTCGCTCGCGGTCGTGCCGACCACGCAGGCGGCCGGCAGGCCGGCGCGGTTGAGCCAGTCCGTCATGAACTCGGCGTGCGCGACCGACACGCAGAAGACGATGGCGCGCGACCGCGCGGCGTCGGACGCCAGCCGGCGCCATTCGTTGACCACCAGCCGGGCGCGCACGTCATTGCCGGTGACCAGCTTGTCGACCGCCTCACGTTCGCCCGGCCTGTCCCAGGGCACGGCGGAGAAGTCGGTGGCGTCGTCGCAGGCGTAGTACTCGAACGGCGCCAGCAGTTGCAGGTCCAGCGCGTGCCACAGGCGCAGTTCGACCGCCGGGCTGCCGTCGGGGCGTGCATCGAAGTACTGGGCGATGGGCTGGCCGTCGCTGCGCTCGGGCGTCGCCGTCAGGCCCAGCAGAACGCTGCGGGCGAACGGCGTTGACGAAGGCATCGAAGCGGTCGGCCGCCAGCCGGTGGCATTCATCGACCACGACGGTGTGCCAGTGGTCGGCGCCGACGGTGGCCACCAGGTCGCGGCTGGTCACGCTGTCGATGGTGGCGAACAGGTGGTCCCAGCGCTCGGGCTCGTGGCTGCCGGCCAGCAGTTCGCCGAACTCGGGGTCGCGCAGCACCTCGCGGTAGGTGCGCAGCGCCTGGCGCAGGATCTCCTCGCGGTGGGCGACGAACAGCAGGCGCGGGCGGCCGCCTTCGATGCGGCAGGTGTTGCGATAGTCGAAGGCCGCGACCACCGTCTTGCCGGTGCCGGTGGCCGCCACCAGCAGGTTGCGGCTGCGGCCGTGGGCGCGCTCGGCGGCCAGTTGCTCCAGCATCTCCTGCTGGTAGGTCTTGGGCTGCAGGTCGAAGAAGCTGATCGTGCGCGGTGGGCTCGCCTGCCGAAGGACTCGCGGCCGAGCGCGGCGGCCAGCGCATGCGATGCTCTACGTTGTCCGGGTCGTAGCGCTGGAACTCGGTGTCGGCCCATAGCGTCTCGAAGTGCGCCACGGCGCGGGCGAACAGCGCCTCTTGCGCGCGCTGGGTGAGCTTGACGGTCCATTCCAGGCCGCCGGTCAGCGCGGCGCCCGACAGGTTGGCGCTGCCGACATAGGCCGAGCCGAAGCCGGTCTTGCGCTGGAACAGCCAGGCCTTGGCATGCAGGCGCGTGCGCCGGCCGTCGAGCGACACCCGCACCTCGCAGCCGGGCAGGCGCGCCAGCTCGTCCAGCGCGCGCGCCTCGGTCGCGCCGGTGTAGGTGGTGGTGAGGATGCGCAGGCGCGTGGCCCACGCCCGTGCGCGCCCGTGGCGGTGATCTGCTGCAGCACGTCCTGCAGCTTGCGCACGCCCGACACCGTGATGAAGCTGACCAGGATGTCGACCTGATCGCCGGAGGCCAGTTCGCGGCGGATCTCCTGCAGCAGCGAAGGCGAACCCTTGCCGGCGGTGAACAGCCAGGGCGCGGCCAGGCCGATCTCGGGCGAGGCAGGGGGCTGCCGGTCGCGTTGCACCGCCCTGAGCACACGCAGTGGGGGCGAGACCAAGTCGACAACGTCACCCGTCCCTGCGGCGGGCGGCCTTCAACGCTGCCGCTTCCGAGCCGCTGACGCAGCATGGTCAGCAGAGCCGTTGACCAGTTCAAGTGTGGTCGCGCCTTGCCGGTGTCGTCGCTGGTAACGTCGTCGAGGGCGGCACCGAGCTGGCGGCCGATCGGACCCACCAGCAAGTCGGCAGCGTCCTCCCGCCGCTGGGGTACGCGCAACTCGACACGGTCGGGGGGTCCAGAGCAGCCAGCGAGCGGGCCAGTCCTTCGGTGACCAGCAAGTCGTAGAGGCCATCAGGCAAGGTCATCAGCGGTACTCAGCGTCGCAGCAAGCGCTCGGCCAGCTGATCGATGACACTGCGCTGCTCGATCTGGCATTCCCAAACCGTCTCGACTTGCCAGTCGGCACAGCGCAGGGCGGCTTGATCCTGTTCGGCTTGGAGCTGGTTGGTGGCGATCTTCTCGGCCCAGGTTCCGGCATTGAATCGGGCGGCGGCACGGTCTAGCTCGCAGCCATGGCCATGCCAAAAGCAGCCGCGCAGGAAGATGACGGTTTGGCGTCTGGGCAGCACGATGTCAGGTTGGCCCGGCAGATCGCGGGGTTTCAGGTTGAGGCGCAGGCCGTGCATGTGCAGCATGCGCCGCAGAGTCTGCTCGGGGACGGTCAACAGCGGCCGGGCGTTCGGCTTTGTCGCGGCGCGCAGGCGTGGTGTTGGGGCGGGAGACATCGCGGTATCGACGAGTGGCAAAGGGCTGATCAGTGGGAGCCAATCTTGGCACGGACGGAGGGCATCGGTTTCAGCGAGAATGTTGTTGATGGTTTCCTCCATTCCCCACTACACCCGCGCGCGCGCGCTGCCCGCCATGCTGCAGCAGCGCATCGTCATCCTCGACGGCGCGATGGGCACCATGATCCAGCGCTACAAGCTCGGCGAGGCCGAGTACCGCGGCGAGCGCTTCAAGGACCACCCGCAAGGACCTGAAGGGCAACAACGAGCTGCTGCAGCTGACGCGGCCCGACGTGATCCGCGACATCCACGAGGCGCTACCTGGCCGCCGGCGCCGACATCATCGAGACCAACACCTTCGGCGCCACCACGCGTCGCGCAGGAGGACTACGGCCTGGCGCACCTGGCGCGCGAGATGAACCTGGCCGCGGCGCGCCTCGCCCGCGCCGGCCTGCGACAAGTTCAGCACGCCCGACAAGCCGCGCTTCGTCGCCGGCGCGCTCGGCCCGACGCCGCGGACCGCCAGCATCAGCCCCGACGTCAACGACCCCGGCGCGCGCAACGTCAGCTTCGACGAGCTGCGCGCCGCCTACCACGAGCAGGCCGAGGCGCTGCTCGAAGGCGGCGTGCGACCTGTTCCTGGTCGAGACCATCTTCGACACGCTCAACGCCAAGGCCGCGATGTTCGCGCTCGACGAGCTGATGGAGGACACCGGCGAGCGCCTGCCGGTGATCATCAGCGGCACCGTGACCGACGCCTCGGGCCGCATCCTGTCGGGCCAGACCGTGACCGCGTTCTGGCACAGCGTGCGCCACGCGCGGCCGCTGGCCGTCGGCCTGAACTGCGCGCTCGGCGCGGCGCTGATGCGCCCCTACATCGAGGAGCTGGCCAAGCGTGGCCGGCGACACCTTCATCAGCTGCTACCCCAACGCCGGCCTGCCCAACCCGATGAGCGAGACCGGCTTCGACGAGACGCCCGACGTCACCGGCCGCCTGCTGCGACGAGTTCGCGCCGAGCGGGCTGGTCAACATCGTCGGCGGCTGCTGCGGCACCACGCCCGAGCACATCGCGCGAGATCGCGCAGCGCGTGGCGCCGCTACCGGCCGCGCTGCCGGCGCGGCCCGTTGTTCAGCGAGCTGGTTAACGCGGCCTGAAGGCCGGGCGCGACTCAGCCGGTCGCCCGGGAAGGCGTCGACGGCGGCGGCGGCGCAGCGTCGTCGAGCTTGTCGATCGCCACCGCACCTGGCACGACGCGCAGCATGACCGTGCCGTTCGCTGGCGGCGCGCTGACCCACGCAGGCCGATCGCGCCGCGGCTGCACAGGTAGTTGCGCATGGCGGCGCGCGCGCTGCGGGCCGCGGTGCTGCCACAGCACTTTGGCGCTGGCCTGGCGCAGCCGGCGACTTGTCGCCGCGCTTGTCGCAGGCCGCGGCGAAGGCGCAGCACTTGGCCGCCGAGCAGCAGCGGCTCGCGCATGGTCAGGCCCGTCGACGCGCATCGCGCCGTCGCTTCGGCCACCACCGCGACCGGCGTGCCGTTCGAACTGCTGCTTCCAGCGCAGCTCACTTCGCCCGTCAACGCACGGCGGCTGCGCGCGCACGGTGGTGGCGCGGCCCCGACGGCTCCCGGCGCAGCGTGCCGTCGCGGTGCCGGCGCCGCGGTCGTCGGGTGGCCTCGCACGCACAACCTGCCCGACGGTCATTGCGGCAAGCGCCGCAGGCAAGCGAATTACGCTACATGCTGGCTTGGCAGGCTCCCGCAGGCTGCGCCGACAACGATGGGCTCATGAGTTCGCGCAAAGTTTGCTAGAATCGCGGCTTCGCCGAGGAGCGTTGCGACGGCGTCGTGGACGATGCTGCCAGGCTCGGACCGCAGGCCGGCAAGCGCCTGGTGCAACGGCGCTCACCCCGGCCTGCTCAGGCGCCGCGGGTGAGCCCGCCGCGGTACCGAGGCGCGCAGATTCCCGAGGCCGCGCATGACCGACACCGCCATGCCACTCCGCCGATCCCGCCGATGAAGCTGTCCGGCCTGGAGCCGGTGACCATCGGCGCGGGCACGCTGTTCGTCAACATCGGCGAGCGCACCAACGTCACCGGCTCGAAGGCGTTCGCGCGGATGATCCTGAACGGCGACTTCGAGCAGGCGCTGGCCGTGGCGCGCCAGCAGGTGGAGAACGGCGCGCAGATCATCGACATCAACATGGACGAGGCCATGCTCGACAGCAAGGCCGCGATGGTGCGCTTCCTGAACCTGATCGCCGGCGAGCCCGAGATCGCGCGCGTGCCGATCATGATCGACAGCTCGAAGTGGGAGCGTCATCGAGGCCGGCCTGAAGTGCATCCAGGGCAAGGGCATCGTCAACTCGATCTCGCTGAAGGAAGGCGAGGACGAGTTCAAGCGCCAGGCCAAGCTGGTGCGCCGCTACGGCGCGGCCGCCGTGGTGATGGCCTTCGACGAGAAGGGCCAGGCCGACACCTACGAGCGCAAGATCGAGATCTGCGAGCGCGCCTACCGCATCCTCGTCGACGAGGTGGGCTTCCCGCCCGAAGACATCATCTTCGACCCGAACATCTTCGCCATCGCCACCGGCATCGAGGAGCACAACAACTACGCGGTCGACTTCATCGAGGCCACGCGCTGGATCAAGCAGAACCTGCCGGGCGCCAAGGTGTCGCGGCGGCGTGAGCAACGTGAGCTTCAGCTTCCGCGGCAACGACCCGGTGCGCGAGGCGATCCACACCGTGTTCCTGTACCACGCCATCCAGGCCGGCATGGACATGGGCATCGTCAACGCCGGCATGGTGGGCGTGTACGACGACCTGGAGCCGGTGCTGCGCGAGCGCGTCGAAGACGTGGTGCTGAACCGCCGCGCCGATGCCGGCGAGCGGCTGGTCGAAGTGGCCGAAAGCGCCAAGGGCGCGGCCAAGGACGACAGCGCCAAGGCTCGCCTGGCGCGCCAAGCCCGGTGCGACGAGCGCCTGAGCCACGCGCTGGTGCACGGCATCAACGACTTCATCGTCGCCGACACCGAAGAGAGCTGGCAGGCATCCGCGCCGGCGGCGCGGCCGCTGCACGTGATCGAAGGCCCGCTGATGGCCGGCATGAACATCGTCGGCGACCTGTTCGGCCAGGGCAAGATGTTCCTGCCGCAGGTGGTGAAGAGCGCGCGCGTCATGAAGCAGGCGGTGGCGCACCTGCTGCCCTACATCGAAGAAATCCCTACCCTGCTCCCGGACGCGATCGGTCGATTCAAGGCATTGATCAACGACCTCGCAAAGGTGACACAGTTCCAGGTCGATCGGGCACGTGGCCTGCTGCGGGTGCTGTTAGGGGAACAGATCTTGAATCCATCCGAATAGCGGATGGGTCAACATACGGTATCTGACGGCCGAAGTGTCCGGTGACTATGCGGGATTACTGCGGCTAGTTTCTTGTTCAAAGGAGTCTGGTGGCAGGGGCAACCGCGGCGCACATTTTTTCGGCCCGAAAATCCGGGTCCCGCTGAGAGCTACGCAGGCTGAACCCAAGCGCGCCAATGCCAAGAAATAAGCCTGCCTACTCATGCTTTTTCCTCTTCCGCCACTCCCAGGGCGGGATAGGTGCAGGGTCTGCCCATAGCCCTAGCCCTGATCTTCGCGCTCTTCATCGCAACTCCGCTAAAATCACATTATTTGGTGCATACTTCCGGCTACCACCTGCACCAGCCACACACGGTGGCTTTAGCGCCAGAAGGTTTGGTTAGTTGGTGTTTGGACGGCAGTTGTCATTTGCGCGGGCTTCGCGTGTGAACGATTTAATGGCATCTCTGGAAACCAGGCCTTCCTTCCTCAAGTAGTCTTGTAGATAACTCGCCGCGATCTTGTTCCCAAGCCGAGAGAAATGCCCCCAATCAACGGTGAGTTCGTCTTCTGGAACGCGGGGATCATAGGCGACAAGCGCGTCGAGTTGATCGAGATACCGAAAACCGTTCATATGTAAGTGCTCAAGCAAGGGCTCATACCGTTTCGACTGATGGTCACGATGGCGGTTGAGATCTCCGAGGTCCGGATAGATGACGATCACGGGCAAGGATTCATGTTGCAGCGCAGCACAATAGAAGGCCTCAAGAAGCCGAGTCGTGAGGCGGAAGGCCTCTGAAGTGACCGCATAGGAGCCCTCACGCGTCACCACCGGATTCAGCCGCTCCTTCAGACTTCGCGTCGCGATCTTCAACAAGCGAACGGAAGGCAAGCTGATCCATCGCTCCGGAGAGGTATCCAATCTGATAGTAATAATCCTTGCTTCCGATCTCTTTGAGCACTGTTTCATCATTGGTTACGAGGCGCACATAGTCTGCCTCGCTCGTTAACGGGTGTTGAAGAGAATGAGATTCCCGTTCTCGACTGAGAATCGAGGTTTGGTATATAGCTCCGTCTTGTACAATGAGCTATAAAATGGACGGAACACATTTAGATTGCGGTAAATGTTTTCAGACATGAATCCAATGATGACGATGTCTGAATGAAAAGGGACTCCATCCTGCAAATACCGCAGGTAGGCCTGATCCAAGCCATAAGCCCCCGTGCCAAAATTCAGAACCTCAAAGCGCGCGTCTTGCTCCTCCAACTGCGATTCCCACGTGATCGTCGTTTGCGACGTCGCTGCCGAAGGTGAACGAGTCGCCAAACGCCGACACCCGTATGACGTGTGAAGGAACGTCGCTGAGAGTATTCGTGCTCTGATCGAATGCCTTGCGAGTTGGTCCTGACCTGCTGTGTGTGCACGAGCGGTTTCGTCGACCAGCCCAAAACGGGGTTTGTAGGATTCCGAGGAGCGCCGTCCTCAAGACGGGTCATTGAATCATATTCTTTTGTGCCTGGGAGGAGGACAGATGGGAGCGGTTGGTAATCAAAACCCTTTGCGCGGAGCAAGGAAAAAGGCCTAAGTAGCAGAGGCTTTCCATGCTGAGGTAGACGACACAAACAAATGCGACGAGCAGGAACTGACGCGTCTCGTTTTCCCATACCGTCATACAGTTATGGAGAGGGGGGAAACGGTGGCAGTGTGCATTCAAGATCCTAGCGCAACAGTTGGTGAAAGGCATGCGCGGGGCTGTGCCAGTTCAGAATTTTCCGCGGCCGATCGTTGAGCATCACCTGCACCCGCTTGATCTCGCGCGCGAGACAGCTGAGTGAACCGCGTCCCCTTGGGAAAGAACTGGCGCAGCAGCCCATTGGTGTTCTCGTTCGTGCCTCGCTCCCAGGGACAATGTGGATGGGCAAAATAGACCCGCATCTTCGTCTGCTTCGTGAAGAGCCGGTGCTCCCGCATTTCCGGTCCTTGGTCGTACGTGAGGGAGCGGCGGAGCTGAGCCGGCAGCGTCCGCAGTTCGCGCGCGAAGGCCTGCCGCACGGTGGCCGCGTCCTTGGCTTTCAGCGGCACCAGCAGCGTAAACCGCGTGGTCCGCTCCACCAGCGTGCCGAGCGCCGACGCATTGGCATGGCCGACCAGCAAGTCGCCCTCCCAATGCCCCGGCACCGTGCGATCCGCGACCTCTGGTGGCCGCTCGTCGATGCTGATCAGGTCCTGAATGGGCCGCGACGAGAGCCGCACCTTGTGGGGCCGACGAAACCGATGGCGGCGGCGCAGATAGCGGGCGAGTTCCCGCTTCAACGCTCCGCAGGGCAGCACATAGAGATAGGTATAGATGGCTTCATGCGAGATCCGCATCGTCGGTTCGTCAGGATACCGCTGCGGCAACCCGTGAGCAATCTGTTCGGGGGACCAGCGCTGCGCGAGCAGCTGCAAGACGGCGGTGCGCAAGCGGGGCTGGACCGCGAGCTTCCGGGGCTTGCGTGGCTGGTGGGCCCAGCGCTGCGCCCGTTGATGGGCGGGCACCGCTCGATAGGTGACGGGCGAGGTCCGATGGCGAGTGAGTTCACGCGACAGCGTGCTCGGGGCGCGACTCAGCGCCTGAGCGGTGGCTCGGAGGCTATACCCAGCAGCCAACATGCGACTCAATTCTTCACGTTCCATGAGAGTCAATCGTCGATAGTGGGCCATGTGCAACTCCTTGGTTCCTGGATTGACCAGGATACTGGTGTTGCACTAGAACCTTGAACCCAGACAGGAACCATTTCCGACGCGGCCCCAACGACCCAGCCTTGTACGTCACGATAGACAGGAAAGCGACGGTACGGCCGAATTCTTTGCGTTTTTTCATTTCCGTTCCCGCCTGGACTTGTCACAAAATTCACCACAGCGGCTGGTGTCCCCAAGGGGATTTGCCGAAGGGGGAACCAACCGGCTGACCTTCCAAATCAACGTAAGATGCTTGGCGGCTTAGCGATACTCAAGCGGCAAGATGCCTGGGACTTGAACCTAGGCCCGCTGATTAAGAGTGCAAAACAGGCAATTTTCAAAAGACTCGCTATCGCACGACAAAGACCACAACTTCGATAGCATGAAGAGTCTGACCCGATTCACTCTGTACCGCTCGCACAACCGGCTGTTCAGAGTCGGAATGACGACCGACACAATCGGTTGAACTCATCCTGCTCGTGCCCATCCAAAGAAGCCCCGCAGATCCCGTTTTTGGAAACTTATTCGAATCCTGTTCCGAATCCTTTGAGGTATCAGCCACATTCCAAAATACAGCCCTACCTAGAGAACGGTCGGTTTGCCGTGATGGTAGGCTTCTCGTAGAGGCACTAAGAATGCCTTTCGATCCCCTTCCCGCGCTGCATTCGCACTGAGCCAGGTCAGGAGGAAGGAAGCGTAAGCTTTGGGTGTAACCAGGTGCTTGTTTTCATTGATCCAGGTGAGCGAATACCGCCAATCCGTTCTGCGGCTCATTGAATTGTGGGTTTCTTCTCTATGCCAAATCACCAATGGTTCAGGCATGGGCACAAATTGGACTCCTACGCCATCGAGTGTGACTGCCCGCAGAAACCAGTCCATATCCTCGTGCCTCTGTAGTTCATCTCTAAAGGGCACCGTCTGTAAGACCTTTTTCATCGCGAAAATTGTGTTAGCCCCAATCAATCCCTCTCCGGAGAAGACACTCGTTCGGCAGAAGAGATATTCGCTCACGGATTCGCCTGCTCTCGGACACCTTGTTGGCCAGACCACATCGCCTATTTCACTGCGTACAATCAGGCGACACGACACAATTGGATATCGATAAGTCGACTGTTGCGCCGTCTGGAGCTGGGCTTCAAGCTTCTGAGGGAACCATTCATCGTCATCATCCAAGAAAGCCACCCATGGACTTCGAGATTCTTTGACTCCGGCATTGCGGGCCGCTCCAGTCCCGACACGCAATGGTAATTGTTTTACTCGCACCCTGGAGTCGTCAATTTGGCGAAGGGCCTGTACCGTCACTTCGTTCGGACCGTCTATGACAATGATCACTTCGATCGCTTCCAGGGTCTGCGCCAATACACTTCGTACCGCTCGCACAACCAATTGCGGCCTGTTCAAAGTCGGAATGACGACCGACACGATTGGTTCACCGTTTCTCATGTCTATGTCCTACCACTGACTTCGCCGGGACACTCGCATTCGAACTCCTCCTCTAGGCCGCAAAGTCATCTTCGGCTCAGGGACGACCGTCTGTCCTGGAACCAAAGACAATCGAAACCGCTGCGCAATGGAGGCCAAAACCAGGATGCCTTCCATCTTGGCGAAGTGCTCGCCGATACAGACGCGCGCTCCTCCGCCAAATGGAAAGTAGGCAAACTGTGGGCGCCCCTTCTTGGCTGCTTCCGTAAACCGTTCTGGATCGAACCGCTCAGGATCCGGAAAGTATCGAGGATGGCGATGCATGACATACGGACACAGATACATTTTTGATCCTGCAGGAATTGTGGCGCCGCTCGGCAGTGTGTCCTCATGCTGCACAATCCTGACGAAGATCCAGGTAGGAGGAAACAACCGCAGCGATTCGGCGAGTATCATCCCGGTGTACGGGAGGTTGGGAAGATCCTCCGCACCGGGCATTCGACCGCCGAGAACGTCATCCACTTCGGCAAGGAATTTGGCTTCGATATCCGGATGTTGGGATAAGAGGTAGGAGGTCCACGTCAACGCCTCTCCCATGGTCTCATACCCTGTAATGAAGAGCGTTACAGCTTCATCGCGAACCTGTTGATCCGTCATCCCAGTTCCATCATCATATTTCGCTAAGAGAAGCAACGACAGCATGTCTACGGCGTCCCTTGGACGCATGCGGCGCGCATGAATCGCTCGATACACGAGGGTATCAATGCGCTGCATCGCGCTGCGATACCTCCAACCGATTGGACTCGGCACCCATTCAGGTAACGGGGAAAAGAATACGTGTTCCATGTAGAGACGTCGTATGGTGATTGCCTCGAGCAAGGTTGGCATGTCACCGTCCACGTCAGATCCCATCACGCTCCTGACGATATTCCGCTGGACCAACCCCATCATCTCGAGGCTGAGATCCAACTCTGAACGGTTTGCCCATTGAGCGAGCATTTGTTCAATGCCCTCTGTAACGATCTTTGAAAAATTCTCCACGGTCTTCCGATAGAACACCGGTTGCATCATCCTCCGCTGCTTGAGATGTGCGGCCCCCACGCTGGTTAGCAGACCGGCTCCCGACAAACGCTTCCCTCCCGCACTGGTCATGCGAGGTGATTTGAAGTAGTTGTCGGGATTCACAATCAAGATATGTTTGATGTCTTCCGGATTGTTTATGAGGAAGGTCAGCTCCCCGATTTTGAGCTTGATCACTTCTCCATAGGTTGCTGCACACCGCGACAGAAAACCAAGCTTGTCGGACAGGAACGCGAGAAGGTGTCCGATGAAGGGATAGCCAGCCGGACCTTGAGAGTTGTGTTCCGCTTGACAGCTGCTGCTCATGTTCCGACGACCTCTACTCGGCCATTCACAGCACGCTTCTCTTTTCTCATGGCCTCTATGATGCCGAGATAGCGAGACATATAGTGTTCTCGAGAATAGAATTGCTCGTACCCGATACGAGCCCGCTGCGCGAGTGTTTCTCGCACGGTGGGGTTCTGCGCAAGGATGAAGAGATGGCAGCGGAGTTCTTCTGCTGTCCGATACACGAATCCGCCTCCGGTTTTTTCGATTGCTTCCCGGTTCCCACCAGCGTCATGCACGACCACCGGGGTTCCACAAGCCAGCGCTTCGAGCACGGTCAGGGGAAACACTTCCGGTGCCAGCGAGGGAAGGATGAGGGCGGTCGCGCTCTGATAGGCATTTACCAGTTGTTGTTGCGGAACGGAGCCAAGAAAACGAATGTGGGGGTGCCCGACATATTGGGCTTGAAGCAATTGCCGCAACTCTCCGTCTCCAATGACATCTAGGTCGAATTCAGGCAATGTGGCAAAATCCTCTAAAAGAAATCGGATGCCCTTGGAGGCTGTTAATCTGCCGACAAACAGGAAGCGCGGCCGTTCTCCAGAAACATGCGGCACGACGCATTCGGGCTCCAGGCTGGAGAACGTCGGCAAAACAATAATAGGCGTGGTGAATCCCGCAGCACGGTGCTGTTGCCCCGTGAATTCGCTTGGGGCTAACAGTGCGTCCACATGGGCCAGACTTCTCGGAATTATGTCTGTATAACGCCATAATTGAGGCGGAACCCCTGAACGGAGACAACAGGTGAAACATTCCGGACGTTCGCAAGCCTGCTGCTGGTTCTTCCAAAAGATATGCGTGGGACAAAGAAGCCAGTGTTCGTGCAAGGTATAGAGCGCCACAGGTGCCCGGCTCATCGGAAGCACACCGGGTCCCCCGATGAGAGAGATGTTGTGGAAATTGACGACATCGAAATCCCGGTCGAGCACAGCTCGGAGCTGTGCCGTCTTTACTCCCGGCTTGCCTGTCTGTTGGGTGATCAGAGGAGACAGCATCCCGAAAGGGCTGCGAATGCGGTGCACCAGTACTCCGTCCTGCTCGCCTCCACCAGCCGATTGCTCCCTGCCTTGCAGGCGAAAGGCATCTTCGCAATGCACGACCTCAACATGATGCCCTCGAGCCACCAATGCGCGACCCAATGCCTGCACGAAAAGAGCATCCCCGCCAAAATGGTAGGGAGGATAGAATGTGGTCACCATGCAGAAGCGCATTCGATATCTCTTCAAGCAACCGAGTCACTAGTGACTAAGGTACTGCCCCTCCTGTCCCTCTGATCCCGGTTGGTCACAATGCTCCGACCCATCACCAATCCAGATCTGTATAATTGACCCCGTGATGTTCACCCACAATTGTCGCCACTGTGTCAGCGCCATGCCGTTGCTCCGATAGTTTGGCCACCCTGTGGCCAAAACTTTGCGGTTTGCCAATCTTTGGTTGCCAAGGTAGCCAAGCCAAAATCATTTCTAAGCTGCTCACAGCAGGTACAATGAACAGGAATGTTATGACAACCCATGTTTTCATATTGCCTCCGTTCCGTCGGAAAGGTGAGGAGTAACGAACAGGCCGCACTGACAGCGATAGGTGACGGGACAATGGACCAGGAAGGCAACGGAAGGGACGAAGCGTGAAGGGCATGAAAGCCTCGCAGGGTGGCGTATTCTAGGTGGGAGACGAAGCAAGGCGCAAGGGCCGCGTTTACCTATGGAAATGTGAAATATGGGCTTGGGATGCTCAACAATCGACTGTATAAGGGCGGACTGACCTGGGGCCGTTCGCGCTGGGTGAAGGATCCCGACACGAAAAGAAAACAGCGGTTCCTGTGCGAGGAACAGGACTGGATCCGACACTCTGCTGAGCATCTTCGCATTATCAATGAAGAATTGTGGGAGCGCGTGAAGAGGCGACAACAGAACGTCCATCAGGCGATCACAGCGATCCGCACTGCCCTACATGCCAACGCGCGGACGGGACGTGGACCAAAATATCTGTTCTCTGGCCTCCTCAGGTGCGGAGAATGCGGGCACAAATTCGTGATTCTCGACCCGACCCGCTATGGCTGCAGCGGCTGGAAATACCGGGGCCTTTCCGTCTGCACCAATACGACAATGGCCCCACGCAAGCTTGTCGAAGAGCTGCTGCTGGAGGCAATCCAGCGCGACTTGTTCACCGAAGAGGGCCAGGCGGTATTCACTCGGGAAGTGGCCGGGCTCTTGACCGAGCACCGACGCACAGGGAAGCCTGATCTCCTGCAAGCCAAGAAACGCCTCCAGGACGTGGACCGAGAGATTGAAAACATCATGGTCGCGATCAAGGCGGGCATACTCACGCCCAGCACGAAGAGGGCGCTCGAGCGGGCCGAAGCTGAACGCACCACGCTGCTCCATACGGTGCAGGGTCAGCAAAAGAATATCGCAAAGGTGGCAGCTTTTCTCCCGGACGCGATCGGGCGCTTCAAGGCCCTGATCACCGACCTCGCGATGTGACACAGCGCCACGTGGATCTGGCCCGCGCGCAGCTGCGCCTGCTGTTAGGGCAGGCGATCGTCTTGCATCCGTGTGCGGATGGCGAGGGGCGGTATCCGACGGCGGAAGTGACGGGGGATTATACGGGACTCATGCGGCTGGCGACCGGGCTAAATAAGTCTGGTGGAGGGCAGCCTCTACACCCGTCGTTGATGCCCGCTCTCCCCTTCAAAATCGAAGGTATTGCCTTGGCTGCCTGAGATCAGATGGCATGCGGTGGCGCGATGTCGGTCTCTCCACTGGCGTTATTGTGCAGGTGAACCGGGGCACGTCTGGACACCTCCGTACCTGTCACGCGCTCATGTAAGCCTATCCGATCTCCCCCTCCGCCACATTCCTACGACGGGGGCCGACGCCCCTGCAGAAGAGGGATGGTGGCAACTCCATTCCTAAAGACCAATTCCTATTGCCCGCCCTGAGCGCGTGTGACCGTCGTCACCCGCGATGCTGGGACCCTCCACGCCCTACTTCTGCAGTACCTCCTCTGGGTCTACCGCCGGCTCTGGCCCGCGCTATCCTCTTACCTAGAGAGACGAGTACCAGAGCCTGCACCAAGGAGGGCCATCATGCACTGCTCACGTTGCCGGGGTCTCATGCTCGTAGATCATTTCCTGGACATGGAGGGTGGGTTTGGAGAGATGTGGACCGCGAGTTGGCGGTGTATGAATTGTGGGCATGTCTACGACGCCGTGATCGAGCAGCATCGCCTGGCCCGACGGGAGACGGTCGTGGTGTGTTCGAGTGAGCCGGACTATCAGGACGACGAAGTTCATCTTGGCGCAGAGTCATTCATCAGGCACGCGGCCTGACCTGACCTGGCCGTGCTGCTTTTCGATGCCACGTGATGCACCGATGCTACTAGGCTCGAAGCTGATCGACCAAGGCTCAGTTGAGCGCCTCCGTCAATTGATCTATAGAACGCGAGGATCTTCGTCACATGGGCTCGCCAGACGTTGAGCGCGGTCAAATAAGAGGAGGAGCGCATGTTGTACTGCAATGCGTGCGGTGCGGAATATCATACCGAGCCACAGCGGCTCGCGCACTTGAACACCGTGGAGCACTTGATCGCCTCCCGCAATATGTGGCGGGAGTTTTTGGAGCATCCGGCGCGCAAAGGCAGACTGTCGGCCAGGACATTGAAGGAAGCCCAGGAGTGCATCGCGGAGATTGACAAAGAGTTGGCGATGCTGAAAAAGAAGGCGGGCTGACCGATGGATCTCGTACTCGTGCCAAAGCCCCTCTTCGGGCTCACGGCCGTGGGTGTCGCCCTGGTGCTCATCGTCCTGAAAGGGAAATCATGATCGCTGCCAACTATGCGAGGAAAAGCACGGAGCAGACCGGCGAGTATTATAAGGACAATGACGGCAGCACTGTTGCTGATGTAGTTTTGCCTGATGGAAGGCAGCGCTACCGGCGCGGAAAGGCTTGTGGGTCGATCCGCAGCCGGTGCCGCCGTGGAAGTGGCGACAGGTGAGGCGATCCCGCGAGTCTCACTGAGCGAGGCATCAGTGACAACGGCTCCCGCCACACCGTCCAGACCTCGCGTCGCCCGCCATAGCCTGCACACTGCTGCCGTAGACCGAAACACAGACACCTTCCTTTCACCTCATTCGTCGGCCGTCTGTAGCGTTTTGCCCAGAGGTTCACTCACTGCCGTGTCCATTTCTGCCACGATTTACTATGAACGGCTATGACTTGGCATGCAAAGGACGTGGTTTTACTAGGTCATCGCATCGCGTTTCGTGGGCATTGAACTTGCGCTGATTTTTCAGATGGTCTCCAAAGAGGGGCCATGTGCTGTGATCATTAAACGCAAGGAGGGGATCATGACGATTTGGAATCGATGGATTCAGTCGGTGTTCTGTGCGGGTTGGTGCTGGGAGGGTTAGTCGGCTGCGCGATGGTCGCGAGTCCTCCCATAGGTGAGATTGCCGAAAATGATCACGCTGCACTGGCAGCTTGGTACGACAAGGAAGCGGCCCATCTTCGGCAACATGCGAAGGACGAGATGGCGATGGCGGAAGCGTATCGAAAAAATCAAGACCCTAGGGGTAGTCTCCCGCAAAATCGATATGATTCAGCACTGCGAGGCCCTTGCAGGAATGTATACAAAGGCAGCTGAAGAGGCCGACCAGGCGGCCAAGACTCATCGCGACATGTTAAAGAAGTAAGAGAAGGGAAATGTATGGGTATCTTACTTGGGGCATTAGGTTCCACGGCGACAATGAGCGCATCGCATTCTTGAGAGCGGAGCAAAAAATGAACCTACTGCAGCCGGATGCGAATCGGAGGGGTTAAATAATGCCTAAATCCCTCCCCCGCAACCAACATAACTTAGAGAAAATGAAAGGGGTTGGCCAATGTGAATGGTCCACCCCTTTTTGTTGTAGACTGCGTTTCGTCCGTGTTTTGTCCGTGTTCGCCATAAATGTCACCGGCCGATCGCCCCTTGGCGAAGAGGAACGACGTTCGAATGTTCCTGGCAGTGAGGCGACGTAGGCATCCCCGTCTTTGCCAGTGCGTCTCGGAAATACCGTCTTGGAGAGGATGTTGTAGCGGTCGAAGATGTCCGAGTCCGATGCCACCCTGATCTTCATCGCGACCGCGGGATCCACGCCGGCTCGCACCATGTTGCGGACCGCGGTCCTTCGGCAGTCATACGGTATTTTCCGCGGTTGGTGCGGTCCATCACATTGTCGAAGTGCTGGCCGGTCATACGACTGGATCGGTTCACGACACAGTGTACTCACACAGGGAGAAGCTAGCGCTGAAGACTCCTGCTCGATGAGTGGGGGAAGTTGAGGTATGACGGAGTGGTCGAGAAGCTCAAGGCGTGAACTAGGCAGGACGAATAACCGCTTTGTAGACTTTGCAAGACGCACAGGTGTCAAGCGAGAGATACCCGGCTTTCCCGGCCAATTGCTCGAAGACCTCTATGAGTGTTCCCCTGAACTTATGCTTGCATCCTTTAACAGACACGCGACGATTTCCGCAAATCTGCAACCACACGCCACCAGGAAATGAGGGGCTTGTTCGGGAGGCGATGGTGTCAAAGATGGACCCGACCTGTACGGCGACATATCTCTCCGCTGTGGTGGGGAAGGAAGAGGGGGCGCAGCGCGAGGTCTCTTGGCCGACGCTCGTTTTGTCAGATTGTTTGACTTGCTTACATTTTACGGGTAGCTTGAAGATTGTTCCATCACAGCTAAGGCAGACATTGCCTTGCGCAATGAGCTCCTAAAGAAGCCCCGTCCCAGGTTCCACTCTTGGGCCTATTTTCCTGGTATTTTCCTAATTATTCCACTTATTCGGCCCATACTTTGCAGGCTAGCCCCTCAATGAACGAAGATCTACTGATGGCGCGCAAACAACCCCCCCAGTTCAACCCCCAGACCTTTCTCGCGAAGTCGGCAGTGGAAAAACCCCGCTGACCTCCCCAAGAAGCAGGTAATCTGTTCGCAAGGGGATGCGGCGGAGGCCGTCTTCTATGTCCAGGCGGGCAGGGTCATGCTGACCGTGGTCTCGCAGCAGGGCAAAGAAGCCGTCGTCGCGATGCTGGAGCCCGGCAGCTTTTTCGGGGAAGGGGGTCTCGCCGCGCAGCTGGTGCATTGACCACGGCGACTGCCATGGAAGACTCCAGGCTCGTCCGCATCGACAAACAGACGATGCTTCGAGTGCTCCAAGACGATCCCGCCTTCTCCGCGCTGTTTCTTGCGTATATACTGGCTCGCAACATTCGCATCCAAGAGGACTTGGTGGATCAACTCTTTAACTCGAGCGAGAAGCGGCTGGCGCGAGTACTGTTGTTAATGGCCCACTTCGGGAAAGAAGGCAAGCCAGAAAAGGTCATTCCGAAGATCAGCCAGGAAATGCTCGCCGAGATGATCGGCACTACGCGCTCCCGCGTCAGTTTCTTCATGAATAGGTTCCGCAAGATGGGTTTCATTCACTACGATAACGGGTTACACGTGCACAGTTCCCTCCTCACTATCGTCCTCCACGACTGACCCTCTCCTCTCGCAACGGCGGTGGGAACTTCACCCATCTGCGCCTCCCCGAGCTGTATGCTTTGCGAACCATCCGGTTTGAGTTACCGAGGACCTCGGTTTAGGACCTGAACCTGTTCAAAGAGGACATGACATCGCCTTCCTGTCACCTAAAGTCTGTCCAAATCTTAGGTGGGCACAACAATTGACCTTTCCCTCTCCGCGCAAGATTGCAATTTCATCGAACGACTCTGCTCCTTCACGATCCTCCGCCGTATCGTAAAAGAGAGTTGTGTCGAAGGTGACTGAACGGCACCAGGTTCACAGCACATTGAGACGTCGCTGCTATTTCTCCAGCGGAATTTCGATCACCAGACCACCCATGACGTCACCCACTTAAAGTCCTTCTTCGGACTGCGCGGATGGGTATTGTGGCAGCCAACGCAGGCTTGGCTGACAGCGCGGTCTGCGTAGATGGCCCTGAAATAGGTCTGATTGTCGAGCTTGACCGTACTGGTGGCAGATTGTTCTGGATGTTCACGCACAGCGTCGAGCCCCTTCTTTTCTGACTCATCCTCCGGGCCATTCTGCGGATTATCGGCCACAGACTGATCAACCGATAGCGGACCTTTGTTCCGGTTTTCGAGGCCAAGTCGCTCGCCTCTGCGAGGAACTGAGCTGGTAACGGCAAGGTCTTCTTCTTCGCGCGCCAATTCTCCGCTGCTGGGGCTCCGCCCTGCCTCTGCATGTGCTCGACGACATGAATGGTATAGAAGGTGCGGTCGGCTTCAATGACGGCATGGATGTAATCCGTGACCGTTTCCGGGGGAATGCCTGGCAGGTCAGCGGCGCGCCCCATCATCGTGAACGAGGACAACACCATCACCGGCACCACCGTCAGGCTGACCGTCCATCTCATAATGTAACCTCCTTGTTCTGCGTCGGACCAGCCTCGCGGTTGTCAGCATAGTCCGAATCGACTGAAGCGGCAATATGGAGAGCTTACATTCCCTCGACAATGAAGAAACCACTCGCTGCCCCATCTCAATAATCCGCCCCAACCGCTCGAGCAGGTTTTGTGACTGGTGCGAAGTCAGCCCGTGCTTGTTCAGCAGTTCGAGAATGTCGTCGATGATCTTGTTTTCGGTCTCGGTGAGCAGGTACGGCTCAGGGAATGCCGTCTCAGGGAGTCGTGCACGGGGGTTCTTCCGGCGTAGCTCGTCGATGATGGTGTGGAGGTCTTGCTTGGTACAGAGGCCCTTCTGTTCCAACAGTTCCACAATCGCGGCGATCTCCCACATATTCGAGATCGTCGCTTCCTCGATGGTCATGGTGTCGCGTTTGGGGCGGTCGGTTGCTCATGGGATGCTCTCAAAGGATTCCTGTACTCGCTGCCAGAGGTACTGCTCCATATCTTCCCGTGACTCGTCGTCAATCACGAGTGTTTCAACCCCATACTCCTCGCCGCGGACCCATCGAACGATCCCAGCGGCTATGTAGGGCCGTTCTTGAGTCGGCAGGTTCACCGTGAGCGAACACACTTCCCGACTCGCAGCGGCAGATCGCCAGAGAACCGCCAGCCCATGAGCGAAAGATTCCAGACGGTGCCGTGGCCCTCAAACAGGCCGCATTGGTAGGTCACAGGGCAACAGACAGGGAAACGACGGAAGGGGCGAATCGAGAAGGGCATGAGAGCCTCGCAGGGTGGCGTATTGTAGGAGGGATAAAATCAAGGTGCAAGAGGAAGGTTGGAAATGGTTGCATTAGGAATATGCGGGGGGAGAGCAATGAACTCCGTGTCTCAATCGAATAGAGCATTAGCCTTCTAAGCCTTTCTAGTACTTCCACATAAACCCTCGTCAACAAAGCTGAACGTCTCTCCTAGAGTGGGTTTGCGTCGGTTTGACCGTTTGGTTCTATTCAGGTGGAATGAGTCCCCTTTGGGCGGTTTATGACGTAGAATGAACACGCCGGGAACACGTAGGGTTTCTATTTAGAAATGGCTTGTTTCAGATGCACAACGGAAGGACTCTCTCGCACAGCAGAAGTCAACTTCTTCCCTATTGCCACCTTCCATGGACGCGGCTAGACTGACCCGAACTGAGAGGCAGAACCGTTGCCGTTCCTGATTGGTCTCATCGCGCTTTTTATGCCGCGGGTGGTCGTGGCGCTCCTCTTTTTCTTCACGCAGTGGTTCTCTGGGATATTCGACTCTCTCCTCTGGCTGATTCTCGGCTTCATCTTCCTCCCCACGACGCTCCTCTGGTATACCGCCGTCCAGCATTGGTTCAGTGGGCAGTGGACGTTCTGGCCCATCGTGGGCATTCTGATCGCGATTCTGATCGACGTGTCGCCTGCAGGAAGTCGCCGCATCGATTAATCGTCATCACCTACGCTCAGGTAAATCTGATAGCTCGATTATGCTCAATGTGTGCTAGAAGTTGTTCGAATCCATAAGAACCTCTGAAATCAGTAGAGCTGTCGGAATCTTCTTATGTCGTGCCACCCCTTAAATTGTGGACAGGGAGCGCATTACAGGGAGGCGACTAAATTATTTCTTTTTGACCCTTTGCCCTCACGATGTAATGTGCTGAAAATCTGGACCGGTTTTGCGTGCACAACTCACGAGGTTTGAGAGCCGGCCTCTATTGCCTCGTGTATTTCCCCATCAACTCAGCCTGTTGAAGAATGTGCCCCTGCATCACTTTCTCCAAATCCTTCTTCGTCGTGCTCGGCGGCAGTGTGACGGTGGTATCGAGCGCATACAATTTGAAGAAATATCGGTGCGTGCCAGATGGGGGACAGGGCCCCCCGTAGCCAAGGCTGCGAAAGTCCGAGGTGCCCTGCTTCATGCCATTCGGGAGCGAGTCTTGTTTCGGAACATGTGCCTCAAGGACTCGCACCGTCGCCGGGATGTTCCACGCAATCCAGTGCACCCAGGTGCCCATGGGGGCGTCGGGATCATCAGCAATCAGCGCCAAGCTCTTCGCCCCATTGGGAACATCAGACCAGCTCAAGGGCGGGGACGCATCTTGCCCGTCACAGGTGTACGGCTTAGGAATCATGCCCCCGGCCTCAAATGCCGAACTTTTGAGTTCCATCGATCGACCTCCTTTGCTCCGAAGAAGGGGCCTCGGGGCATGACCGAATATCATGCTGCTCGTTTTCGCTTGAAGATGTTGACCCCTGTCAAAATTGCCGACCAGCGGTATTCCTTGGCCTCTTCGTTATCTTGCATATCCCGTGGGAGATGCCATAAGGAATAAATTTCCTCCTCCCCTTTGTCCTTACCGTGCAAGCCGGTCCACGCCCCTAGGGTGCCGTAGGGCCCGAAGTGGACACAAAAGACGATCCGATCGCCCGAGGCGAAGCCGGTGAGCTCGAATCTTTCCGTGGGAGGTGCATTCCCAACAGCGGTTCTGTATGTGCCGCTGACGCTGCCATCTGTCACAGTTAATTCCATCTCCGAACCCAACTCATTCACCCAGACCCCGGAGAAATCGATGGCTGGCCTTGCCGACTTGTCCTGGAGGTACTTGCTGAAGTGCCGAAACATACAGGCCTCCTAACTGGGAAGGGTATCAATGCTGTGGTGTGAGTGGATAATGAGCTTGGTTTTTGGAACAGGCGGAAGGATACGTCAAAGCACGAGAAAAATCGACTTCTGCGCCTTCGAACATGAGAGAGGTATTTTAAATACTGCGCGCAAAACGACTAGGAAGGCGGCAAGAGACTGAAGGTCGTTCTGAAGATTGTGTCTTTCGTGCGAAACGGTGAACCGGCTGGGATTCGAACCCAGAACCCTCGCCCTAAAAGGGCGAAAAGATCAAAATATCAATGGCTTGATTTTGCGAAGGCTTCCCCGTTTGTTCTTTGCCAACAAGGACTTGAGATGATTCTATACATTCCATTGATTCTGTAGAAGTCGATCCATTGTGCAGATTTTTAGCACAAATTTATATATGGACCCAGCCTTCGGTGCAACGGCGGCGTGTCACGCGATGCACCAATAAATGCAGGGCTGCGTCTATATATCCGGCCTCTTGGTGGACAATCAATGTGTCCGGGCCTTGATGAAATACGCGCGCGTTCTCCTCATGAGCACAACGGCCTTGTGTGGGCCGACAATTTGTCCAGGGTCTGAACGCGCCGGGTGTCCCTCTGGTGTCATCACGGATGGTCCGCGCTGCACTCCTTGGTGTGATCCTCCTTGTGTGAGGCGGCTTGCCTCTCCTCCCGAAGACCGTTGCGACCCTTCCTGCACTTAGGCGGGTTGTCGATATTCCTCATCATGGGCCAACAAGGCCCAGATCACGCGGGCATGTTTGTTGGCTAAGGCCACCGCAGCCACATGGGTGCCTTTGCGGTGTTTGAGCGCGCACAGCCACCGCCCCTGCGTATCGGTCCGCCGCTCGGCTCGCTGCACGACGGCGCGCGCCCCATGAATCAGCAGCGTCCGCACATACCGACTGCCTCGTTTCGAAATCCTGCCTAACCGCTCCTTGCCCCCACTGGAATATTGCCGGGGCACCAGCCCCAACCAGGCCGCCAGATGCCGGCCGTTGTGAAACGCCTGAGGTCGCCCGACGGTCGCCAGCAACGCCGTGGCCGTCAACGGACCAATCCCCGGTACCGCGGCCAGTTTCCGGCAGACCGGATGCGTCCGATACACGTGCTCGATTCGGTGCGTCACCCGCTCGATACGCGCGTCGAGATCCGTCAGTTGCTCATACAACTCGGAGAAGGTGTCTCGGGCACACGCGGTCACTCCCGACTCCGCATCATCCAGAAACCGGACGAGGGCGGGCCGGACCTTCTCCGGAGATTGCGCAATCACCAACCCATACTCGGCCAACAAGCCCCGAATCTGATTGATGACGGCGGTTCGATGTTTCACCAAGAGCGATCGCGTGCGGTGCACGGCCTGCATGTCGGCTTGTTCCACCGTCTTGAGCGAGACACCTCGCATGGTGGGCCGACTCACCGCTTCGCAGATCGCTTCCGCATCGCGACGATCATTCTTGTTCGTCTTGACATAGGGCCGGACATACTTCGGGTGCATCAACTTGACCGTATGCCCGAGCTGTTCAAACGTCCGCCCCCAGTGCTGCGCGCTCCCGCACGCCTCCATCCCGATCACACAGCGCGGCAGACTCGCCACTGTGTGTACCAACTGAGCGCGCTTGACGCGTCGGCTGAGCACCGCGCGCCCTCGCGCATCCACCCCGTGCAACTGAAACACAGACTTCGCCACATCGATCCCCAAGGTCGTGATGTGCATAAGAGCCCCTCCCTTCGTTCTGACGATGAGTGTGCGGTGCGCGCGCACCAGCACCCATCTTGCCTCGTGTCAGGCTTGTGCGGGAAGAAGGCTGGGTCCATTTCATTAGCACAGGTCTTGGACCTTAAAAGGAAGGCAAAGGTCCGCTGATCGAGAGTGGAGACAAGTTCTGCACGTATGCACCGGAGGCGTACTGCACACCACGATCCGAGTGATGCACCGAGCCGGGTAGCGGCTGGCGAGCGAGGATCGTCTGCAACGCAATTGTTCGCCTAGGAGCGGCCCCTGCCGCTGGTTATCACGGTGGACGACGGATCAGAGATCTCGTCGTGTGGAGCCTGCAGGCACCAATCGAAGCACCCGCACCGACCGCGCCTCGACCTCGTACCGTTCGCCGCCTTTCAGCACCGTCACGTGCTTCGGGGACACTCCCTTCGAATCTGTGTCCAGGAGCTGTTGCCACCGAACTCCCCGTTTGTGCGCCGGTAATGTGAAGGGGAGAGGCGTATGATGCGCATTCAGGAGAATCAGGAAGGTGTCATCCACAATCGCCCGGCCCTTCTTATCGGTCTCCGCCATGGCATCACCGGCGAGACGAAGCATGAGGGAGCGGACAGAGCCCTCGTTCCAATCCTCCTCGGTCATTCCCTGCCCATCAGGACGCAACCAGGAGATGTCCTTGACCTCCGATCCATGGATCCGGCGTCCTTGAAAAAAGCGCCGACGCCTGAGAATCGGGTGGTTCTTCCGCAGGTCAACGAGACGTCGCGTGAATGCCAGCAACTCACGGGCCGCACGGTCCAGTTTCCAGTCGTACCAACTCAGCTCATTGTCTTGGCAGTAGGCATTGTTGTTGCCCTGCTGCGTCCGGCCGATCTCGTCGCCTCCGCAAATCATTGGGACACCCTGCGAGAGCAGGAGCAAGGCCAGGCAGTTCCGCTTCTGCCGCTCTCTGAGCTCGGTGATGGCAGGATCGGCGGTCGGCCCCTCGACGCCGCCATTCCAGCTCAGGTTGTCGTCCGTTCCGTCACAGTTGTTTTCACCATTCGCTTCGTTGTGCTTGTGGTCGTACGAGACGAGATCGTGGAGCGTGAATCCATCGTGCGCCGTGACGAAATTGACGCTCGCAAAGGGGCGCCGCCCGCTCATACTGTAGAGGTCGCTGCTCCCGGTCAGCCGGTACCCCAACTCCGCCACCTGGCCTCCATCACCTTTCACGTACCGCCGGATGGTGTCCCGGTACTTGCCGTTCCACTCGGCCCAGCCGACCGGAAAGTTGCCGACCTGATAGCCGCCTTCGCCCACGTCCCAGGGCTCCGCGATCAGCTTGACCTGGGACAGGATGGGATCCTGGTGGAGGATGTCGAAGAAAGCGCTCAGCCGGTCGACCGCATGCAGCTCTCGCGCGAGCGTGGAGGCGAGATCGAAACGAAATCCGTCCACGTGCATCTCCGTCACCCAGTAACGCAGACTATCCATGATGAGTTGCAGGGTCCGGGGATGCATGGCGTTGAGCGTGTTCCCGCAACCCGTATAGTCCATGTAATAGCGATTGTTGTCCGCCACCAGTCGGTAATAGGTGGCATTGTCGACCCCTCGGAACGACAGGGTGGGACCGAGGTGGTTTCCCTCCGCCGTATGGTTGTAGACCACGTCCAGGATGACCTCGATTCCCGCGCTGTGGAGGGTCTTGACCATGCTCTTGAATTCCCGTACATGGCGGCCTCGAACCGACGATCTGGCGTAGCGACTATCGGGGGCAAGAAAGCCGATGGTGTTGTATCCCCAGTAGTTTGTGAGGCCGCGATCGTACAGGTGTTTGTCGCAGACGAAATGCTGGACGGGAAGCAACTCAATGGCGGTCACCCCCAGAGCAAGCAAATGGTCGATCACGGCGGGCGTTGTGAGGGCGGAATAGGTTCCACGCATGGGTTCCGGGACGTCCGGATGTCGGGCGGTGAAGCCCTTGACGTGCACTTCATAGATGATCGTTTTGTCCCAGGCCGTCTTGAGCAGGCGATCTCCGCCCCAGGTGAACGCCGGATCGATGACGACACACTTAGGCATGTGCCCGGCGTTGTCCCTGGTGTTGAATGAGAGATCGGCCTTGGGATCCCCGATTGTGTAGCCAAAGATGGCGTCGGACCACTGGATCGTGCCGGCGATGGATTTGGCATAGGGGTCGATCAAGAGGTTATTCGGATTAAAGCGGTGCCCGGCTTCTGGTTCATAAGGGCCATGGACTCGGTATCCATAATGCTGTCCGGGCAGTAGCTCCGGCAGGTACACATGCCAGACCTGATCGGTTTGCTCCTCCACTCGAATGCGCGCCGAGTCTCTGTCGGAGTCGGGTCCGTCGAACAGGCAGAGTTCCACAGCCGTGGCATTCTCGGAAAAGAGGGCGAAGTTGACTCCCTCGCCATCCCAAGTGGCTCCCAATGGATAGGGGTCCCCAGGCCATGTTCTCACTTCTCCTCCCTCCGTATTTACCTAATGGTCGTGAAGTATAACAGCTTACCTGCAGTTTGTACCCTCATCACTTTAGGATAGCCCGCTAGGAGTGCTTTCAGGATTTCCGCGCCGCTTTAGTGGTGCGGATCACCAGGCCCACGTCTCAGTGACACGGGAGGCTACGCAGTGATGAATACGCCTCCGACTTTGCAGTAGACTGGCCACAGCAAACTTATTAGTCAGGTAGCTGGGAATCTCTCTAGCTTGAAATAAGGAGGCACACCAATGCGCAAGCGAATCATCGCCCGAACTCAAAAAGAAACCACATCTCCTGACCAGGATTGGTTGCATCATTCCGGACATAAGTGGAGGGAATGCGCCAGCGTCGTTGGCGCAGTTGCGGCTTGCCTAACCTGTGCCACTCCGACCACCCAACCACGGTAATTTAGCTCAGTTCCGTGTGAGGAAATTCGATGCGGGTACCTGCTAGTGGTTTAGTGCCCGTCATTCAGGCAGACTGAAAAAGAGAGAAGCGATGATGGATCTGGAGTATGACAGAGGCTGGCGATTGGATCTTGATGCGAACCCCATCGGTTTATCGGCCGTTCAGTTTCGAGTGTGGGCCCCGCGTGCGAAGGCCGTCTCAGTGCATGTGTGCGATCCGAGGCGTAATCCGGTTCCGATGGAGCCGCGAGAGTTCGGCTACTTCGAGGTCACGATCGAGAGTGTTCGACCGGGCGACCGCTACCATTATTTAGTGGACGGCGAAAAGGTCCGGCCAGACACCCTCGGTTATGCTACGGGAGCCGGTTGGAAGGTGGAGTCTCCGGTTGGACTCGTCTGCACGAGATTTCGGGGGAAACGGTCAGGAGCGTGTTGCACGAGAGCTTGCCATTCTGCCAGAGGGCATTGCCATGCCCATCCCGGGGTACACGGTCGCGTTATTTCTGGATATGGCGTGATCAGTCGGTAACAATGCGATCCCGGGCCGCGTCACGAGGCGTGGAGATCATGGTGAGTCTGCTCAACAAGAGAACCGGCACCAGATCGAGACTGTTGGAAACCTCCTGAGGTCCAGTGACTCGCGAACCTCTTGGTCGAAGCTGCAGGTGGCAAGATTGAATCAAGGGAATAATGAAAAAGCCCGTCCAGCAAGGTCGCAGCGGTCTGATTTCTTTGCAGTCGCGCAACTTGCGCTTCAGGCCTTACGTTTCACGCTTCATGAATTTCAAGAGCGATGCGAGAACGCCGCAGGAGGGCTTTTACAACATCCTCAGCGTGAATCGGGAGCGTGTTGAACCTCATGGCTGATACTTCCGCAACCGGGCCCTCTGTGCCGGCCGCCACGTACCGGCTGCAGTTCAACCGGTCTTTTCCGTTCAAGGCGGCGACTGGGATCGTTCCCTACCTGCATGCCTTGGGGGTGACGGACTGTTACACCTCGTCCTATCTGAAAGCGGTGCCTGGCAGCATGCACGGCTATGACGTCGTGGATCCCACCGTCCTGAATCCGGAACTCGGAACCGACGAAGAGTATCGCGAGTTCATCCGGACACTTCAAGCCCATGACATGGGTCACGTCCTCGATGTGGTGCCGAACCACATGGGCATCGGACAATCGGCCAACGCATGGTGGCTGGATGTGCTGGAGAACGGCCTCAGTTCCAGCTTTGCTCACATGTTCGATATCGACTGGCATCCGGTCAAACGAGAACTGGAGAACAAGATTCTGCTGCCGATCCTCGGCGATCTCTACGGAACCGTCCTGGAGAATCAGGAGATCATGCTTGTGCATGAGGAGGGGCGGTTCTCCATCCGATACTACGACCACCGCCTCCCTGTCGCCCCCAAGTCGTCGGTCGCGATCCTCAACCATCGCCTCGACGACCTGCTCGCCCAGGTGGGGACCTCTTCTCCGCCGGTACAGGAATGGCAAAGCATTATCACGGCCCTCCGGAACCTTCCCTCACGCACGGAAACCGATCCCCAGCGTGTGGAGGAGCTGAACCGGGAAAAAGGAATCATTCGGCAGCGGCTCGCCACGTTGGTCCGGGAGAGTCCGGCCATTGCAGACTTTCTAGATAACAACATCCGAGTCTTCAATGGCACGAAAGGCGACCCGCGCAGTTTCGATTTGCTCGATGCCTTGCTCAACGGCCAGGTGTATCGGCTGGCCTACTGGCGAGTGGCTTCGGAAGAAATCAATTACCGACGGTTCTTCGACATCAACGAGTTGGTCGCGATTCGGATGGAAGACGAGGAGGTCATGAAAGAGTCACACGCCCTCGTGTTTCAGCTCCTGAAAGAAGGGTGTGTGACCGGTCTGCGCATCGATCATGTGGACGGACTGTTTGACCCGGGTCGCTATCTCCATCAATGGCAAGCCTGGGCGCAACGCGAGTTACTCCGGCCCCTGTTCCTCGTGGTCGAGAAGATTCTTGGCAAGGACGAACCGCTGCCCGAAACCTGGCCTGTCTCCGGCACGACAGGCTACGACTTCTTGAACCTGGTCAACGGAGTGTTCGTGGACGGCGCGCACGAGCTGACGATGGACGACGTGTATGCCCGGTTCATCGGACGCCGCATCTCGTTCGACGAGCTGGTCTATGAGTCGAAGAAATTGATCATGCATGCCTCCATGGCCAGCGAAATCAATGTCCTCGGGCACCAGCTGAATCTCCTCTCCGAGCATGATCGCCGGTCGCGGGACTTCACGCTGAACAGCCTCACAAACGCGATTCGCGAGATCATTGCCTGTTTTCCGGTTTACCGGACCTATGTCACGGATGGTCCAGAGCCTTTGCTGGATCGCGAGCATGCCTACATCCGTCTGGCCGTGGCCAGGGCCAAGCGAAGAAACCCGGCGCTCAGCGGGCTGGTGTTCGACTTTGTTCGGTCCTTGCTGCTCAAGGAATGGGATGAACGGACCCAGCAGGATCGTCGGGACCAGCTCCGGTTCGTGATGAAGTTCCAGCAGATGACCAGCCCCGTGAGTGCGAAGGGGATCGAAGACACGGCCTGTTACATCTACAACCGGCTGGTGTCGTTAAATGAAGTCGGGGGGGATCCCCGTCAATTCGGCGTGCCGCTTGCCACCTTCCACAAGCGTATGCGGGAGCGCCAAGCCTTCTGGCCGTCCTCTCTTTCGGCCACGTCCACGCACGACACCAAACGGAGCGAGGATGCGCGGGCGCGCATCAACGTGCTTTCCGAAATTCCTCGGGAGTGGAAGGCGCATGTGACCCGCTGGGCCAAGCTCAACAGGAAGCACAAGGCCGACGTGGAAGGGCAACTTGTTCCGGACCGGAACGAGGAATATCTCCTCTACCAAACGCTCGTCGGAATCTGGCCCCTGACGGCGCTCGACGACCTGCAATACCGGCCATTCTGCGACCGGATCCAGGACTACATGAGCAAGGCGCTGAGAGAAGCGAAGGTTCACACAAGCTGGATCAATCAGGACCAGGCCTACGAAGGGGGGGTGCAGCAATTTGTCGAGTCGATCCTCGATCGGACCAAGCCCAATCCCTTTCTTGACGACTTCCTCCCGTTTCACGAGCGGATCGCTCATGCCGGCATGTGGAATTCGCTCGCTCAGGTCGTGCTGAAGATCACGGCTCCCGGCATTCCGGATTTCTATCAGGGCTCCGAACTGTGGGATTTCAGCGTCGTGGATCCGGATAACCGTCGCCCGGTCGACTATACGGTGCGGACATCCATGCTGGCCGACCTGCAACGCGCCCTCGCGGAGTGCGGGAGGGAGCCTCGACGGCTGGCCTGTACCCTCCTCGAGCATCCCATGGACGGGAGAATCAAGTTGTACACGACGATGATGGCTCTGAACTTTCGACGCGCCAATCGCGCGCTCTTTCAGAACGGAGCGTACATACCTCTGGAAAGTGATGGCGCCAAGAAGGACCGTGTTTGCGCCTTCGCGCGTCTTCACGGAGAACAGGCGACCGTCACCGTCGTGCCCCGTCTCGTGGCCTCATTCACGGGCGATCCGAAAACGCTCCCGGTCGGGCCGGATACATGGGGGGACACCTGGATCATTGTGCCGTCCTGGCGGGCTGGTTCTCCGTACCGCAATCTCTTCACGGGAGAGACGTTGTCGTCTCAGAATGTGGGGGAATCCCAGAGGTTGTCAGTGGCGGAAGTGTTGGAAGAATATCCTGTCGCCCTGTTGGAGCGCATCACATGAATCGACGAGATTGATGAGCCTCCGCTCCGTGTCGGTTCGTGAGTTGCATGGAGCTCCGTGAAGTAGCCGACTTCTTGAAAGGCTCAAGCGATACCCGTGGGTAGGAAGGTAGGGGGGGGTGACAACATAGCCACTTTCTAAGCGGCCAAGCGCGTGAGAAGGGCCGCCGTGACTCCTTCGAAAGGAGCTACCGGATCGTGATCTCAGGAGTGCCGGTATCTGCGTGACCCCCTCTGAGTTTCTCACGGGCCGTCATCGCCAGTTTTTCATAGTGTTCGCGGTACTTCTCGATCTCTTCTAGCGGCATATCTTCCACTGTCAGCATGACATTGTGCGCGCCACTCGTGGAGCGGATCAACTCATCGAGTTTCAATTGAAGCGCTGCACGAATGCGGCTCTGGGTATTTTGAATCAAGAACACCATCAGAAAGGTCACAACGGAGGTCACTGAGACAAGGGTAAACTGCCAGCTTTCACCAAAGTGGAAGAGCGGGCCAGCCATCGCCCAGGTTGCAATGAAGAAAACGGCGGCGGCGAACGCCAAGGGATGGCCCGTGAGATATTCAGTCTGCTTTGCCACACGATCAAAATGATCAATGAATGTGAGTGGGCTAGCGGCGGTTTGGCCATGCGGCGAAACAATCATCTTTCCCTCCTTCCAATAGATTTCAAAGTGATGATCCGTGAAGACCTGGGAAATTTACTCGGAGAGATTCTAACGAGGGAGGGACAACCATGCAACGCCGCGCCGGCGGACGAGCCGATCAATCAGAAGAGTTAGAAGGATAAGTCAACAGGATGAATGAGAAAGCTGGCGTAGCTCAATGGTAGAGCCGCGGTTTTGTAAGCCTTTCCGGTACTTCCACACAAACCCTTGTCAGTACAGCTGAAGGCCGCGTCTAGAGCGGCTTTGTGTCGAATTGACCATTTGGTTCTATTCAGGTGGAGTGAGCCTGTTTTGGGCGTGTTACGCCGTAGAATGAACACGCCGGGAACACGTAGGGTTTGTGTCTAGGAATGGATTGATTTAAATGCACAACGTAAGGTCTCTCTCGCAATGGTCCAAGGTGTTCGAAGTGTATCTGCGGTTTACAAATTTCCTCCTGTCGTAACTGAGCCAACCCAAAAAGACCCATCCCCACAGAAAAACGAGAATCCTGAAAAACCATGATCGTGATGGGTCGTCTTGGTTTGGGCTGTTCTGGTAGCAGCGTGGTAGCAGGTTATTGGCTAACGGGTTTCGAACCACAAGACAGAGCCGCTCTTATGGTAAGTGCCGCTCTGCCGAATGGGGCGGGGAAGGACGTGGGCGCGTCTTCGATTGCCTCATGAGCCGGGTGTCGCAATGGCTCCCCAGGAAAACCGCTGGGTATTTAGGATGCTGAGCGTACATACAGTCTCCCGTGGACGTTTCCGTACATGTCGGATGCTGTGGTGGTGTGATATTTGGCGTAAAGCCAAGGGTTCTCCTCACGCAGTTCAACGAGAATGTAGTTCAGATCTTTATCCCGTCAGCAACGGACGTGCGGATTCATGATCTCCGAAGAACGGCGGGCTCGTGGCTCAGTCAATGGATCCAACATTCAAGTGATCTCGGCGATGTTGAACCTCAAGTCGCTCACCTCAACCCAAATCTATGCGCGGTTGTCAGTGGCATCGGTCCGCCTGGCCCTCGACGACCAGGCCGAGCGAATACAGGGACCCGTGCCGGTTCCCACGAACCGGCCGCCGCATTAGACCATGGTGATGGCGGCCTCACGCGAGGAGCGGGACGAGTGGCCGGGATAAGCAGGCCGATCGGCTGTGCAGCCTCACGCAGCGCCCGTTGTGCTGCCGGCGCTTGCGCACAGAATAGAAGACGGAGCACAGTATGGGGCAGAATATGTGGGTTGAGGCACGGGGCCACGGCCCGAGGCGATACGATGAGTCTCCTTGGCAAACTGATGTCCACGGGGCTGCTGCTCATCCTCATGAGCCTGTTGGCCGCGATCGCTGGAGCGGTGGTCAATGGCATCATCTTGGGACTCAAAATAGAGTCGCCCGAACGCGCGCACGCGCCGTGGTCCACGGTCACGAAACTGGGCCGCATCGTCGCGCTGCTCGTGGGCCTTGGGATGCTGGCCGCAATGATTGCATTTTTCTTCAATGGCATCCTGGTGACATGGAACGAGAAATAAGGAAGGAGGGCTAAGCGATGGATCTCATACTCGTGCCGAAGCTCCTCTTCGGGATCACGGCTGTAGTTGTCGCACTGGCGCTCCTTGTCCTGAAAGAGAAATCATGATCGCGGCGATCGATGCGGAAAATCGACCCAGGAGCGCGGCACGAGCATGTGAATAGGGAGGCCTATGGCACGGACCAGCCCAAAAGCCCTCGCGTACATCAAACGATGGAAGCAGCGCAATCCCGAGAAGGTGCTCCAGCAGCGGGCGCGGTGGCGGGCGCGTCACCCGGCCTACGAGCGGGACTGGCGGCGCCGGAACCCGAAGAAAGTCCAGGCATACCGCATTACACGAGGAGGGAAACCATGATCGCTGCGATCTACGCCCGCAAGAGCACCGAATGATTCCGAGAGGAGACCCATGGATTCACAAGCCAAAGAACTTCTTCAGCAATTTGCCGCCGCAGCGAACAAGGACATTCTCCACCCCCTAGACCGGGAGAGGTTCTACAGATTCGCCTGCCGCGTTCATGCCCTGCGACTCCAGGAGACCGCAGAAGATGTTCGGCAGTATCTTGTCGCGAATGGATTCACGAAAAAGAAGGCCGAGGAACTCGCATTCCTTTTTGACGAGCTTCAGGACTGCTTGGAGCATTACGACAAAGTGAAGGAGGACTGAACGATGGCGCGACTACGAGGCGCGAGCGGCGTTGTCCGCCCCACTCGCACTATTCGCTCGTTTGCAATTGTTTGTGGGGCGACAATTCCCTCCGCCCCCAGCTTGTTGTTGCGGCGGTTTGTACTTGATTCATCCCGAAAATTCCGATCGTCCGAAGTGATTCCTTAGCGAGGAGAATTTCCATGATATAAATAGTTCCTACTGAACCCTCCCATCTTGACGGGACTCACCGTATCCGCGTAGCCTTTCATTCTGACGTACCAGTTACGTCGACTGCTCTCTCCGACGCGCATTGCATGCTCCCCGGCGCGATGGAACCCACGGTCCCCGCAGCTCCTACGCCAGCTTCTTTCTGAAGCGCGGCATTCTTTGATGGCGCACATCACAACTGCCGGCTCTTGCTTCAGCGAGTCGCAGGTCTGACAGGGAAGACTTCCCGATTCGATATCGGGATCGTCCTTGGTCACGCAGTGCGTGGTGTTCTCAACGAAAGGAGTGCCGGCCATGAGATTCTCTACGATCGTGATGACAGGGCTTGTGTTCGTCGGAACTGCTGCTCTTGCCGCCGCGAATCCGGCGATGCTGCCCAAGCATCCCGGGTACCCGTCGGGCGGAGAGTATGCCAACGATATCGGGCAAAAAAGTCTGACCGTTGAGCAAGCCCTCAGCGCCGCCGCCACGTCAGAGGATGCGCATACAGGCCAGATGCTGGTCGATCCCTATAACGCCAGGTTGCTGAAGTCGCAGGGAGCCGGTCAACTGCCAACGGTGCAAGGGCCTCAAATCAAGATTGAGCCGCCGGTCACGGAGGCGACCCGCATGCCCAAGCCGTAGCGCCCTGTTCGCGCCAGAGGGAAGGGCCGTCCTCTTGCCCATCCTTTCCCGTACCAGGGGAGGGTTGGGTGAGAGGAAGGGGGCTAGTTTAGGACATTCCGATGCGTAGAAGAGAGGGATTGTCATGTCACAGCTAGGGACGGTTGCTGACCGGATCCTCGACGCGGTGCACGGTGCCCCAGGTTGTGAGCTCGATGACTTGGTGCTGCGCTTACCTGAGCTCACCTGGAACCAGGTGTTTCTTGAAGTCGATCGTTTGAGTCGAACCGGGCAGGTGTGGGTGACGGCGATGGGTGAGGGGACGTATGCCATCAGGCTGCCGAAGAAGGAGAAACGAACACGCACCCCCAGTCATCTCTTGTGAGACGCGACAAGAGGCTCCCATGCCTTTCTCGATTCGCCCCTTCCGCCGCGCTCCTGTGCAATGCTCCGTCACGTACCACGTTGGCCCCTTCGAGGGCCAAGGGACGGTCTGGAACATCTCTCGAAATGTGTTTCTGGGTTGAGAATCTGAGGAGTGTGAGATGGGGCTGATCCAAATTGGGCGTCACGAGAAGGACGGAGCGATCGATGTGATCACACTGACGCTCGAGAAAGCAGTGAACTGGGCCAGGAAAGGCTCGTTATGGCCCATGACGTTTGGCCTGGCTTGCTGCGCCATTGAAATGATCGCGGCGGTGTCGTCGCGGTATGACATGGACCGTTACGGAGCGGGTGTCTTTCGTGCCTCGCCGCGGCAATCCGATTTGATGATTGTGGCGGGGACGGTCTGCCGCCGTATGGCGCCTGTGATCAGGAAAATCTATGACCAGATGCCAGAGCCCAAATATGTGATTGCCATGGGCTCCTGCGCAACATCGGGGAACATTTATGACAGTTACAGCGTGGTGCAAGGCGTGGATCGATTCGTCCCAGTGGATATCTATGTGCCCGGTTGTCCTCCGACGCCGGAAGCCCTGTTCGACGGCATCTTGAAATTGCAGGAACGGATCATGCTGAAGCGGGTTTTCACCAAGCAGCCCAAAGAAGTCAGCCCGCGGGTGAAGAGTTAGGGCCGCACACGAGAATCGTCTCGTAACCCGGATGCAGGGGATCGTCGGAAACCTCCAAATGGGATCGCTCTCTTATCCTAGGGATGTTGTCTCCTAACCTTGAGTTGAAAAACCTTTCGGCTCCGTACCTTGCGGTTGAATGTGAGCTTCAACTACCGTTTCTAGGATAATAGGACAGTAGGTGGGGGTGACCTGGCCGATGGTGACCGGAGGGCCGGGAAACGGCGACGGATCGGGCGGCTGGGGCGGATTAGGCATGGGATCCGGTTCAGGCAATGGAGGACCGGGAAACGGCGAGGGATCGGGCGGCAATGGCGGGTCGGGCGTCGGAGTCGGTCCAGGCAACGAGGAACAAGGGGAATCCATGGTCATGCCTGCTGGTATCCGCTGGTGAATGAATTCTCCGGATTGGAACAAGCATATCTTTGGATTCATCATGAGGCGACCTCTTGATGACACATGGTACTGACCTTCGGCCTGCGTGCGTCAATGCGCGTCGTGGTGACAGTTAGAGCAATGCGATTCCCCAACTTTGCAGTCGCTCAGTTTCTCTCTTGTGGGCCAACTCTATTTATTAACGATCGTCTGGCTTTCCTTGCGGTGTTCCTTTACCTGGGGGACTGATGCCCTCACGTGGGGAAGGCGCCACGTCAGGATTCGTTGATATGTTCGGATCGAGGTTGGGCGGTTTCACGGAGCCGCGGGAATCTCCACGCCGCTCCGGCATGTGTTGGATACCCGGATCTATACGGGACGGAGGAACGGTCGGAATCCCAGATGCTGGCGCCCTCTCGGGAGTGATGTCAGGAGCTGGTCGGTCACCGCCCTCAGGCAATTGGGCAGGCGGGGGTACATCGGCGGCGACGGCGAATGCCGGAAGGAGGGTTAGGATTGCGACGGCCAGAAGTCGATGAACTCTCACGGGACACCTCCTGGTAGGTAGTGAGAGGGAACCCTACCGCATCGAGGTTTTGGCAACCACCAAGGACTTCATCGCGTAATGGTTCAGTTTGGGATCACCGGGCTTACGTCTACCCACCAATTCTCCCATACCACGCGGCAGCCTGCTCCTCACTTGCCCCTCCGTAGCGGAAGCCTCCGTTCGAGAAAATCGTAGCACGCATCCCACAGAAGTTCCAGGGCGCGATTGACACGCGAAGGCTGCTTCGCTCATCAGGTCTAGTCATGGGAGCAGCGGTTTTGTAAGCCTTTCCAGCACTTCCACTCAAATCCTTGTCAGCACAGCTGAATGCCTCTCCTAGAGTGGCTCTGCGCCGGTTGGACCATTGGGCTCTCTTCAGGTGGAGTGAGGGCCTTCGGGGCGTTTTACGCTGTAGAATGAACGCGCCGGGAACACGTAGGGTTTCTCTCTAGAAATGGAGAAGGCGGTCGGCTGCTGTCTCGGCCCACAGGCGAAGATCGACATTCCTCCTACCTGCTCAGCAGCATTGCGAAGTGTGTCACGTGCGGTGGATCGATCGTTGCGATTAAGCGCACTGCCAAACACCGCTATGCACGCACCGTGTACCGATGCGCCTACCATCACAAGCGAGGGAGTACCGTCTGCTCAAACAATCTTGAAGTCCGTCAGGATATCCTCGACTCGGCCATCCTTCACGCCATGAACGAGGCTCTCGATGAGCGAGTCCTTGAAGCGTCGGTCGTAGCCGCGCTCGAACGGATCAGGAATGAGCAGGAGAAATTCCCTGATCAGCGTGTTGCGTTCGAAAGGGAGCTATCATTGATCCAAACGCGACTTCACCATCTCGTCGAGACCATTGCTAACGGTAAATCGACGGATTCAGTGATTGCTTCGCTTCATCAGGAAGAAGCACGGAAGAAAGTTGTGGCTCAAGAACTATCAAGACTCGATAGCCTTGCTCAAGTGGTCTCCCTGGACGCCAAGCGTCTCGCTAAAGACCTCCGAAGCCGTCTGGAAGACATTCCTGCACTCTTCGCTCGTCACGTACCACAGGCCCGCCAGATGCTCAGAAAGCTCCTGGATGGTCACATCGTCTGTGAGCCGATCATGGAAGGCGGGAAGGCAGGTTATCGCTTTACTGCAACCGGGACATTCGACCGCTTACTGACAGGTTTTAAGGTTGTCAACGAAAGTGGTGGAGGGCAGGGGAGTTGAACCCCCGACCCCTACGTTGCGAACGTAGTGCTCTCCCAACTGAGCTAGCCCCCCACTCGACCGTCATTCGACCGGTAAGGCGAACGCCTTATGGATCGTTGCATTATACACAAGCGTTTCCTGAGTCTCTACCGGAAGTTCGATTCGTCATTATGATTATGACGGACTGATCACTACCTCACCTTCCGGCTTTCCATCCTCGATAAAGACGCGACGTCCTTCTACCCGCAAGCGACCCTCCGCATAGAGCTGAATCGCTCGTGGATAGATCTGATGTTCTTGTTTCAGGATGCGAGCGGCCAATGTGTCGGACGTATCATCATCCAGAACCGGAACCGCCGCCTGAAGAATGATGGGTCCTTCATCCACCCCTTCTGTGACAAAGTGGACCGTGCAGCCAGCGATTTTGCATCCCCATTCGATCGCCTTCTTCTGCACGTCCAAGCCCGGAAACGAGGGCAGCAGGGACGGATGAATGTTCATCATACGATTTGCGAAGGCAGCGACGAGAACCGCCGTCACAATTTTCATGTATCCCGCCAGCAAGACCAACTCTACATCGTGACTCTGAAGTATCGCAAGTACCTCCCGATCGTACGCCTCACGACTATCTGGTCTGCCGGCGTAGGGTTTGGGATCGATGAAGAGGGCGGATAGTCCGTGCCTGCGGGCTCGTTCTAACGCAGGAGCGTCTTGCTTGTTGCTAATGACGGCGACAATGCTCGCCCGAACCGTCCCTGCTTCGATCGCCTCGATCACTGCTTGAAGATTCGATCCTCGCCCGGATACCAATACGGCGACACGAAGCGCATCCGCCCGTTTAGTCGACATACTCCACCAATGGCCCTCGTCGGTCGATCGCCACGATGTCCCGATCTGATAGGCCCGGTCGCCCAACGCCGTGGCTCGCGCGACGACAGGTTGAACTTCTGCCGCCGGCACGACGAGAATCAGACCGATTCCCATATTGAAGACGCGAAACATTTCCTCACGTGCTACCTGTCCGAGCCTGAATCGTCTGAAAAATAGGAGGCACGGACCAGGCGCTCCACTGCACCCGTGCGCGCACGCCTGGGGGAAAGACTCGCGGAAGATTTTCGGTGATTCCACCGCCAGTGATATGGGCAATCCCCTTGATCGGATATTCCTGAATCAATGTAAGCATCTGCTTGGCATAGATTCTGGTCGGTGTCAGCAGCACTTCCCCCAGTGGCCGATCGAGTTCGGGCAAATGGCTGGTCACGCTGAGTTGTGCCTTCTCAAACAAGACACGACGAGCCAACGAATAGCCGTTGCTATGCAGACCCGTCGAGGCCAATCCGATCACAGCATCGCCTGGCACGATGCTGCGGCCATCGATGATTTTCGGTCGATCCACCACGCCGACGGCAAATCCCGCCAGGTCATACTCGCCTTCCGCATAGAAGGACGGCATCTCGGCAGTTTCCCCACCGATCAAGGCGCAGCCTGCCTGACGACATCCGTCGGCAATCCCTTTGAGCACGGACTCCGCCTTGGGAACGGCAAGTTTTCCTGTCGCAAAATAATCGAGAAAGAACAGCGGCTCGGCGCCACTGACGGCAATATCGTTTACACACATTGCCACTAGGTCGATTCCGACCGTATCGTGGCGATCCATAAGAAAAGCGATTTTGAGTTTCGTTCCGACCCCATCAGTGCCGGAAACGAGCACCGGATCCGGATAGCGATTCGCCTGGAATCGAAACAGTCCGCCGAATCCGCCAAGATCGGTCATCACTTCCGGGCGAAAGGTGGCCCGCACAATGGGGATGATCCGCTCGACGAACTCATCGCCCGCATCGATATCAACTCCGGCATCTCGATAGGTTGTCATGGGAGGGCGCATCTTAGCGAGGGTTATAGCGAGGTCAACAATAGTCTCACAAGACACTATGCTAGACTTTCAACTCAAACTCGAGGCTGCTCTAGCTGACTCATCCAACGGCCGCAGGCAGAACGGAGGGTACCTCTGGGTACGTTGAGGACCGGTTCGGCCGAGAACGAGTCGGCGGCTGTTCAGCAGCCCGGTAGATTTCAGGGCGCATTTCCACATCTAGCAGCTTAATTTTCCGATGAAGATGGCTTCGCTCGATTTTCAGGTCTTCCGCCGTGCGGGAAATGTTCCAATGATGTTCACGCAACTTTCGCGCAATAAATTCTTTTTCAAACGCATTGCGGGCATCACGGAGCGAATCGTACGACTGGTAAAGAGCGGATTGGCCGCGGGGCTCGCAGCCTGCGCGGCCGGCCGAACCGGACGCACCTGCAACGAGAGGCCCGCTTGCGATGCTTCAATCACGGGCCCCGGCGCCATGATCATGAGTCGTTCGATCAGGTTCCGCAATTCTCGAATATTCCCCGGCCAGTCATACTGATGAAACACGTCCATGGCCTCCGGCGAGATCTGCTTGATCCTCAATCCCTGCTCCTCAGCATGGACCTGCATGAAATGCCGCATCCAGCAACGGGATATCTTCCCGACGATCCCTGAGCGGCGGCACGATGATCGGCACTACATTGAGCCGATAAAACAGGTCTTCCCGAAACGTGCCTTTCTCGATTTCCTTCAGCAGGTCTTTATTGGACGCGGCTAGCACCCGCACATCTACTTTCATGAGCTTCGTTCCGCCAACCCGCGTGAATTGCTGTTCCTGAAGGGCCCGCAATACCTTCGCCTGGGTGCTCAGACTCATATCCGCAATTTCATCCAAAAACAGCGTGCCCCCGTCGGCCTGCTCGAACTGCCCGCGTTTCATCGTGGTCGCTCCGGTGAAGGAGCCCCTTTCATGCCCGAACAGTTCGCTCTCGATCAAAGTCTCCGGAATGGCGGCGCAGTTCACCGCCACGAACGGTCGACGGCCCGTGTGCTCTGTTGATGGATCGCCCGGGCGACAAGTTCTTTTCCGGTCCCGTTCTCCCCTCCGATCAACACCCGGCTATTGGTCGGTCCGGCCGTTTCGATAAGTTGCCGCAACTGTTGCATCGCCGGCGACTGTCCCACCAACTCGAACTTCCTCTGGACTTTCGTCCGGAGCGTCCGATTCTCTTGTTCCAAATGGTATTGGTCCAAGGCATGTTTAACCCGTAGCGTGACGTTTTCGAGGGACAATGGCTTTTCAATATAGTCGTACGCCCCCAGCTTGATCGCCTTCACCGCCGTCTCGATCGAACCATGCCCGGACATCATCATGACTTGTGCCGTCGGCACCAACTCCCGAAACCGTGCGCAGTCTCCATGCCATCCATGTCCGGCATCCAGATATCCAGCATCATCAGTTCAGGCGGATCTGTGGTGTAGACGCGCAGCGCCTCTACGCCATTCTTGGCCACGCCACCTCATAACCTTCATCCCCTAGAATGCTGCTCAAGGAGTTCAGAATGGAGACTTCATCATCCACAATTAAAATCGATGCAGACATAGTGCTCCGTTATCGTAAACGTACGGCGTCCATGAATAGCGACCGTATTCGTAGCCTCACCCCTTGGTCTCCGACATATTACACTGGCAATTCGAACGTAAACAAGGCTCCATTCGGCTGATTCTGGCTCGCATGAATCTGTCCGTCGTGATCGGTAATGATCCGCCGCACGATCGCCAATCCCAGCCCCGTTCCCGTCTTCTTCCGCGTGAAGTATGGCACAAAGAGCTTTTCCTGATCCTCCGGCGCAATGCCCGCGCCCTCATCTGCTACGCTCACGACGGCCCGCCGACGTTTCGTATCATACTTGGTCGAGAGCCATACCCGCCCTTTGTGGTGCATGGCCTGAATCCCGTTATCCACAGATTGACCATCACCCGCTTGAGCTGCTCTCGGTCGAAATTGAGCAGAGGAAGATCTTCGTCCAATTCCACGATCAGTTCCACATCCTTGTGGGCGCCTCGATAGAGAGTCATCACTTCGTTGATCACATCGTGGAGCGACTGATGCGCCATCTGCGGAGTGGGCAGCCGCGCAAATTTCGAGAATTCGTCGACCATATGCTTAAGACTGGTCACTTCATTGACGATCACGTTGGTGGACTCGTCGAAGATCGCATCGAAATCAGGCGACTTCTCAAAATACTTTTTCCGCAATCGCTGCGCGGACAATTGGATGGGCGTCAACGGGTTCTTAATCTCATGGGCCATCCGCCGCGCCACTTCCTGCCAGGCCGCTACTTTTTGCGCCTTGATCAACTCCGTGAGATCTTCGAACACCAGCACGATACCGAGATCCTTGTTCGCTTCATCCTTCATCCGCGAACCGTGCAGCCCGATGGTCAAGAATCTGCCATCGATCTCCATCGGCCCCTCGAGCGTCAGCGTATCGCGCTGATCCGCCAGCATCCGATCATAGACCGTCTGGAACAGATCGAGTCTAAACTCTTTGAACACCTCATTGGCCGGTCTGCCACGGAATTGATCCGCCGCAAGCCCAAGGATCCGCTCACCGGATGGATTGAAATTCGTGATCAGCCCGTTCTTGTCGATCGAGAGCAAACCTGCAGCGATCGTCTCCACCACCGTCTCGATATATGCACGGCGTCGATCAAGTTCGAGATTGCTGTGACGCAATGAGATATTGGCTTCTTCGATTTTCGACTTACTCCCCTGCAGATCCTCCGTCATACGGTTGAACGAATCAATGAGTGTGCCAATTTCATCGGTCGCGTTGGCCTCGATTCGGACAGAGAGGTCCCCTTGGGCGATGGTCTCCGTCGCTTCAGCCAACCGTTGAATCGGCACCGTAATACTCCGCGCGACATAAAACCCAAACCACGTCGCCCCGAACAGAATCAGCACCGTGATGACGGCGACAAAGAGATAGGCTCCCGCCTTGATGGGATTCTTCATGGCCTTCGTCTGCTTATATTCGTTGTATTGATGGCCAATCCCTTCCATTTTCGCCAGCAACGATTCAGGCACGTAGGCCTCCACCACCACCACGCCACCGACCTCGCCGCCACGTCCGCTTGCCGCAATGGGGGCAGCAGCCCGCACCAAGCGTCCGGTTTGGGCCTCCTGTACCGCACTCACTTCCTGCTTCCCATTGATCACCTGGAGGACCAGCTGCCCGATCGGCAGATCGAGGACCGATGAGGGCACATCGGGATCCAGCGCCTTGGTGAGCGTTTCCATTTTGGCCGAGAAAACTTCAATTCCTGCCACACCGAATTCCGCCCGCTTGCGAGCCATCGCGGCCACCAGCAGATCACGTTGCTCGGTGAGCAGCATGTCTTCCCGATAGATTTCATGGCTGATGGCCCTGCGCACTGTTCACCGCCAGGGTAATATGGCCGGCATGCTGCATCCGGGCCACGTCATACGAATCCCGCATAACCTGTTCGATCTGATCGCTAAACCATACATCGACGGCCTTGTTCACCAGTCCACTCGCGACCAACGCTAGGAGCAGCGTCGGAATGAGCGAAAAGCCGATGAAGGCCGCGACCAATTTCGTTCGAAACCCCGACCCGAATAGTCGATGCCGCCGCTCGAAGTAGGCCTTGATGAGGTTGCGGGAGAGCAGCAGCAACAGGACAACAAACCCGATGAGATCGAGGTTGAGCAGGAGGAGCACGAAGGCATAGCTGGTCGTGGGCAGAAAGGAATCCGTTTCCTCGCCGCCGGGAATCACGACCTGGGAATAGTAAAAGGTCAGCGCCAGACAGGGGAGCAGCAGAATGAGGACGATCCAGACCGGCCGCAAATGCCTCTTCCGGCGTTCAGGCTCAGGAGCAGGCCCGGATAGGCGGGAAGACCGGGACACACCCCCGGTTAGGGCACCACTATCTGTCTTTGTCCCGGCAAGGAGACCTGCGTCCTGCTTGATGTCATTCACATTCAGGATCCCCGATGGTCGGTGCCGCGACGTATGGACGAACGAACACTCATTATCACCGAATCAGGGGAGCGTCTCACCACGTCGCACGAACCATGGTGGCTGACAGACACGTCCGGGGTCGACAGGCGGCAGGGGTACGACTATTTGGCAGCCAAACTCACATACTTCATCCGAAGGGCGTAAAGCATATCCCGCAGCACCGCTTGTTCTTCCGTTGTGAGATTGCCTTTGGTTTTGTCTTCCAAGACCGAGAGCAAATCGATAATCTCTTTGGCTTGGGGTAGATTCGCCGGCATCGGAGGCTGGTCGGGATCCAACTGCTCTCCCATCAACATCAGTGAGGAACTGCCCAGAGAAATGACGAAGGATGAAAAGGTGACGGGAACTCCCGAGCCCTGGGGAGGATTAGAAGGTGCCGCCTGCTGGTGGGGCTGTGTCCCGGACGCGGCATCCGCAGTGGCAGATGGACGGTCTTGCCCACTCCCGCCCCGTCGATCCCGAACGACAAATCCTTCTTCTTTTTCTGCGGCCACAGGCCTTTCCCCCGCTCCAGATGCAGCGACGGTACCCTACCACAGGCCCTGGAGCGGCGCAAGCCGCACAGATCGACGCCCTGACTGCGCCGACCGATTGAAGCCTATCGAGAACCGGGTATAATGACGCCCAACTGTGCGTGAGACTGAGGATAACGATGTCAGAACGATTTTATAAACTCGTCGATTTGATGGCCGCGTTGAGGGCGCCGAACGGGTGTCCCTGGGACCGCAAGCAAACACATGAGTCGCTGAAACCCTACCTTCTCGAAGAAACCTACGAAGTATTGGAAGCTCTCGACCAGCAGAACCGAGCCAAACTCCCGGAGGAACTGGGCGATGTGTTGCTACAAGTACTCTTTCATAGTCAGATCGCTTCAGAAGATGGCCGTTTTACCATCGAGGACGTGCTCGAACAACTGGCCGACAAACTCATTCGACGGCATCCCCACGTATTTGAAAACGGGCCTGCAGACACGACCCCGACGAACGCCGAGCAGGTGGTCGCACGATGGGAGGATATCAAACGCACGGAACGCCAGGCTTCCGGCCGACCAGACTCTGTCCTTGACGGCGTACCACCGACGCTGCCGGCCCTCCTGAGAGCCTATCAAATTCAAGCACGTGCCTCACGCGTCGGCTTCGATTGGACCCACGACGCACAAGGCTTTGATCAGATCCTCGGCAAGATTGAAGAAGAAATTCAAGAGCTTCGTGCCGCGATCCGATCCCCCTCGTCGAACCAGTCGGAGCCCGACTCCGCGGCCTCGACAGTGCGACAAGCGCAGATTGTCTCGGAATTCGGCGACGTGCTGTTCTCACTCGTGAATCTCGCCCGATTCATCAAAGTGAGCCCTGAAGACGCCCTGCGCCAGGCCACCAACCGATTCGTTGAACGGTTTCTATTCATCGAAGCCCAGGCGACTGCATCAGGCCGTACAATTGGAGAACTCTCGTTTGAAGAAATGAATCGACTGTGGGACGAAGCCAAGCGACAGAGTCCTGTTCCTTCCACCGGGGAACACCGTCATGAGCGATGAGCCACACCCTTACGAAGAAGGCAAGCGTGCCGGAATCCATCCCCTCATCGTGATCTTCGTCACTTTGTTCGGACTCTGGCTTTTTGTGGCCCTCATCGTGCCCAGTTCAAAGAACAAACAAGTCGCTGGAACTGAAGGCCCAGCCGGACCGATCATTGAAGACCTAGAAGCAGCCCCCGTACTCTTCAAGGTCCATGCAACCGTCCCCGACATGAATGCGATCAGTCTTATTGTTCCCCCGGAAGCGACCGAGAGCCAAGTCGCCGGACTCTTGAAACGGTTTAAGAAGGACAGGCTCGCCGGCACCTTGACCGATCTCCTGCCTGCCACAACGGCCGGTCACAAACTGGGGGACCATGCGGTCGCCGACATCTACATCATGTCCGACTCCCAGTATGCACAGGCTGACGTGATCCGAACCCTGACGCGCGGCGCACATGCCCCGGGCAACCTGTATCCCCAAGCCATTCCTTTTGAAGTGGCTATGGAACAAATCCGTGGACACTATCGAATCGATCTCAACAACACCGGCAATCCCGACAGCGCCTCCCTCGGCTTTGCCGACGAGTCAGGGGTGCATTCGAAGCAGTATCGAAAAATCTTTTAACAGGCAGGCTGCTGAAAATTCCGCCAGATTTCCGGATGGTTGAGGCTGAGAAAACAAAAAGTCTGATCTTCGCTCAACCCTGGTCTCGACCTCAGCCATCCAGAAACCGCAGACCAGCTATAGCCCGACCCGCGTTTTGATTTCTGCGCGCAGTCTCTCCTGTTGCTCGACCGCCCAGGCTTCGAGTCGTGCGAACAAATGAGCCAGTGGCCCAGTGAAAGGAGCCACCATGGTGTCGCGCCGTTCTGCCAACATGCCGTCAGCCTCGGCAATGCGAAGCTTTTCGTCGGCGATATGACGGGATAAGAACTTCGAAATCATGAGTTGCTGACCCGGTGTTCCTGCGACAGCCCCAAAAATCTTGCCACGCAGCACGTCCAGCTCCTCCGGAATTGCGACCTTGACGCGCACGGCCTGGGCAGTCAGCCAGGACGGCCGTTGGACTGAATAGTCATAGGAAAACACCTGCTCGCGAGGTTCGCGGAACGGACCAGTCACATTCCCAATCTGTATCCGGGCATCCATCGTTACCCCTCGTTTCTCATTATGATCGTTCTCCTGACAAATAGCGTACGACACGCTCGGCCGCAACCGCCCCGTCACGGATACAGTCCGGAATCCCGACTCCTCGGTAGCCGGCACCCGTGAGGCTCAGTCCTCCATAGCGGCTGAGTGCCGCTTCAATCTGGCTTAGCCGTTCGAGATGCCCCATCGTATACTGCGGCATGGCCTTCATCCAGCGATTCACTTCCACATACCCCGGCTCTGCGGTCATGCCGCACATACTGGCCAATTCCTCCCTGACCCGCGCCACCAATGCCCGGTCATCCAACTGAAGTATCGCTTCTCGCCCGACTCCGCCGACATAACAACGGACCAGCAATTGATCCGGCGGAGCGCGGTGTGGCCATTTGAGCGATGTCCAGGTCGCCGCAATGAGGTCTCGTCCTTCGGCACGTGGGACGACAAAACCGAAGCCATCATCAGCTACGCCGGATACCGATGCACGAGGATAGGCCATCGCGATCGTCGCCGTAGAGGCATAGGGAATCATCTCCAGCAACCCCCCGGCTATGGGCGTGAGTGGACGAACCAGCTCCGCCGACACATAAGCTGGAGTCGCCAACACGAGGCTGTCCACGGACAAGGCCGAGCCGTCATTGAGCACGACATCATACATCCAACGACCGAGCTGGTGTGATCGCACACGCAGGGCGTCAACGGCACAACCTCGCCTGAGCGTCACGCCTTGATCCGTCAATCGGCGAACGAGGGCAGCGACCAAATCTGACAACCCATTCTTAAGGCTGACGAACATCGTTCTTTTTGGGCCGGATTGCATGACGGAGGGACTGGCCTGCCGGGCTGCCATCATTCCGCGAATCACACTCCCGTACTGTTGTTCCAGTTCGACAAACCGTGGAAAGGTCGCCTGCATGCTCATCTGCTCCGCGTCTCCCGCATAGATGCCGGCCATCAAGGGCTCGAGCATTCGTTCGAACGCCTGCCGACCGACGCGCCGCCGAAAAAAATCCGCCAGCGATTCATCCCCCCGCGAGCGTTTCGCCGGCACGGCCAGATCCAGCCCCATTCGCGCGAGCCCTGCCAAACTCAGGAGTCCACTCCGGAGAAAGGGGCCCATCTGACTGGGAACAATGCTGACCAATCCTTCGGGGAGTTCATGCAGACGGCCACGTGAAAAGACGCAAGCCCTTTTGCTGATCTCGTTCGTGTTGATCAGCTGATCGGTCAACCCCAATTTGTCACAGAGTTCGAGGCCGGCTGGTTTCTGAGACAGGAAGGAATCGGGCCCCGCTTCCGTCACGAGATCGCCGATCCGATGGGTAACGATCTTGCCTCCCCAGACGGAAGCGGCATCGACCACCGTACAGCGGATCGGGATACCGGCCGCCGCCGCCCGTTCGTGAAGAGCATGGGCGGTGGAAAGACCTGAGATCCCTCCACCAATGACAGCGACGGTGCGGAAGTTGCTCACAACGTATGATCGAGGGATGATTCGTGCGCCATAAGCACTGAGGTCAGCGTGTCGATGAGGGAAGACGAGTCATTCAGCATGGCGATCCGCTCGAGTTGGAGACCCCGGCTCGCCGCGAACCGTTTTAACTCGATATCGATATCGTAAAGCGTTTCCACATGGTCACAGAGGAAGCCAATCGGCGCGACCAACACCTGTCGATACCCAGCGCACGCCAGCTCTTCCACGACCGATTCCGTGGTCGGCCCCAGCCATGTTTCTCCCGATCGGCCTTGACTTTGGTAGGCAAATCGAGTGGGGCTACTGCCTAGCAGCACCGTCACCGCCTCAACCGTGCCTTTCACTTCGTCAGGATAGGGATCCTTCGCCGCCACGATTCGCTCCGGAAGGCTGTGGGCGGTAAAGAGGACCGGTACCCTCTCCCGCACGTCGGCAGGGAACTTCAGCAGCGCCTGGTGGATGTTCGCTACGATCGCAGCGATCAGACCTGGATGCCGATGCCAACTGCCGACGTAACTCACCGGGCAGGTACTTCGCAGTTCAGACTGCGCCTCCTCAACTTTTTTCCGATAGGCGCCCGTACTCAGAGAGGACTGTTGAGGGGCTAGACAAAGACCGATGATATGTTCGGGAGCGTCGCAAAGCAATTCGGCATAGGTCTCCCTGATAAAGGGATGCCAATGCCGTAACCCGACGTAGACCTGATACCGCTCGCCTCCGCCCTCGTGCAATCGCTGCTCGAGTTTCTTCGCCACGTCCTTGGTGATCCCGACCGCCGGCGATTTCCCGCCCGTTGCCCGATACCGTTCCCGAATCTCTTCGACGAGTTCAGGCGGCGTGGGACGACCACCCCGCACATCGAGCAGGAACGGTTCCACGTTCTCCAGACTGTCCGGCCCACCCATCGCCATGAGAAGGACCGCGATCGGTTTCTTGGATTCTGACATTCATACCCGCCCGCGAGCGGCGCGAGGCAAGGAGTCTCAATTCAAGAGAAAGCCCTCTTCGCTTGGGCTTTAACTTCTTGCCTTATGCCTCCCGCACTGAACTTGTGGACCATGTCGATTGTCGCAGCCACATGTTCTATCGGGGTCGTCGGCAAGATCCCATGACCCAGATTGAAGATATGTCCCTGACGTCCACCGGCTCTGCACAAAATATCTTCCACACGCCGTTCGATTTCATGCAACGGCGCAAACAACGTTAAGGGATCCAGGTTCCCCTGGATGGCCACGTCATGTCCCACAATTGCCCATGCCTCATCGAGAGGAATGCGCCAATCGACTCCGATCACATCCCCCCCCGCTTCTCGCACCTGACGTAGCATCGCCGAAGTGCCCGTGCCGAAATGAATCATCGGCACGCCTTCCCGCTTCAATCCCTCGAAAATCAACTGGACATGCGGCAACACATATTCGACATAGTCCCCGACGGAGAGGCATCCCACCCAACTGTCGAACAATTGTATCGCCTGCGCGCCTGCTTTGATCTGTCGCCGAAGATATCCGGTGATCACCCGGGCAAACTTGTCCATCAGTTGGTGCCACGCCTTCGGTTCGCAGTACATTAACTGCTTTGTCAGCAGATAGTTCCGCGAGCTGCCACCCTCGATTGCATAACTCGCGAGCGTGAACGGCGCACCGGCAAATCCAATGAGCGGCACCCGATCATTTAATGCACGCCGCGCCTGACGAATAGCTTCAGCTACATACTCGAGCTCGCCCCCATCGATGACTTTGAGTCGGTCAACGTCCGCCTGATCTCGCACCGGATTGTGGATGACCGGTCCCTCGCCTTCCGCAAACTCCAGACGGAGACCCATTGGTTCGAGCGGCAACAGGATATCGGCGAAAATGATGGCGGCATCGAGCGGAAAACGATCGATGGGCTGGAGCGTGACCTGCGCCGCCAACTCGGGCGTCTTGCATAACTCGAGGATCGAATGCTTCGTACGCAGCGCACGATATTCTTTCATATAACGGCCCGCCTGGCGCATGAACCAGACCGGGGTACAATCGACCGGCTCGCGCCGACAGGCTTTCAGAAAGCGATCGTTCATGATTTCGGCATTCTAGAGGCGAGGGGAGAGGGTGTCAATTCGCATTGGCACGGGCGTCGCGACGATGGGCGATCGGAGAATGAATCTCCATGAACAGTGGACAGTCCCTCTCATTCCGATACAATCTAGACATCTGTTTTTGCTTGGCAAAAGCCCTATTTCACTTTTCAAGAGGTTCTGTGTATAATGATTTCCTCATTGCACGGCTGGATTGCCGAAGCGTTGTCTTTACAATCCAGTATCTGCGGCCCGCCTTCGTGCTATTCCCCAAGCGCCGCGATGTCACTCAGCCTTTCAGGGGCATCAGTGCCTTGCACCACGCCTCAGTAAACCGCTGCTCCCCGACCTGGAGGTAAGCCGAATGCACGACGTAACCGCTCTACAGACAACGAAAGCCCAGGATCTCTGGCTCACGGTGCTCCGCTGGTTCGACTCCTGGGCCGGGCTTGAAAAGATGAAGGTCGAAGGACCACCGAAGATGGACTGGATCCGTTGCATTCCGCTCATCGCCGTGCATGCCATGTGTCTCGGAATTATTTGGGTGGGATGGAGTTGGGTCGCCGTTGCCGTCGCGACAGCCTTTTATTTTGTACGGATGTTCGCCATCACCGGATGGTACCACCGTTACTTTTCGCACCGGACGTTCAAGACGTCTCGTGCCTGCCAGTTTGCCTTTGCTGTTTTGGGAGGTTCCTGCGCCCAGCGCGGTCCGCTCTGGTGGGCTGGACACCATCGGCACCATCACATCGCATCGGACACGCCAGAGGACGTGCACTCCCCTCGCCACGGAGGGTTTCTCTGGTCGCATATGGGCTGGTTCACGTCGCAAACACACTTTGCCCCTCGTTTGAAGAACATTGCAGATTTCGCGAAGTTCCCGGAACTCCGCTTCTTGGACCGTTTTGATATCCTCGTTCCCACCCTCGCCGGATTCGGAATGTTCGGACTGGGCATGTTGCTCGAAGCCTATGCGCCAGGTCTCGGCACGAATGGTCCGCAGATGTTGATTTGGGGCTTCTTCGTGTCGACGGTTGTCCTCATTCACGGGACTTGCACCATCAATTCCCTCTCGCATGTCTACGGCTCTCAGAGGTACGAGACAGGAGACACCAGCCGCAACAATTTCTTTCTTGCGCTCATTACTATGGGTGAGGGATGGCACAACAACCACCACTACTATCCCGCATCCACCCGGCAAGGCTTCTACTGGTGGGAAGTCGACATGACCTACTATTGTCTACGGTTGATGGAACGGGTAGGGTTGGTGTGGGATATCAAGGATGTGCCGGTCTACGTGCGTGAGGGAAAGAGCAAACAGGATGCGATTGCCGTATAGAAAGCTAGACTAGCCCGCGAGATAGGCGGGACGGGCGAGATAGGTCGAACGAGGTGGCAACCCAATCTATCCACATCGCGCTTTCCTGCGTATCTCGCGCTTCGCGCGTCCTATATCCTGTTACATCCATTCTGGGAGCTCCCGAGTCGGTCGTTCAGCCACTTGCCCGGCGAGCGCTTCACGAATCGTTCGACTTACCTGATCGATCTCTCCCACTTCGGATGCGGGCACAATCCAGGCGTCCGCCGGCTCCAGTTCGATGCGATAGTGATTTTTCCTCGTCGAGAACCATTCGATATACGGATGAGGCATGAGGTTCGGATGAGGGTCGAACGAGATCAAATTCACATCCCCGATCTGTGGGCTTTCCATGTCACCGATCACCTGACCGGCGAGATCCTCGTCTTCAAACCGGCGATTCCGAAACTGAATGACCTGCCCCGCGATATCGGCCTTGAAGTTTCCCCGTAAATACACATCAACCGGACCGACTACCGCAAATACGATTCGTCCCACGATCGTCCCGTCAATGCGATTGTCCAGAAACCCTTCCCGCACCCAGCGTCCATTGCCAAATTTTTGTGCCATCTGACTCCGTGTAACGAATTATCAGTATTCATCACGGTTCGTCGTGAAGTTGCTGAGCCGCATCGCGAGACCGGCGCGAGGAGCTCGCCAGCTGAAGACCCAATGTAACAACGGATCGGCAATGGCAGCAGACGCATTCACGAACATTGCAGGCTAGGCCGGCTGAACTGTGCCGACCACGCGTGATGACGACTGCGTGTCGCTCCCAAAGGCCCCCACCACGACCGCCAGCAAAATGAGCCCGCTTCCAATCCATCCCTGAACATCCAATGTCTCCCCAAGAAAGTACCAAGAAAGCCAGGCTGCATAGGCCGGTTCTGACGCAAAGATCAATGCGACCTGTTGCGCAGGCAAAATGCGCTGCACCCACATTTGAACGGCAAATGCCCCCGTCGCGAGTCCTCCGGTTACCCCAAGCCCGACAACCAACAATGCCGTTGGCGCAAATGCCAGGGCCGGTGCCTGCTCAACTAGCATGGTGGGGAACAGCAAGACCACCATCGCCATCATTTGCCATGCAAACAAGGACGCTGGATCGACCTCGCGGGTAAACCGTTCGAGACAAGCGATATGCGCGGCAAACGCAATCGCACAGCCAAGCGTCAAAAAATCGCCAAGATTCCCGGATGCGCTGGGCTTCACAAGCAACCAGAGCCCCGCCGTGGCAATTCCCGTGGCCAGCCATACACGTCGGTCATATCGGCGTAAGATCAATGGGACGATGACGACATACAGGGCCGTGATGAAGGCGGAGTTCGATGCGGTGGTATAGTGGAGCCCGACGGTCTGGAGGGTATATCCAAGAAAGAGCCAACAGGTGGCGGTCGCACTCGCCCGCATGACAGCCGGCTCGCGATGCAAACGAAGTCTCCACAGTAGAAATCCGCCCCCGACCAGCAGGGCTCCCAAGAGAAATCGGAGAAACAGAAACGACAGTGGAGGAATTTGCTCCAACACCGCTTTGGTGGCAGGAAACGTCGCACCCCAGATGAACGTTGTCAGCAGGAGTGCAATTCGTGGCATGGTTGAAGCGTGTTCGTGGCTTGGGACTGAGACGAGGGTACGTCTACGCTTTGCACAGCGAACAACGGCGCTGTTCGGTCGTCCCGGCCTGCTCCATCGCCGCTAACGCTCGCTCTTTGTCGGGGTAATCGAACCACCCGCCTTCCCAAAAATCGGTTGATGAACCGATCGACGTGGATGGCACCTCGGAGCAACGATCCTTGTGGAGCGTGACCCGATCGATCGATCGCGCGATGTGAATCCAATAGGCCATAGAAACAACCCCTCACAGACCGGCCGCGATACGGCCATTGTCACTCGATTCCTAGCTCAACCGCACTCACGACCAGCGATCGGATGTCGTCACCGGCGACGATGAAGCCGGGTGATAAAGCTCATGGCAGGAGTTGCCACTCATCCTTCTCAATGAAGACCTTTGCGCCGGTCTCGAGCTTCTTCACATCATCCTTCTCGAAAATCCTTAAGTACCGTTCAATCCGATCCGGATCGTCGATCCGCTCTTCCTGCATCATTCCGCCAACAGTCTTGTACTTCCGAATCAACAGGGACATCGAAATCCTCCGCTTAAGCCACTAGAAGTCATGTCTGCAAGGTGTGTACAATAAGGGAAAGCTCAACGGCCGGTCAAGAGCGCATTCTGTCCGAATTTCATCTAGCGCGAAGGAAGCAAACCATGCCGATCTATGAATATCGATGTGGACAATGCGAGAAGCAGTTTGAGGCCACCGAATCCGTCCATGCCAGACAGGAAGACACCGTCTGCCCTCACTGTCATGCTCAGTGCGCCACGCGGTTACTTTCAGCCTGTACGACAAAGGTTAAAGGGACACATAAAACCGGCCACGCCGAGATGAAAGCCTACAACATGCTAAACGAACGGATGGACAAGTTCTCCAAGCTCCCACCTTTGATGGGGATACGCACCGCCCCCGACGGGGGCCCACGTTCCGATCCTTCAACTGGCGGCACAACGGAGGGCTGAATCAGGCCGTGAGCTGGTATGTGAACGCGTCTCATTTCTCTTCCAAACATTCACACAAACTCCATGGAGATCGCATGATTGGGAGACTCGTGCTCTCGGTGGCCCTCAGCCTAGCGTTCAGCTTGAAATTGGCCCCTGTCACCCTTGCGGAAGTCGCCGGAAATCTGACTATTGCCGGCAACGGACCGGAGCTGACGACCATCGAACCCCTCGCCCGCGCATTTGAAAAGGCCAACCCACGAGCCTACCTCGATGTCGTCTGGGACGGTCATTCGAAGCCAGTCGACATGGTTAAATCAGGCCAGGCCCACATTGCCGTCACCGGAGCGGAAGCACCAAATCTCTCGGCCACGCCCATCGCATGGGACGGGATCGGTGTCCTCGTGCATCTCTCCAATTTCACAAAAGAGGTCACGAAGCAACAGGTCGCTGACATTTTCTCCGGTAAGGTGACGATGTGGTCTGAACTTGGTGGTCCAGAGACGAAAATATTGGTCATCGACCGGCCTCGTAACCAAAACATCCGCGATGCGTTTGAATCGCAGCTGGGCATTGCCGGCAAGATCACCAGTGCCGCCAAAGTGATTGGCCCCGATGAACAGGTCGTCAAGACCGTCGTGGGAACACTTCCTCCCCTGTCTGCGGTCGCCTACCTGTCCCTAAGCCAGGGATTGTCCGTTGTCTCGAGCGGTGTCGCCGTCAGACTCTTGCCCATTGACAAGGTTGAACCGGAGATCCCCACCGTCAAAGACGCCCGCTATCCGTTTCGACGCCCCGTCCTACTCTTGTCCAAGAAGGAACCGCATCCCCTGGCCGAAGCATTCACCCAGTTCGTCTTGTCCCCGGCCGGCCAACAACTCATTGCCGAGACATTTATCCCCATCAAAGAGAAATAATCGTGCGTTATTGCTATTGAAGGAGGTACTTATGCAAACGTGGCGATCATTGGCATTCATGTTACTGGGGATCATCGGCTCCATGGGTTCACCCTTGACCGTATCCTTTGCGGAGGAACCAGGCGCAATGGTTGATGGCGCAGGATTCAGCATGTTCGGGACCGAATCGATCAAGGGGTCCGATGCCGCGAAAGTCGAACGGGACCCTATATGCGACAGGAACAAGCGGCCAAAGATCTTCAAGGTCGAGCCGGATGAAGCCAAGCCTGGCCAGAAAGTAACCATCAAAGGCGAGAACTTTGGCTCCAAAGAATGCTTCCACGGCGTGGCGTTTAGCGCGGCGGGGCCGGCCAAAATCGAATACACCTTCGTCAACGAAACGACCATCGAAGCCACAGTTCCTGACGTCCGGGCCGGCATGTCGTTCATCGATGTTGTCGCCGGCGGCGGCAACGCCCGATCGAAGGGCTTCTTAGTCCAAGCCAAGTAACCGGAGTCTCACAGTCTCCACCCGAAGGGCGGCACTGTGCCGCCCTTCGGGTCCCCTCGATCAGACTCGTTTCCAGCCTCCGCTCCCTCGACAGGACTCTTGATCTTATGCTAGCTTACGCGCTCATTTTCGCCTGAACACTCTCGCAGAATCGCAAACGATCTGAAGAGACAGGGACGGGTATGTTCAAGAAGATCCTGGTGGCTAATCGCGGCGAAATCGCCATGCGGATCATCCGCGCTTGCCGTGAATTGAATATTGCCACCGCCGCCATCTACTCCGAAGCCGATTCGACCGGGATCTACGTCAAGAAGGCCGACGAGGCCTACATGGTCGGTCCGGGACCGGTCAAAGGCTTCCTCGACAGCCAACAGATCGTCGACTTGGCACAACGGATCGGCGCTGATGCCATCCATCCAGGTTATGGGTTTCTCTCCGAAAACTCACAATTTGCTCAGTTGTGCCATACCTCCGGCATTACCTTCATCGGTCCATCGCCACAAGCCATCGACTTGATGGGAAGCAAGGTCAAAGCCCGCGAGTTGGCCAAACGAGTCGGCGTCCCGATCGTCCCCGGCACAGAGGGAAGCATTACCGACGTCAAGGACGCCCTCTCGTTTGCGAAAGATACCGGCTATCCTGTCATGATTAAAGCCAGCGCAGGCGGAGGAGGACGCGGCCTCCGGGTGGTCCGATCGGATGCCGAGCTTTGCGAAAACATGGCCGTCGCGTCACGGGAGGCCCAGGCTGCCTTCGGCGACGGCAGCGTCTTCCTCGAAAGGTATATCGAACGTCCCCATCACATTGAATTCCAGATACTAGCCGACCGGCACGGCCACATCATCCACCTGGGCGAGCGCGATTGTTCGATTCAGCGCAGGCATCAAAAACTCATCGAAATTGCGCCATCCTTGATTCTGACACCCCGTCTTCGTGCCGAAATGGGTGAAGCGGCCATCACCATCGCAAAGGCTGTCGACTATGACAATGCAGGCACCGTTGAATTCCTCCTCGATCAGAACAGCCGTTATTACTTCATCGAGATGAACCCGCGTCTCCAGGTCGAACATACGGTGACCGAGCAGATCACGGCGATTGATATCGTGCGCAATCAGATTGCCATTGCAGCAGGCATGCCTCTTGAGATTACCCAGCAGGAGGTCACGCTCCAGGGCCATGCTATCCAGTGCCGGATCAACGCGGAGGACCCTAAGAACAACTTCCGGCCTTGCACCGGCACCGTTACAGCCTACCTCTCGCCGGGCGGGATCGGGGTGCGAATCGATGGAGCGGTCTACAAAGACTACACCGTACCGCCCTACTATGATGCCCTCTTGGCCAAGCTCACGGTGCGGGGCCGTACGTGGGAAGAAACCGTCAGCCGCATGAGACGCTCGCTCGAAGAATACGTCTTGCGCGGGGTGAAAACGACGATCCCCTTTATGATGAAGATCATGCAGGATCAGGATTTCATGGCAGGACATTTCGATACTTCCTATCTGGAGACGCATCCTGACCTCTTCAACTACGACGAGTTTGAGCAGCCGGAGGATCTGGTGCTGGCACTCTCCGCCGCCATCGCCGCCTACGAAGGGCTGTAACCAAACAGCCGCCGCATCAACCCAGTGATCTCATGAAGAGATAGCGAGCAGAGCGGGACATCATGGCGACACGACGATCCTCACGAACACAGGCCCCGAAGAAGCGGACAACCGGACCAGCCGTCCGGACGTCAAAGACACGTGCCCGAAACGGCCAAGAACTCACGATCCAACCGGCGGCAGGCAAACCCATCCTGATCACCGATGTCGCCTTGCGCGACGGCCATCAATCGCTCCTGGCGACGCGCATGCGGACGGAAGACATGCTGCCCATCGCGCAAAAGCTCGATGCCGTCGGCTATTGGTCGCTCGAGGTCTGGGGCGGCGCCACCTTCGACACGTGCCTCCGCTTCCTCAAAGAGGATCCCTGGGAACGGCTCCGCGCCCTGCGTGCTGCGATGCCCAATACCAAGCTCCAAATGCTGCTCCGCGGGCAGAACCTAGTCGGATATCGGCACTATGCCGACGATGTGCTGGAACGATTCATCGAACGGTCCGCCGCCAATGGCATCGACGTCTTTCGCATCTTCGACGCACTGAACGATATCCGCAACATCGAACGGGCCATGAGAGAAGTGAAAGCCTGCGGCAAACATGTCGAGGCTGCCATCAGCTATACCGTCAGCCCAGTCCACAGCGTGGAGCGCTTTGTCGACATCGCAAAGAAACTCGAGGATCTGGGAACCGACACGCTTTGCATCAAAGACATGGCCGGGCTTTTGGCGCCGCTCGATGCCTATCACCTCATACGCCGTATGAAAGCGGCGGTAAAGGTCCCGGTCCATTTGCATTCACATTACACGTCGGGCATGGCCTCGATGACTTCCCTCATGGCGATCCTGGGCGGTCTCGACATGTTGGATACGTCCATCTCGCCATTGGCCGGCGGCACCTCGCATCCAGCGACGGAAACCCTCGTGGCCGCGCTGCATAACACCCCCTACGACACGGGGCTGGAACTCGCATCGTTCCTCCCAATCACCGAGCACTTCCGCACCGTCCGGCGAAAGTACCGGCAGTTCGAAAGCGAGTTCACCGGGGTCGACGCCGAGATCCTCACCTCCCAAATTCCCGGCGGCATGCTTTCGAATCTCGCCGCCCAATTGACCGAACAGAATGCGCTCGATCGGATGAAGGAGGTCCTGGATGAAGTGCCCCGCGTCCGAAAGGAAATGGGCTATCCCCCGCTCGTCACTCCAACGAGTCAAATCGTGGGCACCCAAGCCACGCTCAACGTCCTGACAGGGGAACGGTACAAAGTCATCACCACGGAAACCAAGAACTACTTCCTCGGACTGTACGGGCGGGCGCCGGGACCCGTCGATCACGACATCATGGCCCGCGCAATCGGGGACGACCAGCCGATCAAAACGCGGCCCGCCGATCGATTGGAGCCTGAACTCGAGGCGATCAAAAAAGACCTGCCCGCCTTGGCCACGACGGTGGAAGATCAGCTCTCGTTCACCCTGTTCCCCGCCATCGCGCGAGATTTCTTTGAGGCGCGTGCGAAGGGGGACCTGATGCTGGAGCCCCTTGAAAGCTTCTTGCCCAGCGGACCGGCTTCGGCCACCGAACTCCATCTGGCCCCCGCCGAATTCAACGTGACGGTCCATGGCGAGACCTACCATGTGAAGGTATCCGGCTCCGGACGAAAGATCGACGGCCGCAAACCCTATTACATCCGGGTCAACGACAAACTTGAAGAAGTCTCGTTGGAACCGATCCAGGAGATCCTGGCCGGGGTCCCTGAAGCCCCCGACGCTAATTCCAGTGCCAAACCGAAACGGCCCAGGCCATCCAAACCAGGGGACGTGGCTCCTCCGATGCCAGGTCGCGTCGTCAAAGTGCTCGTCGCGATCGATGCCATGGTCAAGGCCGGCGAGCCACTCCTGATCATCGAAGCCATGAAGATGGAAAGTCAGGTCCCGGCGCCGATCGATGGGAAAGTCACCGCCATCCTGGTCGCCGAAGGCGACAACGTGAAGACGGATGAAACAGTCGTCCAACTGGAATAGATCCCTTCACGACAGCCCGGCAGCTCCACCTCTCAGCGCTCGTGCCTGGATGCTCACCTCGCTCGTAGGCCTGTCGCTCATGCTGACTGCTTGCACATCACAGTCTACGTTGCCCCAGTGGTTCGATGGTCTCGGACGCCTTCCGATCAAGACCGTCACGGTCCACAATCAGCGCATGGCGTATCTCGACGTGGGAGAGGGTCCGCCCGTCATTCTCCTTCATGGATTCGGAGGCTCGATGTGGCAGTGGGAACATCAACAGACGGCGCTGTCTGCCCATTTCCGCGTGATCACTCCCGACTTGATTGGATCAGGGCTCTCCGACAAACCGGATATCGAGTACCGACCGGATCAACTACTGGGATTTCTCGTGGGTTTCATGGACGCGCTCCAGATTCCACAGGCTAGCCTGGTGGGCAACTCCATGGGCGCAGGACTCGTCATCGGTCTCGCCCTCGACCACCCGACACGAGTCTCGAAGGTCATCCTTATCGACGGGCTCCCGGCTCATGTGATGGAGCATCTGACGAGCCCCTCGCTTCGCCGCGCCTTGACAACCAGCGCCCCTTCATGGTTGGTCTCGTTCGGCAATTGGCTCTTTGGCGGACTGCTGCTCGAGTCCACTTTACGTGAATTCGTGTACGATCCGGCCCTATTGACACCGGCCGTGCTGGACCGATCCAACCGCAACCGCCAACGGTCGGGGCTCTTCAAACCCCTGCTAACCATCGGAACCAATCTCCCGCTATGGGAACAGCACTTTGCCCCACGCATCGGAACGATCACCCACCGCACATTGATTATCTGGGGCGAGGAAGATCGCGTATTTCCCCTCCCCGCCGGCGACATACTCCATCGAACTATTGCCGGCTCGACCTTCGTCCCTATTCCAAAGGCGGGACACATCCCTCAGTGGGAAAGGCCTGAGCTGGTCAACCAGGAACTCATCAACTTTATTCGACCCTATTGACATAAGCACCGGCACAATATTCTTTATATATGGTTACCGTCGCATCACCAAGGAGAGTACTATGAGGGCAGCACATCGAATGGTCGTCGGTACCACGCTCTGCATGACGCTCGGGATGTTCGGATGCGGGAGCACCAGCGGCACTAGTTTTCTCTATAAGAACATCACCGTCGCGGACGGCAGCACCATGGCGGGCGAAGGCCATACGGTCCTCTTCAAGGGAAGCCCTCAAGCCCTCTCGGGAACCGGCATTAAAGTCGGCGATCCCCTCCGGGAGGTGAAGCTGACGCAGACAGACCTGTCGCTGATCAACATCACCGACACGAAGGGCAAGGGGAAAGTTCGGATCATCAGCGTCGTGCCGTCGCTCGATACCAAAGTGTGCGAGCAGCAAACTCATTATCTGAGCGAGAAAAATAAGGGTCTCGACAAGATGGTCGAACTGGTGACCGTGAGCATTGACACCCCCTTTGCACAAAAACGATTCGCGGAAGAAGCCCATATCACCAACGTGACCTTCCTCTCGGACTATCGAGGGGCCGAATTCGGAAAGACCTATGGGCTCTTCCTCAAGACGCCTTACATCCTGGCGCGTACGGTCATGGTTATCGATGCCCGCAACACGGTGCGGTATCTGCAAATTACTCCTGAGCTGGGCCAATTGCCTGACATGGATAAAGCCTTCGCCGTGGCCAAATCATTGATCACTGCTGACTGACATATGCACGGTGGAGATTGAAGCTGGTTTGGAACCCCCGCATTCCCCCCTCAACGTTGACCTTCACCTAAGCCTTCCCTAGCAAGGAACCTATGGAACTATACGACATGCTGGTGATCGGGACCGGGCCCGCCGGCCAGAAGGCTGCGGTCCAGGCAGCCAAGCTCGGCAAGAGAGTCGGCATCATCGAGCGCAAAGAAGTCATCGGCGGAGTCTGCACCAATACCGGCACCATCCCCAGCAAGTCCCTCCGCGAAGCAGTCCTCTATCTCTCGGGGTTCCGGCAACGCACCCTATACGGAGCCGAATATCGATTGAAAAAGACGATCACGATTGAAGACCTCGTGTTTCGCTCCAACCACATCATCAAGAATGAAATTGAGATCGTGCAGAACCAAATGGCGCGCAACGGCATCGACCTGATCTTCGGAGAGGCTCGCTTCCTCGATCCTCACCGGCTCCTCATTCAACGAGCAGACACGCCGACCGAGCATCGTGCGCATGTGATCGTCATCGCCGTTGGGACCGAGCCAGCTCGACCGGCCGAGATTCCGTTCGACGACGAGACCATTATCGATACCGATGGTCTCCTGACGTTGAAGCACATTCCCGCCTCCATCACCATCGTCGGCGGCGGCGTAATCGGCACAGAGTACGCGTCGATTTTGGCCATGCTGGGCGTGCCTGTCACTCTGATAGACAAGCGACCGCGCTTGCTGGAATTCGTCGATGCCCAGATCATCGAGGCCCTGCAACAGCAGATGACAGACATCGGCGTCACTCTCTGCCATGAAGAAGAAGTCGTCGCGATTCGAAAAGAATCCGATGGGCAGATCACGGTCTCGCTGACGCACCGGCCACCGATCATCACCACGACGCTCATGTATGCCATTGGCCGCATTGGCGCGACGAAGCACTTGAACCTGGAGGCAGTCGGCATTCAGCCGGATTCCCGAGGACGCGTGATCGTGAACGACCATTTCCAAACATCAGTCCCCCATATCTACGCGGTGGGCGATATCATCGGCTTTCCCGCCTTGGCCTCCACATCTATGCAACAAGGACGACATGCCGCCTGCCATGCCTTCGGCCATCCCGACCATACCGACACGGATCTCCTGCCTTACGGCATCTATGCCATTCCGGAAATCTCCATGGTGGGGCCGAACGAGGAAGATCTGCTCAAAGCCGGAATTCCCTATGCGGTCGGCATCGCTCACTATCGGGAGATCGCCCGCGGACAACTCATCGGCGATCAGACCGGCATGCTGAAACTGCTCTTTCACCGCCACACCCATGCGCTCCTGGGCGTCCATGCCATCGGAGAAGGGGCCACAGAACTCATTCACATAGGCCAGGCCGTCATGGCCTTTGACGGTCGAATCGACTATTTCATCGACACCGTCTTCAACTACCCGACCCTGGCGGAGTGTTATAAGGTCGCCGCGCTGGATGGCATCAACCGCATGCCTAGGCCCTGGCCCGAGTCGACGAAAGAATCGTGAAACATACGGCGTGAAGCGTCTCTCGCTAAAAGACAGTCATAACCTTCGATCTCAAAGAGGACACCATGTCGTTTTCCGACCATCTGCGTAAGCTGGCCCAACCGGTTTGGAACAAACAGCTTACGCATCCGTTCGTCGTGGCGTTGGGCAAGGGAACCTTGCCGGAACGCAAGTTCAAGTATTACATCCTGCAAGACGCACGGTTTCTCGGCGATCTCGCCCGTGTATTTTCCGCCGGAGCGCTGAGAGCGCCGGATTCTGAATCGGCCCTGCGTCTGACGAAGCTCGCCGAAGAAACCATAGTCGTCGAACGCAGCCTCCACGAAGGGTACGGCTCACGATGGAGGATGAGCGCCAGACAGATGTCGTCCGTGCCCATGGCGCCGACGAACTATGCCTATACCAGGCACATGCTCTCCGTCGCCCATACAGGTTCGGTAGCAGAGATCACCGTCGTCGCCCTTCCCTGCGCCTGGATTTACTGTGTCGTGGGCCAGCATCTGTTGAAGCATGGCCCGCCGAAGAAGAATCATCCTTATCGGGATTGGCTTATGCTCTACGCCTCTCCGGAATTCGCCGAGGTGCAGCGTTGGATGAGGGAAAAAGTCGATCAGTGGGCCAAGACGGCGGGCAAAGAAGAGAAGCGGCGGATGGAAGAATCGTTCATCATCAGCTCACGTTATGAGTGGATGTTCTGGGAAATGGCGTGGAAAGAGGAAACGTGGCCCGTGTGAGCTGAGCGGGTCCTGTCGCTGACCAGCCGGTCCGTCCTCGCGCCCCGCCGGTGCAGGGACCCCGCTGCGGGCGGACGGGCGCCCAGGTCAGCGCCACCCGTCAAGTCAAAACGTGCCAGATTGGAAAGAGACAAAAAGACGGGAGCGGATGAAGGAGCAGACTGTCTCGTGTGCACGCGGAACTCTCACGATGAAACGGTGGTCGCTCAATGCGCCCACTGAGCATTCTACCAGCGGACTAGAGATGGTGGACGCAGAGGCTAGCTCAGATTATCCTAAGCAAATGTCGCTGTTCCAGGAATGTGAAGCATGCCAGTAGTAAGAAGATTACTGAATAGAACCGTCCGATTCGGAGGAGTGGAACATTCTGGATGGCTTCCTCCAGGTGCGGCGCAGCCCCTTCCGACACCGACCATCGACGTACTCCTTAATCTGGAGACAGTGAGCGGTGATAGCGGGTACTTTCTGCAGTACAGCTCCACGAATACAAATTATATAGGCGATACCTGGCAAGAGGGGCTAGAAGACGCCATTGGACAAGCACGGCTCCAGTTCAGAAAACACCAGGCGAATAGGAAGTCCTTCTCGAATGACAAACTCTGATAGATACAATAGATCGTGAGTCAGAAGAGTATCTCACAAAATCTCGGCGGGCTGGGACGGTTGATCGCCCTATTTAGGCTTGCCTATTAGGTGAATACTGGGTCACGGGCGGCACCGGGGGTTAATTGGCTCGCCCGGCTGGACAGGCTCGGTCTACTGAGTATAATGTGCGCGACTGAGCAGCAATGATTCGGGAGCATCCATGACATTGAAGCAGGTTTTGACGATCGCCGGTTCCGATTCCGGCGGCGGCGCGGGGATTCAAGCGGACATCAAAGCCATGTCGGCAAACGGCGTATATGCCATGTCGGTGATCACTGCTATCACCGCGCAGAATACGGAAGAGGTCACCGATGTCTTCGAATTGCCCACCTCGATCATTGCAGCGCAGATTGATGCCGTGTTCGACGACTTCGACGTCGCCGCGGTGAAAACCGGGATGCTGTCCTCGACGGCGATCGTCGAGATCGTCGCCAAACTCCTGAAACCTCAGAATGTCACGAATCTCGTGGTGGATCCGGTCATGATCTCGAAAACCGGCCATGCGTTGCTCAAGCCTGAGGCGATCGACGCCGTGAAGAAACAACTCTTCCCCTTGGCACTGCTCGTTACGCCGAACATCCATGAGGCCCAGCAACTGTCCGGCATCGAGATCAAGACGCTCGCAGACGCACGCCGAGCCGCCAAAGTCATTCACGGATTCGGCTGCAAATATGTGTTGATCAAGGGCGGACATTTGCTTGCAGAACGAGCCACCGATCTGCTCTATGACGGCCGGTTCTTCAATGTGTTCAAGGGGGAATTCATCAATACCCCCCACACGCATGGCACCGGCTGTACGTTCGCGTCGGCAATCGCGGCCCATCTCGCACGAGGCAAATCCGTGAACGATGCCGTAGAGACGGCCAAGACCTATCTCACCGAAACCATTCGTCATAGCCTGGCAATCGGTCACGGAACCGGTCCGACGAATCACTTTTACTTTCTCCAATCCTAGGTAGCTGTGGGAAACTAACCTGGGAAGAACAGCAATTCATGATCATACGTCTTGAACAATTGGACAATCGTTTGCAGGATGCTCAAAAAGGCCGTCCAGCGAGGCCGCAGCCGATGAAAGCACCGGAGGCGTAGCCTCTGGGCTACGTTGAGGATGCTTTCGAGGCGAGAACGCTGCTGGCGGCCTTTTTCAGCATCCTGCGAGGAGAACTCCATGGGTCGTCTGACCTGCCGGCCGCTGACTTTTCTGATCACGGGATTTAGCTGGCTCCTGCTTTCCTCGCTGGTGGGATTGGCCATTCTGATTGGATTGCTCCATGGCACGCCGCTGCCACCTTCGTTGAGACAGATCCATGTGCATGCCGCTCTCATCGGCGGTATCCTGCAACTGATAATCGGCGGGCTGCTTGCCGCTCTGTCGACCTCATCCCAGAGCGATCGAACCCCCTCGGACTCTCATGCAGGGCTGTTCATGGCCCTGAACGCCGCCACAGTTGGGCTGCTCATTGGATTCGGACTCGGAAACATGAAGATCGTCGGTGCGGCTGGGATTGTCGTGATGGGAGCAGTCGCCTCCCTCGCCACGGTCGCGTGGCAGTATGCGCGACAAAGCCCGACTGAACCGGCCAGTCCCTCCTGGTTGTATCGATTCTCACTTATCGCCTTACTCGGTGGATTGGCGATAGGCATTATGATGGCCTTTCAACTTATGCCGGAATACTATGCCCATGCGCGGCTTCTTCACCTACATTTGATTCTGTTGGGTTTCGTCACGACGGCGATGATCGGCGCGACGCATCGCCTCTTGCCGATTATCCTGAATGCCGAACTATACAGCCCGCGGCTCGCACGGCTCAGCATGGGACTGCTTCCCGCCGGCTTCGTCATATTGATCGGTGGGTTTATCACCTCGTCCCTGCGTCTGGAACTCGTGATCGGAACGCTGATCGTCCTCAGCATAGGCCTCTACGCCTACAACCTACTACGCACTTGGGTGGACTCCGGCCATCCTGGAAATGCCGCCTCCGATCACCTTTTGGTCGCGACGTTTTTCTTAGTCCTCATGACGATCATGGGCGTCCTCGTCGGAGCTAACTTCCTCACGCCACTGCCGGTGTTCCCATTTGGGTCATTGCACCTCGCAGCCTATACTCATCTGGCTCTACTCGGGTTCATTTTGCAGACCGTCTTTGGGGCCTTGTCCTACGGCATTCCTGAGCTGCTGGCGACCAGCCGAATCACGAGCCGCAAAAAACAGGGCCCCTATCGAGACCAGCTCGTAGCCATCATGGACCGCTGGCGGACCGTTCAGCTGACTGGATTGAGCATGGGGACAATGGGTTTCGGCGTACTCGCGACGATGACCTGGAACTTCTCTCTCAATTCGCTCTCCATTCAGATCGCGACCTGGGTCACCATCGGCCTGCTCCTTAGCAGCTTGACCGTCTTTACTGCCAAACTCGCCTGGGCCTTCGGAGTTCGCCCTCCGGAATAATCTTCTCTCCCCCTAGCAGGATGCTGAAAAAGTCCACCAGCTTCGTTCTCGCATCGTTCAGACCCTCAACGTACCCCAGAGGGTACGCCTCGGCCCTTCACTCGCTGCGGCCTTGCTGGACGGCCTTTTTGAGCATCCCGCAAAAATGTTCTCCTGTGGTGCCACACGTGGAAATCCTCGAAATTCTTGCGTCAAAAGTGGTTCACGAAGCCTCATTAATAGAAAGACTATCTTATGGAAGAAACCCTAACATTTCATGATCGCTATGGCCACGGCATTGCCGCGATCCTGAGCACACCTGACGGACCAACGACGCGTCTCGCCGTGCTGTGCCATGGATTTCTCTCCGGCAAGAACAGTACGACCAACAAGACCTTGACCCGCCTCCTTAATGAACGGGGCCTGGCCACCTTTCGGTTCGACTTTTTCGGCCAAGGAGACAGCGAGGGACCGTTCGAAGAGATCACGACAACCCTGGCAGTGCATCAAACCCAAGCCGCGCTGGATCTGGTGGCCGCCAGGGGATATGAGCAAATCGGGCTTGTCGGCTCAAGCTTTGGAGGGCTCGTCGCCATCCTCACGACAGCCCAGCGGCGCGATATCGCCTGTTTGGCACTCAAATGTCCTGTGGTGGACTTTGCGGAAGAACTTCGCTTAAAATTCGGGCCCGATGGGTTGGCGCTGTGGCAAGCTACGGACACAATCCCGAACATCATGGGAGGCCCCGACCGGGTCCGTTTGCGGTATGCCTTTTACGAAGATTGCCTCAGACAGATTGCCTATGAGCCGGCTGAACGGATCACCATACCCACATTGATTGTCCAGGGTGAGCAGGATGAATGTGTCCCGCTCCATCAAAGCCGGCGGTTGCGAGACGCGCTGGGGGGACCGAAGCGGCTGGATCTCCTGCCTGGTGCCGATCACCAGTTCACTCGGGGGGAGGATTTTCGCCAGATGACCATATCGATCAATGATTGGCTCCTTACCCATCTCACAGCAGAGCCCTAGCAGGATGCTGAAAATGTCCGCCAGCAGCGTTCTCGCATCGTTCAGATCCTCAACGTACCCCAGAGGGTACGCCTCGCACCTTCACTCGCTGCGGCCTTGCTGGACGGCCATTTTGAGCATCCTGTGGAGTCGTATCCTGGTGGCCCAGACGTGTGGACCAATGGATTTAAAGCGGGCCAATTTTCTTCAACATCCTGCTAGATAGAGCATGATTACCGAAGGCGTCCAACAAGTCTTGACGGTGCTCTATCCCCTCTACAAAGAGGAGGTTTACCGGCGGCGCGAACAGATGATGCGGCTCACTGCCCTCGGTTCGCTGGGCTTAGTCGCGATGTTGTTTGCGTTCCTCTTGAGCCCGCAGACGAATCGGCCGGCGCCCTTCGATACTCTGTTAATTGGACTCACAAGTCTCATCTGGTGCGGATTGTTCTGCGCACTGATCCTGCAACAGCAGCACCGCCACCGGATGGCAAAGCAGATCCTGGTTCAGCTCGAACAAGCGCTGGGGTTTTACGAAGAAGGACTGTTTGTGGAAAACCAGTCGCTCTATCCCGAAGGGTGGAAGCTCGCCTGGCTGAGTGATCGAACCTGTACGCTCTACTTCACCGCGCTCTGCTCATTGACGGGATTGCTCCTTCTAGCACTCCTCTTCTCTTAACTCCGATCAGCTTCCGCTTGTTCAAGTTCATTTCCCTCCTGACGGGCACCACTTTCCGCTCACCACAGAAACTTCCCGGTAACTTCGCGGTCGATTCACGACTGACAATGGGCGCACCTCAGGAAGAAACTGATATTTTTCTGGCGTATCACGCATGTCCGCTACACAATACGACAGTGTCAAAGAAAGACATCCAGAGACGCGCATGATGAAGCCGTCTCTTCCATCTGATTAAGTTCTATATGGCCTGCCTGGAATAACTCCCGTGACGGATATCGTGACGCCCCGGTTCCAACTCGCCTTCCTTGTGACGATACTACTCCAAGGCCTGCAATCTGTTGCAATGCCCATGAACGCTGCAGGTGTGGACGAAGTGCGCCCCCGTCATAGCTTGATCCACCGGCCACCTGTGGAATCCCCTGGCGTGCCTACCACAACTCACGGAACTATTCTTCAGTCTCCTGGCGCTCAGCCAGCTCCCATCACAGGCCCAATTGGACCATCCAAACCTTCGGCAACTCCGGCACCCGTGCCATTAACGCACCATAGAGCATTGACTAAGAGGCCCGCCATGGCCTCGAAAACCGCTCCTGCGACTTCTTCTCAGATGCTCCAGGCAGCACTGACATCGGGCATCCCAGCTGGGCACGTTACACAGTCAACGGCCAATACCAAAGGTACAGCACTAACGGCAACGGCTCCCGTCACGAGGTCGACAGCCGCGCCTCTTCCTGGAGCGCCTTCCACTGGCTCTGCCATGGTCCCTCTGAACTCTTTCGCTCCGTTCGCCGGCGGGGCAGGCGTTCGCCCTACGGCTTCAGCGGGAAGCGGCTCAGCTCCCTTGTCTAGTGGTTCGCGATCGGCATCGAATCTGCTCCGAAACTCTGCGATCGCAAGTTTATTGCAACCCCCGGCTCCTGCGGTCGCCCCACCTCCGTCCCTCCCCCCATCCTCGACTTCACCCTCTACACCACCGCCATCTCCTCCCAGTACATCGACAGGAAGTGCCACACTCACATGGACGGCGAATAGTGAGCCTGATGTGGCCGGCTACAAGATCTACGTCGGCACGGCGTCCGGCATATACAGTTTCCCTGGATCGGCCTTTGTCACAGGAAAAGTCACGAGCTACACCGTCTATAATCTTCCGAAGGGCCAAACCTATTTCTTCGCCATGTCCGCATATGACAATGCCGGTAACGAAAGCCCACTCTCAGCTGAAATCAGCAAGAGCCTCTTCTAACGGCTGCTGAAAACGGCCCTCGGCTTCGTTCTCCCCTCGCCAACATCCTCAACGTAGCCCAAGGCTACGCCTGCGGTGTTGGCATCGGCTGCGGCCTCGCCAGATGACCGTTTTGAGCAGCCGCTTCCGAATCAGGAAACAATGAAGCGTGCTCTCATTGGCAAGACGCTCAAATAGACGATCCAATAAGGCCGCAGGAAGTCTGGCGGCTGAGGCGTACGTTTGTCACCCACCCACTCCGAGCTGTCAAGACAGCTCTTTCACCGACAGGTACGTCGCAAGGAGATGGACGACTGAGAACGAAGCTATAGATAGCTTGGAAGCTTTCCTGGAAGTGTACCTACCCGCGATGACTAGATAGGCTGCTCAAAACGGTCTCCAACACGTTCGCGTCGCGTCAGAACCGGAGGCGTACCCCAGAGGGTACGTTCCGGATTCTGACCAGACTACGGCCTTGTTGGAGATCGTTTTGAGCAGCCTATTGCGATTTGGCGCAGCGGAAACCCGTATAACTATTCCGCGTTTCCGGAGGCAGCTTAAACCGCCCATAGGTGAGCAGATACTTCGGGAGATCGGACCAAGATCCTCCGCGTAGCACTTTGAATTGTCCCTGTTCGGAACCTTGCGGATTTCGGTCCGGTGAAGTTTCGTAATAGTTCGCAGCGTACCAATCCTGTACCCACTCCCCGACATTCCCAGCCATCTGATAGAGTCCGTATGGACTCTTGCCTTGCTCATAGGACAGCACGGGCATCAAGACCTGGCTGTAGCTGAACCGTGCACCCAACGCGAAATTCGCCAAGTCCTTGGTGGGCACCTGATTGCCCCAGGGATATAATCGCCCGTCCGTCCCTTTCGCCGACTTTTCCCATTCCGCTTCGGTGGGAAGCCGCTTCCCCTTCCACTGGCAATAGGCATCAGCGTCCGACCAATCCACGCCAATCACCGGCCGATCACGATGTTGCGACAGATCCACCGTGTTCCATTGCCAGGGCGCGAGACGATTTGTGGCAGTAAGAAATACCGCGTACTGCGCCGTCGTCACTTCGTGGAGATCCATTGAAAAGTCATCCACCCAAACCCGGTGCATTGGACGTTCATCCTCCAAAGCCTGCCGCCCGTCCGATCCCATTGCGAACTCGCCGGCTGGAATCTCGACCATTGGAGTTTCTGCGGGGGTCGGCTGCTCCAGAGCCTTTGATCTTCTAAGCCGGTCAAGTTGGGCGTATGAATAAGTATCGAGCATGAGAAGAAGAAGGATGGTCAAAACGATCATCCAGCAAGGCCGCAGGGAGTTTGAACGCCGAGGCGTACGCGGTTGGTACGTTGAGGCGTCCAAACGACCGAGAACGAAGCTGGGGATCGTTTTCACCATCCTACTCAGTGGATGATTCCACCGACGACCCAATGCCGATCATCCACTACATCAATAATCAAACGGCTCAGATTCATCTCCGCCAGCTGCGCCGCCACTTCATCTTCGGTGAACGCCGCCAGCAGGGAATGGAAAAAGTCACGTCGCAGGATCTCCGGTTCCTTAGCCGCATAGCGATCCACGATGGCCTGCGCCTCTTCGGACGAGTCCGGCCGGAGCAGGTCCATTACGAGCACGGGGGAGCCTGCCTTCACCAGTTGCCGCAGCCGATACCAGAACTGCAGGGGATTGGGCACATGATGTAAGAGGCTGTTGGAGATTGACGCATCGAACGGTTCGGGCAGCGACACCGTCTGGAAACGCTCGCAACGGAAGGCAATCCGATCGGCCAGGCCGGCCTGCTTCACAGTCTCGACGGCCAGTGAGATCATGGGTTCCGACGCATCCACACCGGTAATGCGACAAGAAGGAAGCGCCCGGGCAAACCGGACGGGAATGTCGCCAGGCCCACAGCCAAGGTCGAGGATGTGGCCCTCGGTGAACTCGGGAAAATATTGGCGAAAGAGATCCACGAAGCCCTGATTTTCCTTTTCAAAATCTGCCCGCGCATAGACGAGCGCCTGTTCGGGGTCGTCCATAAGTTCCGGCTCCAACACGCGCGGCATCATAGATTTCCTCCGTACATTGGATAAGAAACACGAGATTATGGGCAATTCCCTTGCCTATTGCCCCTTGGCTCGCGCCTGCTCGACAATGACCGCATCGCCCGGACGCACCATTCCTTCAGAAAGAACCCGGGCATAGAACCGACTCCATCCTGGATTCTTTTTCTGGGAAATGCGCATGTAATCTCCCTCCCGGAACCATCCGGCGTTCAGATCGCAGGGAGCCGTATAACTCATAATCTCGATCGCAACGGCCGGCCCGATCTGAAGCCGATCGCCTGGCTTCAACTTTTCCCAGTCAAGCCCGGCGAAGGTCAGATTCTCTCCGGAGAAACCAGCCTGGATCGAATGCCCCTCGTCCTGCAACCGCTCGATCAAGTCTTGCGAGAACAGACAGAGGGCTCGATCCAGCCCGCCGTGCACTTTGAGATTCCGTTGCCGGTCGCCCTCGACGCCGGTTTTGGCAATAACAGCCTCTAGCACAGGACGTTTCGGCAGGCCTCCGTCGGACAGATTGATTTGGTGCACGTGTGGATAGTGTGGTCGTCCCGTCGCGGTCATCGACCCACTCCTTCGCATGATTCCACTGTGAGCAGATCCAACGCTACCCAGCCGTCTTGGTCTCGCCGTTGAACCGACATGATGTCAACTTCGGAGAACGCCTCGACAATCTCTTGCTCTTGATCGAGCAGAATGCCGGACAGCATGAGCCGCGCACCGTGACTCGCGTACCGGGCTAGTTGATCGCGGAGCAGCAAGAGAGTTTGGCGATCGAGATTGGCGAGAACCAGAGCCGGTCGTAATTCACCCAGCCGGTCAACCTCCTCCAGCGTTCCACACCGGAACTCAAGGTCAGTCCCAAACCCGTTCTCTTTTGCATAACCTCTGGCACAATCCACCGCAACAGGATCGCAGTCCACTCCTAGGGCCGACGCAGCGCCAAGCCGCAACGCGATCATCGCCAGGATCCCGCTCCCTGCTCCCACATCCAGCACGAACTCGCCGCCATGAACGTAGTCTTCAAGCCATTCCAGTAACAGCCGTGTCGTCGCATGATGCCCCGTGCCGAATGCCTGCTTCGGATCGAGCACGATCTCGATATCCTGTGCCTGCAGCGCCACCGCCTCCCAACTCGGCCTGATAATAATCCGCCGACCGATCCGAATCGGCCTGACTGACTGAGCCCATTGTCGATTCCAATCCTGATCAGGCAATTCCTCAACACGAATGTCCCTCTCGGGCGAAGTGACCGAATCCAGCCTTTGCAAGAGCCTGCTCAGGCGATCGCGGGCCTCTGTGCTCCACTCCGGTTTCGGCCAATAGAGATGGACAATCCCCTGTTCTTCCCAACCCCCTTGAATCGCGGGATCAGCCAACAAGCTGAGCAATTCTGCCGCATCGACCGCGGTCCGAATCTGAACATCGATCCATCCCTCTGACATCATAACGGATAGCCCGCACTATTCATGACGGTTCGTCGCGAAATCGCGCAGTCGCATTGCGAGACGGGCATGCGGAGCCGCGAGATCCCGAGGCGTACTTGAACAGTACGTCGAGGGAGCCTTCGGCGAGCCTGCCCGCCGAAGGCTCGTCGCAGCAGCGAATCCGCGATTGCAGCAGAAGTGCTCATGAATAATGAGGGCTGGAGTTGACGCACTCTCCCCCTTCCAGTAAGGTCGGCGTTATGCTCCAGACGCGGCCCTTGACGCCTGTGACGAAAGCCCATTCACTGACGCGCCTGGCGGCGAAACTCGACCGCCTGATCGCCCTGGCCACTGCTTCCAGTTCCACCTTCACCCGCTGGCGGCTCATCCTGTTCATCGTCGGAGCGATCTGCACGGTGGCCCTGTACAAAATGGGATGGTATCAAGCCGGCAACGGGGCTCTCATCGCCTCCATAGGCCTGTTCCTCATTGTGGCCAGCTATCATAACAGGCTCGAAAGTCGCTTGCACCGGCTTCGTCTCTGGAAACAGATCAAGCTCGTGCACCTGGCACGTCTTAGGCTGGATTGGCATCAGATCCCCGCAAGGTCGTCGAGCGCTCCCGAGCAGCATCCTTATGCCAAAGACCTGGACCTGATCGGTCCCCACTCCCTCCTTCATCTGCTCGACACCACGGTTTCCTCGCACGGACAGGCGCGGCTAGCGTCGTGGCTCCTTGAACAGCCGCCAGGACCGGACCAGTGGCTCATGCGCCGTCGCCTCGTGCGAGAACTCATTCCGCGATCGTTGTTTCGCGATCGCCTGGGGCTCGAAGCTCAGCTGATTGGCGAACAGGAAATCAACGGCCGAAGACTGGAAGCCGTCCTGCAGCATGCTGTCGGATTCCCTCGTCTCAGGACCATCTTAGCGATTCAAACCCTGCTCGCCGCCGCCACAATCGGGCTCGGGTTGGGTGCGCTGCTCAACTGGCTTCCGAATTATTGGATGTGGACCTTCGCGGCCTATGCCTTACTCTATCTCCAGACCGATCAAGGAGAAGAGTTGTTAGAACATGCAGTGGGCGTACACTTCGAACTGGAAAAGCTGGGAGCCGTGCTCGGGTTTGTGGAACGGCATGCCCGGTCCGGCCATGCGGCGCTCGCCGGCCTGTGGGCGCCACTACTCGCGCCAGGCGTGAATCCGCCCCAACTGGTCCGACAAGCGGCCCGCACCCTGCATGCGATCAGCGTCAAAGCCCATCCGGTCATCCATCTGCTCGTCAACGCCTTGTGCCCCTGGGACTTGTGGTTCACCTATCGGCTCCAACGGATTCAGGCTCAGGTGGCTGCCCACCTGCCGACTTGGATGGACCGACTGGCCGAAGTCGAGGCAGCCTCGGCACTCGCCACGTTTGCAGCGCTCCATCCCTCGTATCGCTGGCCGGACCCTCTTAACACCGACCCCCGGCGTAATGGAGCGCAGGCCGGGCTTTCGACCAAAGGCCTCGCCCATCCGCTGATTCCCGAGACGCATCGAGTCCCGAACGATCTCGCCCTCGAATCATTGGGAACCGTGTTGTTGGTGACCGGGTCCAATATGTCGGGGAAAAGCACCTTCCTTCGGACTCTGGGCATCAACCTGTGCCTCGCCCAGGCAGGCGCTCCGGTCTGCGCCAGTTTGTTCGAATGGACCTGGGTGCGTCTCGTCTGCTGTATCCGCGTAGACGACTCGCTCGAAGCGGGCCTCTCATTTTTCTATGCTGAAGTGAAACGGCTGAAGACCCTGCTCGACGCGACGACGGACCGAGCCCGGCCGCCAGTACTCTTCCTGATCGACGAGATCTTCAAAGGGACCAACAATCGTGAACGGTTGATCGGGAGCCGTTCCTTCATTACCGCTCTATCGCAGAGCAATGGTTTCGGCTTGGTGACCACCCACGACCTGGAATTGACCGATCTCGACAAGACGGTGCCAGGATTGCGGAACGTCCACTTTCAGGAAACGGTCGCAGCCGGCGCATTGCAATTCGACTACAAGCTCAGACCAGGCCCCTGCCCTACGACCAACGCCTTGCGGATTATGGAACTGGAAGGATTACCGGTTCCGGGAACATCACCAGGCCCAATCATATAAGGCGCAGCGTGACGACACCCATCGGCACAGGCCCGCTCTCCACACAACATCCCCTTCGCGGCCTACTGATCGCGCAATTCTGTGGAGCATTCAACGACAATGCCTGGAAGTTGATGGTCGCCCTTTTGGGCATCAGGCAATTAGCCTCGACGGTCGCTCCCGGCTCTGAGTTCGAGGCGGCCTCGCAAACCCAGACGACCCTGGCATTTGTCGTGTTCACCCTCCCGCTGGCCTTGGTCTCCATCGTGGCCGGTGTCTTGGCCGATCGAGTGAGTAAGCGGACCGTCATCATCATGATGAAATCGATCGAGGTCCTCTTAATGAGCGCCGCGACTGTGGCCCTCTGGATCAATCCAGCTGGTGGTGTCCTGCCATTGATAGTCCTCGGCGGCATGGGAATTCATAGCGCGCTGTTCAGCCCTGCGAAGTACGGCATTCTTGCCGAACTCCTGCCGCACGAGCGACTGGCAGCCGGCAATGGACAGCTCGAAATGTGGACGTTCCTTGCCATCCTCACCGGAACCGCCGCGCCCGGCATCTTGTTGTCTATCACCGGCTCCTTCCTTTGGCTGGCTCCGCTGCTCCTCGCGCTCCTCTCACTCGTAGGATTTGCTGCTGCCTGGTCCATTCCGCACGTTCCGCCTGCGCGAGCCGAAGGCGGCCTCTCCAACACACTTCATGGAGCCTGGTCGGCACTGGCTGCGGATCGGTTGCTCCGCCTTGCAATTACCGGAGCCGTGTTCTTCTGGACCATCGCCAGCCTCTTTGCACAAAATATTCTGGTCTATGCAAAGGCGGTCCTGGGAGTGTCGGACTGGCAATCGGGCCTGCCGCTCATGATGCTTTCCATCGGAATCGGTCTCGGTGCCAAAGTGGTGGGGCGCCTCTCACAGTCTCGCGTGGAGTATGGATTGATTCCGCTCGGCGCGACCGGAGTCGCCATCATTCTTTCCGCCGTGGGAATCTTCGCGCCTCGTCTACCCGCTACACTCGCGCTCATGGGCGTCCTGGGCATCGCAAGCGCCCTGATTTTTGTGCCGCTGAATGCCCTCATACAATGGCGTGCGCCGAACGAGCGCCGTGGATCAGTGATCGCCTTCGAGAATACCTGCGTCTTTACCGGCATTCTGCTCGGTTCGCTTGGCGCCGGAGCGCTGGCGAGTGGTGGGGTGTCGACAACAGGAATTTTCCTCGCAACTGCGGCGTTCACCATCGTCGGCACCGGATGGGCGCTCTGGCTCCTCCCGGAAGCACTGCTCCGGGTGATCCTGGTCATCCTCACCAATACTCTCTACCGTTTACGGATCGTCGGACATGAACATGTCCCTCTGCAGGGTGGCGCCTTGCTAATACCCAACCACGTGTCATTCATCGACGGCTTCCTCTTGATCGCCAGTATCGACCGGCCGATCCGATTCGTCGTCGATTCGCAGTATGCCGAGCTGCCGCTCTTCAAACCCTTCATGAAGCTGCTCGGCGTGATTCCGATCTCGTCTCACGGCGGGCTCCGTGTCGTCCTGCGCGCGCTCCGCGACGCCGGAACAGCCTTGGACAATGGCGATATCGTCTGTATCTTTCCGGAAGGCCAGATCACGAGAACGGGGACCCTGTTGCCCTTCCGTCGCGGCTTCGAACGAATTGTGAAAGGACGGCAAGTGCCTGTCATCCCTGTGCACTTGGATCGCGTATGGGGGAGCATCTTCAGTTTTGAGGGCGGTCGGTTTCTTACAAAATGGCCGGAACGTATTCCCTACCCGGTGACGGTGTCCTTTGGCACTCCGCTGCCGTCGGAAACGCCGGTGCACGAGCTTCGTGACGCGGTTCGCAGACTCGGCGAGGCGGCATGGAACCTTCGCAAACGCGATCGCCACCCGCTTCACCGTGAATTCATTCATGCCATGAGGAGGCACCCCTTCCGCTTCGCCATGGCAGATCAAACCCGTCCACATATATCGTCGCTCAAGGCCCTGATCGGCTCCATCATACTCGCCAGAGCGCTTCGGCCTTATTGGAAAGACCAGCGTCTTGTCGGCATCCTCCTCCCACCGACCGTCGCCGGCGCATTGGTGAACGTGGCGGCGCCATTGTGCGGGAAAACCAGCGTGAATCTGAATTACACGGTCGGCAAACCAGGCCTCGAAACAGCCGTGCGACTCGCCGGCCTTCGCTCGATCGTCACCAGTCGAACCTTTGTCGACAAAGCCAAATTGGATCTACCAGACGGGCCTTCGATCGTGTGGCTGGAGGACGTCGCCCGCACCATCGGTACAGGCCAGAAACTCGCGGCGAGTCTCCTCGCCTTCTGCGCCCCTGCCCGGTGGATCGAACTGGCCTGCGGACAGAAGACCCCGCTGACGATGGATGATCTCGCCACTATCATCTTCAGCAGCGGTAGCACCGGGGAGCCGAAAGGCGTGATGCTCTCCCATTTCAGCATCGACAGCAATGCACAGGGAGCCGGCCAGGTGCTTCATCTCTACCAAAACGAGCGAGTCCTGGGGATTCTTCCCTTCTTCCACGCATTCGGCTTTCTCGTGTTCTGGTTCGTCATGTTCAACAACGCGGGCATGGTCTTTCACCCCTCCCCGCTTGACGTCGCCGCCATCGGCGAATTCGTGCGCCGCTACCGCATCACGTTTCTCGTAACCACGCCGACCTTTCTCCAGCTGTATCAACGCCGCTGTACCCCGGAGCAGTTCAGCTCGTTGCGCGTGGTCCTGACCGGCGCGGAAAAACTCCCGGCACGGTTGGCCCAGGCGTTTGAAGACCAGTTCGGCATCGCGCCCATCGAAGGCTACGGCGTGACCGAATGCGCTCCCGTCGTCGCCGTCAATTGTCCGGACTTCCGAGCCGCTGGATATTACCAGCCGGCCTCCAGGCGAGGAACTGTCGGCCAACCGCTTCCCGGCGTGTCCGTCCAGATCGTCGACCCCGACAGCTTCGCTCCGTTGCCGCCACGAACGCCGGGCATGTTGCTCGTAAAAGGACCGAACGTAATGACCGGCTACCTCGGACGCGAAGACCTGACGGCTAATGTCATGCGCGATGGCTGGTACATCACCGGCGATCTCGCCACCCTCGATGACGATGGGTTTCTGACGATCACGGACCGCCTCTCACGCTTTTCCAAGATCGGTGGCGAGATGGTCCCGCACGGCAAGGTCGAAGAAGCCCTGCACCTTGCCGCGAATATCGACACACAGTCCTTCGCCGTCACCGGCATCCCGGACGAACGCAAGGGCGAACAACTCGCCGTGCTGCACATTCTTGACGATGCCCGTATCCCCGAGATCGTTTCAAAGCTCGCCGCCAATGGGCTACCGAACCTCTTCATCCCTCCTCGTGGAAACTTCATCAAGGTGGACACGTTACCGGTACTGGGGACTGGAAAAATGGATCTGCGCAGCCTAAAGCGCATTGCGATGGAACGACTCGGGGGGCGTGAGACGTGAGACATCTATCGTGATGCGTGTCTCGCGAGATATGAACCACACACGATGAGAGACGAAGACGCATGACGATGGCAATGACCGAGAAATCACTGATCGATTGCCACGTGCATCTGGCCGCCCTGCCGGATAGCGACAACGGCTGCTATATCTCCCCGAAAATGCTGCAGAGCCCGTTGTTTCGCTTCCTCTTGTGGAAACACCGACTGTCTCCGTCGAACCCACGCGATGCGAACCGGAAATACCTCGACGATCTGCTCACCGAATTGCGCGCCTCACGCCAAGTGCAGAAAGCCGTGATCCTCGGCATGGATGGGGTCTATGATCAGAACGGCCGGCTCAACCAAGAGCACACGGACTTTCTCATTGGCAACGACTATGTGCTGAAGACCGCGCAAGCCCATCCGACTGAATTACTCGCGGGAGTCTCGATCAATCCTCAGCGGCGTGACGCCATAGACGAAGTCCATCGCTGTGCCGATGCAGGAGCCGTGCTCGTGAAGGTCTTGCCCAACGCCCAGCAATTCAACCCGGCCGATCCAGCCTACAAACCATTTTATCGAGCGCTCGCGGATCGAAAGCTACCGTTTCTCAGCCATGTCGGGTATGAGTTTAGCCTGATCGGCAAGGACCAATCGGTCGGCGATCCCGATCGGTTGAAGCTGGCACTGGACGAAGGCGCGACGGTCATCGCAGCCCATGCCTGCAGCTATGGATTGATGCTGTACGAGAAATTCCTTCCGACGTTTCAGGATTTCACCAAACGATACCCTCACTTCTACGCCGACATTTCCGCTCTGACGCTGCCTAACCGGCTCAAGATGTTGCTCCACCTCCGTCGACACCCCGAACTCTACGACCGGCTGCTCTTCGGCACCGACTATCCCTTGTCTGTCTTCCATCTGGCCGCCTGGGGCCGCGTCGGCTGGGGAGCTCTTCGCAAGATGATCCGTACCAAGAATCGGTTCGACCGGCAGGTGGAGGTCTGTCGAGGATTGGGAGTCGGGTTCCGGTCGTTCGAGGAAATCGTCGCGCCACCCACATCGTCACATTAACCCTAGCTTATGGATCGAGACCAGATACTCGCAGCCCTCCGCGAAAGGATTCTCGCCTTCGCCACATTACGAGTATCGAGGGATCGCGCGGAAGATCTCGCGCAAGAAGTGCTGGTGCTTCTGCACGACAAGTATGCGCAGGTGACGGAACTGACCGACCTAGTTCCCTTGGCCTTTCAAGTCTTGCGGTTCAAGATGTTGGACGCCCACCGAAAGGCATTCCGCCGAGGCGAGTATAATCAGGAGTCGGTTGAGGACCTTCCACTTGCGGATCCCGGCGATGATCCTGCCACGCAATTGGAACGCAAGCAGACTGTGAACCGGTTGCTTGAGGCGATGAACCAGCTCGGCGAACGCTGCCGTGAACTGTTCAAGTGGAAACTCGAAGGAAAGAGCTTTCCTGAGATCCAAAAGCTCATGGGGCAGACTTCGATCAATACGATCTACACATGGGATCTTCGTTGTAGAAAACAGTTATTGGCTTTGATGGGAGGGAGCTGGGAATAGAAACGATGTCTGAGCACGACATGGAAAAATTGCTGGGCGCTTTCGCGGCGGATACGCTCACGCCCGACGAGAAGCAATCCCTATACAGAGCCGCGCTGCAAAACCAGGAACTGTTCAACGCCCTGGCGGACGAGCAAGCACTGAAAGAATTGCTCGCCGATCCAGACGTGCGCCGCAGACTCCTCGCTGCATTGGAACGGAAGAGCATCTCAGGCGCAGGCGGACTCTCATCGTGGTTTGATTGGTTTCGCCGTCCGACAGGCCTCGCCTTCGCAGGGGGCATTGCCGCTGCTGCCTTTGCTGTCGTCCTCGGCACAAAGATCTATCAGGACAGCCTCAAGCAAGCAGCCCAGTCCGTCACAACTGAAGAATCGAAGCCCACTGTTCCGCCGCCCCCAGCCCCTTCGGCATCACAACCTACGCCGCCAACGATTGTTGCGCCTCAGGAAAAAGCCAAAGACAACATCGAAACTACAACCGGCTCCCCCAAGAGAGATGGCATGGTCGACAAGCTAGCCAAGCGAGAACAGCCTCAGCCCTCTTCTCGAGAGAAAGAACGAGCATCCGATGTTCCCCGTGACCATCTGAAGCAACGAAGTGAACAAGACGAAGTCCGCAAGCAATCCGAAACTTCCATGGCCGCGCTCAGCAAGTCCGCGGAGGAAGTAGCCGCAGTGAACGATAAAAAGTTCGCGGAAACCTCCGCGCCATCTGCAGCGTCACCCCCTGCCCCCATGCAAGCACCGGCCAACGCCCCATTTGCCGGTGCCGGCGCACCATCGTTCAGCGCGCGCGCATTGTTCTATGCCGGAAACGCTACCCGCCAGGATGCAGGTATGATAGCTCCTGATAGAGAACAAGCGATGAAACCCCTTGCCGAGCCAGGGCCCCAAGCCAACCGGCTTGAGAGAAAAACGGAACAGTCAGCCTCGCCAGGGAAAGCAGCAGGTGCAGCGATCCAACCCAAGCCGCTCGGGCTCCGCCACAGCTTCGTTGTTCGTGGAGCGGATGGACAGGACCAAGAAGTGGGCGCGGTGACTGCATTGAAGAGTACGGGACCGGCGCAGCTTGCAGTGGAAGCCAATCAGGACGCCTATCTCCAGGTCTGGCAGACGCTCGGCTCCTCAACGCCCCAACTTCTGTTCCCCGAGAAAGAAACCGGTCAGATCTCTTTGAAGATTTCCGCAAGGCAACGACAGTACATTCCCTTGCCAACGGAGAGCGGCCCTGTCACCCTCACGGCTCGTCTGTCCCGAGTCCCGTTCGGGCCGGTCACCAGACAGGAAGCCGCCATGTTCGACCGGCTCTCTCCCGATCAACTCCAAGAATCGATCGCACCAAGTGGAGCAGCCGGCTCACAGGAACAGGCCACCTATGTCGTCAACCAAGACCTATCTCCAACCGCTCAGCTTTCGGTCGAAATCCCCCTCACGCGCTAATCCAAGACGCTCTGATCAGCTTTGTTGTTTACGCCAGACCTGAAATACCCCGACACCCATGCAGATCACCGCCGGCCAGAATGTGAAGAAGAACAATAGCCCAGGACCGATTGGATTGGGGTTCGGGTCCGGCCAAAGGCCAATGTCGGCGAGAAGAATGATGCCGAAGAGCGGTCCCGAGCCGATTACTAAGAACCAGAAACCAATCTGCACCAACCGATTCTTGCGATATTCCTTCATCGTCGGGAGTCCTCAGCGCGCCGTAGATAACGCGCGTGATCTGCTTTGCTCGGGCCACGAGGTCTTTCTGAATCAGGTCGGGCGCGGCGCAAACATGATGATGGCCATGCCCATCAGGCATACCGCAACACCGAGCCAATCATAGGATGTCGGGTGAACCGCATCAACTACCCACAGCCAGAGGATCGCTACGGACACATATACTCCGCCGTATGCGGCATAGACACGTCCGGCAGCGGCAGGATGCAAAGTCAGCAGCAAGACGAACAGCGCAAGGCTCGCTGCAGCAGGAACCAACAGCCAGATTGATGCATCTTTCTTCAGCCACAAATATGGGAGATAGCATCCGACGATCTCGGCAATCGCCGTGGCAATAAATAGCACAAGAGTTTTCAACTCAAATGGCATGAACGTATCAGTCCCATCTGTATTTCGAGTCGCAATTCCCGGTTACTGTTCCTTTCGGGCACCACTCGCAATCCTAGAGACCAAGGTCTGAAAGCCCCGGATGGTCATCCGGGCGACGCCCGAGCGGCCAGTGATACTTGCGCTCTGCCTCCTTGATCGGTAGGTCGTTGATGCTGGCAATACGTCGCTTCATGTACCCCTGATCGTCAAACTCCCAGTTTTCGTTGCCGTATGCCCGGAACCAATGACCGGCGTCATCATGCCATTCATAGGCAAATCTCACGGCAATCCGGTTTCCGTGGAACGCCCACAGCTCCTTGATCAGGCGGTAGTCCAACTCTTTGTTCCATTTGCGGGTCAAAAACTGCACGATGGCCTCATGTCCGGCAAAAAATTCCGCGCGATTCCGCCAGACACTATCTGGTGTATAGGCCAGCGCGACTCGTTGAGGATCACGAGTATTCCAACCATCTTCGGCCATACGGACTTTTTGAGCCGCTGTCTTCACGTCAAATGGTGGTAGTGGTGGCCTTGGTGCTTCCATGTTCCTCCTGTCGCAATAGCATCAACTCACTTGACCGATACTGCTTGACCGGCATCGTCCATACTGAAAACGTGCGAACTGGCGAGTGATTCTTGCGCGGGGCCGATCACTTGTCAACGCTGGGAAAATTCAATGGAGACGTTCTCAATTCCCCTGACAGTCGGGGCAGCTTACGCGTCAGATAAAGAAGCATGTTCATTTGTCTTTGCTCGCCGTTACTCTTGAAGCCTGGTCACTAAGAGACCGATAATCGCAGCCACTCCACCCACGCAACAAAGAAGAAAACCAACGGCGCCCGCCACAAACCAGGGACGAACCCGTCGAAGTTCAGATGGTGTAAGCCGTGAATGCAGGTCAACTGGAGTCCTCCACCACCGTGGCGGAAGCGTCACGCGTGGCGCCAGTTGTCTATAGAGTTCCACGTGATACCACAATCCCGTCGGAATCCCAACGAGCAGGCCTCCTACCAAGACCCAGAGCCCTAGCTCGATCATGATCTGAGGGGTGATCACGACCGTGATGAGAGCGATCACACCAAATCCCACCACACTTGCGAGCACCAACAGAAGTTCAAGCATAGAACCGATTGTACCGGAATCATCCTGGCCGGAGGAGCTCCGTTAAATCTTCAGGGTGTCAGTTCATTCGCATGACGTTTTCGCACTAGCGTTTCTCAGGCGGGACTGTCTTGATCTTGGCAGAGAATTGAGCATGCATTACAGGATCCACCGGCCGGTGCTTCACCTTGCTGCCTGCTGGATCTTTCCCGAGGAAGTTGTCCCCTTTCCAATTCGTAGAGGGTCTGATCGGTCGAGGAACAAATCCTCCACCGCAATTTGGACAGACATTTCCCAAAACGCGTTCGACGCACGCCGCGCAGAAGGTGCACTCATAGGAACAGATACGTGCCTCAAGCGAGTCAGGCGGCAACGCCTTATTGCAATGCTCACAGGTCGGTCTGAGTTCAAGCACGGTGTCCTCGATGTAAGGCTATCTAAAACAGGCAATCAATTATTCCTGGAACCTTTATCGGCGGTTAGAGGCTAATCAGCGCCCCAAACAAGATAGACTCTTCTTTTACGTCCAAGTAACCAAGCTCTCCGGAAGGTATGGCGCCATGTCATTAAATAGGGCTTAATCGTGGGAAGAATGACATCGTCAGGTGTGATGATTCGTCCTGCCGTATAACACAAGAGCTCGATTGGAGCATCGGTTTCGTATTTCTTTCGCAACTTCTTCGAAATGATGTTGGGCGAGGGATCGGACGTTCGCAAATAGCTCTCACTTGCCTTGGCAATTGAGCTTGCCACTCGCGAATCGCACATTTCAACGAGCTCGAATGCGACTGTCCCTTCTGATTGATGCGTGCATAATATGTCCGGCTCTGGTGGAGAACATTTCTCAACACAATTCCGATCAATTGGCAAGTGCGACGCTTCCAGAAAACGCAAAAAGACTGCGACTTCCATTTCCCCCTTGGCGAGTTCAGATGCCATGTTCGCTCTAACTAGCTAACAATTGAGTGCTGGCCGGCATAGCACGCAGAGACAGACTGAAAATTGGCGCGTGATTCTGGCGCGTGTTCAATCACTTGTCAACGCTCACCCCGTTTGAAACAAACCACCGCTCATCACAACATTTCTCCCCTGAAAGGATTCCCCATCTCGCGGCATACCGTGGATAGGAGCAATTAGCCCTTCTACTCATGAGGTGCCGGATGGAGACTCATTCCTTTATTGAGCATTTCAAAACCCGATTCTCTTCCTTCGACCCCCGCCTTTACCAAATCGCCAGCCTTTGCACACTGCTGCTGTATGGTCTCCTGTGGCTGCACTTCGATGTTTCTGTTCTGCAGATCGCCATCACACTCGGCACTGCACTGCTGACACAATATGCCGGGACGCGACTCTACAACTTGCCTTCGTTCGATCCCACGCAGCCCGCTGATCTCGGCCCTGTCCCTCTGCCTGCTGCTCCGCACGAACGATCTCACTGTCGCAGCACTTGCTGCGTTCATTGCCATCGGCAGTAAGTTCGTCATTCGCTGGAAGGACAAGCATCTCTTCAATCCGACCAATCTGGCGCTGGTCGTCATGCTTGCGAGCGGACTCGGTTGGATCTCGCCGGGGCAATGGGGGCAGGTCGCCTGGTTCGGCTTTCTCATGGCCTGTCTCGGCGGGCTGGTGGTCAATCGCGCGGCACGCGCTGACGTCACCCTCGCCTTTCTGGCTATCTATGTCGGACTGCTCATCGTGCGAGCGCTTTGGCTTGGCGATCCGCTGACGATTCCGCTGCATCAGATCGAAAGCGGTGCGCTGCTCATCTTCGCCTTCTTCATGATCTCAGATCCGAAGACGACGCCCGATTCCCGGGCCGGACGGATCGTCTTTGCCCTCATCGTCGCGCTCGCTGCCCTCTACGTCCAATTCGGCTTGTTCCGTCCCAACGGTCCGCTCTGGGGACTGATCGCCTGCGCACCGCTTGTTCCATTGATCGATCATCTGCTTCCCGGTCAGCGATACGACTGGTCCAAGCCCTCGACCGGGCAATCGTCCAGGCCCCAGGCTTCACCCTGTTCTCGTTCCCTTGTCCCTGTCCGTTCATCAACAAAGGAGGTTCTCATGAGACGCGCATTGGTTCCCACACTGACATTCGCCATTGGCCTGCTCGCTTGGAGCGGCGAGGCATCGGCCTTCTGCGGCTTCTATGTCGGCAAGGCCGACACGAAACTGTTCAACAAGGCTTCCGAAGTAGCCATCGCCCGCCACGACAACAAGACCGTCATCACGATGGCCAATGATTTCAAGGGCGAGGTGAAGGAGTTCGCGATGGTGGTGCCGGTGCCGACCGTCTTGGAGAAGGAACAGATCCACGTCGGCGATCCGGCGGTCCTGAAACATCTGGCCGACTATTCGGCGCCGAGGCTGGTCGAATACTTCGACGAGAATCCCTGCCTGCGGTATGAGTTGATGGAACGGAGGATGGACGCCCTGAAGAGCATGGCGCCGGCTGCAGCGGCAAGCCGCGAGCGCGACCGCGCGTTGGGCGTGACGGTCGAGGCGCAATATACCGTCGGCGAATACGACATCCTGATCCTCTCGGCCAAGGAAAGCGCCGGGCTTGAAACCTGGCTGGCCGAGAACGGCTACCGCATCCCGAACGGGGCATCGGCCGTCCTGCACAGTTACCTGAAACAGAGCATGAAGTTCTTCGTGGCGAAGGTGAATCTAGGCGAACAGGCGAAGCTCGGCCTGACGCACTTGCGGCCGCTTCAGATCGCGTTCGAATCGCCCAAGTTTATGCTGCCGATCCGCCTCGGCACGGTCAATGCGGACGGCGCGCAGGAACTGTTTATTTACTTCATGACGAAGCAGGGCCGCGTCGAGACGACGAACTATCGGACCGTACGCCTGCCGGAGGCCCAGGAGATTCCGCTCTACGTGAAAGACAAATTCGGCGACTTCTATCGCGACCTCTTCACGCAGCAAGTGAAACGTGAGAGCGAGCGCGGCGTATTCCTGGAATATGCCTGGGACATGAACTGGTGCGATCCCTGCGCGGCCAATCCGCTCTCGGCCGAGGAACTGCGTGGGCTGGGCGTGTTCTGGCAGGAGAGCGCCGGACGAACTGGCAAGGGCATGGGCCGATGGCACAGAATGTGTATCCTGACCCGACTCCACGTCCGCTACGATGCGGCGCACTTTCCCGAGGACCTGATGTTCCAGGAAACGCTCCGATCGCGCCAACTTCCAGGCTCGCTATATCCTCCGGCATCCCTGGACCGGCACCGATGAATGCGCAGCAGCGACCGCCTATCGGCAGCAACTGCGCGAGCGCTATGAGCGGGAAGCACAGACGCTGGCGACGCTGACGGGCTGGAACATCGGCGACATTCGCAAGACGATGAACATCGCGTCGGCATCTGCCCCGATCGAGAAGAAGTGGTATCAGCGCTTGTGGACGAACTAACGGAACCGAAGAGGGGACGGGGGAGGAGGCCGGCCGACCCGGCCCCTCTGAGCAACCGGCTGCAGTGCTATTGGCGCAGGCCCCATGGAACTTGAGGTGGAATTTCAGGCAGTGGTATGGGTATAGTGGAGTCGACGAAAGACGAAGGGAACCGCTCCCTTCCACACAGAGGAGGTCTTCCAATGCGACGGATCACTCTTTGGGCTGTATTACCGGTGCTCATGCTATTGGCGTCAGGCTGCACCCTCAAGGGCACGACCAATGAGATCACGGATACCACCTCCAACGTCACAGGCTCGACCTCCGGTCGCACGTGGTTCACCGAGGACGGCATCCTGCATCCCGAACATAAGCTCGTCGCCTTCACGGCTTTGAACCAAATGAATGTGGAACAGGACCTGGCACGAGGACAAGGAGAATACGTCACATCGCTCGGCACCCTCTTGGGAGTGCCGGACGACCAGCAAGCGGCCTTTCGCGCCAAGGCGCAGGGGACATTCGAGACGCTTGTCACGTCCGATCATGAAGCCCGGCTCCAACAATTTCGGACGCTGGCTCGCTAGCAACTATAGAAATATCGACACTCCGATGCTCCCATTTCGCCGAATATTTCATCCCACTGATTTCTCTGCCGCGGACTCGGCGGCGTTCGCCCATGCCGTGAAGCTCACCTGCCTCGTGCAAGGTGAGCTGACAATGATGCACGTCGATCCCCTGATCGGGAGTCAATACTTCGAGGATGCCCCTCGCATCCGACCACTTCTCGCTCGCTGGGGGATCTTGCCGGAAGGCAGCTCGAAGGAAGATGTCGCAAAATTGAATATCCAGATCAAACGCGTCCGCGCCGTCGCAGACAATACCACGGACGCGATCCTCCGCCAGCTGACGGCATTCCCCACAGAGCTGCTCGTGCTGTCCACGCATCAGCGCGAAGGCTTCTCTCGCCTCACGCATCACGCAGTTGCCGAACCCCTTGCTCGCGGTAGCCACGCCAGAACGCTCTTTGTCCCGGCCGGCGTCGAAGGGTTTGTCTCACCGGAAACCGGCAGCACGAACCTGAGCAGGGTGTTGATCCCGATTTCCCATAAACCGCACCCACAACCGGCAATCGATCTTGCCGCAGACCTGGCGAGCACGCTGGACAGCGAGAAGGTCTTATTCGAGCTGGTGCACCTTGCGAAGGAAGGCGATCCTCCGAAATTCACCAAGCCCGAGCACCCCGGCTGGTCGTGGGAAACGCTCGTCGCCAAGGGCGATCCAGTCGAATGGATCTTGGCAGCGGGAGCAGACTTCGATGTCGACCTAATCGTGATGATGACGGAAGGACATACCAGCCTGTTCGACCTGCTTCGCGGGAGTACCACCGAACGGGTGGTCCGCGGCGCCCGCTGTCCGTTACTGGCGATTCCCACCCTGCCCGAACCGACCGCGTAATCTCAATCGACGATTCGGGAGATTCCCATCGTCATCTGTTCCTGGGTAGAACGAACCAGGCGCCTCCGTCATTATTTCGACCGCCACGGACCGATTAACCTCTATCCCAATTGACATGAGAATGGCAGTTCTTCTAAATTCGGCGTTACTTCAAAACTTCAGATCATACGAGGAGTAGCTATGCGACCTCTCGAACCTTCGTCTGCGATCGGTTTGGCAGGGCTCTGCGCCGTAGGGTTCTTAGCGGCTTTCCTCTCCTCTACTGGTATTGTGCACAGTGCCGGCGTCGAATACCTGCCGGTCTGTAACCTTCCGAAATGTCTCAATCCCCAAGTCACCGCCAAGTCCGGCATCGGCACCGCCAATGCGACGGCGGAGGCCAAGGTCACTCCCGAGGACGCGGCGAAATGGTGCGCCACATATAAACCACGCGACAAGTATTGTCCGAAAGAAGAAGCCCAAATGGGAGGGACTGGCGCGAGATCGCTCTATCGCGCCAGTGCAGACTGCATCGCCGGACGCTTCACCGCGATCGATGGCAACGTCTACACCTATGCCGGAGTATGGCCCGAAGGCCCTGGAAAGGGTCGCCCGCGGTTTACCTCCTCGAACATCCGATTCCCATCCAAAATATGGGATGAGACAGGAGTTGAGGTTGACCCAGCAGGATCCTTCACAGGATGGGGAGGAGGGAGTCCCAACCTCGCCGCTCAGTGGGAAGTGCTTTGCGCCGGCGCTCCCGCGCCAGCGGGGAAGTAACCAATATTGTCGTCGAGCGGGCCAGCCCAATGCTTTTGGTGCTCGACCATCCGACCGCGACGGAGCACAAGACACTGCGCCGCCCGCATCGAACTACCGAGCCATTTGCGCGAGGCCTGCCGGTCGCTCCTCGCCTCCTCGTCCGGTCACTGTCCGCACAATTGTGCCTGCCTTGAATACCAGAAAATTCGTCGGTACGGCTGGAATCCGAGGTCCTGGCAGGATCACACCGGCAAGATTCAGTGGATCGCAGGCGGACAGCTTGATCTCGTGAGGTGAATCAAACCCTGTCTTGCGCAGTGCACGCATGGATTCCACCGCCTCCGGCAACGCGAACTGCTCACCGGCAGGGCCGCTCACAAAACGCCCACCACGGATCTCGCCTTGCAGTTCCATCCGGCGGTACTGCACCAGCAGATCGCGCCAGGACAGCGCCAGCGCCTCCCGCCCCAACAAGTCGCGAAACACCACGCCGTACCGGCGCAACAACTGGCGTGCTACCTGATCAACATGGCTACTCGGCAGAGGCTGATGGCCGGCCGATGTCCTCAGAAGTGACCAACGCCCGGCGGCATGGCGTGGACGGCGCGCGCGTTCTCGTCCTTCCGCCCGCCGACGACGTGGATCCATGAGCGCGCGCAAGTTGTCAAAGCCGTCCGCCGTCACCAATCCCGCCGCTACCAACTCCCAGAGTCCTTCTTCCACTTCTGTCGGGAGGTGATTGGTCATCCGCACAAGGTCGGCAAAGAAGCTCGCACCTCGCTCGTGCAAGGTACGACGCAGGGCTTGCGCCACGGAACTCAACCGGACAAACGGGTCGGGCCCGGCTGATGCGGAGTCATCGTGGAAGACATCCATCAACCACTCGCTGTCCTCACGTGGAAAGATGTTAATCGGCGCCATACTCGTCGGAATGATCCGACGTCGTTCAACACCGCCATCATGTGCAAGCCGTGGATGGAGACAGCCTGCCCCAGCTGACAGCCCCACTCAAACAGAGCCGGTCCAACAGCTCCGGCTCATACTTCGCCATCCGCGGCCGGAGCAGATGTGGCTCCCAGGCCGACGCTGCGGCTTCGAAACCGGTCAACTGCGTGATAATGTCCAGGAGACCGGTTTCACCATGGAGACGCGACCCAGGGGAGACATGTTGCCATTGAAATAAAAATCGCATGAACTCCGTCGCGGTTACCGGCTCAACTTCTTTTCGAAGCCTGCCAATGGTCAGACGGTGAATGCGCGCCAGCAGCCGGCGGTGACACCACTCAATCTCGCGAGACTCGAGGAGGGAGAGATCAGGAGACGATGACAGAAACCTCCCGCGAAGAACTTGCCCGGAGGTTTCGAGGCGAACGAACGATTGAGTGATCACCTGATCCCGAAAATGCAGCCGAGCACCCAGTTTGGTCGCGGTCGTCGGGCCGATGCTTTCCATCCAGCCTAGTATGATCGCATCGAGCGTCGTATCATCACCACTCGCAAATAGGGTCTCGACTTGCGATTGATTCTCCGTTGCCACCCATCCTCTTATTTCCTGCCCCTTATCCGTTACATGAAGTGCCGTTGCGCGGCCTTCCTCAATCAAGCGCGGCAGGTGGACCGTCCAGTCCTGTGCCTCTTCGACCGGCAGCCAGAGCAACGTGAGCAAGGCATCGTGCAATTCATCCGGATCGCGCACGACGGGCCAGGACTCCCGTTGTACTTCCTCAATCGCTGCGGGGTCCAAGGCGCCAACCTCGCCGGCCAGCTGTGCCGGCAGCGTGCGCCGCATTTCCACCGCCCGCGCTCGCCGCTCTTCCAACGGCGCATCGTCGAGAAACGCGTAGGGGTTGGCATTCAAGATCTCATGGGAGAACGGAGACGGCATCGGCGTATCGACCGCAACGCAGCGAATGGCTCCTGCTTCAATTTGCTGGAGGAGTGCGGTCAAGCCGTCGAGATCCATGGCCTCAGTGAAACAATCCCGCAAGGTCTCGGTCACGAGCGGGTGGTCCGGGATCTGGCGAGTCCGTTCGCCGACAATGTTGTCCTGACAGGCCATCGCGTCAGGAAAGACGGCGCCAAGAAGATCCTCCGCCCTCATCCGCTGGATCTGTGGGGCAACTTTTTTACCGTTCGAAAAACGCAACAACACCAACGCGCGACTAACGTTCCAGCGCCAACGTGTCATAAACATCGGCGCCTGGAGCACGGCGGGCAGCAAGACCCCTCGAAGCGTATGGCTGTGCAGGAACCCAAATACCGTCTCGAGCGGGAAACTGTGCTTCTCACCCAGCGAAATCACGATCCCGTTATCAGTCGCCGCTGCCTGCAACTCGAGATCGAAGGTCACGCAGAACCGCTTCCGCAAAGCGAGTCCCCAGGCCCGGTTGATCCGGCCCCCGAAGGGTGCGTGCAGGACCAACTGCATTCCCCCGCTTTCATCGAAAAACCGCTCTGCGACTATCGTCTGCTGCGTCGGCACGGTTCCCAAAACCGAGATTCCGGCTGCGATATAGGAGGCGGCTTGTTCCGCGCCACGTTGATCGAGCGCACATTCGCTCTTTATCCAGCTGATGGTTGAAGGCTGTTGGCTACTCGACATATCTGAAGAAGACAACCGCTTGGCAATCGCCTCCCGCAATGTGGCCACTTCCAGAGAGAGTTCCGCCGTCCTCGAGGGCGCCTCACCACGCCAAAATGGAATGTTGGGCGGCGCTCCGTGAGCATCTTCCACCCGCACCTTGCCCATTTCGACGCCCTTGATGCGCCAGGACGTGTTGCCCAGCAATATGATGTCGCCGGCCAGACTCTCCACTGCAAAGTCTTCATCGACCGAACCTACGACCGTACCTTCAGGTTCCGAGACTACCGCATAGTTCGCAGTGTCCGGGATGGCCCCGCCGGACGTGATCGCGGCAAGTCGCGCCCCTCTTCGGCCTTTGATACGGCGATTGATCCGATCGTGGAACAGGTAGGCGAGACCCCGCCCGCGATTCGTCGCAATCCCGTCCGACAACATCCGCAGCACCTGGTCGAACTCCGAACGCGCCAACGCCCGATAGGGATCGGCCCGTCGGCAGAGAGCGAATAAATCGTCTTCCTGCCAGCTCTGCGTCGCCGCCGCGGCCACCAGCTGCTGCGCCAAAATGTCCAGTGGTGCCGATGGCACGGCAATACGATCCAAGACTCCTGTCCGAATCGCACGCATCAGCGCCGCACATTCGAGCAAGTCATCCCTCGTCATCGCAAAGAGACGGCCCTTGGGAATGGCCTTGATCCAGTGACCGGCCCGGCCAACCCGCTGCAGGCAGGTGGCAATCGCGCGAGGCGAGCCAATTTGACAGACGAGATCCACGGTGCCGATATCGATGCCGAGTTCCAGCGAGGCCGTCGCGACGACGACACGCGTCTTGCCGCTCTTGAGCCGTTCTTCTGCCGACAAGCGAATCTGGCGCGAGAGGCTGCCATGGTGCGCCGCAACGACGTCGGCTCCTAATTCTTGTAATCGTTCCTCCAGCGAATGGGACACTCGTTCGGCCAGGCGCCTCGTATTGACGAAGACCAAGGTCGAGCGATGCTGCCGGACCAGGTCGGCGATGCGATCATAGACATCGGCCCAAATCGCATTGGTGGCCACGGCACTCAGTTCGTCCTTCGGTACTTCCACAGCCAAATCCATCTCACGCTTGTGGCCCACATCGATGATCGTCGGCATCGGACGAGTGCCCACTAGAAACTGCGCGACGGTTTCGATCGGCCGTTGCGTCGCGGAGAGCCCGATGCGTTGAGGTTTTGTATGCGTCAGCGCTTCCAATCGCTCCAGCGACAGGGCCAAGTGGGCGCCGCGTTTATTCGGCGTTACGGCGTGGATTTCATCGACGATAACGGTCCGGACCGTCTGCAGTATTCGGCGGCTCTTCTCTGCCGTTAATAAAATAAAGAGCGACTCCGGCGTCGTGACAAGGATGTGGGGTGGCCGCTTGAGCATCTGTTGGCGCTCCGTCATCGGCGTGTCGCCGGTGCGAACCAGTACGCGGAGTTCCGGCATCAAGAGCCCGGCAGACAACGCTGCGTTACCGATTTCGGCGAGTGGCTGCTGGAGGTTTTTCTGTATATCGTTGCTGAGCGCTTTCAGCGGCGAGACATAGAGCACCTGCGTGTGGTCCTCGAGTTCGCGCGCAAGCGCTTGCCCGAAAAGGTGATCGATGCAGGAGAGAAAGGCGGCAAGCGTCTTGCCGGAGCCGGTCGGCGCGGCAACCAGGACATCAGCCCCAGATTGAATGGCCGGCCAAGCCTGAACCTGGACATCGGTGGGCTGGCCAACCCTTGTGTGAAACCATTCGGAGATCAGAGGATGAAATCGAGTGAGGGGCATGGGAATGGGATGTTACCACAGCACTGGCAGGCCTTCTACCAAGGGAGAAAGAGACCGGAGTTGTTGGTTGTCGCAGCAGGGTTTAGAGCGTACCGACTATCGTGACAAACTGAGGCCCTACGCCAGCCGGAAACGGCGATCCAGCTACGGGAGTGAGGAATCCCGTGGTGGAGTTGAACTGATAGACCGAAACGTCATTCGATCCGACATTGGGAACAAACACAAACGCCGCCGTGGGATCGACCGTGACGCGTTGAGGCTGGGCTCCCCCGGTGGCAAATGGAGAACCGGGCACTTGGGTCAAACTTCCGATCCCCTGATCTATCGCATAGACCGACACGCTGCTAGACCCTGCATTGGCGACGAGGGCAAACTTTCCGGTTGGGTCGATTGTGACTTGTTGCGGAGAGGTACCAGCGCTAAAGAAATTCGAGACTGGAGGACCGGGATTCGAAATGGTCGAGAGGACGCCGGTGTTGGTATTCACGGAGTATGCAGAAATATTGCTCGACCCGGCATTGGCGACATAGGCAAACGGCTTCGTGGGATGGAGCGTCACCGGCTGAGGCGTGGTGCCGGCGGCGAATGGTGAGCCTATCACCGTGGCCAATAGGGATCCATTGGTTTGATTGACGCTATAGACCGAGATACTTGCCGAGCCAGAATTTGACACATAGACGAACTGTCCCAAGGAATCCACTGCCACCGATTGTGGTAGGGAACCGACCAAAAATGGTGAACCGGGAGCCGGAGTAAGGAACCCGTTAGTCGTGTTGAGGAAGAATCCCGATACATTGCCCGTCGCCTCATTTGCAAGATACACAAACTGCACGGTAGGACTGATGGTCACCACCGTAGCCTGGTGCGGCTGGCTTCCTGGGGCGACCGAGAACGGGGACCCTGTCACGGGCGTCAGAATTCCGGTTGTCGTGTTGACGCTGTACACAGAAACAGTATCCGCCCCCAAATCGGCAACAAAGGCAAACTTCTCAAACGGCTCTAACGTCAGAGTCTGCGGGGTCGTTCCCGCAGGAAACGGAAGGGTTGAAGCGGGTGTCAGGAAACCCGTACCCGTATTGACAATGTAGCCCGACACATTCGAGGACCCGGCATTGGACACGAATGCCACTCTCCCGGATGAGTTCACGGTCATGGCTTGAGGATTGGTTCCGGCAGAGAACGGCGAGTTGGCAAGAGGAGTCAGCACTCCTGTCATGGTATTCACGCTGTAGGCGGTAACGTTGTTTCCCCCTGAATTAGAGACATAGAGAAATGCGGTCGAACTCTGTGAACCGCCACCAGAACCACCGTTGTTACAGGCGGCGAGCAGGATCATTCCGATGAGGAGTAACCAGAGACGAGTCGGCGCCATGTTGAATTCCCCCCGATGAGGATGCCTCAGAGGATACTTGTGGCATTCTATCCCAGTATGAAAGGATTGCAACATCAGCATGGAAAGATTCAAAGCCCCAAGCATGGCGCAACAACAGACCCAACTCGTGGTGCTTGGCTGTGGGTATACCGGTCGATTTCTGTATAGCCTGGCCATGAGCAGGCACAAATTTGTGCGGGCCACCAGCCGCCGACCCGAACAAAAGCTGGCTGCCCTCTCCTCGACCCATCGCGTTGCGTTCGATATCGAACAGCCGGATAGCTGGGCGAACATTCCCGCACAGGCCGATCTCATCTGGTGCTTTCCAGCTATGCCATATAACCAAGTCCAGGCCTTTGCCAAGACCCACATCGAACCGTCTCAACGTCTCATCATCCTTGGCAGTACCTCCGCGTATGATCTCCCGCGAGACTCACGGATCTATCCGCCGCCTTGGATTGACGAATCATCCCCGATCAACCTGACCAAGCCACGTGTGCAGGGGGAAGAGTATTTACGGAACGAGTTCGGCGCGATCGTGTTGCGCGTGGCAGGAATCTACGGACCGGAGCGGAACCCGCTGGATTGGATCAGGCAAGGCCGTGTCGATCCATCGGGCAAGTATGTGAACCTCGTTCATGTGGAGGATTTGGCCGCCATCTGTCTGCTTGCGCTCGACAAAGGGAAACCAGGTGAAGCCTACAACGTCAGCGACGGCCAGCCTCATACATGGAAGGAAATCTGCGTCAATGCGCAGCAGCGATGGGGTGTGACAGCGGCAGCAGTAAACGCCGAGCATTCTTCGGGAAAGCGAATCAGCAACGCCAAGCTTCGAACGGAATTCGACTATGCTTTCAGGTACCCCGACTTATACGAGGCTCTAGCGTTGATCGAGTCAGCTGACGGAGTGGAGGCACAGGATGGTCAAAATGGCTTGCAGCAAGGCCCGAAGCGAGACGGAACCGGAGGCATACCCTCTCGGGTACGTTGAGGATTCCGTCGAGCTGAGAACGAAGATGGAAGACATTTTCACCATCCTGTTAACGGAGAAGGGCCATCACGCTGAGACACACGAGTAAGTTATTGATGGCGTGAGCAAGGATACCAGGCAACAGACTCCCGGTTTTTTCATACATCCAAGCCCATAGCAGGCCACTCCACAGAACACTGATGAAGCCGACCAATCCATAGCCATGGGCAATGGCGAAGATGCTCGCACTGATCAGTGCGGCCGGTAGGAAGCGGAACTTTCGGCGCAGGATGGCGAACAGGAGCCCGCGAAACGCGAGTTCCTCAAACAGGGGCGCAAAGATCACATATTCAACCAAGCTCATGGCCGTCAGAGTGGGCGAGGCCCATACGAGGTCTGCGTCGAACCATTCGGTCCAATGACTCGTCAGATGGAAAGGCTCCGATAATCGATCCACCACCCACTCGCCCCACAACCCCGCAGCCACCACCGCTAATACCGCAACCGCCAGACGACCGACACGCGCCCATCCGATTTCCAACCCAAATCCTCCGTCGAACGTCATGCCGGCCGGCCTAAAGAGATAACGATAAGCCAGGAGGAGTAGCGGCACATTCGTCATCGGAATGGCCAATGCACGGAGCGAGACATTCTCGGGCGGCGCATAGATCAAAAACAGCGCCGTGAGCATCGCACCGATCGCGCCCCCGCGCAGCAACACTGCCGCGCCGACGCCGCCGGGCCAGGGGGGCGGCACGCCAGGTTCGTGAAGCCGAACGAAACTGGAAGGCTCATTTCGTCTGACCCAGAGCAGGATCCACACGAAGGTGCCGGCGGCCATCGCTCCGAGTTGAACGAAGGTCAAACGATGCGACCAGGCAAACTGACGGTCGACACGCACCGCGGCCTGTTCCTGAACCCTGTCCACGAGCGCAGTATCGTTGGCACGCCGTGCCAGCCGTTCAGCCAGGCGATCATAGAACCAGCCGGCAGGCAACAGTTCTGCCGCCTCTGCTTGCCACAAGACGTATCTATCAGCGTCATAAACCGGCCCTTCACCATAGGCGGCCACTATTAAATCGGTGAACTGAGGAAGTGGCTCTTCTGCACTGGCCCATTCACGCGCGGAGAGAAGCGCCTGCGGGATATCGCCTGCCTCGGCTTGGAGAATCGCCAACTGAAGAGGCACCAACGGGTCTTCAGAGATCTCCGCCAGTTCCTGATACCATTCAATCTCATGCGCGAGCTCAGTCTCGTTGTCGCCAGAGATCCAGGCAAAGAGCTGCTGTTCCCAGCGAGGCGCACGCTTGAGTCCTTCCTGCACATCCATGGTCCGACTGACCATCAGGCTGAGCGCTCGCTCGGGCGACTCGATCCGATCCAGTTTGGATGCCGATGTCGACAGCCATACAACCGAGGCCAAAGCTATTACGAGGAAGAGCGCAGACAACAGCGTGACTGTGGGTGAGAACTGCCCGGAGTAGACCCCGATCGGGGCCGGCGCGTCTGCGGCGCGCCACCAGGACTTGGGCTGCTGCGATTCGTTGAGAGAAACAACGGCTGATTCCATCATCTTTGCCACTATAGCATGCTGTTTTTCCGGCTCGAAACCCCCTCGGAGTGACTAGATGACGAAGGAAACCGTCAGAAAATCCATGGCCGAAGCCGACTGAACTCCGCTATACTGCGCCTCTCTCATAGCTGGAGTGATATGCAGGTTCAGAACGTTACACTCCCACGCCGACTACTCCTTGGCCCAGGCCCAAGCATGGTGCACCCTCGAGTCCTGCATGCGCTCTCAACCCCTCTGCTCGGCCATTTGGACCCAGCCTTTCTTGCGATCATGGATGAGATCCAAACCCTGTCGCGTTACGTCTTTCAGACCAAGAACCGCTTCACCATCGCCGTCTCCGGCACCGGCTCAGCCGGCATGGAAGCTTCGATCGTCAATATCGTTGAGCCGGGCGATGCGGTGATCGTCGGAGTCAATGGTGTGTTTGGCACGAGATGGGCCACCATCATTGAGCGCTGCGGCGGTAAAGCGATTCGGGTGGAGGCCCCGTGGGGACAGAGCATAGAACCAGAGGCCATCGAACTGGCACTGCACCGATCCGGACCGGTGAAGGCCGTGGCTATCGTGCATGCCGAAACCTCGACCGGCGCCTGGCAACCGCTCGAACCAATCGCTCACCTCTGTCGCAACCATGACACGCTCTTCCTGGTCGATGCCGTGACCTCACTAGGAGGGGCCCCGGTCGAGATCGACCGGTGGGGCATCGATGTCTGCTATAGCGGCACGCAGAAATGTTTGAGTTGTCCGCCTGGATTGTCTCCCTTCACCCTCAGCGACCGCGCGTTGGCCGCTATCAAAGCCCGCCGTCGCCCGTGCCAGAGCTGGTATTTGGATATGACTATGATCGCGGACTACTGGGCCGAAGGTACCAGGGCCTACCACCACACGGCACCGATCTCCATGCTCTATGCCCTGAGGGAAGCGTTGCGACTCGTCGAAGAAGAGGGATTGCCTGCCCGTTTCATTCGCCATCAGCTTAATGGCGAAGCCTTGATCGCAGGCCTGACCGAACTCGGGCTGCCTCCCCTTCCCCCGACGGGACATCGGCTTCCAATGTTGACCTGTGTCACGGTCCCCTCTCATATTCCTGAAGCCGAGATCCGGACGAACCTGCTCTCGACCTATGGCATTGAAATTGGCGGCGGGCTCGGCCCACTCAAAGGGAAAGTCTGGCGCATCGGCCTGATGGGCGAATCATCGACCGAAGCTCACGTCTTGACCCTACTCAACGCGCTGGAAGAGCTTTTTATCCGCGGTGGCTGGTTGTCCGCTCCAGGGGTGGCACTCCAGGCTGCGGCACGGGTCTATAGCAACAAGGCATTTTGACAGCATAGGACATATCAATTACATGAACAACAAACCAATGCTCTGGATGCTTGGTGGCGGGACGTTCGCTTTCGTTGCCATCGTCATATACTGGACCCTCGCTCTGACCCTGGCCAAGCAAATGAACTCGGATTTCATTCCGCCGGACAAGGCTGCTTCCTTTATTCATGCTGTCATTGAGGCCAACCGGATCAACTATACAGAGAACGTCGTCGATAAACTGCACAACGCGGGCCTTGCCGACGCCGTCGAACATTGGCGAGACGAAAAGGGCGTTCCTCTTCCCGCACAGTTTCTCTTGGAATCAGGGCGCCTTGTCGCTCAAAAGGATCTCAAGTTCTCGTTCCGACTCGCCAGCATGACGCCGATCTACGTCTGGAATGGAGCGACGACGGATTTTGAACGAAAAGGGCTCGAAGCCGTTGCCATAGATCCATCGAAACCGTTCGGAGGGTTCATCAGGCTCAACGGAGGCCGCTACTACCAAACGGTCTATCCCGACCGTGCGGTAGCCCAGGCCTGCGTGACCTGTCACAACGAACATCCCAACAGCCCGCGCCGCAACTATAAGGTCGGCGATGTGATGGGCGGCATCATCATCACCATTCCCATCGATGCACCATGATGAAACCCATTGCCATTCGCTCAGTGCGCGTCATCGACGGGACCGGTCAGACGATCGAACGCGCCACAGTTATCATTCGTGGAACCGCGATTGCTGCCGTCGGATCTGGTCGAGACCTCTCCATCCCACGTGGAGCGACCAAGATCGATGGCCGGGGACTGACGCTGCTACCAGGGTTAATCGACTGTCACGTGCATCTCTGCCTCGGTGCCGAACCGGATGTCATCGACGCAATCACCAAAGAGTCTCCTACGCTGACACTGCTCAAATCGAGCCGGTCTGCGCGAGTGACCTTGGAGGCAGGCTTCACCACAGTACGCGACGTGGGATCGCGAGACCATTCCATCTTTGCCTTGCAACAGGCCATCGTCGACGGTCTCGTTCCGGGTCCTCGTATTGTCGGGGCAGGCTTGGCGATTTGCATGATCGGAGGCCATGCGCGATTTATCGGTCAGGAAGTGGAAGGAGTCCAACAAGTTCGAGCCGCCGTGCGCGCGCAAATCTCCGCCGGGGCCGCCGTCATCAAGGTCATAGCCTCGGGCGGCGTCCTCACGCCCGGCACCTCGCCGGACCAGGCGCAAATGACTGTGGAGGAACTCCAGGCCGCCGTGGAAGAAGCACAACGAGCTGGCCGGAAAGTCGCCGCTCATGCCCATGGATCGTCGGGGATGAAGAATGCCGTCCGCGCCGGAGTGCATTCGATCGAGCATGCCACGCTCATGGACGAAGAAGCAGCGGCCATGATGAAACAGCAGGGTGTCTTCATGGTGCCGACACTCTCTGCTCTGGCCACCACTGCCGCCTGCCGACTTGGCTGCGGTGTGCCGGACAGTGCTCGCGACAAAGCCAAAGCGATGACGAAACGTCATGCCATGAGCTTCAAGAACGCTCTGCGGGACGGAATCCAGATCGCGATGGGCACGGATGCGGGGACGCCCTTTAACTTCCACGGCGAGAACGCCCAGGAACTCGAAGAGCGGATGGTCGCCTTCGGCATGACGCCGATGCAGGCGATTCTCGCTTCAACGTCCGCGGCCGCCCGTTTGATCGGCATTCAGGACCGGTGGGAACGATTGAGAAAGGGAAACAGGCAGATCTCCTCTTGTTCGCAGGAAATCCACTGAAAGGCATCTCCCTGTTTCGCGACAGAGACCGCATTGCCGGCGTGATGCAAGGTGGACGGTTCGTCTCAGGCGTGCTCGCCCAAGAATGAGTGAAAAGTTCTGACTGACGCATGGCGAGTGCGATATCCATCTTTGCGAAATGGAACCATCCCAATTGCCATCCTCGACCTCTTGGGTACCTCTCTCTAGGATTGTTCCCCTTCGGGGGCCATGAATTCGTGTGCGGTGAGCGACTGAACTTCCGGTCGCGCCATGGAGTGCTCTGTGGCAGACACCTTCCTGGCCGCCTTCTTCTCACAAGCCTTCCAACAGCGCAATGCGCGGTTCGAACGGCAGCAGGCGGATCGTGAATAGGGTCGGGGGATCTGAGCTGAATCAATAGATCAGGTGCGGGCAGATAGCGCGCGTTATCCGACACCTCAGCTGAACACCCTAGGTGACCTTGACAAGCTGTGTGGACGGCACGTACTCTGACCTCCCCTCTGAAACACTCTCCAGGGTTAGAGATTCTGTCTGGGCTGATCGGAATTGCTCGTGCGAGGAGATGGAGTTTGTGAATTATTCATTCACTCGGCTTCTGAAACGACTTCATCGTTCTGTTGTTCCTGCTCTTCCTTCTGCTCACCACCCACGCAACTGCCGGAATTACAATTGATGGACGTGACGTCGCTGACTATATGCTGGATCAACCCGGCAAGGCATGGGCGGTCGTCATAGGCATAGACAGTTACCAGTATGCTCAACGGCTGAAATATGCCGTCGCTGACGCAAAAGGGGTCGCTCGTCTGCTCGACGACCAAGGCTTCCAGACTACCACGCTGTACGACGCTCAGGCGACCCGCCGAGCCATCGTCAGCGAATTGGGTGGAAAGCTTCTGAAAAAAGTGACTCCGCAAGATCGAGTCCTCATCTATTACGCCGGGCACGGCGTTGAGCAGCGGGTGGAAGGAGGAAAGGTCATGGGCTATCTCCTTCCCGTCGATGGCGAGGCCGATGATTTCGCCGGGACAGGAATCAGTATGGGCCTGATTAAAGAGCTCGCCGACGCATTGCCTTCAAAACATGTCCTGTTCGTGGTCGATTCCTGTTATGGAGGTATCGCAGGGCAATCATTCAGGAGCACCACTCAATCCAAAGCCACGGCTGACTATATCCGATTGATTACGCGGGAACGGGGACGGCAAATCATCACGGCGGGGGGCGCCGACCAGGAGGCCTTGGAAGCCCCGGAGTGGGGCCACAGCGTCTTTACGTACTATTTGCTAAACGGCATCGGAGAAGGGTTGGCCGATCTGAATAATGACGGTATCATTCCCGCTTCAGAACTCTATACCTATCTCGACAGCCGGGTGTATGCCGCAGCCCAGATGAAAGGGCATACACAAAGACCGGAATTGTGGTCTCTCGCGGCAGAGAAGGGAGAGTTTGTCTTCGTACCTCGCAGCACGCTGCGGCAAGTTGCCTCGCAGCTCGTGCCGGATACGAGCGCTTTCCACGACCGCACCAGCCCGCCAAGCCAGCCGAAAGCACAAATTAGCACTGGAAAGGACACCCAACCTCCCGCGACACAATACGCGGTGAGGCAGAAGATCAGCCCCTCGGAAATCAAGACTGCTGGAGGGCCGGCAGACGATTCTTTAGACGCGCAGACCCTCGATCGTGATCCTAAGGGCTGCACCTGGGTGTCTTCCACGGCTCGTATCCCATTCGGCGAGCACGTCACGAAACATCAGGCCCAAGCCCAAGCCATCTCAGAGGCCCGTTCAAGGGCCATGCGGAGTTACCTCGGCATCAAAGTGCAGCATAGCTTCGTGGATTTTACGCAAGAGCTTGATCTCAAGGGACAGGGGGGGTTGATCGAACCGCTCCTGAGAATGACTCAAGAGGGCCATATTCTACAGGAGCAGGTGCTTTCATCCCACATCAACGATGGTCCGGGATGCAGAAATTGCGAGTTCGAGGTGAAGGTGAAGGACTGCATTCTACCATTGGCCGACCGAAGCGATAGGGACTTCAGAGTATCACTGGCAGTAAATAGAAGCACCTTCGTCGATGGCGACGAAGGGATTCTCTTATGTCAGTTCCTCGCGAGACGCCTATGTCCACCTGTACAGTATTGATATGAATCAGAACGCGACACTCCTCTTTCCCAATGACTATGCGAAAGAGAATCTGGTCCATGCCGAACAGCAATTCATCTTCCCAAGTGAAGACCTGCGGCGGAGAGGTTTGAGATTGAGAGCCCGCCTGCCCGGAAAGGCCTCTACCGGCGCTGAGATGATTCGGGTTATTGCCACAAAGACTCCCCTGCCTCTCTTGATCAGTGATCCGTCCCAGGAGGACATGATGCATGGGGATTTGTCCGCCCCAGGAGAAGGACAAGGGAAGGGAACATTGTTCAATCTCTACGCGAAACTCCACCGAGCGAAGGTGCCATGGGTGGAGGATGGCCAGGCGTTCACGATTCATGAGAAGTAATGATCGCCATAGACAGGGCACCCATAAGCGGACGTACTATTTATTCGATGTCTGAGTGGTTTCGGGCAGAGATGCTCTCCAAAGGGGCACCGAGAAACAGAGGGCGAACTATGAAGACGGGCCAGCTACGCTGGAGATGGACGGTCATTGCAGTCGGAGCCTTGGCCTTGGGCATGCAATCCTGTTCGCCGACGCTCCTGCCATTAAATCCCACAGTGCCCCTCATGAAAATCAGAAAAGTGCCTGTGAGCGCCGCTTTGGTAATGCCGGATGCCCTCAAGGATGGCGTGTCGACTCAGAGCGTATCATGCGCGGGGAATTACCAAGTTCCAATCGGACGGGAGCTGGAAACAGGGATGGTGGAGGCACTCTCACAGGTCTTCGACAGTGTGGACGTCGTCAATGACAAAGCTGTGGCGGTGGGGAATTATGATGTGCTAGTTGAGCCCAAAGCCCTTCAGCTTGAGGCCGAGGGACATTGTTTATCCAGAAGATTCCTCTACCTCACACTCATTTTTTACCCTTTCTTCAGTCCGACTGATAGTTTTGATGGACATGCTGAAGTGCTGGTCACGGTGATGGACCGGCAGGGTCAGGTTCTCCTGACGGACACATTCAAATCAAAAACCCACACTCAGGATGCCTTGTACCAAACCGCATCCGACAAAGCCAGCGCGGTTACCATTGTTCTACGAGAATCTGTCATGGAGGTGATCCAACAGATGGCTCGAGCGCTGACTAATTCATTACAGATGCAGGCGTACGCTCGAAAACTTCCCAAGAAACAGGCCGACCGAATGCCGTCGACAGTGGCCCGAATGGAGAGGTTCAGTGACGTGGATATCCTGCCGCAAGCGACGGCCAAACTGGCAAAAAACACGCTACGCCGTGGTCATCGGCATTGAGCGTTACCGCCAGAACCTGCCGTCCGTTGAGTTTGCCTCACATGACGCCTCGATCATGAGAGAATATCTCACTAAGACGTTGGGATATCCGGACGAAAATGTCGTGTTGCTACTCAATGAACAGGCGGCGAAAAGCGACTTGGAAAAGTACATCGAGCGCTGGCTTCCCAACCGCGTTGATAAGGATAGCAGCGTTCTGCTCTATTACTCCGGTCATGGAGCTCCGAACCCCACAACTCAAGAGGGCTTCTTAGTTCCTTACGACGGCGATCCCACCTTTCTGGAAATAACCGGGTACTCGCTCAAGCGGCTCTACGAGCAAATGGGGAAGTTGCCAGCACGAGAGGTCTTGGTCGTCCTCGACTCCTGCTTTTCGGGCTCCGGGGGACGATCGGTGATCGCCAAAGGTGCCCGCCCGCTCGTGGTCAGCATTGAGAATCCTCTGTTGACCGGAGATAAGGTTATCGTTCTGACAGCGAGTTCATCGTCGCAGATTTCAAGTACCTATGATCAAAAGAACCACGGGTTGTTCACGTACTTTTTTCTTAAAGGACTTCAAAGCGCTGCGGATGAGAAAAAGAACGGCAGGATTGATCTCTCGGAACTGTATGACTACGTGAAGCCGCAAGTCGAAGGAGTGGCGCGGCGAGAGTACAACAATGATCAGGTCCCGCAGCTGCTGGGGAATCCCGAAGTCCTGAAACTGGGGGTTCACTTGCTCGATCGGGTTAGTCCGTAACTTTCCGCCGGCTTGCCACAGTTCCGGTCCTCACCACTATTTTCTTTCGTATAGGAGTTCCAGCGCGGCGTAGAATCCTTTAATCCTGCCTTTTCGGAACACCTCCTCGAGCCGTCCACGTAACGATCTGACACCTCCCTCATCGCCTCGCTTGACTACGCCTTGGGACAGCATCATCTCCGTCGCCACTTCGACGAGTCGCTGCTTGCGGCCATCCATATCCGCAGTGACAAGCTCCTCCATGACCTCCGATGCCCGCTCCCGAATTATCTCTTCCTTGAACGTGTCATACCCTTGATCCGCCACAGTCCTCTCACGAATCACGGCGAGTTCCGATTTGATCCGCTTGACGTCTTTCATCAAGACGGCGAACACTTCCTTTCGCCCTTCATCGAAGAGCTTCTTCTCCATCTCATCGAGAATGACGGCCGGATCGGCCGCTTCATCCCGTTCCGTTTCATCGCCCCAATAATTAAGTCTGTCATAGGTCCGGCGTTTGTCCGGATCGCCGACGACTTCATAGGCGGCATTGATCTCACGGATCTTTGCTTCGGCATGGGTGCTGTCGGGGTTGCGATCAGGGTGGTGCTGAAAGACCAGTTTCCGGTAGGCCTTCTTGATCGCGTCGTCGGACGCGTCGCGGGAAACTCCCAGCACCCGGTAAAAGTCGACTCGTACCATGGCAGCGACTATACCATGCACCTCTCAGCACTGCACCTTGACACCCAAGCACAAGCTCCTTAGCCTGGCGCAATCCAAAAAGGCATGGGTACTCGGTGGGAGGCCGGCGGAAAAAATCCCGCCCTTGCTCCGAGCCTCTCATCTCATGCCTGCCCCCAGAGAGACTATGGAACTCGGCACCTTTGGGCGAGCCGCGAGCACTGTGGCATTGGTCTATCTGGCAGGGTTAGTCATCTTAATCTTTGCGCCGGAGACCAAGGGCAAACCGCTGCCGGGCTAACCGTTTCCCGGTCAACGTTAAACACCCAGGTCCTTGACATCCCACAAAAGCAGCCTATCTTTAATGCATGACTATCACACGCGCGCCCAAAAGCCTGTCACACGACGAGAGAAAAGCCGCCGAAGCAGCCTTCGCAAGACGCCCATTCAACGAAGCATGGTCCACGTCAGCCAGGGTGATCTACGACGGTATCTCGAAAGCCTTGCCTTGCACAGATGTCGAGGTTTCTACTCCTTCCAAGGTGGAAGAATTCGCGGAAACTCCTTCCGCGGAAACACATTCTCTCCAGCCTCAAAAGTCTCCCGCCCGAGAGCATGTCGGTGAATAAGAGCAAGAGTTGGTAGAGGGACTGTGATGGCTCCTGCCATTCGCGATCGAGAGGCGGCGATTCAGGCTGGGACCTTGACCGATGTGACGCAGACCGCCCTACAACTCGGCATTTCATTCCCTGTCACGATTGCCCGACCGCTTTATGAATTGGGAATTGTCACGAACCAATCACTCCCCACAGCCTTTCTTCTATTGAACCAGACCCTACGCACCAGGCGAATGTGACGCTTTTGCTACCAAGCGAAGTGTCCTTGTCCATTACCTCGCAGAATTAGCTGATAGCATGGCGCGCTCCTAGCCGCTTCTGAACAAAGGCGCGTTCCATCGCCTCGGTCGTGATCATTCCATCAATACGCGCGTCCAGTAATTTCCCCAAGATAGTCTTGTACTGCGGCCCTGCTGCTAGCCCCAGGGCCTGCAGATCCCGTCCCGTCAACGCAGTCCTGATCGTCCTGTGCTTGACATACGCCACAAGGCGCCGCTTCAGCAGGCTCGATCGTCTCCCGTATTGCGTGCTTGCCACTTTCGCGAGAAGGAGTACAAGCGCCTCGTCTGAGAACTCTGACAAGATGCGATACACCTGCGACGGCCGTATGGTCTCTTTTTCTGTGAGTCTCTTCAGTGCGCGATCGATTCGACTTCCTGCTGCACTCACTTTCTTGGCCTGCTCGCGTGAAAGTGCCAGTCGCCGGATCATCGTGGCGACCACGACCGGGCTGCATCCGCTCGACAATGCCATGAGATAGACGATCGGTATGTCGATCTGAGAATCCGGGAACCGATGCGTCCACCAAGTGAGCGTCTTGGGAACGGCAGCCACCACTTGCTTCACGTTTTTCGTGTAGTACAAACGGTAATGGAGGAAGCGGATCAATTTCAGCTGTGCCAGCCGCGCGATCGCGCGCACCGGATCGTGCTCACCGAACAGCAACAGGATTTCGTTCTGCAATCGAGGACCGGAGAGTTGCCGGATCAGATTCGTGGAGGCCGCTTGCGCCAGCAAGCAGAAGGTAGTGCGCTCAAGACGGAAACCGAATCGTTGTTCGAAGCGGATCGCTCTGAAAATACGCGTGGGATCGTCCTGGAAACTGCCTGCATGGAGGACGCGGATCGTGCGCGCACGAAGATCGCGCTGCCCTCCATACGGGTCGAGCATGCGACCGAACTGCCCCGGATTGAGTTGCACGCGCGATGGCATTGATCGTGAAGTCCCGCCGGTAGAGGTCTTCTTCAATCGATGCCGGATGGACCACCGGCAGGACAGCGGGCTGCGCATAGGACTCGCGCCTCGTTGTCGCAATATCCATCTTGAGACTGTCTGGGAATACAAGCCGCGCGGTCGCAAATCGTTCAAACACCGCCAGTCCGGCCCCATACCGTTCAGCCACCAGTCGCGCAAAGGCAATCCCGTTCCCTTCCACAGCCAGATCGAGATCCAGAGTGATGCGCCCGAGCAGAAGGTCTCGAACCACGCCACCCACGACGTAGACCTGACAGCCCCGCTCATCCCCGAGCTGCCCAACCGTTCGAAGTAATCCCACCAGCCGATCGGGAAGGCGCTGAAGAAGCGCCGATCGATATGTCTGCTTTGCCATAGGTCTAGGAGAGCGCACAATGGTTCAACCGCATGGGCTGCTTCATCTGGCCGCATTGTAACAAGCTCACTTCATATTCGAAACCGATTGAAACCCCACTGTTGGCAGTTTATGCATTTGTTCATACAAGAACGCTGGGTAAGCGCATAGCACCAGTGCCCCATCTACCTGCCAGGCCACCTTAAAAAGTCCACTCAGGAAAAAGTGGGTGTAGAAGCCAATATCCACGGTCGCCCCCCTGCTATCTGTACTCCCAAGGTTTGCCTCAACGACCGACCGTCATGACTATCTTACCTGTGCCATTTTAACTTTCGCGCGAGGCTCGTCAGTTGGATATGGCAATGCCCTTTGTGCAGTGACACGAGACCCTCCGCACCATCTTCTGCAGGCCGTCATGGGCAGATTTGCACAGACCGCCGCCGTTTTTTTTCCGTTTTCACGCCCACCTACGTGACCCACCTTAGATGGAGCATCTAACCACTCGATAATACATATGTTTTCTCGATAAAGTTCCCAGGCATATGCCTTGCTGTAATGATATTTCTGAATGTATGCAATGTCCCATTCAAGGAGGTTCTCGATGGAGACACATAGTAAAACACAGGTTATGCCGATCCTTGTTGCCACTCTGTCTATATTGGCTGTGGCAATAGTTCCAGCCTTGGCAAAGAGTTCCGAGAAGTCCTCGTCAAAGTCGGCTGCCGCTGCCGCAGCTTCGGTCATCAAATCAACCCCGGTGGTTCAAGAGGCTCCGAAGCCCGGCCAGCACGACAGCAAACCCGGTCCAGCCTGGAGGACCATCGGCGGAACTCTTAAGAATGTCCAAGGCGACACCTATACGGTTGAAGATTACGAAGGCAATCAAGTCAAGCTCTACGTCGGGCAAGGCACGAAGCACATCAAGCAGAAAAAGGTCGGGGACACCGTCCGCGCTGAAATCACGCGAGGCGGCTTCGCGAATTCCATTCAGTAACCCCCATATTGAATCCGCGCACCCACCTCATGCGCGCTGGTGTCCATGAACGGGCTGACCCTGAACAGGTCGGCCCGTTCATTATCAGGCATCAAGCAGCACACCGTCATCGAGAAGACCCTGTCATTGATTTCTGAAAGATAATATCGCCATAGTATGCCGTGGCCTGTTCCTTCGTATTGTCCGTATCGGACATGATGGCCACACCGTTGATCATCGGGGGATCCTCTCCAAACGCATTTTTATAGTCCTCATAGATGTTCCGTTCCTCGTCGACCCAGGTCCGGACTTTTAGGGGTCCACTCTCCACCACGATCATCTGCGCAAAATTCGTATAGGCATTCTCGACAATCGTGCCGATCGGCGTCTTCGTTTCCCAAATATAGTTGAGCGCCCCAATGGGAATGTCACCAAAGATCGCACGTCCCGCCTTGTATTTGAGCTTCTTGGAGAAGCTGGTCTTCTCCGGATCGTACTCAAAGGTGACATAGAGCCGTGCGGGATAATCGTCTCCGTCCTTTCGATTCACGTCACTATGCTTCAATAGATTGTCCACCTTCCATCGCCAGCGAATGATCGGATAGTCTTTAGGATCGATCTTGACCTCCCTTGTCAGACCGGAGGCTGAAGCGTCGCTCATTGCCTTCACCACCACACTCTCGCCGTCCTTCACCAATTCATAACGGGTCTGTTTGGGGATCTTCTTGAACGTGAGAGGTTTCCATCCATCGGGCATTGCTTGACCGACCATCGCACTCGAAAACTTCGCCACTTCGATCACACCCGGAGCATCTGCAACAAGTGCCGTAGGGGCAATCAACGGCAACGCCAGCAGGAGCATGCTCGCCGAAACCTGCACCACACCACTTCCGCTCTTCAGGGCGGGTGTGGTTCGCCTTCGACTGCGCGCATCGAACGAGCACCGCTTCATCGTGCGTGTTCTGCGCGCAAAGAAGGTGACCATGCCCCCCTCATCCCCTCCTCATCCAGGCAAACAACTTCGTGAGCAGAGCCTTCGTGCGCGGGGCAAAGTGCGCCTTCCGCCAGAGATTTACCACCCGCTTATTCACTTCCGCTTGGGTCGGATACGGATGAATCGTATTGGCGATCGTTTTGACGCCGGCCCCCGCTTTCATCAGCACGGAAAATTCGTTGATCATGTCCCCCGCATGAGCCGCCACAATTGTCGCGCCCAGGATCTTGTCGGAGCCTTTCTGGATATGCACTCGCGCAAACCCTTCCTCTTCGCCGTCGAGGATCGCACGATCCACTTCATTAAGCTTGAAGGTGTAGGTTTCCACTTCCAGGCCTTTGGCCTTCGCATCCGCCTCATACATTCCCACATGGGCAATCTCCGGCTCAGTAAAGGTACACCAGGGCATGATCAGTGAATCCACGCTCGCATAGGCCATCCCGAACGGATGTGGAAAGAGCGCATTCTGAATCACGATCTGCGCCATCGCATCGGCCACATGCGTGAACTTATACCGCGAACAGACATCCCCGGCAGCATAGATATGGGGAATGGTCGTTTGCAGCCGGTCATTTACTTTCACGCCTGTCTTGTCGTATTCGACACCGATAGTCTCCAATCCAAGCCTATCCACATTCGGGGTGCGACCGACACCGACGAGAACTTCATCCACCGCCACATCGTACCGTTGGCCATGGGAATCTACCGATAATCGCTTGACACCCTCCATTCCGGTGACGTTCAGATCCTTACTACAGCAGAGGAGCTGAACGCCGTCGCGAAGCATAGACTCATGAACGATTTGCGCCGCGTCTCGGTCTTCATTCGGCATAATGCCGTGCATCGCCTCGATCAGGTACACCTGGCTGCCGAAACGGGCAAAGGCCTGCGCCAGTTCGCATCCGATCGGCCCCGCGCCAATGACAGCCAGGCGTGACGGCAGCTCGGTCAGCGAAAATATCGATTCGTTCGTCAGATAGCCGATTTTCACAAGGTCTGGAATGGGCGGAACGGAAGCCCTAGCCCCGGTACAGATCACTGCCTTTGCGAAATCCAATGTCCGGTTGCCGGCTGGTCCTGTGACTTCAACAGTCCTGGTATCTGCAAACATGGCATGACCAATGTACACATCAACACCGAGCGACTTGTATCGATGCGCGGAATCATTGTGGCTAATCCGCGCGCGCAGCTTCCGCATCCGAGCCATGACGGCACCGAAGTCGTGTGTCACACCCGGAGGAATGTGAAGTCCGAATTCTTCCGCTTGTTTCAGATCGGACCAGGCTCGCGCAGCGCGAATGATGCCTTTTGATGGCACACAACCGACGTTCAGACAGTCGCCGCCCATCAAGTGCCGCTCAATTAAAGCGACCTTCGCCCCGAGGCCTGCCGCAACGACCGCCGTAATAAGCCCCGCCGTTCCGGCCCCGATCACCACAATGTTGTAGCGGCCGGTCGGAGCAGGATTCACCCAGCTGGAAGGGTGAACATTGTTGACGAGTATCCGATTATACTCGTCGTTCGGGAGCAGCAGATGGCTGTCAGATGTGGTCATCAACGGTTTCCTCTCTGTTGCTGTCGTCATCATGGCAGAGGACTCCCTCGCCCTGTCGTATGTAGTCGGTCGCTCCTCGTATCATGTGGGCTTGTTCGCGAATGTCTTGTAGAGGGTGGGTAGCATCGCGAGCAGTCCGGACATCGTGAAGGTCAACAGTTGATCGCAATTACCTTTCACGGAATTCAATGGGAGAAACTGTCTGCGATCAAAATAGAAGAACGCGCCGATCGCCATTCCAGTCATGATCTTGTCAGTGTTCGACCAACCCGCGGGAATAGTAGTTGACATGGGACTCGTCATGGCTGTGTGAAAGAATATCATGGGGGCTCCTACCATTGGTGTCAATCAGGGGGATGGCCAAAAAGCGAAGTGCCAGTCCAATCCTTACAAACCCTTCAGAGCCCCGCAAGAGTCTATAGCCCACCTGTTGCTCATGAGGAATGGCCCATCCAGCTGCGATGGCAAAGACTGTTGGAGAGAGGGGGAAAATGCCTGTGGATTGACGTTTGAAACCGCAGCGGCAGTTCTACTCGAGGCCCCTTACGCTCTGTGTCATCACGATGGCATGGAGGTGCAGCCGGAGGCAGCGAAGATTAGGCCGACAATGACAGGAATGACGAGATGGTGAAGTTAACGAGGCATGCCTCGCCGAATGTTCAATGTGACAGAGACCTTGTCCGCAGAATCAGATGGAGGCTACAGGTCTCGGTCAAGATCTATCCGGCCTGTTGCTCGTTCAATAGGATCGATCGCACCATCGTAATTCTTGTCGAGTTCCTGAAAATGGTCGTACAAAACATCGCCAATATGAGGGTTGGGACTTCCTCCTTTGGGATGGTCTTTGCGTGGGGCATACCGCTGGGGACGTTGCAGAATCCCATGATAGGAAAGGTCAGGTTTCGCTTTGACCGTTGCCTGGGGCCGATGCTTCTTATTGTCTATCACCCGACGATTGGCTGGGCCCACTGCCCGATTCGATGGCTTTTGAGCAGATTTCACTGCTAGGTCCTTTCCCGTGCGTTCGCCAGACTGAATCCCCGATTGAATGCGTGATGCCTTGTGAGAACGTTGCGAGTCTGCAGCCGCAGGGGTAGGAACAACTGGTTGCTTCGTTTCCTTCTCCGATCTTTTAGAGGCCGCAAGGGTTGAGGCGTCTATCGTTATGACCCCACACACGATAAGAGCCGCGAGTTCAACTAGTATCCATTGCCTGTGCTGACTGATGTTCATCGATTCCTTTCTCACCTTTACGGACCAACCATCCATACAAGTGTACCAGGCGCACGTATCCCTCACAGGCCCCTGATTTGCGAGGACAATTATCGTAGATGGGCAGACAGGCCTCCTCGTCAGAGCTTTCGATTCGACTTGTCAGGGAAGCTCCTGCTCCCGTACTCTAGGACCAGGAGGCGACCACGATGGATCAGAACGACCGACTCATCAAAACCAAGGAACAATGGGCCAAGGCACGCCGTGGAGGTGAAGAACGAGAAGTGTTTTACGAAGGAGATTCTCGCCTGCCACCGGGACAACATCTCGTCGAGACCTGGCCTGTGCTCGATCTCGGTCAAAAGCCTGCCATCCCACTCTCGGAATGGAAACTCACCATCGGCGGATTCGTGGCCAATCCTGTCAATTGGACCTGGGAAGAGTTTCTCGCTCAGCCCCAGTTCAAAGATGTCTCAGACTTCCACTGCGTGACTAGCTGGAGCCGGTTCGACAACGAGTGGGAAGGGGTCAGCTTCAAACACATTCTGTCCTTGGTAAACCCGTTGTCATCGGCGAAGTTCGTTCTCTTCAAATCGTTCGACGACTACACCACCAATTTGCCGCTTGAGGCCTGCGACGATGATGACGTGCTGCTCACATATAAATGGAACGGCAACCCGCTTACCAAGGAACATGGGGGCCCGGTCCGTATGATTGTCCCGAAACGCTATGCCTGGAAAGGGGCCAAGTGGGTGAAGGAGATTACATTTTCAGATAGAGATGAGAAAGGATTCTGGGAAGTGCGCGGATACTCGAACAGCGCGTTTCCCTGGGAGAATGATCGATATGGGTGAGACCGTTTAGCCAACCTCCACCAGATCAACCGCTCGCTTCGTCACACTTCTTGCAGTTCAAGGTCTCCCCAAGATGTTGTCTCCGGCCTTCTTCTGTTAGGACCCAGAGCCGATTCGTCATCGGTGGCTGGTGGCGCACGTGTTGACCATGGCCACATTGTAGATCGGCCACCCAATCACCATATTCGTCCAGATGAAATCCGATAATGGGCTGATCCATGCACGAACCTCTGATGCAGAAGCCGGATTGGGCATGTTTGCGAGACACGCTTCACAGGTATCGATAGCATCACTAACTGACTTTTTCAGCATCCTGTTAGGGCTATGCTACACTTGCGCGATCGAGCGCATGCTAACACGAACGGAGGGGCAAGCGTGATGAGGCAGACTGATTCGAGGATCGGCTTCGTGGGAATCGGACGGATGGGGGCCAACATGGCCCGGCGATTGAGGGATCAACAGGAAACTATCATCACCGTTTACGACAGGGATCACGCGAAGGCCGCCGACCTTGCAATCGAGCTAGACTGTGAAGCAGCTTCGACCCCTGCCCGCGTAGCAGAACTCGCCGGCATCATTTTCACTGTCGTGTCCGATGACGCTGCAATGCGCCGAATCTTTTCTGCGACCGACACAGAGAGCCTTCTCTGCCATGCCAAGGACCGGCTCTTCGTGAACTGCGCTACCCTCTCTCCGGCTGTCCACATCGAGGTCGAAACTCTGGTGAGGCAACGTGAAGGCCGGAGCCTCGAAGCCTGCATGGCCAGCAGCATCACACAGGCGCGCCAAGGCACCTTATACCTCATGTGCGGCGGTCTTCCGGATGTGTTCGAATCAGCCAAACCACTCTTGGAAAAATTGAGCGCGCATCTCCTTTATGTCGGACCAGCAGGAGAGGCAGCAAAGGTCAAAGCCCTCGTCAACATGGTGATGAACTGCAATACGGCCGCGCTGGCAGAAGGGCTTGGCCTAGGATCAGCACTCGGCCTCGATCTAACGATGTTACGAAACATCTTCGCCCAGACCGGAGCTGCGTCGCGCGTATTGGAAACGGACGGCGAGGACATGCAGAACCACATGCATGACTGCTACTTCTCGGCTGCCCACGCGGCTAAAGACTCGGGCATTGCCCTCGCTTTAGCGAGGACCGCTGGACTCACCGTCCCATTAGCTCAAGCGACCTACGATCAATATCAGCGGCTGGTCGCGATCGGCAAAGGCGAGCTGGACAAGTCCGCCGTTTCTGAACTCACCTTTAAAGACCGGAGATCCTAGTAGCGTCAAGAATGACTCAAAGAAGGTGATGTGATGGGCGGCAAAAACTTACGGGTTGGGAGAAGAAAGAAAAGAATACGTCGCAAACGAACTGACTTAGGAACGCCGCCTAAGAAACGATGCACGAGAGTACGCCGGTCAAATGGCAGGAATCACTTGAGGACGGAAGGATGGCTCGCGGGAGTATTCATAACCGTATGCCCACACTCTTTGCACTGCGAGTTGCTTCCCCCACCAGACCATGCAGGCTCGTCGTTGCTCGACATCCCACCCCCAGCATAGATGCTCGTGGCTTCAACGGAAGTCATTGCCACCGTATTTCCCATGTATCGTACGCTGGCAAACATCGCAAGATCGGTCGCGGGAATCCGATCCACTTGCACTGAACCATCAAGAAAATTCGTCAAGAGCCAGGCGTCAGTCGTTGATACCTGGGCCGGAAAAACGCGGACCTGGTAGCTCATTTTATCTGTTGAGGATCCTATCCGTACCTCGGCTGTGTAGTACTTCAACGTCCCTGTCATGGAGAATCCCAAGTCGGTAAAGCTGTCCGTGTACACGTCGTGAGATGCATGATAGAGAGACTCCAAGCGCTCCACCTCATGAACCGCGGTCTCTGCCTCAACGGCCTTCGCTTTGGTCACAAAGTGGCTGTATGAGACAGTGGCCACCGAGACGAGGATTCCCAGAATGGCCACCACGATCATCAACTCGATCAAGGTGAACCCGTCAGTGCTTTGCAGGCGGGGGTGCCGATACATTGTCATGACCGTCGCAAATCGTACGGTGGTCCGATCTCAAATCGGCACAGCGCAGTTTGAATACGACCCAACGCCTCCGTTGCATTCTGTAATTGCCGGAGCGCATCCGATCTTCCTATGCCTTCCACGCCTTGAGCCAAAAGAATTCTCATCGCGTCATCGACCGCCGCTCGAGCGCGTGACGATTCCAGCTGGATCGTCTCGACCCTCTGCCCAACTTGACTCCCAGCCTTGATTGAGAAGCTGCGCAAGGTCCGTCAACCGGTCTGCCTCTCGGAACTGGATTCGATGCGACACCTTTCCGGATGCCCATGCCCTGGCACTCTGGCCCAGGCACTCGAGCGCATCGGCAAGGCGACGCGTCACCAGTAGGCTGAAAAGGATAGCCCCAAGAAAAAACACTGGGATGGCAACCCACACCGTGTCGCTCAGCAGGAGCAACTGGCTTGCGGCAGCTTGGCGATCCGTCTAATGGCGCATCGGAAAAGAGCATAATGGCAGGCAGGACATAGGGTCCGCAAAAGGCAAGCACGAAGAACAGACAGGCATAGAGCGCCATACTCACGGCAATTTTGAACGTGTATGCTCTCTGTTCCTTTCCAACCGCCGACTCAATGTGCTCAGAATTGGAGTGGTTCACGCTCAACGTCGCAGTTGCCATACCATCCTCCTTGGGTCGTTCCTCCACCGAACCTCCTCTCATAGGCCTATTCAGCCGTTCCTCATCACGATCAAAGCGTACCACCAGCCCCTCGATCCACAAACATTTTCTCGACTTCATCGCATCCGGAACAGATCACGGCTAGACAGATACCCTGCAGCCCCACCGTTCATTCCTTCGACGCTCTGCGGTGCTGTTACCGTTTTTCAAAGGGGAGCTCTGACCGACGACTGGCGGGAAGGTAGGTCCACAGTTTCTGCTCGTTCTCATCGAAGCTGCCGAGGAATATCACGTATCGATCGAGCGCACGAAACTCGGCAAGCGTGATCGTGCAATGTAGAGGGTCGATGACACGGGCATCGAACTGGCCCACCACATAGAACAGCCCCGCTCGTGTTTGATAGAGATTCCGTCGGCTCACATATCCTGTGTTAGGAAACAACTCGGTTTCGCTGGAGCAGCCTCCAGGTCCTCCGAGCGTTAATCGAAGATCGTGTCGCGAGAGAAACGGATGGGTGGCAACTCTGGTGATCGTCAGGCGCACCTGATCCGGTGAGAATTCGACAGAGGCCGACACCGGCACATCACTGTTGCAGGCCGCCAGAAGTAGGAGCAGGCCTGCTGACCGCTTCGCCAGAGGCACCCAGATCACTTGGTTGTCGGCACTTTCGACGCAGCGCCTATCGCATCCAGCCCAGCCTGAGCACAGGCATCATCGAGGTGGGCACCAGGGGCCCCACCAACGCCAATCCCTCCGACAATCTCACCGCCGATCTCGATCGGTAGCCCACCCCCGAGAAACAGCACGTCATTGTTCATTTCGCGAAGAGCTTGCAGTGATGGCACCTTATTGATCAACTCAGCCAACTCTGTCGTAGGACGGCGGAGACTGGCCGCGGTATAGGCCTTCTTCCTGCTACTATCGACCGTATGCGGCCCAGCCCCATCAGCTCGGGTCATGGCTCGAAGCACGCCGGCTCGATCCACGACCGACACGCTTACCCGGTAGCCGTCTTTCTTGCAGGCGTCCAGCGATGCTTGGATTGCCTTGCCAGCCATACTCATCGGCAGAACCGCCTCCTTTGGTAATTCATCAGCAGCCGGCACCGTATAAGGCATGAGAGCGATGAGTGCCGCCGCGATCATGAGCCGATACGCCACGCCAGTAGAAATCCTATGATGCAGGTGAACGCATGCCATGAGTGTGTCTCCTGGTTATAGAGGAAGGATGTTCGGGAAGGAGCCTACGAAGGAACGAGAGGCCTGTCAAGGTATGGCAATTTTGATCGGGGAATTAGGAGATTCTGGAATGGATAAACGCGGTCGTCAGCTCCAGACAACGCGTTCTTGATTGAGAAGATAATCGATAACCTCGATACTATTGCGCATCTGGATCTGCGCTTTTTCGGACATGGGGAGAACGGCGCCGACCAGCTTGCCTGACTCGACGTCGTCGAGTGACGGAATCCCGTTAGCTCCACGCTTTTCCAGCTCTTGTCGGTAACTTGCCACAGTTGCCTCCTGATTTCACAGATCAGCGATTTCTGCGTCGGAAACTCATCACCTATCGTACTCCCGCCGTATAAGTAGCATAGCACATGGAAACCCATGCTCCGCGGGAAAGGCCTATCGTATTGATTCAAGACTATTTTTCAGTCGATCGACGTGCGGCATCTGAGGCGGGGGCAAGGGCGCCGAGGTATGGGAAACGACCGATCTTGAGAAGCGGCGTATCGAGACGCAGACGAAAATCGTCATGTCCTGCATCAACAAAATACGGGTCACCGATAATATCTGACTGGGCTTTCAGTTCCGGAGCCGGTTGGTTCGGATTACCTACACGTAGATAATCACCATCCACATTGTAGAACGCATTGAAGGAGGTGGTGGTCTGACTGGATGAGGCGATCAGAAAACCTACTCGGTTCAGCCCGACCACGTTGCCGGTGACATCACTCTTGGACTGCCCTAGAAACGCTGCGCCGCCACCATTCTTGACCAAGGTATTGCTCACCAGCAGGGCTTGGGCATGATCGCTGACAACGATGGCTTCAAAAAGACTTTTGGTAATCACGTTTCGCTCCACCCGCACATTCGACTTGCCGGCAATCGAGATTCCATGATCGTTATCATGAATAAAATTCCCGATCAGGACGGCTTCTGAATCGGCAAACTGAGCGCCGGTCGTCTCGCTCCCGCCGATCACACAATCTTCTATCAATACATCGTGGACCTGCTGGCTGAATAACATGCCATTTATCTTGATACGGCGAAGGACAATCCCTTGCCCGTTGAAGAGCCCTACAGCATGCCCCCCATGATCATTGATCGTCATATCGCTGATTTCAATGTCCGTCGCCCCATAGGGCCACTTGCCCACATGGAGAGCGCCCACCACAATATCACGTCCCAGAATTGTCACCTGATCCATTCCGGCCCCGACGAACTTGATCTTGTTTTTGCTGTGAATGGTCACGTCTTGAGGATATTGGCCTGCCTTGACGAAGACCGTGTCGCCTTTCTTGGCGGCATCGACCGCTTCCTGAAGAGAGACGTAATCCCCGGTTCCATCCAACGCGACCACGATAGTCCGAGGACCAAGTACCGGCCCCTCGTCAGCCAACCCCAAGCCGATCCCCCACGACCCAAGCACCGCAATAAGACCGAGAACGACAAGCTGTTTCATGCAGGAACTCATACAGGCCTCATCCATTAGAAGTCAATTGGGGGTTTGTTGTGAGGTGAGAACTCGCATGTTATGCTGCGCACCCATGATTTTGGTCGGCCTCACAGGCGGCGTGGCAACCGGCAAAAGCACCGTTGCAAACATGTTCAAGCATTGCGGCGCATCGGTGATCGATGCCGACCTCCTGGCACGACAGGCCGTCGAGTCAGGCAAACCGGCCTGGCGAGCTATCGTTAAACTATTTGGGACGATAGTCCTCAAACCGGACCGCTCGCTCGACCGACAAGTACTCGGAAGCATCGTCTTCCGTGATCCAAGGAAACGTCGGCAACTCGAGCGCATCATCCACCCCCGGGTCGCCCGCGAGCAACAACGCCTCGTGCGCCGAATCGCCACACGGAAACCCCATGCTGTGATTATCTATGAAGTGCCGCTCCTTTTCGAGGTTGGCGTAGACAAACGCGTCGACAAAATCATCGTGGTCACCGCCGACCGCGAAACACAAATCGCGCGCCTCAAGAAAAGAAGCGGTCTGTCCCGCGCCGAGGCCCTTCGGCGCATCAACAGCCAAATGCCGCTGGTAAAGAAGATCAATCAAGCGGACCACGTGTTAAATGGAACGGTCCGTCGCCCTTCTCTCCGCAAACAAGTAGGCCAGCTATTGAAAAGCCTCCGTCGTCTCGCGTAACGCCCCACCCCTACCGTGCAATCTCTCCTCCCCCTGTGTTAAGTTTTTCTTCATGCGAAACGTCGTGATCATCGGGTCGGGACCTGCTGGACTCACGGCCGCGGTCTATGCCGCGCGAGCGAATCTCTCCCCCTTCTGATCGAAGGCTGGCAATCAGGCGGTCAGCTCACCACGACGACAGAAGTTGAAAACTACCCGGGCTTTGCCAAGGGTGTCATGGGCCCGGAGTTGATGAAAGAAATGCGAGCGCAAGCGGAACGATTCGGAACGGAGTTCCTGACCGGCGATGTCACGGCTGTTGAGCTGACACAACGTCCGTTCACGATTACAATAGACAGCGAACATACAGTGCACACCAAGACCCTGGTCATTGCGACCGGCGCCTCGGCCATTCAAATCGGATTGAAGAACGAAGCACGCCTCACGGGGCACGGCGTCTCAACCTGTGCGACCTGCGACGGTTTTTTCCACAAGGAAAAGGAACTGATTGTCGTCGGCGGCGGCGACAGTGCAATGGAGGAAGCCACGTTCCTCACCAAGTTCGCCAGCAAGGTCACAGTGATCCACCGCCGCGATAAACTCCGCGCGTCGAAGATCCTGCAAGACCGCGCGATGAAGAACGAAAAAATTTCCTTTCTCTGGAACACCGTCGTTGAGGATATCCTGGGGAATAACGTGGTGACAGGCGTGCGAGTGAAGAATCTCGTGACTGGCAAGGTTATAGAGATACCGTGCGCGGGTGTCTTCGTCGCGATTGGGCATCGCCCCAACACCAGTCTCTTTAACGGGCAATTAGACATGGATCCCAAGGCCTACATCCGTACGACACAGGGAACCGCCACGAGCGTGCCGGGCGTCTTCGCTGCCGGCGATGTCCAGGATTCGATCTATCGTCAAGCCGTCACCGCCGCTGGCTCTGGCTGCATGGCCGCCATTGACGCAGAACGATATCTTGAAACGCATGGCCATAACCTCTAAATCCTCCGCTGAATCCTGTTTAACCATGCGCTGCGCCATTGTCCATTACCACGAACTCGCCCTCAAAGGCCGCAACCGGGAATATTTCGAGCAGCGGCTCGTGCGCAATATACAATGGACGCTGAAAGACCTCGGCGTCAGACGCGTCGAAAATCTTCGCAGCCGGATTCGCGTAGTCCTGCCTGACAGGGTTCCGGACCAAGCCGTCATAGAACGGCTCACACAAGTGTTCGGCATCGCCAACTTTTCGCTGGCTCATGGGCTGCCACTCGATCTGGCCCATCCGGACCTCGGAACACTCAGCAAGGCAATCATCGACGCGCTTCAATCGGAGTCCTTTTCCACCTTTCGCGTATCGGCGAAACGAGCCGACAAACGCCTGACTCTGACTTCCATGGAGGTGGCGCGTGACGTCGGCACTGCCATCTGTAAGGGAATCGGTAAGAAAGTCAGCCTGAAAAATCCCGACCTCACGATCTATCTCGAATTGCTCTCAAAAGAAGTCTACTACGCGATCGAAAAAATCCAGGGGCCGGGCGGGATGCCGGTGGGCGTCAGCGGAAAAGTCGCCTGCCTGATCTCGGGAGGGATCGATTCGCCGGTTGCAGCCTATCGCATGATGAAGCGCGGATGCCGGGCCCTCTTTGTCCACTTCTCCGGCCGACCGCTCGTAAGCCGTGCCTCGGAAGAGAAAGTGCGCGAACTCGTGCAGATGCTCACAGCCCATCAATACACGTCGAAGCTCTACGTCATCCCGTTCGGGGAGATTCAACGTGACATCGTGGCGAATGCGCCGGCCCCGTTTCGCGTGGTGCTCTATCGGCGCGTCATGATCCGCATCGCGCAGGAAATAGCCAAACGAGAGCACTGTTGGGGACTTGTGACGGGCGATAGTCTAGGGCAAGTGGCCTCGCAAACCCCTGAGAATTTGACGGTCATCGAAGAGGCGGCGGAGCTGCCACTGCTGCGTCCTCTCATCGGCATGGACAAGGTGGAAATCACCGACCAAGCTCAACATATCGGCACCTTCACCATATCGATTGAGCCCGATCAAGACTGCTGCTCACTCTTCACCCCACCTCACCCCAGCACGAAAACCAGATTGGATGACATTCGGAAGGTCGAACGGATGTTCGATATTGGCGCGCTGGTGAAGCAAGGTCTCGACAAGGCTGAGCTATCCCAGTTCACATTTCCTCAGTAGCAGGATAATGAAAAAGTCCTGCAGCTTCGTTCTCAGCTCACACAAATCCTCAACATAGCCCAGAGGCTACGCCTCCAGTTCTTGCTCCGCATGCGGTCTTGCCCGCGGAACGATGCGTCTTGGAGCGCTGGGGTTGCGCGGGTGAGAAGGCTGGCCATTTTGAGCATCCTGCTCGCGAAGATTCACCAGCCCTTACTGCGATCGCCCTGACTGCAGCTCCTTTGCTCGCACAGCCGCCTTTTCCTTCACGAGTCGAAAATGCGCCGCTAGATCTCGTCGCGTCGCGATGGAGACAATCCAGTCCGGGGCAACCGAATCGATTTCGAAGACGAGTTCGAAATCGGCACGGGTCTGAGCGCCGCCATTGGCCGATGTCAATTTCCACCGACGATGATAGCGTTTGAAATCTCCGCCTTTGAGATCTGCCACCAACTCTCCGTTTGGTAACAGCCTCGATTCAGTCACCAGCCGACGCTCCCCCGGCAACAACGCATGCTCGATCCGTACATCCGTTGTGGCGACTCCCTCCTGTACCTTCAAATCGGCGACCCTCATTTTTCCTTCAAACAGTTCCGGCCAATGTGCATAGTCCGTGAGGATTGCCTGTACCACCGAAACAGGCGCGGGGAAGAGCATGCTTGCCGTCGCCCGGACACCTCCGGCTGGATCGGCATGGACCTCCAGCCGATCGGTTTCTTCCAGGGTGGCGGAAGAGGAGGAAGGACTCACACCCTGAACTAGAAGCGACGCCACAACGACGCACAAGCCGACGCGTCTAGCCAATGATCGCATCGAGTAACCGCTGATGGATTTTCCTGACTCGTTCCAACTGTCCCTTGGCGGCAAAACGTTCGTAAAAACCGTCTGCACGAAATTCCTTGCTGAGCGCCGCCCAGGGCCTCACGATCTCGGCGAACGGTTTGTGCGAGCCCTGTTCGTCCCAGTCGCTCATCAATTTGCGATCCACCATCAGATCGTCCAGCACGCGGATTAATGCTTTCAATGTGACATCACGGGTGAACATATACCGCTCGTTGTTTCCCCACACCTCTTCCATGACGCTTTTGACGCCTTTCAAATAGTCACGCACCAATGCATAGCACCGATCGACCTTCATGCCCAGATGCGATTCTATCCAGCGTTTGTGGGCGATGACGACCTTGAGTAGCTCGTTAAAGACTTCTGATTGGAGAATCCATTTTTCCTGCTTGCTACGTCCGCCGAGCCGATTGATTTTATATTGCAGCGGCGAATCGTCTTCGGCATAGAGCAGATTCACCACCTTCGCAGCAAACTTCTTCTCCGGCGTTTCCCACGAGACCTTTTCGTACAAGTCGACCAGATGCGAACGATTGATCCGGGTATGTGTGCTGTTGATGATGACGAACATCTCGGTCGCAAAATCCCCGCTGCGGCCATCAAACAAGATGCAGGGCACTTCGATATTCCTGATCTGGTCCGGATGCTTGACTTGGAAGAAATGCAACCCCGCTAGCCGATGCTGCCCGTCGATGACCAGATACTTCCCTTTCGGCTCACTCAAATGGCCGATGGATTCAGAATCTCCGCCTCGCTGGAACCTCAAGATCTCATCCGTGAAGATCAACACCGTTCCTGGGATCATCGGTTGTGCAACGACTGTCTCGTAGAAATTCACGATCTGTTTAATCTTTTGCCGGTTCAGGAGGCGCTGAAACCCTTTTTCGCTCCGCTCGATGCCCGCGATAAATTGCGCGACCTCATCGTGCTCCGAAATCTTCCCCTGGACAATTTCCTCGCCCTCAAAAAAGTATCGACTCGTAAAGCGGACCTTCTCCAATAAATCAACCGCATTGTAGGCGATGAAGTAAAAGGTACCTTCCTTTTGACGAATCCGCGTCGCAAGCATGAGTGTGCTCCCGTATGGCAAACCAAATACTTGAGAGATTCTACGCACTCATGTCGATGGCCGCAAGCGAAGAGAGTGTGTTACCATCGCGCATGAGTCGTTTCTGCAGATATCTCACCGCCTGCTTTCTCATATTCTTCGGGATCGGCAGGCTCGATTTATCCAATTCGCAGGCACAACCTCTTTCCGACTCGACGGCCACCACAGAGCAGTCCTGTAGTTTCGGTATGGCCAAGGGAGAGGCCTCGCAGAGCTGCCACGTTCCCTTCCCCACCGGTTGCCTCGTGGCCAATGTTCCCGAATCCAACAAACCCTGGACGACCATCTCCAAGGGTGGAAAAACCTTTTGCCGATTTGACGACAAGGCGACGGACTGGAAAACCAAAATCACCGGTTCCTGTGGCCGCTGCAAATCCGACCATTGTTCGGTCCAGTTTATCGTCCGCTTCGATTGTTCCCAACAAGCTCATTAACATGTCGCTCGCTGAGGCGATCAAACGCGAGGCCCGGGCCCTGGGGTTCGATGCCGTCGGCATCAGCCGAGTCGCCGATAGCGGTCGGCCATCAGCTGAACTCAATCTTTCCACACCCCATTACTCCCCTACCCCGTTAGCCCTTCGCTTGTTCGACTGTCTCGTGGAATGGCTCCGGCGAGGTTACCACGGCACAATGACATGGATGACCCGCGACCCGTCTCGCCGGAGCGATCCGCAACAGGTATTGCCCGGCTGTCGATCGATGGTGTCGGTCGGAATGAACTATTGCACCGACAATCGTGCGGATGAGCAGCCTGGAATGGGACGCATTGCCCGGTACGCCTGGGGGAAGGATTACCATGCGGTGATGAGCCAGCGTCTCTCCCAACTCGAAGCGAAAATTGCAGACCTGGCGCCAGGCGTCACCACACGTGCCTATGTCGATACCGGCCCGATCATGGAAAAGGCCTGGGCACAGCAGGCCGGCCTCGGCTGGATCGGGAAACATTCCAATCTTGTATCGACTGAATACGGCTCCTGGCTCCTGCTCGGGGAGATTCTGACGACCCTAGATCTGAAAGAGGACGAACCGGCCACGGATCTGTGCGGAAGCTGTACACTCTGTATTCAAGCTTGTCCCACTGGTGCCATCGTCGAACCCTATGTCGTCGATGCCCGGCTCTGTATTTCCTACCTGACGATCGAATTTCGCGGAGGCCGCGAGGCCATCCCAGCCGAGCTTGCCTCTCGGATGGGCAATCGCATTTTTGGCTGTGACGATTGCCTGGACATTTGTCCGTTCAATCTTCGATCGGACGTGACGAGTGAACCAGCCTTTCGCCCCACCGCCTTTACCCTCGCACCCAACCTCCATGCTCTGGCTCAGATCAGCGAGGAAAGTTTTTCCACTACGTTCAGGGAGAGTCCGATCAAGCGAACCAAACGGAGCGGATTGCTTCGCAATGTCGGGATCGCACAGGAAAACCAGTCTAGACAGGGGACACCTCCTCAACGCCCACATTATTAGCATCCTCTTTTTTCTTGGTGGAAAGAGGAGTAGGCTGTTTCCAGTAATTAGTGGGCACGGAGACCTGAACAAGGAACGCTCCTATGCATTCTCCGATTCTGCTGCTCATCTCGACCGATCCGCACGCCGGACCGTTGCTCGAACAAGCCCTGGACCACCGGCACACCACCATCCTTCATGCGGCAACAAGCGAAGAGGGTCTGCGCATCCTGAAAGACCACGCCGACTTGGCGCTCGTCGTGTGTGACGAGAGCGACGGCCGGATTGCGAGCGGGACGGTCTTGTCTCAGACAAGACGCAGCACTCACAATCTCCCTGTGATCATCCTTGGAACAGACGGATCAGCAAAAGCCGCGGTCGAAGCGTTACACCGTGGCGCTACAGACTACCTCGCACAACCGGTCACCGCGAAAGATCTCCAGACTGCCATCCATAGGACCCATGTTTTCGAGGCGCCGGAGTCCCCGCCAGGGGAAGAGCGTTCCTCAGCATTCAACCAGATTGTCAGCCGGTCGCCTCAGATGAAACTGCTGAAACATCTGGCAACCGAAGTTGCCCAAACCGATGCAACCGTCCTTATCACCGGCGATAGCGGCACCGGCAAGGAACTCTTTGCCCATGCGATCCATGCCGCCAGCCCTCGGTCCAACGGCCCCTTCGTGGCGCTCAATTGTGCCGGCATTCCCGAGCACCTCCTCGAATCGGAATTGTTCGGCTATCAGCGCGGCGCCTTTACCGATGCGAAGCAGACCAAACCGGGACGGTTCCAACTCGCGGAGGGCGGCACGCTGTTTCTGGACGAAATCGGAGAGATGAGTCCTTCCGCGCAGGCGAAGCTCTTACGCGTCCTGGAGAGTCGCCAAGTCGATCCGCTGGGTGATACGCGCAGCATCCACGTCAATATTCGCGTGATCGCGGCCACGAACGAAGATTTGCCGGCCGAAATCAAAGCCGGGCGATTCCGCCTGGACCTATTCTATCGACTGAACGTTTACCAACTGCGTATTCCACCGCTTCGCGAACGACCCGAAGATATCGAACCAATTCTGACATCGTTCCTCGAGGTCGCCCGCCGTGATCGCGGCTGTCGCATCAAAGGCATCACCCCGGCCGCGCTGACTGTCTTGCAAGCCCACGACTGGCCCGGCAACGTGAGGGAATTGCACAACGTGGTCGAAGGGCTCACCATTACCTGCAAGGACGAGATGATCCAACCGGACCACCTCCCTGTCTCCGTGCGAGACACCCGATCGGCGGGATCGAACGAAGAGGTCGATAATACCTCGCTCCTTGCCTTCGGCCTTTCGGCTCAGGAGATGGAAAAGAAACTGTTACAAGAAGCGCTGCAGCGCACAGGCGGCAATATTTCCGAAGCAAGCAGGCTCCTCAAGATCACCCGCAATACACTCCGGTATCGTATGGCGAAGTACCACCTCTCCTAGCAGGATGCTCAAAAAGGCCTCCGCGACGATGAGCATTTCGATGAACCGAGAACGCTGCATGGGAAAAGCCCGTCTCGGCGCGCCGGGGCTGCGCGGGTGAGAAGAGCGGCTTTTTCAGCATCCCGCTAGGATCGTTCATCCACCCATCGTGAGCACGACTCGAAAACGCGCCTTACCGCTCAGCATGCGATCATAGGCCGTAGCGGCTTCTTCGAGCGGAAAGGTCTCGACCATGGGCCGAATGCCAGTCAGCGCACAGAAGTTGAGCGTATCTTCCGAATCACGGGCGGTTCCTGATGGCCAGCCTTGAATCGACCTGCGAGCACCGATCAGTTGAATCGGAGTCACGGCAATAGAATCGGCCGAAGCACCCACCACCAACAGTTTTCCGCCGACTCCGAGGCCGTCAATGAGATCCGACATCGCTTTGCTGTTCGGGGCAGTAGCCAGAATAACCGAGGCGCCGCCCATCTTGGTCAATTCCGCGGCAGCGTTGATCGAGTCTGTGTCGAGATAACGGGCGGCGCCCAGCTTCTTCGCCAAAGATTCCTTATCACGACCTCGCCCAATTGCCACTGTGTGATAGCCCATCTTACTGGCGAACTGGATGCCGAGATGACCCAATCCACCCAACCCGAGCACCGCCACCAGATCGCCTGCTTTCGCCCCGCTGTGGCGCAAGCTGTTGAAGGTCGTGACGCCGGCGCAGAGGATCGGCGCCGCCTCCACCGGCGAGAGGGCGTCTGGAATTGCCGCGACGGCTTCGCTCCTGGCAATCATACACTGGGCATATCCGCCATCTTCCTTAAATCCCGTGACTTGGAAGAACTGACAACCCATAAAATCGCCACGACGGCAGGAGCCGCATTGTCCGCAATGTCCTCCATGCCACCCTACGCCGACCCGTTGGCCCATCTTCCAAATTGTCACACCAGTTCCAACAGCATCGATCACACCGGCGACCTCGTGCCCCGTTACCCGTGGGTATTGCAGGCCAGGCCAGTGACCTTCCTTCACAAAGAGGTCACTATGACAGACGCCGCAAGCCTGTATCTTGATGCGGACCGTATGAGGCCCCGGTTCCGGCACCTGACGTTTCACTGTTTCGAATGCTCCGCCCGGACCGCTCACTTGCACTGCAGTCATCTGAGACATCACGACCTCCTTGGTGTTGGATTGCATATGAATAAGGAAAGCCTAGTCCTCTGAGACCATTGAGGGCAAGTTGGTCGAGAACCAAAATGTGGATCTGCGTGGTGCTTACGATGAGAGGTTCCGGATCGTTGACGAAGAGCAAATGCGGTCTATCCGATATATAATGTGCTGGAGTAGCGCTAGGTGCCAAGGTCTTACGAACCAGAGGCGCTTATGAAACCGGAGACGTCCGTTCCTCTCGTTCTCTCCGATTACGATATCTCGCCTGACCAAGGGTTTCTCCCCCAAGACCCTCAAGAACACCTGGCTGACTGCCCAACATTGAGTCATCTCGCGCACGATCTGTCGAAATTGCTCAGTGCACGAATGGTCCGGCAGTACATCGACGAGGAGCGCACCCTGCTTCCCGCCATTCCTACCACGTGGCGTCTGGAGGACTATCGGGCCGCAATGCGCATTCTCTCGTTTGCCGGCCATGCCTATGTGTGGCAAGTGCCGGATCAGCCGGCCGATATATTGCCGCCCCAGCTGGCTCAACCCTGGCACCAGATCGCACAGCGGCTTGGCCGGCCGCCGGTGCTCTCCTACGCTTCTTATGCCCTCGACAATTGGCGGCGACTCGATCCTGCCAAACCCATTCGGCTCGACAATATTGTCTTGCTGCAGAATTTTCTCGGCGGCCTCGATGAAGAATGGTTTGTCGTGATTCATATCCAGATCGAGCGGGAAGCTGGGCCCGGGCTTGCCGGACTCGCACGGGCGCTGAATGGGGCTGTCGCGGACAAGGAGGATGAGGTATTACTCGGACTCGCATCGTTGGCGCAGGCTCAACAGATGATGCGCGACACGTTGCTTAGGATGAAGGAGCGCTGCGATCCTTATGTGTACTACACCCGTGTGCGGCCATACATCCACGGGTGGAATAGTAACCCTGCCCTCCCCAACGGCGTCGGATACGAGGGAGTCGCGGCTTACAAGGGACGTCCGCAACAATTTCGCGGCGAGACCGGCGCTCAAAGCTCCATTGTGCCCTGCCTCGATGGCGGGTTGGGAATCGCCCATGCGGCGGATCCATTAACCGTGTACCTGCAAGAGATGCGCGACTACATGCCGCCGCGCCACCGGACATTCTTACAGACCCTGGAGGAGACCAAAGACAATCGAGGCCGACCGGTGCTCTCCGGTTATGTCCGCGATCGCAAACTCAGCCGTCCCGAGCTCTGGACTGCCTACAGCACCTGCGTCGATCTGCTCGCGCAGTTTCGCGACATTCACATCGGCTATGCCGACAGTTACATACACCGGCAACATCAATCTCTGACGAGCAATCCCACTGCCGTCGGGACAGGCGGGACGCCTTTTATGACCTATCTCCAAAAACATCTGGATGAAACGAAGCAGGTGATCGTCGAATAGCTCCCCGTGTCGAGAGGGCTGGGGAGTCGGCCTTGACGATTATTGACATGGGAGACAGGCAGGTATAGCGTTTCCGCCACGTTCACAGAAGGAGGCACAACATGTCGGTCATGTGCTCCCTGGCGGTCTGCAAAGCCCAAGAAGGCATGTGCGGGCACGAGAAGGTGATGCTCAGCGTGGCTGTGCTCGCAGCGATCGGTTTTGGCGCCTATTTTCTGATTGGGTGACCTGAGCCGGCCAACTACCGTTCGTTTGGCCTTGTTGGGCCAACGTCATGGTGTGTACTTTTGCCTTAACGTACTGTTGCGATCGTCACGCCATCCCCGCCTTCAGCCCGATCTCCCGCACGGAACTCTGCCACATAGGGTGAGTCTTTCAAGTAGTCTCGCAGTGACGCTTTGAGTTTCCCAGTGCCATGGCCATGAATGATACGCAGAAATGGCGCACCGGCTAAGGTTGCCCGATCCAGCGCTGCAATCACGTCATCCAAGGCCTCGTCCGTCGCCTTCCCTCGAACATCCACGACCGTTTGTTCATCGAGCCCCAGCCCTCCATTCGATGAAAACCGGCGGGGACTCGACGATGAGGAGGCTGGCAGCGATGGAGCTGCGGACCCTCGTGCGAGGCCGATGAGATTCGCCACTGTGGCCAGCACTTCCCCCTCTCCCACCTTCACCCTCACGCGTTTTTTCCCCTGTGGAACTTCCAAGAGTGTGCCGGTCATACCAAGCCCGCCAATCTCGACCTGATCCCCCACCCCCAATTGCTCAAGCGGAATCGGTAAGCTGGCCGGGGCCAGCTCTGCTCTCGTCTGCACCTCGAGCTCGAACAACCGTTGCTTCGCCGCTTTGGCTTTGATCAATTTCTGCTCGCCCTTGACGGCATCGACTGTGGCCTGCACTTCCGCCCGCGCGCGACTGAACTGCTCACTGAGTTTTCGCTTGAGCCCCTTCTGCGCTTCCCGTTCCGTGTCTTCCAGATGAGCCAGTTGGGCCTTCACCCGTTGTTCGGCCTGCTCCGCTTCCCGTCGGGCTGCAATTGCGCGGGCCAGATCGTCGGTCAACTGCCGCTGCGTGACTTGCAGATCGTGCAGCATCGTTTCCATAACGCGCTCGTCCTTATGGAGCTTCAATCTCGCCTCATCCAGTAATTCCCGGTCCATGCCCAGCCGACCGGCGATCTCGAGTGCGGACGACCCGCCGGGCACTCCCATGAAGAGCCGATAAGTCGGAGAGAGGGTCGCTACGTCAAATTCGACCGAGGCGTTCGCAAAGCCGGGCATCGTGTGGGCCAAGGTCTTTAGCGATCCGTAATGCGTGGTCACGACGACCTTCATCCTCAGCGTGGCCAGCCGGCAGAGCAATGCTTCGGCGAGGGCGGCCCCTTCCGTAGGATCGGTCGATGTCACTGGTTCATCGAGGAGGACCAACCATTGTCGCGATGCAGCATTCGCGTCGCCTCTGCGCCGACGATCCGTTTCATCGAGCAACTGAATTATCTGGGTCATGTGCGCAGAAAAGCTCGACAGATCGCGGGCCAAATCTTGGGCGTCGCCGATATCAGCATAGATGTCAGGGAAGATCGCCATCTCGGATTCCGCGTCACAGGGCAGGTGCAACCCGGCCCGGACCATCAGGGCAAAGAGCCCGACAATCTTCAGTGTCACGGTCTTCCCGCCCGTATTGGGACCGGAGATGACGAGCACATGGGTCGATTCATCCAAAAGAATATCGTTAGCCACCACCTGCTCTTTCGACAACTGGAGCAGGGGGTGCCTGGCCTGCAGCAGCCGCACGCGCCCTTCCTCGTTGAGTCCGACAGGACAGGCCTTCAGTTGTCGGCCAAACAAGGCCCGCGCCGCAATACCATCCAGCTCGGCCAGCGCATCAAGCCCCGCCAGAGCGACATCGGATTGCACTGCGATGAGGGCGGACAACTCACGGAGGATGCGGCGTACTTCCCGTCCGATCTCAAGATCCGCCACTTTGATCGAATTGTTCAGCTCAACAAGCTCGCGCGGCTCAAAAAACACCGTAGCCCCGCTGGTCGACACGTCATGCACGATCCCCTGTACCCGTCCCCGCATGTCGGCTTTCACCGGAATGACATACCGGCCTTCCCGCTGGGCGAAATATTGTTCCTGAAGTATGTCTTCATAGCGACGCGAGTGCAGGATCTGATCCACCTGATGTCGCATCTGCTGTTTGAGTGCCTGTGCCTGATGAGTCAACCGCCGCAACTCTGGCGTTGCCGATTCCTTGATCGAACCGTCCGGGTGAATCGCTGTATCCAACGCTGTTTTCACTGGTCGCAATTCCCCGACCGATCGCAGGGGATGCGCGACGGATGCCAGCGCAGGAGCGTCGGTCTGATGCCGCTCCACAAAACGGCCGCTCTCCTCCAGCAACCCCAGCACAACCGCGCAATCTCGAAGTTCGTCGACCTCCAACGCCGCCCCTTTCCTTGCCCGGGTAAGCGGATCCCGAACATCCGGAAATGCAAAGGTAGGCAGGGTTTCGCCGCGTTCTTGTAATTGTCCCATCTCCGTCGTTTCCTGCTGGCGACGTTGTGCCTCATGCAGGCTGGTTGCCAATTCAAGAGTGCGACAGCGCGCCGCCCCCATCGTCGAACGAGCATGCCCGGCGAGGGCCTCGAGCAATCTGGGCCATTCCAATACCTGTTTTGTCTGTTCGAAGAGATTCACCGCTGCCTCAAAGAGAACGTCTCACGCTGGAATCGACGAACTCTAACGAACCCAGTGACGGAGACGCAAGACACAGGTCCGTGGACGTCGGACCACTTCTGTCCACTCCTGAGTCAGATAGCAGCGAAACTCCTGTGATCCGGCGCGGAGTTACCGCGTTGGTATGGCTTGACAAGGCCAAAGAGCGCCGATACTATCGGCCTCACTGTGGCCGGTGGATTCAGCCGGCCCATTTTTTTCTTGAGGAACCACTCGTCATGGCTATTCGTATCGGTATTAACGGATTTGGACGGATCGGACGGAACGTCCTGCGGGCATCACTCGGTGACCCAAGCCTACACTTTGTCGCAATTAACGACCTGACGGATGCGAAGACGCTCGCCTATCTCTTGAAGTACGACTCGGTGCACGGAACGTTACAGGGGAGCGTCGAAGCCAAAGACAACCAGATCCTCGTCGACGGCAAGCCCATTAAGGTGCTCGCGATGAAGGATCCGAAGGAGCTTCCATGGAAGGATCTGGAGGTCGACGTCGTCATTGAATCGACCGGGCGATTTACCGATCGCGAAGGAGCGGGGAAGCACCTCTCTGCCGGAGCCAAGCACGTCATTATTTCCGCGCCGGCGAAGGACCCGGATGTCACCATCGTGCTGGGCGTCAACGACGAGGCCTACGATCCGAAAATGCACCACATCATCTCCAACGCCTCCTGCACGACCAATTGTCTGGCTCCCATGGCAAAAGTTCTGTTGGACAATTTCGGCATCAAGCACGGCGTCATGACCACGATCCACTCCTACACCAACGACCAACAGTTACTCGATTTACCCCACAAAGACCTGCGGCGCGGGCGCGCGGCCGGCATGTCGATGATCCCGACCAGCACCGGCGCGGCAAAGGCGCTGCACTTGGTACTACCACAGCTCAAGGGCAAGATAGACGGCCTCGCCATCCGCGTCCCCACACCGAATGTCTCGCTGGTGGATCTGACCGTCGAAACTGAAAAGGACTGTGACGTCGCCTCCGTCAACGCCGCCTTCCGGAAAGCGGCCAACGGCCCGATGAAAGATATTCTGCTCTATTCAGAAGACCCGATTGTCTCGATCGACCAGAAGGGCGATCCTCATTCGGCCGCACTCGATGCCCCTCTCACGATGGTCATCGACAAGCGGCTCGTCAAGGTGACGGCCTGGTACGACAACGAATGGGGCTATTCATGCCGGGTTCGAGACCTGATCAAGGTGATAGCGGCAAGAGCGACAGGACACTGAGCACGACGAGGCGACGCCTGCCTCAGCCTTATTCTGTTTCACACTGACTCCCCTTCCTGTAGGGACCGACCTGATGGAGCCGCCATGAATCTGCGCAAACAAACGATCGACGACGTCGTGCTGCGAGACAAGCGCGTCATCATCCGAGCCGACTTCAACGTCCCGTTGGACGACTCACACCAAATCACCGACGACACCCGCATTCGCTCGACCCTGCCGACCATCAATCGAGTCGTCGACGACGGTGGCAAGGTGATCCTCTGTTCGCACCTGGGCCGACCGAATGGAAAGTTCGACCCCAAATACAGTCTGGCCCCGGTGGCAAAACGCCTGGGACGGCTCATGGGCAAGGAAATTCTGTTTGCACCCGATTGCATCGGCCCGGCGGTGGAAAATCTTGTCGCCAAGATGAAGCCGGGCGACGTCCTGCTTCTTGAAAACCTCCGATTTCATAAGGGTGAAGAGGAAAACGACGACACCTTCTCGAAAGCGCTGGCGGCCCTCGGCGATGTCTATATCAATGACGCATTCGGCGCCGCACACCGGGCCCATGCCTCCACCGTCGGCATCACCAAATTCATTCCCGCCTCGGTCGCCGGCTTTCTCCTCAAGAAAGAAATCGAATACCTCGAGGGAGCCGTCGAAAACCCCGTTCGGCCGTTCGTCGCCATCCTCGGCGGCGCGAAAGTGTCAGGAAAGATCGGCGTCATCGAGAATTTGGGCAAGCGCGTCGACAAAGTCATTATCGGCGGCGGCATGGCGTTTACCTTCTTAAAAGCGAAGGGGATGGAAATCGGCAACTCACTGGTCGAAAACGACATGTTGGACTTCGCCAAAGGTATTGAGGACCATGCCCTTTCCCGCGGCGTGAAATTCTATCTGCCTGTCGATTGTGTCGTCGCAGCCAGTCGCGAACCTGGGGCGGAGTCGAAGATCGTCCCGGTCCAGGAGATTCCGAAAGGTTGGTACGCCCTCGACATTGGCCCGGCCTCCGTAAAACTATTCAACGAAGCAGTCCAGAACGCGAAAACGATTCTGTGGAACGGACCGATGGGTGTCTTTGAAATCGATGCCTACGCCCGGGGCACCCTCGCGATGGCTCACGCGATTGCCGATGCATACGCCCTGACAATCGTCGGCGGCGGCGAAACGGCTCTGGCCGTGCATCGAGCCGGCGAATCGGAAAATATGTCGTTCATCTCGACCGGCGGCGGCGCCGCGTTGGAATTGCTCGAGGGCAAACAACTCCCGGGCTTGACTGCTCTCCCAGATCGAGTAGCGTAATCGGCTCGACGCTACGCTCACACCCTTTATTTATTCTCATCGAGACACTTATGCGCAGACCCTTTGTCGTCGGCAACTGGAAGATGAACAAGACTGCCTCGGAGGCCGCGGCCTTCATTCGCGACCTCTGCGAGCGACTGCCTGCATCGCCCAATGCGGACGTGGTCCTTGCGCCTCCCTTTACGGCCCTCGAGTCGGCCCGCACCGCGTTAGGTCCCTCTTCCTGGATCAGCCTGGGCGCACAGAATGTACATTGGGAGGCGCAAGGGGCCTTCACCGGAGAAGTGTCGGCCCCGATGTTGCGCGATCTTGGCTGTCGCTATGTGATCGTCGGCCATTCTGAGCGTCGAAGGCTCTTCGGCGAACGAGATGAGGATATCCGGAAGAAGGTCCGGGCCGCGCTGACGCACGGACTTTCTCCGGTCCTGTGCGTGGGAGAATCGCTGGCCGAACGTGAGGCCGGGCGAACGGAATCGGTCATTACGACTCAGCTAACCGGCAGCCTAGCAGGGTTGGCCATCCAGGATCTTGCTACAGTCACGATCGCCTACGAACCGGTCTGGGCAATCGGTACAGGACGAGCCGCCACCACGGAGCAGGCTGTCGCCGTGCATCGTTCGATCCGCTTGTTCGTGGAGACAGGCTGGAGTAGCGAAACCGCGTCTGCCACCAGAATCCTATACGGCGGAAGCGTCACGCCCCAGAACATCGAGTCGCTTCTCGCCTCGGACGCGATCGACGGGGCTTTGGTGGGCGGGGCTTGTCTCATTCCCGACTCGTTTGCTACAATCGTTCGCATTGCTCAGACACACCGTACCTAACTGATCGGAGTGCCATGTATACGTTTCTCGTCGTCATTCACGTATTGATTTGTTTTCTCATGATCGGCGCGATCCTCTTGCAGTCAGGTAAAGGCGCTGAAATCGGCGCGTCATTCGGAGGATCCAGTCAGACCGTCTTCGGTAGCCGCGGTCCAGCCAATTTCTTGAGCAAGTTCACCGTCGTGGTCGCTGCCATCTTCATGCTGACCTCGTTGAGCCTGGCCATCATGGCAAGAGAACGGACGTTTTCCTCTACGATCATCGACCTCAAAAAGAAAGAGACCTCCCGGACGGCCCCCGAAACCCCGGTCACGACACCAGCAGCCCCAGCCGCTGAGAGCCACGCTCCTGGCGATTCATCCACCAGCGGACACTAGCAGGACGCTGAAAAAGTCCGCCAGCTTCGTTCTCGCATCGTTCAGACCCTCAACGTACCTCAGAGGGTACGCCTCGGCCCTTCATGCTGCGGCTTGCTGGACGGCCTTTTTGAGCATCCTGCGAGAACATTCTTCCATCAATCAAGATGCCCTCGGCTTCCAATTCCAGAAAACGTAATTCTCCTCAGGAATCTGCCCGCAAGAAACCGGTCGCACGTTCACACAAGCAAACGCTCCTGAATGCCTACCAGCCACTACCTGATTGGTTGATATTGCGAAGCGCTAAACGCGGGTGAGCCACGCCTCGTGGGAAGGGTCTTCCCCTCGCACGATGGAAAAGAAAGTCTTCTGCAGAGCTTGCGTGATTGGACCTGGTTTCCCAGTTCCAATACGACGATTGTCGATCTCCCGCACCGGCGTCAGTTCGGCGGCGGTCCCGGTCACGAATACTTCATCAGCGATATACATGTCATCGCGCGTGAAGCGCTCCTCCACCACGGGAATACGCTGCTCCCGCGCCAAATCGATGACGGAGCTTCTGGTGATCCCATCGAGAATCGAGGTCAGCGGCGGCGTCCTGATCCGCCCTTTGCGCACAATGAAGATATTTTCCCCCGTCCCCTCGGACACGTACCCCTCGGTATCGAGGAGAATGGCTTCGTCGTACCCGTCCGCTTTTGCTTCCCGTTTCGCGAGAATCGAGTTCACGTAGTAGCCGGAAATCTTCCCCCTCGTCATCGAAACGTTGACATGGTGACGAGTAAACGAGGACACGCGGGCCCGCATCCCGTGAGCCAGGGCATCGTCCCCGAGATAGGCGCCCCATGCCCAGGCTGCAATGGCCAGCTTGATTGGGTTGTCGCCGGGATAGACCCCCATCGCTCCGTGCCCGATATAGACGAGCGGACGGATATAGCAGGCCTCCAACTTGTTCACCCTGACTGTCTCCACAATGGCCTCTGCGACATGCTTCTTATCGTAGGGCATCTGCATCATGCCGATATGGGCGGAGTCGAACAGCCGATCGACATGCTCTTGCAACCGGAAAATCGCAGAACCGGACTTTCCTTTATAACAGCGAATCCCCTCGAACGCAGCCAACCCATAATGGAGCGAATGGGTCATCACGTGGACATGCGCGTCCGCCCAATTGACGAACGACCCGTCCATCCAAATTTTTCCTTGTGGCTCAAGCATAGGCAACGAAGGCGAGCACGTGCATTATCGAGCACCCAAAACGGAATATAGCAGCGGGCCGGAAGAAGCGTCAAGCAAACGGGCGGCGCCTGACCCACAGGCATGAATCAACCAATGAGCAGTCTTTCAGGTGGGCATCTGAGGGGCACGAATCTGTTGGCTCAATAAATGGGCGATGTGCTTAGATGCCAACGGACTGAGGCGGACAAGTTTCAACCCAAAATCATAGCCCTCCACCCAACGGACCGTCGCTCGTTCAATTTCTATCGTCGGGCCATCGTCTGCGAGCGTGAGGCGCAGCGCCAAATTGAGGCCTGGCACAACCGCATGCTCGCCTTGGACACGCATTCCCGATTGAGAGAGATTGGTCACGACCCCCTTCCCCACACATTCCCCGCTGAGGTAATAGAGAATGCGCCAGGTCGGTATGCGCCGATAGGGACGGAGCACAAATCGAGTGCCTTTCGGCTTGGAGAGACGAGGCTTCGGTGCGACGGTCATATTTATCTCCGACCCACGAAATGGCTCAACAGTGAATGACATCATACGTCCCAGGCCAGGGACTGGACAGTCCTCGAATGGGTTAGCCCGAAAGTTGGGGGAAAAGGCCTGGGCTCTCGACCCTATTCAGAGGCTGGAACCTCATCGACGCCTACGGCTTTGCCTTGACATGTTTCAAATCCCTATGTTACACAATCAACTTCTGTAACGGAGGCAGGGGGTTATGTACGCAATCATTGAGACAGGCGGCAAACAGTACCGGGTCGAAACTGGTTCCTTGGTCCAAGTGGAGTCCCTCCCCGGCGAAGTCGGCGGAACGATCGAACTCGGCCAGGTGAGGCTGGTTCATGGTGAAAACGGAATTGTAATCGGCCAACCGTTGGTCAAAGGGGCTACCGTCAAGGCCGAGGTCATTGACCAGGGTCGAACCCGCTCCATTACCATCTTCAAGAAGCAACGGCGCAAGAACTATCGGCGGACCAATGGCCATCGCCAGGGCTTCACTAAATTGCGCATTACCGGAATCGAAACAGCCTAACTAAGGATCAGTCATGGCAACAAATAAAGGCGGCGGATCAACTAGAAACGGGCGCGATAGCAATCCGCAATATCTTGGCGTCAAGGCCTACGGCGGAGAGACCGTGAAGGCCGGATCCGTCCTGATCCGTCAGCGGGGGACGAAGTTCTTTCCCGGTTTCAACGTGGGCCTCGGCAAAGACCATACCCTCTTCGCCCTCATCACAGGGACCGTGAAGTTCGAACGCGGACGCGGACGGCAAAAGATCAGCGTCTACTCCGTGCCTTCGATTTCATAGTACATCCTTTTCCTCTTTTCTCGTCATAGTACGGTTACCGCGAGGACTCCCAGGCTTGAGTGTCGGTGTAACGGGATGCTCCATGGAGGTAAGCTCACACAGTCATCACGCTGAGACGGTACGCCGATGTTTGTCGATGAAGCCCGTATCCAAATCAAAGCCGGTCGCGGCGGTGATGGCTCATGCAGTTTTCGTCGAGAAAAATTCGTGCCGCGCGGCGGGCCGGACGGTGGCGACGGTGGCCACGGGGGTAATGTGGTATTTGAAGCGTCGCCTCGCATGACCACGCTCCTCGACCTCCGGTACCAAAAACACTACGAAGCAGAAGCCGGTCGCCAGGGAGGCGCCGCCAATTGCTCCGGAAGAACCGGAGAGGATGTGGTGGTGGCCCTTCCGGTCGGCACCGTCATCTTCGATGATCAGACCAATGAGGTGTTAGTCGATCTGGTCACCTCGGGGCAACGGTTCGTGGGAGCTCACGGCGGACGGGGCGGGCGAGGGAATAGCCATTTCGCCACGTCGACCAACCGCGTGCCCACGGAATTTGAAACAGGTACCGAAGGCGAAGAACGATCGCTCAGGCTCGAGCTGAAGCTGTTGGCCGATGTCGGACTCGTGGGCCTTCCCAATGCCGGAAAGTCGACGCTCATCGCCGCGATCTCGGCAGCGCGACCAAAAATCGCCGATTATCCCTTCACCACGCTGACGCCGAATCTGGCAATCGTTCGCTGGGGAGAAAAGGGAAGCTTCGCCATTGCAGACATTCCCGGGATCATCGAAGGCGCCCATGAAGGAAGGGGCCTGGGGTTCCAATTTCTCCGCCATATCGAACGCACGTCCTTTTTACTGTACATGATCGACGCCTCGGAATGGGCCCTTGAGGAGCCCGTCAAGAACTTCGAGATCCTGCGTCAAGAACTAGCCGCCTATGATGAGCCGATTACCACACGTCCCTTCGCGGTGGTCGCCACGAAAATCGATGTGGGTGGAGACAAGGCGCGCCTGCGAGAGTTGCAAAAGTACTGTAAACGCCATCACTATACATGCTTCCCGATCTCTGCCGCGACGAGGGAAGGGCTGACGGAACTCGTCACCTATGTAGGGCAACAGGTGGCGCACCTTCGGGCAATACCATGCGCGACGAACTCTTAGGACGGGCTACTCGAATCGTCATTAAAATCGGGAGCAGTCTCGTCGCGTCCCGAGACACAGGACTGCGCCCCGAACGGATCGATCGGCTCGCGGATGAAATCGCGGCGCTCCGCTCCAGCGGACGCGAGGTCTTGATCGTCTCCTCCGGTGCGATCGTCTCCGGCATCAAGAAATTAGGCCTGAAGGAATACCCCAAGAGCCTCCCCGTAAAACAGGCCGCCGCTGCGGTCGGCCAGAGCCGGCTCATGTGGGCGTACGAAAAATCATTTGAGCGACTCGACATCAAGGTGGCGCAAATTCTGCTCACCCACCACGATCTCGCCGATCGGCGGCGATTTCTCAATGCACGCCACACCCTGAGTGCGTTGATCGGGTTCGGCGTGATTCCCATCATCAATGAAAACGATACGGTCGCCGTGGATGAAATCCGCGTAGGCGACAACGATACGCTCGCTGCTGAAGTGGCCCATCTGGTCGACGCGGAACTTCTGATCATTTTATCGGATGTCGACGGCCTCTTTACCGATGATCCGCGTAAGAACCCCGCGGCCACGCTGATCCCGTTGATCCCAGACATTACGGAAGAGATCGAACAACGAGCCGGCGTCTCCAGCAGCTTCGAGGGAACGGGGGGGATGGCCACAAAGGTCCGGGCGGCCAAGAAAGTCAGTGAATATGGAGTGGCCACCTTGATCTTGAACGGGCAAGAAGCCGGCCTCCTTCCACGCGTATTAGCCGGCGGATCAGGCGGCAGCCTCTTCCTCGCGAAGGAGCGCCGTTTCACCAGTCGCAAGCATTGGATCGCGTTTACGCTCAGGTCGCGAGGGACCCTGACGCTCGACCCAGGGGCCGTCGAGGCGCTGGCCCGGAGAGGCAAGAGCCTCTTGGCTTCCGGCATCCTGGACGTCAGCGGTCCGTTCGATACGGGAGATGCGGTCAGTTGTCTCGACCAGGATGGCAAGGAATTCGCCAAAGGACTCGTGAATTTCTCTTCCGAAACCTTGGCGCGGATCAAAGGGCTCAAAACGGCCGAGATCCAGCAGCAACTCGGTCCGCAGGAGTATGAGGAGGTCATACACCGGGACAATATGGTGATTCTCTAGCAGCAGACAGAAACGGCCTCCCAACTTCGTTCTCGCAGTACGCATCTATTCCAAGAATCTCAAGCTGGTGAATCTCCATGCGCATAGGTCTCCTCGGCGGCACCTTCAACCCGGTGCACAACGGTCACCTGGCCATCACACGCCAGACGCGCGAGGCAATCGGGCTCGACCAAATCCTCTTCGTTCCCTCGAATCACCCTCCCCATAAATCACACGACAACCTGGCGCCGGCCAAAGACCGCTACGAGATGGTCCGCCTTGCCATCGCCTCGAACCCCTCTCTCGCCATTTCGGATGTCGAACTCCGTCGGCCTGGCAAGTCTTACTCCGTCGACACGATTCGCCTCCTGCAGCAAGAATATGGAGCGCAGACCGAGCTCGTTTTCTTGATCGGGCTCGATGCCTTCCTGGATTTCCCTTCCTGGCGTGACCCCCGGACCATACTTGAACTCTGTCCGTTCGTGGTCCTCTCTCGACCCGGCCTGTCGTTTCGTTCCCTCTCAAACCTCGCACTGCTTCCACCGATTCCTGAACCCTCGCTGGCTGACCTCGATACGGGACGGATCTCGCGCCTTGAAGTGCCTCTCGGAAAACAGCGCCTGACCTGTCTTCAGCTCATACCCAGCCCAGTGTCCGCATCGGACATTCGCTCCCGAGTGCGCCGAGGGCTCCCAGTGGCAAATCTGTTGCCGCCCTTAGTGGAATCTTATATACTTCAGCATCATCTCTACCAAGAGGACCGCGATCGCACGAACAGTTAGATCTACGGCCCTCGCCATTGCCCGGGCCATGCTTGATAAGAAGGCCACCGATGTTCTTATCCTCCAGGTTGCGCCACTGACCTCTGTTGCCGACTATCTGGTTATAGGCTCTGCAGATTCGGATCGCCAGGCGAGTGCCATCGCCGATCACATTGACGGGACTCTCTCTCGATCCGGCTCCAAACCGCTCAGCATCGAAGGCACGCGGTCCTCGCAGTGGGTTCTGATGGACTTTGGCAATGTCATTTGCCATATCTTCAGGCAGGATGTCCGAGAGCATTACGCACTCGAACGGCTGTGGGCCGACGCGAAGCGCATCGCGATCCCGGGCGAATCGCCAACCACACGTGCGGCTGTCACTACACGGCCTGTGAAGCGGAAAAGGATGCCCGCAAAAACAAAGGCCTAGACCGATGCTTCGATTGCTCACCACCATCTTCCTTATCAGCACAGGGATCTTTCTCTACAGCTATTTCCGCGAGTTGAATCCTGGCACAGTCGCGGTCCGGACGAGTCCATCAATCCAGTTCGAATTGAGCCCGGTCACACTCGTCGTCTTTTCCATGGCCGTCGGCGCCGTGCTCGTGGCCGTGGCCGTCGGCATGCGGCAAACCGCCCACGTCATCGGCAATTGGCGTAGCACACGGCTGGTGAGGCGGAGGGAAAAGATCGATGCACTCCATCGCGAAGGGACCCATGCCTTCATGTCGAAACGCACAGTTGAAGCCATCGGCCTATTCGAAAAGGCGCTGGCCATGGACCCCAATCGTCTCGACTCGTTGCTCTGGCTGGGAAATATTTACCGAGCGGAAAGCAACTTCGCTGAGGCGATTCGCCTCCATCAACGAGCGAATCGCGTCGACGATCGCAATATCGAAATCCTGCTGGAATTGGCGAAGGACTTGGAGGGCGCCAAGCGCTATGAGGACGCCTTGCAGACCCTGCAGAAAATGCTCCAGATCGAACCGGACAACCTCACGGCGCTCATCCGCAAGCGCGACCTGTTGATCCGGCTCGAAAAATGGAGCGAGGCGCTCGAAATCCAGCATCGACTCCTGAAGGCCAACCTCCCTGATCCGGAGCGCCGGACTCAAACCCATCTCCTCACAGGTTGCACATATGAGGTTGGACGCCAACTGCTGGAACGAGGCCACCCCGATAAGGCGCGGCGGTACTTTCGCGGCGCCATCAAGAAAGACCGGACCTTCTTGCCGGCGTATATCGGCATTGGCGAAATCTTGATCCGGGAAGGTAAGACCAAAGAGGCAGTGGAAATCCTCAAGAAAGTCTATGCCAAGACCCGCAGCATCATTATCCTGCACCGCCTCGAAGAGCTCTTTCTCGAACAGGGCGAACCCAGCGAAATTATCCGTGTCTATCAGGAGGCCCTCCAGCAAGACCCGAACAACCCAGCCCTGCAGTTCTATTTAGGCAAGCTCTACTACCGACTCGAAATGGTCGACGAAGCCTTCGACATCCTTTCGACTATCGAAGGGATACAGGACCAATTGGTCGATTACCACAAGATCATGGCCAATCTCTTTCTTCGCAAGCAACACATGGAGCAGGCAGTCATCGAACTCAAGAAAGCCTTGCATTTCAAGAAACGTGTGGTCGTTCCCTATATCTGTACCGCCTGCCAGCAAGAATCGACCGAATGGTCAGGCCGCTGCCGCCGCTGTGGGATATGGAATACGTTTGTCGCGCTGCCTTGGCCAAATGCGGGCCAAGCGATCCCCGCTCAAGACACCTCCCCCTTCTCAGTCTCCGGGATTCCTTATCAGGGCATTGCTTCTCCCTTCGAAACCGTGTAGGTTTTCCGCCAGTTCAGCTGCCCGACACACGAGCGGCCATCTGCATCGCAGTCAATTCAACCTCATCAGATGATGGAGTGCTCCATGGTCGACTATCAGGATTTCGCCGTCAAAGCTTTGCGCGACGAGACGCTGACACAAAGCGAATGTCAGGCCGTGCTCGACACTCCGGATGAGCAGTTATTAGGACTTCTCCAAGCCGCCTTTACCGTCCGATCTCGTTATTTCGGCAAGACGGTCCGTCTCCAGATGCTGCAGAACGCCAAGAGCGGCGCCTGTCAGGAAGACTGTCACTACTGCTCTCAATCTGCGATCTCCACCGCCCCCATCGAGCGCTATAGTCTCCTGCCACAAGAAAAGATGATCGAAGGCGCCCGGCAAGCTGCGGCCTCGAAGGCCCAACGCTATTGCATCGTTATCAGCGGTCGGAGTCCATTGGATCGGGAAATCGACGAAATCGCAGGAGCCGTGCGTTCGATCAAGCAGGAGATTCCGATTCAGATTTGCTGTTCACTGGGCCTCATGAATGAACAACAGGCCAAGCGACTGAAGGCGGCGGGGGTCGATCGAGTGAACCACAATTTGAATACGAGCGAAGCCTTTCACGCTTCAATCTGCACCACGCATACATTCCAAGACCGACTCAGCACCATCCGGAGCGCTCGAGCGGCAGGATTGGAAATCTGTTCCGGTGGAATCGTGGGAATGGGAGAGAAGGACGAGGATCTCATCGACCTGGCAATGGCCTTGATCGAGGTGAAGCCGGACTCGATTCCGCTGAACATGCTCCACCCAGCCACAGGCACACCGCTAGAACATTGCGACCGCCTGACCCCGCAACGCTGCCTGAAAGTACTCTGTCTCTTTCGATTCCTGCATCCACGCACCGAACTCCGCATCGCCGGCGGCCGCGAACACAATCTGCGCAGCCTCCAGCCCTTGGCGCTCTATCCAGCCGACTCTATCTTCGTGAACGGCTACCTCACGACGCCAGGCCAGCCAGCCCCGGAAGTCTGGGGCATGATCGAAGATCTGGGCTTCAAGATCGAAGTGGACTACCAGCAGCCGGTCAGCACATAACTCAGGATTCAATCTTATTCATCTCTCAACCCCTCTACCACCGGCTGCCTTGCTGCCCAGCGAGCCGGCCAATAGCCCGCCACCAATGCAGCGGTGAGCGCGAGTGCGATCGCTTGCAGAATCACGCCGCCCGGAACCGTCATTTGAATAGTCCAGCCAAAGGACTGTTTATTGATCACGTGGATAAGCACCAGCGCGAGTAACAGGCCTCCCACCACACCGAGGACTGCACCGATCAACCCAAGATAAGCCGCTTCCCACAGGACTAATCGTTCCACTTGCCTCGTGCTTGCGCCAATAGCCCGCAACGTGGCGAATTCACGTCTTCGTTCCAACACGGCCGTTACCAGAGTATTGACGATGCCCAACAGGGCCACCAACACGGCAATGGCTTCAAGGACATAGGTCAGCACGAAGGTGCGGTCGAAGATATCAAGAATCTCCTTCCGTAACTCGTAGTTTCGAATCACGAGCGATGGAACAGTCACTCCATCCAATCCGGCGATATGCGTGATAATCGACTGCCGAACTTGCTCTGCATCGACCCCGGGAGCCAGGTAGATGGGAAACACAGTCACTCGGTCGTCGTGCCATCGTCGCTCATACCATGCTCGATCCATCACCATCTTTCCGCCGTCGGTCGCGTAATCATAAAAGACCCCCTCGATGGGAAGGGTAACCGGTCCCTCCGGCGTCGTGATCGAGACTTTGCTCCCCTCGGTAAGACTTAATCGATTCGCCAACACTTCCGACAGGAGAACGCCTCCAGTCTCGGCAGCTCGCCGTAGGACCGCCGTCGAGTCCCCATGAATCATCAGATACCGGCTGCGCTGCGCGTGAAGCCGGAGATCTCGTGAGACCAAGACGATTGGTTGGCCTTCCGCCTCGACATGCACGTCCCGATAAGTATCGACCGCAGCAATGCCGTCAATCGCCGACAGGATTGCACGCCAAGTCCCAGGCAAGGCGCGCGACGCCTGCCCTGCCTGCTTTCCCTGGAGCCATGATTGCGGGGTCACGATGAGATCGGCCATCACGGTCTCGTTCACCCAGACTTCGACGGTGTCACGGAAACTGCGAACCATGACGGCCACACCGATCATGATCGACAATCCCACCATCAGCGCCGACACCGTCACCGCATTCCGGCCTGGATGGCGCGCAGCCTGGTCTGCGGCGATGAGCCGGAGGCTCCCTCCGAGCATCATCGTCTGGCTCTCTTGGCGTGGGCGCCTTACGCCCAATGCCTGGATACAGAGTGGCGCAAGACAGGAGAGCGCTCCCAATAGACAGACCGTTGCGAGATAGCCGAAGAACGGGAGGCCACCGACCGGGCCCATCAGCGAGCAGATGCCTGCCAGCACCAACAACAGGAGGCTGATCCACCCGAACATGCCCGCCCTCAGTTGATGCGTGACTTCATAGTCTCCCGGTGCCAAAGCTCGGACCGTCACAGTCCTGCCGGCTTCCACGCTGGGACCCAAAGCTCCCAACATCGAGACCACTGTCCCGAGCAGAACCCCTTTCGCCACTGCCACGAATGTGAGAATGTCCATCGAGAGAATCAATCCACCGGACACGACCGGCGCATATAGGTCTGAGATCGTGCGGCTAACCAGCGACACTAAACTCCTGGCCACCCACACCCCACCAAGACCTCCCAATAGCCCGCCAAGAAGACCGAGCAACCCTGCTTCCACGAGGAACAGGGCGGCGACCCGCCGCTCCGTCATGCCGAGTGCGCGATAGATGCCGATCTCGCGCCGCCGTTGCGCCACGGCAAAGGCCATCGTGTTGTAGATCAAAAACATCCCGACGAGCAGTCCGACCCAGCTCAAGACCGTCAGGTTGAGTTGGAAGGCCCGCACCATGTTTTCGACCTGCTTCGTCCGTTGCACCGGCCGCTGTACGACAAGATGGGGTGGCAGAACCCCGCGCACAGCGGTAACGATGTCTTCGAGCGGTCGATCGGGCATCGTCACCAGCTCGATTCGGTCCAACCGCCCGATTGATTGAAACAACAGTTGTGCCGCAGCAATATCCATGATGGCGAGTCGATCCCAGAGGGACGAGCCCGCAGCCTCGTTGTGAATGAGCCCAACGACTCGCAGCCGCACGAGACGCTCTCCTGCTGTCACCTCGACGAAACTTCCGATTCCCAGGTTCCAGTCGGCCGCAACCTGACGGCCAAGATAGAGAGAGTCCGGAGCCAGGAGTGTTTCCAGTGCCACGTCGGCATCAGTCTGCGATATCTGAAATCCGCGTGTCCCGACCTCCGCTAGCAGATCCAGTCCCAGTATCTGAAGCGTCTGTCCACGCTGTTCCCCTCGGGCAACCACGACTGCTTCTTCAATGACTGGAGCTGCGTTTACCACCCCATCGACCGCGCGGACAGCCGTGATCACAGATTCATCCACTCCGAGATCATGGCCCGCTATTTCCAATGTGGCAGGACCAGCTACCGTCATGACGGCTTGCTCGAAGGATCGCAGCACTTGGACGTTCGCCGTTCCGATGGCCACGGAGGCCAGAACGCCCAGAGCCACGCCGGTGATGCTGAGCAGGGCACGAAATGGCCGCTGGAGAGCATGGGCGCGGATCAGAGCGATATTGAGCATGAGTGGTATAGTCATCTAGGGCCTGGGCGCGGGATTAACAGAACGGATCATAATGGATGAGGGAACGGAGACGAATCAAACCAACCGGGCCAGCAGCAGGGCCCTGCACAAATTAGTAGTTTCGTTTACAGCGATGCGCACCTTTGTTAGACTCGCGTGAGTCGACTATGAGAGGTTATTGATGGGCGCGAGAACTGCTCTAAACCGAAAAGTCCAGCCGATACAGGAAGAGATCGACGCTGACCTCCTCACGCCTCGACAGCGTGACATTCTTCGCCTGGTGTCAATCGGGCACACGAACCGCGAGATTGCGGAAGTGCTGGAGATCAGCGTGCGAACAGTCGAAGTTCACCGATTCAACTTGATGCGACGGTTGAATGTGAGAAACGTGGCACAACTACTCCGACGGGCCCTACAGCTTGGCCTTCTTGCCAAAACGTTCGGAGCCAAGTAGGGCTACAACTCCTTCAGCTTTCCCCGGCAGTCCTCCAACCTCTTATAGCCCTTCTTGCGGAACTGTGCCGCCAATTCCGATTCTAATCGGTCAAACACGCCGACTCCCTCCTCGACCAAGACCGTCCCAACCTGCACAGCCGACGCCCCGCAGAGCACATGTTCGAAGGCATCCACGCCGGTGACCACACCGCCGGTCCCGATAATCGGCATTCGCCCTTCGAAGACCTTCCAAAAAGCCCGCACATTGGCCAGTGCGACCGGCTTGATGATCGTGCCACCCAGTCCGCCGAACCCACCCTTGGGCTTGATGACGACCACCTCACCCTCCGGATCGACAACGAGCCCATTGCCGACCGAGTTAATCAGGTTGAGAAAATCGACCCCGCAGCGGCCGATCACCTCTCCCATCACTTTGTGATGGGCCGGATCGAAGTATGGAGGCAACTTGACCCCCATCGGAACCGTGATCAGCTTACGAACCCGCTTGAGCAGTCGCTCGGAGGCTTCTGGATCATACCCGATCTGCGGTTTTCCTGGAATGTTGGGACAAGAGAGATTGACTTCGATCAAGTCGGGCTTCGCCGCGTTGATCGTGGCCGCAATCGTCGGGAAATCATCTTCACAGAGACCTGCCACACTGGCGATGACTGGTTTTCCGAATGTCTTCAATTCAGGAATGAGCGCGGCGTACGCCTTATAACCCATATTCGGCAAGCCCATGGAGTTGATTGACCCGCCGGGAAATCCATAGTAGCGAGGGGTTGGATTGCCGTCGCGAGGCTCAACCGTCATCGACTTAGTGACGATGGCCCCGGAACGAGACCGGCCGAGGGCCAGCAGTTCCTCGCGCGTGACACACAAGGCTCCCGAGGCGTTCATGAAACAACTGGGAAACCGCACGCCGGCTATGATGGTCGAAATATCCATTACGCTCCTACCGTGACAGCCTCGTGGTGCGTTCTCGTTATGAGCTGCCCATCCTTCATGGCCCAGACATAGTCGGCGGCCTCCGCGGCCGTAGTGCTATGGGTCACCAACAGTATGGTTTGGCGGAAGCGCTGGACGAGCGACCGAAGGAGCACGATGATCTCGGCCCCATGCTGGGAATCCAAATTGCCCGTCGGTTCGTCGGCTAGAATAATCTGCGGCTGATGCACAATTGCTCGCGCAATTGCCACACGCTGCTGTTCCCCGCCCGAGAGCTCGCTGGGGCGATGGTGCCGGCGTGCGGTCATCGAGACCACCTCGAGCACGTCCTCGACGCGCGTTCGAACCGATGCCCCTTGCTCTCCGCGCAGTAACAAGGGGAACGCGACATTCTCCGCTGCCGTCAACCCGGGAATCAAATGGAATGCTTGGAAGACAATCCCGACTGTTTCCCGCCTGATCCTCGTCCAGTCGTCGCTCGTGAATCGACTGGTCGACCTCCCTCCAAGGAGGATATCCCCTGAGGTCGGCACATCGAGTCCGGCAACCAGATTGAGCAATGTACTCTTTCCACAACCGCTGGGACCGATAAACGCACAGAAATCTCCCTTCCCCACCTCGACCGTGACCCGATCGAGCCCAGTGATGCGGTCGCCACCTCGCTCATACATTTTCGACACCTGGGCGAGTGTTACCATAGTGTTCAACTTCTCCATCGAGACACGGGATGGGCGAGACGGGCAAGACGAGATGGGAATCCACCCAATGCACACGTCCCGCATTTCATGTATGTCTCACGCGGCACTCATCGCGTGTCTATGGCGCTGGCAAACTTTTCCCCACATCCTTCCACCCTCGTATATCACAACCATTTACAGACGAACAACTTGACATGCGCGGCACATTCTCTTAGAAGAAGCGCACACACGTTTGTTGGAGCGCTTCCCCTGTGATGCTACGCAGAGACACACAGGATCGGCTCGTCGGATGGTGCCGTCAGGCCCTCCGGTTTGTGTTGCCGGTGGAGTGCCTCACATGTGGCATCTCACTCAGCACTGACCCGGTGCCCTTCTTCTGTGTCGCTTGTTGGCAGAACATCCGCCCGCTCCAGCGGCCAGCTTGTGCCATCTGTGATCAGCCGTTCGTCTCGCAAGCGGCCACGACCTATACACCTGACCATCAGTGCCAAAACTGCCAGGAACGGCCGCCCGTTTTTCAAAGGGCCTGGACGCTCTTCCCATACCTTCCGCCCCTGCGTGAAGCCATCTGCTTATTCAAGTACCAAGGCAAACATACACTGGCACGGCCACTCGCCCGACTCATGAGAAGCGCCCTGCCAGGCGAGATCGACATCGACATGATTGTCCCTGTGCCCTTGCACCCGACCCGTTTACGAGCGCGTGAATTCAACCAATCATTGCTGCTGGCCGATCAGCTCAGCCGTTATCTGGCGCGCCCGGTTTCAGCCACAAATCTCGTCAGGATCACTGCCACCGATCCTCAAACCACATTGACGCGACAGGCTCGATTACGAAATCTACGGAAAGCATTTGCCGTCCGTAGCCCACAGGATCTCGAGGAGAAACGGATCCTTCTCGTGGATGATGTCTTCACCACTGGTACGACATTGAATGAATGCGCGAAGGCCCTGCACGAAGCTGGCACCGGACCTGTCTTTGCCCTAACGCTGGCCAGAACTGTCGATGCGAGTCTGGTGCCGGATCGTCTTTTTGCCGAACAGGCTGCACGACCACTGACGGCCATAGGAATATGATCAATGCCGTTGTACGAATATCGCTGCCTTGACTGTAAGAAGCGCAGCACAGTTCTCGTGTTAAGCCTGACCAATCAGGCACCGGTAGCCTGCTCCCTTTGTAAGAGCGCTCGGGTTGAACGCCTCATGTCTCGATTTGCCTCGCCAAAATCCGAAGAGGCACGGCTAGAATCTTTGGGGGACCCCAGCAACCTGGCCGGACTCGATGAAAACGACCCACAAAGCATGACTCGGTTCATGAAAAAAATGGGCGAAAAGATGGGTGAGGACCTCGGCGATGACTTCTTGGAGACGATGGAGTCAGACGAGGCTGGTTCCATGGAATCGGATGGCACTGACAGGCTGTGACAGGTATTGTCATATATTTTCACTTGACAGATCGTTCCAGTTTTCCTACCCTGGCAATAGTCTTCGAAGCCTCGTGAGGCATATGGATCCTTCTCGAACCAGGTTCTTCAATGGCCAAAGAGCCCAAGAGCGAGCTGATGACGGCGGAGGAGACCTGTCGTTATCTCAAGATCACCCCGCGGACGCTCTATCGTTACCTGCGGAGTCGCCAGATTCCCGCCTTCAAGCTTGGAAAAGAATGGCGCTTCGTACGCTCGGATCTGGAACAGTGGATTCGCGATCGCACCAGACCACCATTGGCGTCGTAAAGGACACGATACATTGATGTTTGCCGGTGAATACCTGTGCAAAGTGGATGAGAAGGGACGGTTTATCGTTCCCTCGCCGATCCGTGAACAAGTCGAGTCAGAGGGACAGGCCGTCGTCTTCCTCAAAGGCCCAGAGGAATCCACGCTCATCTACTCCATGAAAGAGTGGGAAAAAGTCCTTGAGCGGACGAAAGCCACGCTCGATGAAGACCAGAGTCGGCTGTTCATGCACTTCGTCGTTTCGGAAGCCGGCACATCAGAACTCGACAAAGCCGGACGCATCCTGATTCCGAGTCGACTCAGAAAAATTATTCCATTGGATGAGGACCAGGAAATCATTTTGGTCGGCTTATACCATCGCATGGAGATCTGGAATCCGAGCGAATGGCGTCGATATATCGCCCGCTCCGAAGAGCGCTACGAGCAGAACATGTCCAAGATCCTCAATCTTCTGTAAGCTCGCGCGCATGCCTACCTTTCGGCGCTCGACCAGGCTTTTCTCCTCTGCAAGCGCAGTCCGCATTACCTCTTACCGGAATCCCGATAAGAAGGTCGCTGTGCCAGGTACAGCCCTGAGAACGGCTCGCAGTTCACGCCTGCCTGCATCACCACACAGACCGATCGAAAGTCATGCGGTAGTCTTGACGCTACCCGTTCCTCCCAGCGTGAACCATCAATATGCCTCTGTGAACGGCCGGCGATTACTCTCTTCGGCTGGTCGCGCTTACAAGGCCCAGGTAGGACAACTTGTGTGGCTAAAGTTGGCGCAGTCCCCTCACCAGGCTGCCCTACTTGCCGGACTTCAGTCGGGCTGGCTTGCCCTGTCCATTCGGTTCTATTTTACCTCGGCCCTGCGACGAGACGTCGATGGCGGGCTCAAGATTGCGCAGGATGCCCTCTGTGAGGGACTCGGCATCAACGACAATCGCATTGTTGAAACTCATCTCTACAAACACATCGATAAGGACAACCCTCGCATTGAAGTATATTTAGCCCCTGCACTCAGATCTTAGAACGCCTTATCTCTTCGTAGACGAGTCGCCCAGCCTCACATCCCTGGCAGGACATGAGTCACCGGATATCCACTCAAAGATCCGCGCTTATTCGTACCGTAGCGCTTCGATGGGATTGAGGCGAGCGGCCTTGTTGGCAGGGTACAATCCGAAGAACAGGCCAATCACGAGTGAGAAGAAGAACGCGATCACGATGACGTTGCCGGAGATGATGGTGGGCCAGCCGGCAATCAGCGTCGTCAACTTGGCCCCGGCAATCCCCAGGACGATACCCAATGCGCCGCCCACCAGGCTCAACGTCATCGCCTCGATCAGGAACTGCATCACAATGTGGTAGCGTTTGGCCCCCACCGCCATGCGGACGCCGATCTCCCTCGTCCGTTCCGTCACGGACACGAGCAGGATATTCATGATGCCGATCCCACCAACCAACAGGGACACGGAGGCAATGGCAAACAGCATCACCGTCAATGTCTCACTGGTGCCTTCCTGTACTTTCCCGATATCGACCTGGGTCCGGATCGTGAAATCGTCATTCTGCTCCGCCTGCAGCCGGTGCCGTCCCCGCAACACCTCTCGAATCTGCTCGGCAGCCGTCGGCAAATCCTCGACCTGATCAGTCGAGCCGAACATCGCTCCGACGGACCCGATGAATGAAGTCCCAAACACCTTCCGTTCCGCCGTGCTGAAAGGAATGAATATCACATCGTCTTGATCGGATCCTTGCGCAGACTGGCCTTTAGGCGCAAGGACCCCAATCACACGGAACGGCACGTTCTTGATTCGAATCACCGCACCCACCGGCTCTTCGCCTGGTTCAAATAAATTCTCCACGATCGTTTGCCCAATGAGCGCGACTCGGGCGGCACTATCCAAGTCCGTCTGTGTGAAAGGGCCTCCACTCGTAAAGGACCAGTCTCGGATGGTGAGGTAACTGGGTGAGATACCGGTGATTGGTCCGTTCCAGTTTCGGTTCCCATAGACGATTTGCATGACATCGCGCCTGGCCCATCCGGTATCGGCCAGCAATGGGATGCGCTTTTTCAGGTCCAAGGCGTCGGAAACGGTGAGGGTCACGGCACTCCCCTGACTGCCTCGTACACCGCTCGCAGAGGTCACCCCTGGGAAAATGATGATCACGTTCGTACCCATCGTCGCAATCTGCGCTTGCACAGCCCGTTTGGCGCCTTCCCCGATGCTCACCATCGCAATGACTGCCGCCACGCCAATGATAATCCCGAGCATGGTGAGACCGGCGCGTAACCTATTTCGTGCCAAGATCCGAAGCGCAGTGAGAATCGTGAGCCACACAAATGCCGACATCTAGCCCTCATTATTCATGACGTTCTTCCCAAAATCGCGAAGCCGCGTCGCGAGATCAACGCAAGGTTTCATGATTGTGGGCTAGGCCTCAACTGGGCTGAACGTTGGCCGCGCCTTGGTCACGCGGTCGCTTAATACTTGTCCGTCCTTGATCACGATTTCGCGCGCGGCATAAGCCGCGACGTCCAGCTCATGCGTCACCAAAATAATCGTAATGCCTTCATCGCGGTTGAGCGTTTCCAGGATTTTCATGATTTCCTGGCTCGACTGGGTGTCAAGGTTGCCGGTCGGTTCATCGGCAAGGAGCAAAGAGGGCGACGTGACCAATGCCCGCGCGATCGCTACACGCTGTTGCTGTCCTCCGGACAATTGGGTTGGGTAATGGTGCTCTCTGCCGTGCAACCCCACACGCCCTAACGCTCCTGCGGCCTGTGCCCGTTGTTCTTTGAGCGAGAGCCCCCGGTAGAACAGAGGAAGCTGCGCATTTTCGAGCGCGCTGGTTCGAGGAATGAGATTGAAGCTCTGGAAGACGAACCCGATCTGCTGATTGCGGATCCCGGCCAAATGATCGGGCTTCAAGTTGCCCACCTCTATCCCGTTCAACCGATAGTGCCCCTTCGTCGGTTGGTCAAGGCAGCCAAGAATATTCATCAGAGTGGACTTGCCGGATCCGGAAGACCCTAGGATGGCGACGAATTCACCCTGTTCAATCGTGAGGCTCAGCCCGCGCAGGGCTTGGACTTCCACGTCGCCGACCCGATAGATTTTCCACACATCTTCGCATTCGATCAGCGAACTCATCGGCATTTCTCGTGAAGCATGAAGCGTGAAGCACAAGAGCTGTGAGATATGCGCACAGTGGAGGGATTCGCGGTCCAGCCCGTCGTGCGTGAATCGCGTGCAACAAGATACGATTCGCGTGTGGTTACGCTCAACGATTGCGCGAAGAGCCTTTCTGTCCGCCGTTCCCAAATCCTGGAGGCAGATCGCCGCCACTCCGATCCCCTTTGGGTCGGTCGATACCCACGACCACCAGCGCGCCTTCAGACAATTCCTCCGACACGATCTCCGTAGCCAACCCATCAGAAATACCCGTTTGGACATGAATGGGCTCGAGATCCCCGGACAGCCCCTCTTTCCAGATTGTGCGACTTGGCGCTGACCTGGCCTCTGCTCCCCGTACCTTGATCGGCTTGCCGCCAAGCGTGCACGCCAGCGACCTGGCCTGCAGTCGGGGGTGTGAATCGCAACGCGGCATTCGGCACTTTGAGCACTGCGTCTCTTTGCGCTACGACTATGGAGACATTCGCGGTCATTCCCGGCTTCAGGCGAAGGTCCCGGTTATCGACGTTGACCACGACGTTATAGGTCACCACGTTTTGCACATTGATCGGCGCAAGACGGACTTGACGAATCGTGCCGAAAAATTGGTATCCTGGGTACGCATCCACCGTGAAGGTCGCCTCTTTCCTTCACTGATCCCCCCGATATCCGACTCGCTGACATTAGTATCGACTTGCATCTTCGTCAGATCGAGCGCGATTAGGAAGAGGTTCGGCGTGGCGAAACTGGCCGCGATCGTTTGACCGACCTCCACGTTTCTGGCGACCACGATTCCATTGACCGGCGAGCGAATGACTGTGTACTTCAAATCCAGCTCTGCGGCATTCAGCGCCGCCTCAGCCTGTTTCACCTGCGCCCCCGCCACGTTCACTTGAGCCTCAGCCGTCTGAAAATTGGTCGCGGCGACGTCGACGTCGTTCTGGGAGACGAACTGCTGCGCCACCAGCGATTTCACTCGATCCAGTTCGCGCTTACGTTGAGCCAGGTCGGTTTTGGCTCTCGCGACGTTCGCTTTCGACATTTCAAGATTGCTGGAAGCTTGATCGCGACGAGCCCTAAAGGGTTCCGGATCGATGACGGCCACGATGTCGCCAGCTTTGACCACCGAATTGAAATCGGCATGCAGGCTCTTAATCATGCCAGACACCTGCGTCCCGACCTGAACCAAGACGACAGGATTGATCGTTCCCGTCGAAGTCACGAGCGAAATGACGGGGCCTCGCTCGACTACGGCGCTCCGATATCGAATCGGAACTTTGCGCTCCCCATTGAAGAAGACGTAGCCTCCAATGGCCAGTCCCACGACCAGGATAGCAATGATCAGGACGGCACGGCGCATCGGCTCGTTCTCCAAATTCCTCGCCTAGTTGGAGTGCATTGTATCAACAAGGCTGAAGGGAATCACCTGGCTGATGGGGCCCCATACGGCTCCGGAAAAAGAAACAGGCCGTCCGCCAACCGGCGGACGGCCTGTCAGACTCGCCGGACCATGGCTCCGATTAGGGACTGACGCTGATGCGATCCTTGATCATATCGAAGGTTTCCTTGGGCATCACGTTCTTGGCCACCAATTCGCCCTTCACCCGGTACGGACGGTTTGTCACAATGCGGTCCGCCACGTCTTTGGGTAGTCCGAGCACGAGCACCATATCACCGGCAGACGCCTTATTGACGTTCATGGCGGAAGCCATGGGCTGAGGGGCCTTCATCGACGGAGGGACAGCAGGTGTCCCTGCGGGAGCGGGATTCAATGACGACGTGGAGGGTGCAAGAGCTCCCGTCGCGGCACGTGACTGGTCTTTCAGCTCTTTCTGATAGCGCGCGACCAGTGACTTGAGGGTTTCGTTATGCCGCTTCACATCCTCGTATTCCTGACGCACAGCCCGATTCTGCAAGGAGAGCTGCTTGACACGGTCTTCGAGTTCCTTGGTCCGACCCTCGATACTCCCGCGTTCCTTGTCACGGCCATGTTGAATGCGCTCAAGCTCGTCGTGGGCAACCTGGGCTTCGTTCCCGAATTTCACATTGAGATCCTTGAGAGTCTTCACTTGCTGTTCCAATGCATTCTTCTGCGCGCGTGTCCGCTCCAATTCCGACTTAGCCGAATCGACGTCGGCCACGGCTTCTTCATATTTCTTTTGACTCACACAACCGACCATTGCGACTGCGCCAATCATCACGACCGCCGCCATCCACCCTGACTTCATGCGAACCTCCCCTTCCACTGAGCGTGGTATCTGCAACCGATGTCAGCCACCGATCTTCACCTAACATATCTGTCGGTGTGAGAGGGTGGTACGCCACCTATACGTATATGTTGTGTGTATGTCAAGCCTTTCATTTTGTCAACAGATTTGCAGGTCCTCCATCGCCACCGATCATCATGAGGGTCTGCAGCGATTCGTCTGCCTGCTTGACGGACTGTCGCCACTTTGTGAATATGCGCGAGACTCGCCGTCTGAGCGCACCCTGTTTCAGAAAGACATTGCATGAATGAATGGGGTCCTGGTCTCGCCACGATCTTGGGTATCGTGGAGGGACTGACAGAGTTTCTACCGGTCTCGTCGACCGGCCACTTAATTCTCGTTGGCCACGTCCTGGGGTTCGAGGGAGACCTCGCTGCCAGCGCCGAGATTTCAATCCAACTGGGCGCCATCCTGGCCGTCATCGCCTACGAACGACAAAAGCTCGCATCCATGATCGGACAAGCCGGCCGGGAGCAGCAGGACGTCTTTGCCATGATCCGAAGACGTGGGACGACCCCATGGTCGACTGTCCTGCGAACGTCCTGGGCGACCCATCAGAATCTGTGGTTTCTCATCGGACTCGGGCTCGCATTCTTACCGGCAGCCGCGATCGGGTTTCTCACGCATAGCTGGATCAAGACCCATCTCTTTACGCCTCAAACCGTGGCTGCCTCCTCAATCGTCGGGGGCCTGATTATTCTCGCCGTCGAAGCGCGTCGCGACCAGGCACGAATCCATCGGCTCGAAGAGGTGAGCCTGAGATCGGCGTTCTGGATCGGCATGGCCCAGTGCGCCTCATTACTACCAGGCATGTCCCGATCCGGCTCCACGATCATCGGAGGCCTCTTCATAGGGCTGGACCGGAAAGTCGCGACAGAGTACTCCTTTTTTCTCGCCCTCCCGACCTTGATTGCGGCGACGTGCTATCAAATGTGGAAATCACGGGACGTCTTCCGACAAGACGACTATCTGGCGCTCGGGATCGGGATGCTCGTGTCGTTTATCGTTGCCTGGATTGTAATCGCGGCCTTTCTCTCCTTTGTGAAACGCCATACGCTCCGGCCGTTTGCCTACTACCGTATTTTGATGGGCATCGTGGTGTTCTACATTTTCGGCTTTTGAAGGAGAGGCTCAGATGGCTCGATTCTCAGTCCGATACGGTGCATGTGTACGACACATGGGTGAGGGGCAAGACGGGCCTCCTGCATTTCGATGTAATGACCACCGACGACAGGCGATCGCACTGGACGTTGGCAAAGAGTATTTAGTCACTATCGGGGAGAGCGATGTGCCGTCACGCTGAAGGAATGTCAGTTCTGCCACAGCGAACCACTCGGTGATGTTCTCGGCCGAGCAACAACGCCTGTTCAGGAACAGGGTGGGTTCATCGTGACTCTCGACTGCCGCGAGCTTTGCGGATGAGGCCAAGTTGAGCGAACGACGTTTCATCTCGCTCTCGCGATCTGTAGACGACGACACGTCGCCCGAGGACACAGGCGGCATCTCTTTCTTTTCGAACGCGAAATGAATCATCAAGAAGACGACCCCCACGCTGATCGCCGAGTCGGCGACATTGAAGGCCGGCCAATGGTAGGAATCCACATAGACATCGAGAAAGTCGATCACCTCGCCATACCGTAGTCGATCGATGAGGTTCCCGATCGCCCCGCCAAGAATCCCGGCAATACTGAACTGCCCCATCCAATCTTTCTCCGGCAACCGGAAGAGGATCGTCCCCAGCAGGGCCAGAGCAAACAGCGACGTGACCCCGAAGAACACCATACGAAACGCATTGCTGCTCCCGGCCAGCAACCCAAAGGCCGCACCGGGATTGCGGATATAGGTCAGGCTGAAGAGATTGGGAACAATCGGAATGGATTCATGGAGCCGCATCGATTGCATGATGGAGAGTTTCGTCGCCTGATCGACCACCACGATCGTGCCGGCCAGCAATGCCAGAAGCAGGTAGCGAAAGGGCCGTCGCATCACTGCACCGCCTCCACGCAACGATCGCAGAGCGTCGGATGGGTGGCATCTTTCCCCACTGCCTCTCGATAGTTCCAACAACGCTCACACTTTTTGCTTTTAGCCTTGGAAACTATGACTACAAAGTCAGGCTTGAGCGGAAGGTTATGGACTTCTCTTAGCTCAACCTCGTGACACAATAAAAAGCGTGGATAAGTCCTTTCATACCGCTTAAGAAACTCATACTTCTCGGCATTTGCCTGTATCTGCACATCTGCCTCAAGTGAAGAGCCAATGACCTTGTCGCGACGCTGATCCTCTAAGGCTGCTTGCACCGCTACTCTCACTTCTAACAGTTGCTCCCATCGCTGAGCGAGCTCGGCATCCTGCCATTGGGGCTGGACCTCAGGAAATGCACTCAGATGGACGCTGCTCACGCCGAGACGCCCTCCCGGCTGCGCGACCAAGGTCCGCCAAATCTCCTCAGCCGTAAAGCTCAACACCGGCGCCATCAGCTTCGTCATGGCGACGACGATCTCGAAGAGCACCGTCTGCGATCCGCGACGCAAAGGCGAATCCGCCCGGAACGTATAGAGACGATCTTTCAGGATATCGAGATACACGGCGCTCAAATCCACCGAGCAGAAGTAGTTAAGTGCATGGAAGATCGTGTGAAATTCAAATTCTTCATAGGATTTCCGAACTCGCGGGATCAGTTCGCTGAATCGATGCAGGGCCCAACGATCCAATTCAGGCAACTGTTCATACGGGATTCGGTCTCTTTCCGGATCGAAGTCGTACAGATTACTCAGCAGAAACCGGCAGGTATTCCGAATCTTTCGATAGGCCTCGATGAGATGGGTCAGAATCTCCGGGGAAATCCGAAGATCATCACGATAATCCTGTGCCGAAACCCACAGACGCAGGATTTCTGCGCCCGATTGCTTGATCACATCCTGCGGCGCGACGACGTTCCCCGCCGACTTGGACATCTTCTTGCCCTGCCCATCGAGGACAAAACCGTGGGTCAGGACTGCTTTGTATGGCGCGCGATGATCGGTGACGACGCCGGCCAGCAAGGCGCTGTGGAACCAGCCTCGATGCTGATCCGACCCTTCGAGGTAGAGATCGGCCGGCCACCACTTCCGTTCTTTCAACACTGCGGCATAACTGACGCCCGACTCGAACCACACATCGAGAATATCCCGTTCCTTCTCGAATGCCGTTCCGCCACACTTCGAACAGGTCGTGCCCTTGGGCAACAGATCGGCAGCCGATCGCTCAAACCATACATCGGCCCCTTTGGATTCCATCAACGTCGCAAGGTGCTCGATCACGGTCGGATCGGCCAGGACAGACCGGCACCCGCTACAGGTGAAAGCCGGGAATCGGCACTCCCCAGACACGCTGACGCGATAAACACCAATCGGGGCGATTCTCGATCATCCCATTGATCCGATCACGGCCGTAAGCCGGAATCCATCGGACCCGTTCGATCTCCGCCAGCGCCTCTTTCCGAAGCTCATTCGTCTCCATCGACACAAACCATTGTTCGGTGGCGCGGAAGATGACGGGATTCTTGCAGCGCCAACAGTGCGGATAGGAGTGGTTCAACGACCCATGGCCGAGCAAACGTCCGTTGGCCTGCAGGAATTCCACAATCTTCGGATTCGCTTTCAAGACATGCTGGCCAGCAAATTCTTTCACGACCTCGGTAAATCGCCCACTGTCGTCGACGGGCGCTAGATATCTCCAGCTTTTCTCCCGCTGATGCCGTGGCATTGTGCTCGAGGACGAGGATGTAGTCCTCCATGCCGTGACCCGGCGCAATATGGACACAACCGGTTCCTTGGTCGAGAGTCACGAAGTCGCCGAGCAGAATCGGTGACAGGCCGGTGGTCAGGGGACGTTGCGTCTCCAGCCCTTCGAATCCCTCTCTCCCCTTCTTCACCCCGACCACTCGAGCCCCTTCGATCCGGCAGGCCTTCATCACGCTATCAACAAGCTTCTCCGCAACGATCAGTACTTCATCACCGACCTGGACAAACGCATAGTCGATATCGCCATGGAGGCAGACAGCTTGATTGGCCGGGAGGGTCCAAGGGGTGGTCGTCCAGATCACGACTGACACCAGCTTGATACCGACGGGGAACGAGATGCCGGGGAACGTCTTGCTGAGCACCGTGGGCGACGTGACCAACGGGAACTTGACATAGATCGAGGGAGAAATGTGATCTTCGTATTCGACTTCCGCCTCGGCAAGGGCTGTTTGGTCCACCGTGCACCAGAGCACCGGCTTCAGTCCCTTGTAGACGCCTCCCCGCTCCACGAATTTCCCGAACTCGCGAATGATCGTGGCTTCATAGCCAGGATTCATCGTGAGATATGGATGCTGCCAATCCCCCAAGATGCCGAGCCGCTGAAACTCTTCGCGCTGAATCTTGTAGAACTTTTCCGCATACTCGCGGCAGAGTCGGCGAATGGTCGGGGTATCGAGCGTCTTTTTCTTGTCGCCGAGGTCCTTGAGAACTTGATGTTCGATCGGAAGTCCATGGCAGTCCCACCCTGGCACATAGGGCACCTGATAACCTGCCATCGTCTTCGATTTGATGATGATGTCTTTGAGAATCTTGTTCAGCGCGTGACCGATATGAATGCGGCCGTTCGCATAGGGCGGTCCATCGTGCAAGACATAGAGAGGCCGGCCTTTCCCCGCCTCCTGAATCTGATCGTACAACCGTTCCTGCTCCCACGAGGCGAGGAGTTCAGGCTCGCGCTGTGGCAAGTTCGCCTTCATGGGAAAATCGGTCTTGGGAAGATTGAGCGTAGCCTTGTAGTCCATGGATCGGTAGCGCCTTCAAAACTGAAATGAATTGACCAGTGAATATACCGGAACGACTGGTGATGGCACCAGCCTAAACTACCACTACTGCATGGCAGGATGGTCAAAAAGCTATCCGGCAAGGCCGCAGCGAGCGAAAGCCCGAGGCGTACGGTTCTAGGTACGTTGAGGGTTTGAGTGAAGTGAGAACGAAGCCGGAGAGCTTTTTCACCATCCTGGAGCTAACTGACGGCCATCATGCGATCTAGCGCAATCTTCGCCCAGTGCTTGTCATCGTCTGGAACGACGATGTGGTTCACGATGTGGTCGTCGGCAAGATTTTCCATTGCCCAGCAAAGATGCGCTCCATCGATTCGGAACATCGTCGCGCACTGGCAGACGGTGGAGGAGAGGAAGAAGACCTTCTTATCGGTGAAATCACGCTTCAATCGATTCACCAAGTTCAATTCCGTTCCCACCGCCCAGACCGTCCCGGCCGGTGCCGCCGTCACCGTTCGGATAATAAACTCCGTGGACCCGGACAGGTCTGCCCGATTGACGACATCCTCATGACATTCGGGATGGACGATCACCTTCCCATCGGGATACTGCTTGCGGAAATTGTCCACATGCACCGGCTGGAACATCTGGTGCACACTGCAGTGGCCCTTCCAGAGAATGAGTTTCGCGCGTTGGATCGCTTCCCGCGTATTGCCCCCGTTGGGTTGATAGGGATCCCATACGATCATCTCCTCTCTCGGCAGCCCCATCTTGTTGGCCGTATTGCGGCCCAAGTGCTCGTCCGGAAAGAAGAGGATTTTCTCCCGCCTAGCCCAGGACCATTCAATCACAGCCTTCGCGTTGGAGGACGTACAGGTAATCCCGCCATGTTCGCCGCAAAAGGCTTTGAGCACCGCGGCAGAGTTCACGTAGACCGCCGGCATAACGGTCTCTTCCACCGGAAGAATTCGCCCCAGCGTTTCCCAGCATTGATCGACCTGTTCGATGGCCGCCATGTCTGCCATGGAGCAGCCCGCGGCCATGTCAGGGAGAATCACCGTTTGTTTGGAGCGGCTCAAGATGTCGGCCGTCTCGGCCATGAAGTGAACGCCGCAGAAAACGATGTAGGGCCGCTCAGACCGCTCGGCCGCCAGTTTCGAGAGCAGGAGGGAATCTCCGCGAAAGTCCGCATGCTCGATGACTTCATCCCGTTGGTAATTATGGCCCAGAATCATGACGCGATCGCCCAGCGCGCGTTTAGCCTCAGTCGTCCGGCGGAACAGTTCCTCCGCAGACAATTGCTGATAATCCGTGATCGGTTTCGGAAGTGTCGAGAGTGTCTGCACGGTGTCCTTCGCGAAAGAATGTAAGGGTGTTATTCTACCGTCAGGACTCCCTGACAATCAATGAACCGGCCGCCGGGAGGAAGTCCTAGATCCTCGATGGTCCACTCGGTTCGGTCATGATAGGCCTAATTCCCCGTTGACAACGCAGGAGGCCGGCGATACGATTCTCAGCCGAAGCTAGGGGGGCCACACGGCTGAGAGTCCGCCCGAACGGACGACCCTCAGAACCTGACCTGGGTAATACCAGCGTAGGGAAGCGAGAACAACCGGGTACCGCTGGTCTCTCTGCCGCACTCCCTAGCTTAGGTGCGGCTTTTTTATTTTTGACTACTAGAGCCTAGTTCACGTTTTGGAGAAAGGATCTCCTCATGGACAACCATACAATCGGCAAGGGTTCTACAACTGGTAACGGAGTCTCGTCTACCGGCTCGGCCTTGACGACCACGCCATTCCCTGCCTCGCGCAAAGTGTATGTACAGGGCACACAGGATGGCGTGCGGGTCCCGATGAGAGAGATCGGCCTGACCGCCACCAAGTCGATGAATGGGGGCACACCCACGACAAATGAGCCGATCACAATCTACGATACGTCCGGCCCCTATACAGACCCGGCCGTCAAAGTCGACGCGCGGGCAGGATTGGCGCCCTATCGCCGGAACTGGGTGCTCGGCAGGAACGACGTAGTCGAGCTTTCGGATATCTCCTCCGAATATGGCCGCCTGCGTGCGGCGGATCCCAAGCTGGACGAACTCCGGTTTCAACATATTCGCAAGCCGTTGCGAGCCAAATCTGGCATGAATGTGACCCAACTCCACTACGCCAGGAAAGGCATCGTCACGCCGGAGATGGAGTTCATTGCGATCCGGGAAAACCAATCCCGCGAAGTGGCGCGCGAACTGGCTTCGCGAAATGGGCACGGCGGGGGAGTCACGCAACACCCTGGCCAGTCATGGGGCGCCAGCATCCCTTCTGTTATCACACCGACATTTGTCCGCGATGAAGTCGCCCGTGGCCGCGCGATCATCCCGGCCAACATCAACCATCCGGAAAGCGAACCGATGATCATCGGCCGAAACTTTCTGGTGAAGATCAACTCCAATATCGGCAACTCCGCAGTCGCCTCCTCTATCGAAGAAGAAGTCGAGAAGATGATCTGGTCTATTCGATGGGGCGCCGACACAGTGATGGACCTCTCCACCGGCAAGAACATCCATGAGACCCGCGAATGGATCATCCGTAATTCGCCGGTGCCCATCGGCACCGTACCGATTTATCAAGCGCTGGAAAAAGTCAATGGCAAGGCCGAAGACCTAACCTGGGAGATTTATCGCGACACATTGATCGAGCAAGCCGAGCAAGGGGTGGATTACTTCACCATCCACGCTGGTGTGCGCCTCGCCTATGTGCCGATGACCGCCAAACGCATGACCGGCATCGTGTCCCGCGGCGGGGCGATCCATGCGAAGTGGTGCCTGGCCCATCACGAAGAAAACTTCACCTACACCCACTTCGAAGAAATCTGCGAGATCATGAAGGCCTATGACGTATCGTTCAGTTTGGGTGATGGATTGCGGCCGGGCTCCATCGCAGATGCCAACGATGAGGCGCAATTCGCCGAGCTGGACACGTTGGGTGAACTCACCGAAATTGCCTGGCGCCATGATGTCCAGGTGATGATCGAGGGCCCTGGCCACGTGCCTATGCACATGATCCAAGTCAACATGGAAAAACAGCTGAAGGCCTGCCGTGAAGCGCCTTTCTATACGTTGGGACCTCTCACGACCGACATCGCGCCGGGCTATGATCACATTACCTCCGGCATCGGCGCAGCCATGATCGGGTGGTTTGGCTGTGCGATGCTCTGTTATGTGACGCCCAAGGAACACCTGGGCCTCCCCGACCGCGAAGATGTGAAGACGGGCGTCATCACCTACAAGATCGCCGCCCACGCAGCAGACCTGGCCAAGGGCCATCCGGGCGCGCAGATTCGAGACAACGCCCTGTCCAAAGCCCGCTTCGAGTTTCGGTGGGAAGACCAATTCAATCTTTCGCTCGATCCGGACACGGCAAAACTCTTCCATGACGAAACCTTGCCGGACAATGCCGCGAAGGTCTCGCACTTCTGCTCGATGTGCGGTCCTCATTTCTGCTCGATGAAGATCACGCAGGATGTCCGGGACTATGCCGCACAATTGCAAGTCGATGAACATAAGGCGATTCAAATCGGCATGAAGGAAAAGGCGGAAGAGTTCAAGAAGACCGGAGCGGAAATTTACCGGTAGGAGTTCCCAATGGCGAAGCCAAAACCAGCACCTCTTCGAGAACGAGACATCACGCGCCAAATCGCGCGCGAATACTATAAAGAATTCGATCAGCTCATCGAGAGCGATGTGATCATTGTGGGCGCCGGGCCTTCCGGCTTGATCTGCGCCCATGATCTGGCTGCGATGGGATTTCGTACGGTCATCGTCGAACAGAGCCTCGCCCTTGGCGGTGGATTTTGGTCGGGCGGCTACCTGATGAACAAAGCCACGATCTGCGAACCGGCCAATGAGATCCTCGAAGAAATCGGCGTCCCTTGTAAGAAGATCAAGGAATGTGAGGGGATGTACATGGTCGATCCCCCGCACGCCACCGGTGCGTTGATTGCCGCTGCATACAGGGGCGGCGCCAAGATCATGAACCTCACGAGAGTGGTCGACTTGATTCTTCGGCGCGACGGCATTTTGGAAGGGGTGGTGGTCAATAGCACGACGGCTGAAATGGCCGGCCATGACATCATCCATGTGGACCCCATCGCGCTCGAAAGCAAGATCGTGGTGGACGCGACGGGCCACGATGCCGTCGTCGTGGAACTCCTGCACAAGCGCAATCTCTACAAAGCTGTCCCCGGCAACGGAGCCATGTGGGTCGCGCAATCCGAACAGGAAGTCATGGACCGGACCGGCGAGGTCTATCCCAACTGTTTCGTCATCGGGTTAGCCGTGGCGGCAGTATACGGTACACCCCGCATGGGGCCTGCGTTCGGCTCCATGTTGCTCTCAGGACGCTACGGCGCTGAATTGATTAAGAAGAAGCTGAAAAACGAATAGTATTATCCATCTCCTGCGGCTTCTCAAAAACGCTTCCAGCAAGGCCGCAGGAAGTGAAATCGACGAGGCGTACTTTTTTCGTACGTCGAGTTGATTGAACGACCGAGAACGCCGCTGGAGGCGTTTTTCAGAAGCCGCACTATGGACGTTCAAGACTTTCTGATCCAAGGCGAAGGCCACGAAGAAGATAAACGCGAGGCGTGGCAACTCTTTCAACAGGCCTATGAACGCCAGATGAAGGGCGAACTGGAAGAAGCCGTGACGCTTTATAAAAAATCGATTGCGACTCATCCCACTGCCGAGGCCTATACCTTCCTCGGGTGGACCTACAGCTTCATGGGACGGCTCGATGATGCGATCGAGGAATGCCACAAGGCCATTGCGCAGGACCCGGACTTCGGCAACCCCTATAACGACATCGGGGCCTATCTGATCGAAAAGGGTGAGCTCGACGAAGCGATTACCTGGTTTCAGAAAGCTCTACAGGCGAGGCGCTATGAGAGCCCGGCCTTCCCTCACCTCAACCTGGGTCGGGTCTACGAGCGAAAGGGCCAATGGACCGAAGCCATCGACTCCTATAAGAAAGCCCTGGTCCTCAATCCCAATTATGCCTTGGCCAAGAAAGCGCTGGGACGATTGATCAGTTCATTGAACTGACCGGTCTATCTGGTCTGTACGGTCTTTCTTGTCTGTCCTGTTCGGCAAAGAGGACAGTCCATCTACTCTGATGCGAAGGCAGGATCACGATATGACGACGAATTCTCACCAGACAGACAAAACAAACCAGACAGACCAGAAAACCGTGCTTGTAGGAGTGACGGACATTTTCTTTTACACCAAGGTCCGTGACGCCCTGATGTCGAAGGGCTACAGGATCGAACGGGCTCGAACGCAGCAGGACATTGCCGACAAAGTTTCGGCAGCAATCCCATGCGCAATAATTTTGAACATGAATGACGAGACTCTCAACGCCTTTCAAGCCCTGGAAACACTCGCAGCCGACACGCGCTTGAAAACCATTCCCATCCTCGCCTTTGCCAATCACGAAGAAGTCGATACGTTTCACCGGGCCAGAGCGCTGGGCGTGACCAAGATTGTTTCGCGCAATGAGTTTTCCGCTCGCCTGAAAGACCTGGTCGAGGAAGTCGCAGGGAGCCACGTATGAAACATTCACGCCTTCACGATCACCATACGAAGCTCGGTGCGACCTTTGAAGAAGTCGCCGGGTGGGAGATGCCCGCTCACTATGGCGAATGGATCGCGGAATATCAGGCTGTGCGCCAGGGAGTCGGACTCTCCGACCTGTCACACCGGGGCAAGATCCGCGTTACCGGCGACGATCGTGTGAAATGGCTGCAGGGCCTCATCAGTAACGATATCCTTCCGCTCCAGGCTGGCCAGGGCCGCTATTCGAGCTTTCTCACGCACAAGGGGAAGATGCTCGGCTACTTTCGGGTCTATACCCTGCCTGACAGCCTGTGGGTGGAAGATGTCGGCGAGGTCGGCGACGCCACCTTCCAAGCGCTCAGAAAGTTCCTCCTCTATGGGACCAAAGCAAAAATGGAGAACGGTGCGGAGTCCTGGGGATTGTTGCTCGTCAGTGGTCCCAAGGCCTGTGCAACCGTCAGCGCCGCCTTCGGCGTTGAGATGAGCGATCTCAAGCCAGTGAGCGCCATCGCAGCTCAGATCGGCGGCCAAGCATCATTTGTCCTGCGCACAGAAGAAACCGGGGAGGTAGACCTCGAAGTATTACTGCCAGCTGACGCCCTCAGCACGGCCTGGGAGCGACTCATGGAGGCAGGTGCGACCTATGGCATCAAAGCCGTTGGCGGACATGCTCGCGAGGCCCTCCGCATCGAAGCAGGCCTGCCAAAGGCCGGACCGGACCTCAACGAAGAGATCGTCCCACCGGAAGCGAACCTGGAAGGGAAAGCATTCAGTTTGAATAAGGGCTGCTATCCCGGGCAGGAAGTGGTCGCGAGAATGGATACCTACGGCAACGTCCGGCGGCACTTGGTCGGGCTAGTCATGAATGTCTCGATCGTTCCGCCGAAGGGAGCCAAGATATTTAGCGGGGACAGAGAGGTTGGCTGGGTCAGCAGTGCTACACCCTCACCACAGCTCAAGACTCCCATTGCCTTGGGATTCCCACTCCGGGACTTCTCAGCCGCCGGCACCAACCTCACTATTGAAGTCGAAGGCGCACGCCACGCCGCGACGGTTCATGCTCTCCCCTTCTACCGCCGCGCCTAACCCTCAGGATATCCTTGCAAGGAAGGCGGAAAAAGCGCGACGTGCAAGCCAACCGACTTCGGATGGTTCATTGAGCCCTACAAGTCGCGCTCTTCTCGCGCGTCCCGCTAATCTCGCTCGCCTCTCCTGCGTATCGCTATTTCTCCGGGTTTCTGACTTTCGCCACGGCCGACGCAAAGGTCAGTAGGCTCTTCCGCTCGTCATCTTCAAGCGCCAGCAAGAGGTGAGCCTCCTCGGCATGCATCAGGCGAAGACTCAGGAATGGTTCCTCACGGCGTTTCTCTTTATTGTCCCACATCGCATCGATCACCTGAACCTTGTCCAACTGACCGACCGACACCACGTCGTAGCGAAAATACGAATCGCCGATGACCATGTCGAACAGCACGTTGCCGGCAGTGAGGAGCAGCAGATTGAAGCGCCCCTGATCTTCGTAGCCCTCCGGCAAAAACTTGTTGATGTGGCAGAGCGCAACTTTGCGATCCCCCAAGGCCACGCGGATCTTCTCCTTCAACGCCGGGTAATCAATCTGCATGGCCTTTTCATCAGGCCCCGTCGCCGCCGCAGCGGCATTTTGAGCCTTCTCAAAAATCTCATCCGGTGACATCAACCCTGCCATATGTATGTTCCTTTCATCCAACCGCTGTTAACTCGCCGTACGCCTGGCCCTCACGGCCCTGGCTACGCCGATCAATCCAAGACCGGCCCACGCAAACTCCAAAAAAATAAACCCTATCCGCTGATCCGCAATCGCGACAATTCCTAACAACAATGACCCGACGATATTAAATGCGAGATAGCCGGCGTCCAGTTCACGCCAGACCCCACCCTGAATCAGGCCATAGGCCGACAGCACCATCAGGGCACCCAGCACGGAAATCAGCTGCAACAGCATCAAGCACCCAGCCTGGATCTCAAACACGCGCGCGACGAATGTGTACCGTAACTGGCCACCTGCCACGATTTCAAGAGGATTTTCGCGCTAGGCGCCGGTTACTTGGCAAGCAGATGATGGGAAAACCGCGTGGCACCGGTTTCGTCGATGATTGTGACGTCGAATGAGGACTTCGTGACTCGAACGAGGCCAAAATTCATGTATCCGCCTTCATTAACCAATGTGGTCGGCCGTAATCCTGCGTTGGGGGGCGTCAGTCGACCAGGCCCGGCGGATAGCGGACCAGCCACAAACTCATGGAAGTCAGAAACTCCGTCACCGTTAGGATCGTAGGCATTCGCTTGCACGTAGTGAACATCACCGGCCAGGAATACCACGTTCTTCATCTTCCGGCCGAGAATGGCATCCACGATCACCTGCCGCTCCCGTTCAAAACCAGGACTGCCGGGCCCCCCAGCCCAACCGTCGTTCCCCGGGTGGTCTGCGTTGCCTCCCTTCGGAATGGACAGCGGCACGGTGGACACGATCACTTTCCACGTCGCGGTTGAATTAGTGAGTCCGTTCAGCAGCCATTGAAGCTGCCTCTCTCCCAACATCGTCTTCGCCTGATCATCCGGATCGGCGTTGCGGCTTCGGTACTGCCTCGTATCGAGGATGAATACTTCGAGATCTGCTCCGGCACGCACCGTTCGATAGAGCCGATTGGGATCATCGACCGCCACGCGGATCGGCCAATACTCACGCAAGGCCTGACGCGCTGCCGGCATCCGGTTGTCAAAGGGGCCCGCAAAGTCATTTCGCACTTCATGATCATCCCAGATGACAGAGACCGGAACACTGTCGAGGAAGCGCCGGAGAGCCTCTGCACCCCGTTGATAGCGGTGACGCGCACGGTACTCGTCGAGGGTCGTGGCCCTAAAGTCAGCGCCCGGCTCGTTCGGAGGCGACTGGCACGGCTCATCGCCGTAGATCGTATCGCCGAGAAACAGAAAGAAATCGAGCTGCCGTCCATTCATCACATCGAAGATGGGGTAGCCGGAAGCGCCCCGCCTGCAGCGCTGTTGGCCGCCCAGATCGCCGCTCCAGGCAAAGGTCACGGGCGCATGACTCTTCGCATCTGGGAGCGTCGTAAATTCCCCCTGCCCCCCCACATGAGCTTCGGTCGAGGTTCCTTCACTCCCCTTCGTGCCGGCAAAAACATAAAATCTGTATCGCGTGGACGGCGTGAGCCCTTCAATGGGAATCGCCAGGGTGAAGTCCGTTTCCGGACCGGTCGTGAGTAACTGCGTCCGCATCACGGAAGCGACGGCTGTCTCCGTCTTCGACACGATATCCCATGCCGACACCGGCGCCCATTCGAATTGAACCATCATCGGTCCATTGGTCCGCAACCAGAGCATGGCTGACTGGCTCGTCACGTCCCCCACCGCAATCCCCTGAGGCAGATTCGTCGAGGTGGCAACCGTCTCGGCAAAGGGACTCCCGGGAGGAAGCCCCTCTCGTGATGCTGAGGTGCAACTCGAAAGGAAGACGAACATGGTCAAAAGCAGGGGAAGAATAGGAAGCGGACTCATCGTGGCAATCGACTTACCGGAACGGGAGGGGCGCGTCAAGGTTGACCGGTTGATATTCAGCCCTTCCGTCCTGCATAATAAAGGTTGAAAGGGAAGATGGAATGCACGACCTGACTTGCCTCATCCAAGGCTGCAAAGCGAGAGTGTATGCCCCAGCCGGCACGCACAGCATCTGTCGGGAACATTTCCTCAACTATCTCATCTGGCGACGCCGCAAAGGCCCGCAGATGTTTATGAAATATGCCGGGATGACGATGGACGAACGTGACCCCTACGTAGCCGAGTGGGCCAACACCATCCGCATCGAAGAAGCCCCAACTACCTCAGCACCAAAAACCTAACCTTCCACGCCATCACAGAAGAACACGGGTCCTGCCCCCTTCGCTCCTGCTTAATACAAAACTTGTCATATTCGATTATTGCCACGCTCGAACCAAATTACTGCTACAGAGTCTTCCGGTACGTTCTTTCTTAGTCCCCTGAATAATAATGTTTGGTCTTGGCTGACACCATCGCATTAATGTCAATTTCCACCCAAGAATGAGGCGGGCCTATAACTGTAAGCGGCTGAGCGATGCCACGGTGAATGTCGAGGCGTCGCGCCTCATGGATCACCCTCGCATTGCCCTCCGAATCAAGGAACTCACGGCCCCCGTCGTCGCAAAAATACAGATGACCCGGACCGAATGGCTTTCCTTCATGGAGAAGATGATGCGCTTTGATCCGCGAAAAATGTTCGATAGGTTCGGCAAACTGCTGGAAATTGTCGACATGAAAGAAAACGAACGGCTGGCTATTGCCCTCTTTGAAAAGGCAGAGCATCTTTCTGGCAAAGGTGAGAACCGCAGGGTGGTCGGGGTGACAAAGAAATTCAAGTTCATTGATCGTCTGAAGGCGCTGGAGATTCTCGGCAAGGCTAAAGGGTTCTATCGGAATGAATCAGATGGTGAAGAGGGCAAAATCCCGCCGCGTGTCGAAGTAGTGTGTGTGGATGGACCGAGCGGCAACGGACAAGTGGATGTGGGCGAGTCTCGCGGAAACCCTAAGGTGAACTTTGTCGGTTAACACTGTCGAGATAGAAACTGAGACGCCCTCTAAGCTGAAGTTCGGCGGAAGGAGTCGGCGGCTTAAAAATCGCCAGAAGCGCCATCACCGCTCCGACCTGTCTGGCTGAGCGCGACCTCCTGGCTTGGAGGTCACAGGATCCGGCGGGATAAAGACTTCGTTTAGATCACTAAAGGAGCCTCCGGGCGTTGGCCCGCCACTGATGACGTGAATGCGCCCATGCACCACAGCTGACCCGAGGCCGTGGCGCCCGGTCGGCATCGGCGCCATGGTCTGCCAGGTGCCATGCGCCGGATCATAAGCCTCGTTCTCACGGAACGTGCCGTCGCCGCCTTCCCCGCCGAACACGTAGACCCTACCGTCAACCTCAGCCGCTGTGATTCCACTACGGGCAGTCGGGAGATCCGCTGCGCGGGTCCAGTGGTCGGTGACGGGATCGTACACTTCCGTGACGGAAAGATTTCGCCGATAGTCACCATTCAGGCGCCCGCCGATCGCATACATCTTCCCGGACACGGTCGCGGTCGCCAGATGATCGCGAGGGGTCGGCAGCGGCGCGCGCGAGGTCCAGGTGTTGCGCACCGGATCATAGACCTCGACCGCCGCACTATTGGCCTTCCGGTCATAGCCGCCGATGGCATACAGCTTCCCTTCGTGCTCTGTTACTGACAATGCGCCGCGAGAGGTCGGCATGGGCGTGCGCTTGGCCCAGGTGTCAGTGGCTGGATCGTATGCGTACACACTTGAAACGGGTTGCCAGACTGTGAGTCCCGAGTGCGTGTATCCGCCGATAACATACAGTCGCCCGCCCGTCACACCGATGCCCACATGATGCAGGCCGACCGGCATAGGCGCTTTGGTGGTCCATCGGTCCGTGGAGGGATCGTATTCTTGGACAGATGCGGTAATCGCAAGATTCATCAGATTGCTGAAGCCGAGCTGCTCGAACCCGCCTACGACGTAGATCTTGTCGCGAATCGTAGCGGCGGCCACCTCAGTCCGTTTTGTCGGCGCGGGCGCTGCCGTGCGCCAGACGCCTTGATCGGGCTCCGGCTCCGCCGATCGCGTGGATACGGGCAGCGCGACGAGGCAGAGACCAGCGAGAAACGGCACGAGGACTGACGATAGGCAGGACCATTCGAATGTCGGGTCTGATCGCCGATATCACGAGGTGTCGCATGGCGCGTATTATACACAATCGAGGAATGGTGGTTTCTCTTTAAGGATCACGCATCCAGAAGGGACGTGCGGGATTCAATACCAGAAGTGTTCCTCAACTCCAAGAGGGTCATTCGTATACGATGAATCCAACCGCAGCCACGGTAAGGGCGCACCCTATTCATGCTTCGCGTCGAACGGCGAGAACTGGTTTTGGGGGCTCGATTTTAAAGGAGCGGATAGACCACCACTGAGGGCGACCCAGGCTAGACGCCAATAAATAACGCTCTTTCTTCATTCGCCACTCCCACGGCGGCATCGGATGCGGATCAGCTCAAACTCTTTAAGTACCGCTTCCCTGGCGCATACTTCCGATACCACCAGCACCCCTGGTTACAGAGTGAGACGAGGAATACAATCCTTATCATGCGCGGAATACACCATCGGGCCGGTCTAATTATCCAGGCGCTTGGTATTCTCTACGTCGTGCTCCTTATGCAAGGATGCCCATCCAAAGCTCCGCCTCCCGGTGTTCGATTCCCGATCACATCCGGGTCCCATCACACCTTGCCAACTGTCCAACAGCGAATCCTCGTCTGGGGGGATTCCCCGCTGACCGAGGTGGCCGTGGAGTGGCTTCTCGCTCATCACTACGCTGCGATCCTCACGCCGGAGGGCAATCACCTCCGGGCTCCTCAGGCGTCACATCGCTTCGCAGATCACACGGTTGCACTGGCTGTCGCGGGAGAGATGAAGGCCGATTTTGTGCTGTTTCTGGAGCGTGAGGAAAACCATGAGGGGGCGCTGATCGAGCCGCAATGCGGCCCGCTCTCCTCTATAGATGTGAACGTACGAGGCGTGTCAGTGGAGAGCCGAGACATAACACTACGAGGGAACGCGCATTACCCGCATTGTGTCGATCCCAGCGGCGAGACGTTTCGAAGCCTGACTTGCCAGGCCCTCGCCACCGCGTGGGGCCTCCGTCCGTCTGGCCAGCTAGAGATCCCGTCGAGCTTGATGTGTACGGCTGGCCAAACTGAGCCGGCATTTCTTCGCTGACACGGGCAACTTACGTTCGGAGCCAGATGCCTCGCCCACTGTTTCGATTGTCCAATTCAGACTGACCCACTAAGCTGCTCCCCTTCCTGGGCTCTGTAGGTGTTCAGTCCTTACCCCCCCAACCGACTCAACATCGCGCAGTGAGAGGAGTCATGGTCGCGCCTCCTCCTGGCGAGACGGTGAACGGGGTGATGCGAGCTGCGACGGAAGTGTGATCTGATAGGACGAGTTACCGAGATGGCGAATCGACCACTGACGACGAATCACCAACCGACCGTCCCTCGACATCTGATCCACGGCGGCGAACACCTCGCCCCAGCTAAAATTTGGAAGCCGTATGGCGAGGATGTCGAGGCAGCACGGACCAGTTCTCTGCAGCATTTCGATAACAGCCTCTTCTGCAGACACGTCGTTGAGCGCCATGGCGTACCTCCCGTTCGGATAGGGTGCTCGTGTACGCCCGCATATTGCGCAGGAAGGCGTCGCGGGGGACCTAGGCGAGGTACTAGTATGAAACAGAAATTATTACCAGGTCACCGAAAAGTATTTTACCCCGACAATTCGTGTCCCGCTGAGAGCGACGCAGGCTGAACCCAATCGCGCCAACGCCAAGAAATAAGCCTGCCCACTAACTCTATTTCATTTTCCGTCACTCTCCCCCGGTGGCACGGGAGCCGGATCGGCCCACAAACCTTTCTTGGCTTCTCGCGCTGACTGCGTCACCAGAAACTCCTCTAGCGGCATGATAAGATTGCGTATCTCCGGAGAGGCGACAGTGCCGCTGACCACGATTCATTACAAGGAGGGCCATCATGAACGGACGATCATTGCTGATCGGTGTGTTGCTGCCACTCCTCGCTGGCTGCTTCTCCTATACGATGCCGTTGGCGTACACCAATACATCCATCGCCGATACGAAACAAGGTCAGGACTGCAAAGTCCTCATCTTCGGAGTTGGTAGCCACGGCCCTGATGTGACCATGGCCCAAGCGATACGCCTGGGCGGCATCACCAAACTACGGAGCGCCGAGTATCACGTGAGCACATTGCAGGGAGCTGGAACCGAGTGCGTGGTCGCTCACGGAGAATAACCGATGCTGCTCACTTCTTCCCTAGAGCCTCGTTCAGGAGTTTCGCGAGTCGGACACCGGCTTCGGGGGTGAGATGAGCTTATTCGAGAATCACGACTTCTCTGGAGTCGAGCTGCCAAAGGACCGTCTACGCAAATAAAACCGAGCCCTGCACCTACTGCATTGCCAAGGGAACATGCCTGTCAGGCGGCGGAGCAAGTCCTGCAAGCCGTGCAGTTCGGCTAGGTCACATTCCATGGAAAAACAGGAGGGGCAAATCACCTGAATCAAGTATGGCGGCTGATTACTCGGTGCAGCGTTACGTACCACGATTCATTCCCGTCACTCTCCTGGTGCCCCAAGGGGACGCACAGCCGGCTGGGGTGTCAGGCCGCGAACCTGATGAATGACTCGGCTCCCAGATGGACTTCCTCATCCTGATAATCGGGCTCTTTACTCGGCAGCATCAAGACCCTCTCCCGTTGGGCCAGGCAATTCTTCTCGATCACGGCGTCGTGGACATGCCCGCAATTCATACATCGCAAACTCGCGGTCCACATCTCTCGAAACCCACCCTCAAAGTCCAGGAAATGGGCTTCGACCATGAGACCCCGGCAACGTGAGCAGGTCATGATCGCCCTCCTCGGTGTAGACCGTAGAATTCGTCTCGCATGAAACAAGGATAGCGTCCGTCACGGGCCGCGCCAGACCCAGAGGAGGTACCTCGGAAGTAGGCTTCCTGGATGGAGGAAGGATTGGCTCAGGCGTGGTAGGTCACAGGACAACAGACAGGGAAGCGGCGGTAGAGACGAATCGTGAAGGGGATGGGAGCCTCGCAGGGTGGCGCATTGTAAAAGGGTCACGAACGATCAAACCGCAAGGCGAGGCGGAGGGAAATCCGTGTATTGATGGGCAGGACGTTGTCGAGTCGCGTGGCTTAGCCAGGGGCTTACGGGGTCTTCGACTCCCATTCACGGGCCAGCTTTTGCGCCTCTTCGATTTGAGCAGGGGTCATCGTCCTCCCTAGGCTGCCTAAGAGCTCTGTGGCAGCCTTCTGGCCTTGCGCCGCAGCGAGGTTGAACCACATGTAGGCGAGCACAGGGTCCTGCATGACCCCCTCGCCCTTGGCGTACATCACTCCCAGATTGTGTTGGGCATCTGCGTCCCCCTGCATGGCCGCCAAGTCGTACCACTGCATTGCTTCTTTGAAATCCTGCGGGACTCCCTGGCCGGTGGCGTACATCACCCCAAGGTTGAATTGGGCCGTAGCTTCCCCCTGTTCGGCCGCCAAACGATACCAGCGCACGGCTTCTTTGAAATCCACCGGGACTCCCTGGCCGGTGGTGTACATCAGCCCAAGACCGATTTGAGCCCTGACTTCCCCCTGTTCGGCCGCCGAGCGATACCAACGCACAGCTTCTTTGAAATCCACCGGGACCCCGTCGCCATTGGCGTACATTCCACCCAGGAATTCTTGGGCCTGTGCGTGCCCCTGCTCGGCTGCCAAGAGCAACCAGTACTCGGCCTTTTTATAATCCTGCAAGACTGCCTGGCCCTGGGCGTACATCAGCCCAAGAAAATATTCGGAAAAGGCGTCGCCACTCTCTGCCAGGGGGATCAATTCTCGAAACGCCGTGGCGTAGTCTCCACGGTAATAGGCCTCCTCGCCAGCGAGAAAATCGGCCCATGCGGGAGCGGCGAAACACACGAATGGGAGCACGAAAGTGACGATGAATCGGAGAGACATGGGGCACCTCGCAGGAAGGTGCAGTATGCCTGACGGCGCATTGCATGGGAAAGGGGCAGGCAAAGGTAGCAAAAACATGCGACACGTAGCGCGAATACTGTTGGCCCTCAACAAGTGCGGAAATGATCTGAACTCGTCTAGCGAATGATGATTATTTCGATTTCCAGCGGGCCATTGCAGCTTTCTTGGCGATCTCTGCTCTTCTCTTGGCAGAGAGATTTTCCATTCTGGCTTTCCCACCTTTCAATCCGCCTAGGCGCCCAAGGATGACAGCGGCGGGGTTCTTTGTGGCAGGAGCTTTCCTGGGGAGTGCTTTCTTCTTGGCAGGCTCTTCCACACTAGGAGCAGGAGAAGCATGGCACGGTAGCTCCCCTGTTATGGCCGCAAGGATCTCAAAGGCCGTGACGTTCACTTCGGTGGATTTCTTATCTTGTTTTGCCATACTTCCTCTTCCAGGAATCAAGGAAGGTATGGAGTCCCGATACCGTTAGAGAAATTGATTCCAGTTGCAGTGTAGTGAGTGGTTTCCCTTCCTGTAAATATCTCTCCACATGGGAGCTGGAGAATATGAAATCGGCAATTAACTGTTGTGTCGCTAACTGTTCCTCAGTCATGCAGCCAGCATATATAACCGCTCAAGCATAGGCAAGATCAGGGCTTTTGCTTGCCAGAGCGGTTCGAATAAGAGAGGATCGAGCAGGCATGTAGGTTTGCTCTACGTTCGACGGTGGACATCATGCCATTCAAGACGCATCCCGAATTAGCCAAAATGTTTCGCGATCTCTCGGCGTCCACGTGCGCCGCGTGTATCTTACTCGGTGCCGACGTCAGCCATAAGGAGGCCCTGATTCAGACCTTCGAGCACCTGGCCGGGCAAGCGGGGCATCTCACGCTTGCCACCTGTGCGGCCTGCAGAGCTTACAAAGCTGTGATTCGTCCCGCCTAGTGCATGCCTCACGTCCATCTCAGTGGGTCGCGTTCTTTTCCACCACGGCGCAACACTAATCTTCTATTGACTTAAGAGCCAAGTTTCGGATCTGATTAATTCTGGCGCTAATCAAGGTGTCCTCGGTATCCGCCATAATCACTCCAAGTCTCATTCACTTCCACTTCGGTACCATCCCCTCCTGTCCATCCGGCACCCGGACATCGCCGGCATCTTCCCATCTCTTCATGACCGTCTCTGCCCAACGAGCTAGCGTCGAATCATCTATCGGATGCGACGGCCTATGAGACCCTGGTTCCTGATTGCAATCTGGGCACCGCTGATCGCGCCCATGAATCAGGGACGGATGGTGACAGAACACATGAATCATCGCCGCGGCTCCGAGTGAGAGGCCATGAAACGATCAACGTCCTCTTTCGTGATCGTCCCATCAATCACAAGTGTATCTCCGGCGGTGTCTGCTAACGGCGGGTCAGATCCGTGTTGCGCAGCCCACGTGAATAACTTCGTCAGATTCTCCCATGTCATGTCCATAGTGGCTCCAGGGTTGACGATGATGGGATGGCTCGGCGGGCTTCAATGGCTTCGGCATGCACCATCGGGCTGACGGCGCGAAGGTCTCCTCCAAACCTCGTCTTACTTCTCCGACAATTCTCGGACTTTCCCGTCGACAATATCTTGGCCCAACTTGATCCCATAGGTATCCGCGGCCTCTTCCGTGGCGTACGTGGTCTCGTCCGTATAGGGCTCCGCCGTCACGACCCCCTCACGCTCCGTGGAAATCTCAATCTCCGGCTTCCATTCGTTCGTTCCCGACAGGTGCAACGGGGTCGAGCTGATGGTGTAGCCCCGATAGTCGACATTCCTGCTCATGCGGTTAGCCCTTCCCTTTCGGCAACAGCCGCTTCCGCTCCAGACCTTGAAGGGAGCGCAAACCATGTCCTCGCGTGGCTTACCATGTCCCGCTGTTGCATAACCCCATACGTTTACTGATTTCACGATACAGCGCGACACAGCGGAAAACAATGAGGTAGGGCGGTCACTTGACAGTTACATGACAGTGGTCAGGAAAATTCCCTCCTCGTATCCCCCAGCAGAACGACTCCCCGGCCTTTGTCAGCAGGCTAGGGGCCTAAAAAGGGAACCCAACCTATACCGCTATACACACGTCTCTCCGCTTCCACCAAGTAAACAAGGGGGCCTTCTCGATCTCCAACGCTTTCACAAGGGAACCCGTCGATGCAGGGGACCCGCGACACTCACAGAACAGGTGGGCCTGATGGCAGAGCTCGCCTCGTGTTTCGCTGGGTCTGTCTGTGTGACTGGTGTGTTTATCAAGGGTATCTAGGCAGCGTCCAAGTGTCAGAAACAGCGTCACCACGCCATGCTCAGTCTAGGATCAGCCCCTACATGAACCACGAAAGAAAGAGGTGGCGTATGGCTGTGGGAACCCCAGTGCATCAGACCGCCCGTCAGGGAGGAGAGACGAAGGAGGGACACGAGAGAGACAGCACACTCAGTGAGTTTGGGCGATGCGCCGTGACCATGCGCACCGTGGTGTATCAGGACCGGGCATTAGACGAGGCAGAGTTCTCCTTCATGGATAATCATTTCCAGGTTTTAGAGACGGCCTATCTGCGGTGGAAGCGGAAACATGAACTGATGGGGAATTAATTCGATTCTGGCTCGAACGTGTTCGTGCTGAGGTATCCATGGTGCCCCTCTCCACAGCAGACGGCCCCCCCGGCCAGAACGAAATAGACGAATTAGCGAAATGACTATCTCATCTTCTGGCTAGGCTAGGCTTTCATGGAGGCACCTCCAATGGGCCCAACCACTCCGCATCCACGTCTGACAGATCAGAGCAGTGCTCGGCTGACGGCAGCGTCACCGTCAGGACGCCATCCCCATTTCGAAAGATGTTGACTACGCAGAGGCCCGCCTCATCTTCCCAGCCTGGCAGCGATGCACGGCCGCGGAGAAGAACTTGGCACCAAAGGCGAGAAACGATCAGAAGTCTTTGATATTAGGCCTACCCCATCACCGCCGACCCATGATGATGAATCAACAACCACTCATCCCCGATCCGCTCGAAGAGATTCGTGGCTAACACCTGTGCCTGCTGCGGCTCGTCAGATTGATGGGTGGTGATGTTCTCCACGCAGACGACCCAGGCCATATCGCCGGCCACCTGCACCGTCACATCGGTGAGCTCGAACGTCATTGAAAAGGTATTGTTGAAGATCAAGACCCAGGAGTCGCGCACGAGCGGCCAGCCTGAACGCAATGTCCAGCCTGGATGGATGCAGGTCACGTATTCCTGGTGCGCCCATACCTTATCCATCTCAGCGATGTCGAGGTTGCCGAACGCGGCGTAAAACCCGTGATTCGCTTTGTTCACTTCTTCGATACGTTGTTCCAGCATGCACGGCTCCTTACCTGAAAAATGAGCCGTATCATACTGCAATCACGGAGACGAGGGCGAGAGAAGAATGGAAGGCGGGAGAAGCACCAAGACCTCAATCTTAGGAGCTTAGGAGGCTGCTCAAAACGTTCGTCCAGCAAGGCCGCAGCCGATGAAAGCACCGGAGGCGTAGCCTCTGGGCTACGTTGAGGATGCTTTCAAGGCGAGCGCGAAGCACGGGAAAAGGCGCGTCTCGGCGCGCCGGGGTTGGGCGGGTGAGAAGAGCGGCGTTTTCAGCAGCCTCCTAGATTGTGAGCCGGGACGTTTGCCGATCCACCACCCAAACTCCTGCCAGGATCAGCACGATGCCGAGGATTTCACTCGTGCCCACTGATTCTTTCAATATCACCGCAGACAGGACGACGGCGGCCACAGGAGTCAGATTGCCAAGGACGGAGGCGCGCGAGGGTCCAATTCCCTTCACGCCGAACAGCCAGGCCTGTTGCGCGATGGCCGTCGCGAACAGGATCAGATACCCCAGCGCCATCAAGTCCGCCGGCGATACGGACTCGAGTCCGGCGTCCAACATCTTGCGATCCGTCCACAAGAGAGGGATTTGAAGAACGGTGGCGACGAGAAGCGTTGTCCAATTGACGGTCAAGGCCGAATGGCGCTCCATGAGCTGTCGGCTACCGATACTGTAGAGGGCCCAGCTCACCACACCGAGGAACACCAGCAGGCTCCCGAGCAGCGGCAAGTCGCCCGGAGCCTGGAACCCCCCCACTGAGACCAATCCGACACCCGCAAACGACAGAAGACCGCCCGCCCATACGGCGCGTAGCGGGACATCGTGAATCAGCATGGCCGAGAGCAGCGCTGTCACCACCGGACTCGATCCGATGATCACCCCACCCACGGCCCCGCTCACATATTTGAGCCCCATGAGAATGAGCAGGTGGTTGCCCAGCACGCCGAGTCCGAGCAGTCCCAACATCCGCATATCCGCTTTGGTCAGCTTGGCCCAGGTGCCTTCCTGCCACCACCACGTGGTCAGGAGAATCGCCACCCCGCCGATGTCACGCAGAACCGATGCCTCGACGGCCGAGAACGACCCAAGGGCCATTTTCTGCGCCACGATCGAGCCACCCCACAGAGTTGCCGCGAGCATGACCGACCCATAGGCCAGGCTGGTGGAGGGGGCGCTATGGGATTTCACGATCAATGAGGACGTTGATCCCATTCACTCCGGGCTTTACTGGCTGACTCATTCCCTGCAGATCTCCACTCTGCGGCATGGCGTTGCCGGACTTCGAAAGACGCGCCACGATCACGACAGTCCCCGCATCAGACAGTTTCCTGGCCGGCATGGGGCTATTCGAATCATCGAGACGAAAGGTGAAGGGCAAGTCTTTCTTCATTACGCGGGTGATCGCGACCGGCATGGGCGGGCCCTCCGCTGCCCGGGCGAATACAAACAGGGTATCAGTCGGAGAACCTTTGTCGGCCAAGTGTGGCGCAAGGGTGACCCTCCCGCTGATCGCAAGTGACTGTCCGGTCTGCCCGGTTTGTCCAGCCGATCCCGCCGATCCTGCATTGGCAGTCATCGTCTTTCCTTGATCGCCGGTGCGACTCTTCGCTTCTCCGATACCGGACGCCAGCGCTTGAAAGACCTCCGGACCGGCATCCGTCGGTAAGTTCGCGCGGGCATGTTCCCAATAGGTGGCCGCATCCGTATATTTCTTTCGGCTAAAGGCAATAGTACCAGCCAACATCAGGGCCTTCACGTTCTCGGGATCGGCCTTCAGCGCTTGTTGGATCAGAAGTTCCGGCTTCCCTTCCAACGTGCGACCATTTAGGACGCCCAACGCATCGGCGTAGTCCGCGAGCAGCTGGGCATCATCAGGAATCAGTATGATGGCTTTCTCATAGATCGCTACGGCCTCGCTGTACCGTTCCATTTCGACATAAGAACGGGCGAGGAGTGCCCAGCCCGCACCGTCATTGGGGTTTTGCTCGAGTTTTTTCTTGAGGCGTTCCAACAGGGCCTGGATTTTTTCAGACCCCTGGTTGTCAGCGTCCGAGTTTCCCTGTGCCAAGAATGAGGATACAGATGGGTGCGTCATCGCGAACTGATTCCCGACCTTCCAGTACAACGCCACGCTCACCGCAGGAATTATCACGGCCAACAGGGCCGCGACCAATCGGCTGTTTGCCTGCCACCCCGCCGATGTCGGCGCTATGTCTATTTTCCCTGCCTCATCGAGCAGACGACGCTCCAGTTCATCCCGCGCCTGCTGATACAGTTGATCGTTCAACACCCCGTTCTTGCGGTCCTGCTCGATCTCGGCAAACTGCTGGCGGTAAACGGCCAGTCTGTTCTCACGTTCTCCCATGGTCGTCGCAGTGGTTCGCCTGAGCAACGGCCATAAGATGAGACCGACCACACAGACGGTCATCGCGGACGTGATGAGCCAGAACATGAGCGTCATGAGCGTTTGGCTTCTTCCGAGAGTAGTTGCGCAACGGTCCGATGGTCCTCATCGGAGAGATTCGGATCATTCACCTTCTTCGCTCTGCGCCGCAAAGCGACCGCTAAGGTTATTCCCCCAACGACGAGCAGGAGAAAAGGCCCCAGCCAGAGTAGCGTCGTCGTGGCCTTGAGCGGAGGCCGGTACAGCACAAAATCCCCGTACCGGGCAACCAGGAAGTCAATGATCTCCTGATCGGTCATATTCTTCGCGATCATCTCGCGGACTTCGCGGCGCAAATCCTCCGCCAATGGCGCGCTCGAGTCTGCCAGCGTCTGGTTCTGACAGACCAGGCAGCGAAGCTCCAATGCAAGGGCCTTCAGGCGCGCTTCAGCCTGCTGATTCTCAGCCAGTGGCTTGGCCTCTTCTGCCGCCACAAGGCAGGGAATCAAGAGGATGGCCAACAACAGACGTTTCATTGTTGTTGTAATTCCCGCACCAGGGGTAGGATTTTCTTTTCTAAGATACCCTCATCCAACGGGCCAATCTGCTTGTAGCGAATCACCCCCGCTTTATCGATCACGTAGGTTTCAGGAACGCCATAGACTCCATAGTTGATGCCCACGCGTCCTGCTGCATCCACCGCGATGACCGGATAGGGATTGCCCCACCGTCCCAACCATGCCAGCGCATCTTCCCGTTGGTCCTTGTAGTCCATGCCGTAGATCGGCACCTCGCCGGCTTTTGCGAGCTGCATGAGGACCGGATGTTCGTCCTTACAGCCACCGCACCAGGAAGCCCAGAAGTTGAGCAGCCAGACCTTGCCGCTCATATCCTTGAGGGAAAGTACGTTTTGAGGTTCATATAATTGGGGCAGGGCAAAATCCGGCGCTAGCTTGCCGACCAATGGGGAAGGCACTTCCCGAGGATTCAAGGTGAGCCCGATGCCAAAAAACCCCACGACCACCACAAAGATCGCAAGAGGAAGGAGAAACCGCTTCATGAGACCTCTTGTCCCATCGGTTGCGGCATGGCTTGTGCGGGCGATTCTTCACGTCGCCATGCCAAGCGATACCGGCGATCACTCATTGCGAGAACCCCGCCCAGCGCCATGATCAAACAGCCACCCCAGATCCAGTCGATGAACGGCTTGTGATACAGCCGTACGCTCCACGCTCCCCCATCGAGCGGTTCTCCAAGCGACACATAGAGATCGCGAAGCAATCCCGAATCGATCGCCGCTTCGGTCATCGCCTGGTTCTGAACCGTGTAGTGTCGCTTTTCCGGAAACATGTCTGTGACGTCATGCCCCCCCTTGCTCACGTGAAAGATTCCGCGTGCCGCCATGTAGTTCGGCCCCTTGATTTCCCGGACTCCATCGAACCGGAAGGTATAGCCTCCGATGGTCGCGGTCTCGCCGACATTCATACGAAGGTCCTGCTCGACTTCAAACCCCTTGACGAAGGTCACGCCGATGATGAACACCGCTATACCACAATGGGCAAGGAGCATCCCCCAATAGGAACGAGGGAAACCGGTCAGGCGGCTGGACAAGCTTATGCCAGGAGAATGCCTGAGCCGCTCGTACACATTAAGGACAGTGGTCGTCACGATCCAGAGCGCGAGTAGAAGTCCTAGGCTTATGAGCGACGTCCATTTGCCAAAGAGGAACGGAAGCAGCAGCGCGGTGACGACGCTGGCACCGAATGCCCAGCGCAACCGCATCGCGAGATCAGGCAGGCTCGCTTTCTTCCACTGTGCCAGGGGACCGATGCCCATGAGGAAAATGGCCGGGGTCATCAGAGGAACGAACACGGTATCGAAATAGGGTGGGCCGACTGAAATTTTGCCGAGGCCCAACGCATCAAGAAATAGGGGATAGAGCGTGCCCAAGAACACCGAGCCCAAGGCCGCGATCAGCAACACATTGTTCCCTAGCAACATCGCCTCGCGCGAGACCATGTCAAAGCCGCCCCCCAACCCTACGCGCGGAGCGCGCCAGGCATAGAGGGCCAACGAGCCCCCGATGACGATCGCGAGGAAGACCAGAATAAACAACCCGCGTTTCGGATCGGTCGCGAACGCATGGACAGAGGTGAGGACGCCGGATCGGACCAGGAAGGTCCCGACCAAACTCAGGGAAAACGCGAGAATCGCGAGCAACACTGTCCAGACTTTGAAGCCACCCCGTTTGTCCGTCACGGCCAGCGAGTGAATCAGCGCAGTCCCCGCCAGCCAGGGCATGAAGGAGGCGTTTTCCACCGGGTCCCAGAACCACCAGCCGCCCCAGCCGAGTTCGTAATAGGCCCAGCCGCTACCTAATGCGATACCCACGGTGAGGAAACACCAGGCGGCGGTCGTCCAGGGACGCGACCATCGAGCCCAGGCCGAATCCAAGTTGCCTCCCAACAGCGCGGCGATGGCAAACGCAAACGCCACGGAAAACCCCACATAGCCCATGTAAAGTATGGGCGGATGCATGACCATCCCGGGATCCTGCAACAAGGGATTCAGGTCGCGGCCGTCGAAGGCGGCCGGAATCAACCGCTCGAACGGATTGGAGACCGTCAACATGAACAGGAGAAATCCCACACTGACCAATCCCATCACTCCGAGAATCCGTGCCCGCATCGTCTCCGGCAGATGCCTCGAAAGCAGCGTCACCGCCACCGTCCAGATAGTCAGGATGAAGGTCCACAGCAGCAACGACCCTTCGTGGGCCCCCCAGATGGCCGCGAGCCGATAGTGAAGAGGAAGCTGTGAGTTCGCGTTGGATGCGACATAGAGGACGGAGAAGTCTTTGACGGCGAATGCGTAACCCAGGCAACAGAAGGCCAGGAGAACAAGAATAAACTGCCCACGCGCGGCGGGCTTCGCCACGGCCATCATCGAAAGATTACCTGTGGCGGCGCCCCATATAGGCACAGTCGCTTGGACCAGGGCCATGCAGAGGGCGAGAATCAACGAGAACTGGCCGATCTCTGGAATCATATATGTGTTTCCTACTGTGGTTTCACCACCAACGTGTTGCTGCTCTGGGCCCCTGCCGCCTTAGCTCGCGCCAATGCTTCGGCCGCTTCCGGCGGCATATAATTTTCATCATGTTTCGCCAGGACTTCGCTCGCAAGGAACGTCCCATCGGCTCCGAGCTGCCCCTGCGCCACCGCCCCCTTCCCCTCCTTGAAGAGATCAGGAAGAATTCCCTTAAACGTCACAGGAACGCGTTTCGCCATGTCGGTCACGATGAAATGGACGGTCAACCCGTCGCCTTCGCGCGTGAGGCTCCCCTTTTCGACCATTCCACCGATACGGAAGCTGCGGCCGTGAGGCACGTCACCATTGACCACTTGCGTCGGCGTAAAAAAGAACACGAGGTTGCTTTGGAACGCATTCAGCACCAACGCGGCCGCCAATGCCAACGCCACCAGACCGAGCCCGATGAGCACAAAACGTTTCTGTCTGGGCTTCATCGTTGGACCATGCTCTGGTCGTGAATTGATTCGCGGGCTCCCGCAACTGCCACCGCGTGTCGACGCCGCAGGGCGAGCACTTCCCACAGCATACAGAGAGCCGTGACGCCAAATGAAGTCCACACATAGAGCCCGTACCCGCCCATGGCCACAAACTCTGACACACTCCCCCACTGCATTACTGGGCCTCCACTGCTTCCCGATGTTCCCGATGAGAATGTTGCGTTCCCCATGAGGATTGACGGTCACGCTCGAGAATCACGCAACGCACGCGCGCCAGTGTAACGGCAATACTGTACATCCAAAATCCCAGCGTCATGACCAACATCGCCGTCAGCATCGTCGCCGCCATTTTTGGCGCGGCCGTCATGCTGACCGACGCACCCTGATGGAGCGTATTCCACCAGCGCACGGAGAAATAAATAATGGGAACGTTGACGACTCCTACGAGGGCAAACACTGCGCTGGCACGATCGGCGCGGCGGAGATCGTCGATCGATGTGCGGAGCAGCATCACCCCGCCATACAGAAACAGGAGAATCAATTCGGATGTCAGCCTCGCATCCCAGACCCACCAAGCTCCCCAGGTCGGCTTGCCCCACATGGCTCCAGTCAAGAGCGCAAGAAAGGTAAAAAGTGCTCCGGTCGGTGCGATGGCTTGCGCCATCATGAACGAAGGGCGCGCATTAAGGCCGAGACCAAGCCCGGCCCACATGGCCATGATCACATAGAGGAACATCGACATCCAGGCAGCCGGCACATGGACAAAGATAATACGATAGGACTCCCCTTGCTGAAAATCTGTCGGAGCCACAAAGAATCCGATATAGAGACCGACCCCGATCAACAGAGTCGCTGCTGCGGCAAACCACGGCATCATGCGTCCAGCCAGCGGGTAGAAGGCCTGCGGCGACGAATACTTGAACCAATTGATGCGAGCGAGACCCATATATAGCCGTCTTTACTCCAACGCGATCCGCAATGATGTGGCGGTGGCCCAGGGAGCCAGCGCGAGGGCCAGGAACAGGCCCGCGCCCAAGAGCGAGAGATGTGCGCCTGGGCCGATTCCCGAGGTACTGCTCGTAACTGCGCCGGCTCCGAAAATCAGTACCGGAATAAACAGCGGCAACACCAAGAGCGCGATCAACAGGCTACTGCCACGCACCCCGAGGGTCAATGCGGCACCGATGGCCCCGATGAAACTCAGCGTCGGCGTGCCCAGCAAGAGCGACAGGGTCAGGACCCTCAAGGCCTCTCCGCTCAGACCGAATTGCAGACCAAGCAGCGGCGAAAGAAGAACCACCGGCAACCCAGAAATCAACCAGTGCGCCATGACCTTGCCGATGACCAGCACCGACAATGGTTGTGGGATCAGCAGCATCTGTTCCAATACCCCATCAACGTAATCGGCCGTAAACAGGCGACCCAACGACAACAGGCACGAGAGAAGCGCAGCGACCCACAAGACTCCCGGTGCGATTGTCCGCAGGACTGCCGGCTCAGGCCCTACGCCCAATGGGAAAAGGCTCGCGACCATGATGAAGAACAGCACGGTCGTCATCACATCCGAACGGCGTCTCAGGGCTAATAGTATATCCCGGCGGATGATTTGACGCAGCGCAGTTAGCATGCCGGGCTGGCTCATCCAGCGAGCCTCAGCTGTTCGAGGCGACCACGTCCGACATCGATCTCTTGGTGAGTCGCGGCGACGACGATGCCGCCATTGTTTAGATGCGACCGCAACTGTTGCATCAGCAGATCGGCCGCCGAAGCATCAAGTGCTGCGAACGGCTCGTCCAAAATCCAGAGTGAACGTTGTGACAGCTGCAAACGCGCCAGCGTGACCCGACGCTTCTGTCCCTGGGAGAGCACTCTCGTCGGCAACCGGTGAATGGGCCGCCCAAGACCTACCCCTTCCAATGCCTCACAGGCTTTTCCTTCCGAGATCTCTTCACCAGCCAACCGCGCTGAGATTGTCACATTCTCGACAGGCGTCAGGTCTTCTTTGAGGCCGTTCAGGTGACCAATATAGATGAGGCTGGACAGGTAGCGTTCCTTACATGTGTGTATTTCTTCGCCGTGCCACAGAATGCGTCCTTGTTCCGCCGGCAACAAACCGCACAACATACGCAAGAGACTGGTTTTTCCGCTCCCATTTGCACCAGTAACAGCGAGTAATCTGCCCTCCTGCACTTTGAAGCTCAGCGCAGTAATGAGCCGGCGTTCCCCACGAAGACAACTCACATTGTCTGCTTGCAGCATGCTAGGAGACATTCCACCGGAGATCCCCCAAAAGGATCTTCCGGAATGTCGAATCTTTTTGCATTGCGTTGTTCATAGACGTTTTTTCAATGCCGCCTGGGCATTCGCCATTGAGGTTGCATTCTCTAATGGAACAACTGCCCGAAGCGCGCGAGCCCTTTAGGTCCAGATATTGCCAGTCCCGGGCAGCGCTTGCAAGGAACAAGATACCCGGTCCAAGTTGACAGCTGGAAGACGCCCGGTGACGGATTGGAGGCAGGCGAGAACAGAACCGCTCTTGGCGACCTACTGCATGGCCGTCATCCTATTGAAGCCATTCACCATATAGAGGATGGTGGGAATGAGAAGCCTCGGGTAGCATGCATTTTTGTGAAAAGGCCCCGTCCGCCATGAACGGTTGCTGTCTCTAACGGGAACAGATAGGCGGGACGCCACTGCCGAACATTTGCTGCAAATTCCGCCATCGTTCAAACTCACTTGGAGACAAGTCATGGGCTCCGACACTCCCTGACTTCGCTGAAAGCGTGAGGTACTCATCGTAGAGCGTACATTCCTGAGCTGAAGCGGCCGGCATCTGGTTCGAGGGAGTCCTCTGGGACATGCCAGATGACTGCGGGGTGGCCTGGCCTGATGCGGCATTCGAACTGCTCCCGAATTCAGGCGCTTCCTGACTCCTGCTGAACCCCTCTTTCTCATTCGATTCTTTGACTTCCTTACAACCCGTGGCTTGGCGGTCCGTATAGACGTCGCCCGGGCAAAGCCACAGATTTGCGGCCACGAGGATAACATCGAGCATGGGCACCTCCGTAACAACAATGACAAGGGATACGCATCTATGCTCTTTGGAGTCTATCAGGAGCCTGACTATTGGACAAACAAAACTCGGTTGTGTGAGTCCACTGATACAGTGGCTGGAAATGCGCGACCGGCAGTCGCTTGAAGTTCAGCGGATTGCCCGATACTGGTCGATTCTCTCGGCTATCTTTTACTTGATGAGGTAGGAGTCGCGCTCGCTGCTGATAGGTTCACACAGCGACCGTCCTTGAATTCAACGATGATTACCTACGGTCTCACGAACCTGATATTTCTCACCGACGATCACGTTCTCCCAAGCGCTAGGCTTTCCTCCGTACCACCAACACGCCATCCCGAATCGTGATAAGAACGGCCGATACGCGAGAATCGGCTGAGACCATCCGATTGAGTTCTTGAATCGCGGCTGTCTGCTCATCCGGCGGTGGCTGTTTCAACACCTCACCACTCCACAGCACATTGTCGATCAGAATCACTCCATGCAGCGACAGCAGATCGAGCGCCCGCTGATAGTAATTCACATAGTTGATTTTGTCGGCATCGATGAAGATCAGATCGAACGGTCCCTTGAGGCCCCTCATCGTGTCCAGCGCCGGCCCCATGCGGAGTTCGATCTTCCTGCCGGCTGGCGAGCGCGTGAAATAGGCTCGAGCCAGCGCTGCTGACTGCTCGTCGACCTCACAGGTGATCACCACCCCGTCCGCCGGTAATGCTTCTGCAAAACAGAGGGCGCTATAGCCGGTGAACATGCCGATCTCCAGCACGCGCGTTGCTTGCACCAGCTGCGTCATCATCTTCAGAAAGGCCCCTTCGAACGGCCCGACGATCATCTGCGGTGACTCCATTCTCCGCTGGGTCTCTTCCCGCAAGGCTCGACAGACTTCCGACTCCGGTATGGAATGGGTCTGGGCATAGGCCTCGATGTCAGCTGGTACGAGTGTTTTCATCGCTCTGGGTCCATTGGTTTGAAAACGGATAGTTCGTTGCGTACACTATACTGCATGGATGCAGATAGGAGCGATCCTAGCATGACGGTTCCTGGAGGAGAGACCCTGTGAAGACCCTGAAGACCGTGGAAGCCTTGACGACCAGACTCTTGGAGATCCAGCGCATTAACAGCGCGGCCTCACTCCTCTCGTGGGACCAGGAAACATACATGCCGGCCGGCGGTGGCGAGGCCCGTGCCGAACAGATTTCGACGCTCCAGGGGATCGCACACCAGAAGCTCGTTTCGCCGGAGATTGAACAGCTGCTCGCCGACTGGATCGATCCACAGAGCGGTGAGATCCGTGACAACCCTATGGATGCCTGGGACGAGTCCGCTCGGTCGTTGCTCCGCGAAGTGTGGCGTGACTATAGCCGTGCGAAGAAGCTGCCCTCCGATTTTGTGATTACGCTCAGCCGGGAATGCTCGTTGGCGCAGCAGGTGTGGGCCGAGGCGAAAGAAAACCAAGCCTTCTCCCAATTCCTTCCGAACCTCCGCAGGGTCCTGTCGCTCAAGCGGGAAGAGGCCGAATACCTCGGCTACCGCGATTCGCCCTACAATGCCTTGCTCGACGTGTACGAGCCAGACTCCACCATCGCGACATTGCGCCCATTGTTCGGACAGATCAAAGGGCGTCTCGTCCCGCTGCTTAGAAAAATTCAGCAGAGTTCGGCTCAAATCGACGATACGATTTTATTTCACACCTTCGATCAGGCGCGCCAACTGGAGTTCGGCCGGATGGTCTTGATTGCCATGGGGTACGACTTCGAACGGGGACGCCTCGACCTGTCGGCACACCCCTTCACGACATCGTTCCATCCGACGGACGTTCGCGTCACCACACGTGTGCACGAACATGATCTCCAATCCTGCCTGTTCAGTTGTATCCATGAAGGCGGCCATGGGTTGTACGACCAGGGACTCGATCCCATCCACTTCGGCACGCCGCTTGGTGATTCGGTCTCGCTTGGCATTCACGAGAGCCAGTCGCGCATGTGGGAAAACTGCGTGGGCCGGTCGCGGGCATTCTGGCGATTCTTTTACCCGATGCTTCAGCAGACCTTTCATCATCAATTGCGTGCCCTTGACGGGGAGCAATTCTATGCGGCCATCAATCGCGTAAAACCGTCGCTGATTCGGGTCGAGGCCGATGAACTTACCTACAATCTTCACATCATGTTGCGGTTCGAAATCGAGCAGGACCTCATCGAAGGGCGAACGCGACCGGAGGACTTGCCGGGGATCTGGAACCAGAAAATGGAGGAATACCTGGGCGTCGTCCCTTCGCACGACGCAGAGGGTGTGCTGCAAGACGTGCACTGGTCATTAGGCGCCTTCGGTTATTTCCCGACGTACACACTCGGAAATCTCTACTCCGTTCAATTCTATGAACAGGCCAAATTGGAGATCCCGCATCTGGAGGATGAAATTGCGGCGGGACAACTGATGGTGTTGCGGCGTTGGCTCGGACAAAAGATTCATCGCTGGGGCCGGATGTTCACCCCAGACCATCTCGTCCAACGCGTCACCGGGAAAAGCCTCGACCCTGAACCGTTCTTGTCGTATGTGGAACGGAAGTATGGCGAGCTCTACCGCCTCTAGCAGGACGCTGAAAAACTACCGTGACAGGCAAGAACTTCCCGGATCGACGTATAGACCACTAGGCAAACACTCCCGCAGGTTGCTCAAAAAGACCGTTCAGCAAGGCCGCAGCCGATGAAAGCACCGGAGGCGTAGCCTCTGGGGTACGTTGAGGATGCTTTCGAGGCGAGAACGAAGCTGGCGGGTTTTTTCAGCATCCTGCTGGTCTTAGGCTAATATCCCATCGCCTGATTGAGCTTGGCCAGAATCGCGGGGGACAACGTGAACTCCGCCTGCACCTCGATACGAGACGGCACCAGGAGCGTCGTATGGAAGACAATATCGCGAATGGGGATCTTGAACTCCGGTTGCTGAGGGGTACTCAATTCGACTGATTCGACCGACTGGGTGATCGCCCCACTATCTTGAGGCCCATACACCGACACCACCGCCTTCAGAATCTCCACGACCTTCTCGTTCGTTTCGACTCCGTCAATACCCTTATCCAGCAAGGGAATGACCTCATCCTGCGCCTGATCCGACAGCGTGAAGTTTTCCACCCGTTCTTTCCGGCGCAATGAGGTCAGATCGTTATCGAGGTCCTTGCTGAAGGCCCCATAGGCAAACCGAAAGAACTCAAAATGAAACCCTTTAAAGCCCTTGCCAAACATCTGCAGCTCGCACAGAAAGCACAATTGCTGCAGCTTCACATCGCTGAGAAGCCCATGGGGCCCCGCCAGGTGCAGAACATAGAGCAAGAGGGCCCGGTCGACCGTAATCTGATTGGGTTTCCGCATACGATAGTCCCTCGTCCGTTCCGCTTTTTTTTCGAAGGCGCACTATAGACAGCGCCGGAGATCTGCGTCAATTCCTCTCCTCCGTCTTCCGGTTACGATACGGCGCCCTCTTGACCAGTGAAACAGTTTCGTTTCTAATGAGGCCCTGTCGGAGGTCGGTCATGGCGAATAAGCATGTGAAAGAAATGGAGGCCTTGAAGGAGCATCTGGGCAAGCATCAACTCAAACTCACCCGCCAACGCGAATTGATTTTAAGCGCCTTCCTCCGGCAAGAGCACATCACCGCGGAGGCAATGTATCACCAGCTGGCTAAGTCCGATCCTCACCTTGGGCTCGCGACCATCTATCGGACACTCAATCTGTTCTGCGATGCCGGCCTCGCACAAGCCCGGCACTTCGGCTCTCAGACCAAATACGACAATGTCTCGCACAAGGGCCACCACGACCACCTCATCTGCACCAGCTGCGAGAAGATCGTGGAATTTGAAAATGAGGAAATTGAGCGGCTCCAGGAAGAAGTGGCCACCAAGAATGGATTTACCATCAAGACCCACCGACTAGAGCTCTATGGCCTCTGCTCTCGCTGCCGTCATTGACGAACCTGCCTTTTTTTAGTATCATTTTGAGAGAGCTTATCAATTTCAATTCCATAAGGACCCATCCCAATGCCACTCGTATGCTCCCGGCCCACGTTGCGTGGGACGATCCTCTCAAGTCTCGCGCTGCTCTTCGCCGTCGGCCTCGCCGCTGGGATCTTCGTGCCCTCCGCCCCAGCCAGCGACAAACTCACCATATACTCCGGCCGCTCGGAACGACTCATCAAGCCGGTGCTCGATGCCTTTACGGCAAAGAGCGGCATTCAAATCGAGTTGTTGTCGTCCGGCACGACGGAATTGGTCAATCGGCTGAAGGCTGAAGGCGATCGTACGGCGGCAGATCTGCTGATTACTAACGATGCCGGGAGCCTGGAACTGGCCCGAACAGCGGGTCTCCTCCGCCCCTTGAATATGCGGGAAATTGAACGAGCCATCCCTGCGCAGTTTCGCGCGCCGGATAATGCCTGGGTAGGGCTCTCCGGACGATTCTGGATCGTCGTGTACAACCGCAAGATGGTGAAGCCGGACCAAGTGAAGTCGCTTCTCGACCTGGCCGATCCGAAATGGAAAGACAAGATCGCGATTCCGAATTCTGGCAGTGAATATTTACAGGCAGGCGTCTCGGTCATCCGAGCCACCTATGGCGAGGAGAAAACCAAGCAATTCTTGCAAGGCCTCAAGACCAACGCAGACGCCCAGGTCTACCAGAAAAGCTCTCAGATCGTGGATGCCGTCGCCAAGGGACAAGTCGCGCTGGGTATCGTGAATCACTACTATGTTTATCGTCACCTCGCTGTGCAGCCCGACGCACCGATCGCCGTGTTGATGCCGGATCAGCAAGAGGGCGGCATGGGGGCGATCATGAACGTCGCCGGCGTCGGCATCGTCAAGTCGACCAAGCATCTCGACAGCGCCAAATTACTCGTGGAATTCTTAGTCGCTCAAGCGGGGCAGAAGCTTTTTGCGGATCTCGACAAGGAGTATCCTCTCCACCCGGACGTGAAGGCGGACCCGGCGCTCGTGGATCGAAAGAGTTTCCGGGCGGCATTAGTTCCCCTCTCCAAGCTGGCCGAACTGCGCGAGCCGACTCTCACCCTCATCGAACAGGTGGGTCTCCGGTAACTCGAAGGAACTCACCGTGAACATTACTCGCCACCAACTTGCTTCGCCGCTGCAACTCGTCGCCTTGGCGACTGCCGGAATTATCCTGCTGCCGCTCGGCTATGTCACAGCACAAGCGCTCTCGGCCGATCCGGTCGTCTGGAGCCGCTTGTGGACGACCCGCATTCCTGAACTGCTCTTCAACACCATCTCACTGGCCGCCAGCGTGGCGATCATCACGCTCGTTCTGGGCGTTTCAACCGCATGGCTGATCACACGTGTGGAATTTCCCGGCCGCCGGCTGTGGGAAGGCGCCTTGGTCCTTCCCTTGGCGATGCCGACCTATGTACTGGCCTATGTCTACTCCTACCTAATGGGATTCGGCGGCCCTGTTGAACATCTCTGGCAACTGGTCGCAGGTCCACAGGCGAGAATCTTTTCTCCTCATAGTTATTGGGGTGCGACGCTCGTCATGGCATTGGACACCTTTCCCTTCGTCTATCTCTTGAGCCGAAGTGCCCTCCTCAGCATGAACGTATCGTTCGAAGAGGTGGCACGGGCCAGCGGCGTCTCCCGTCTCTCGACCCTTTGGCGCGTGACGCTGCCATTGATGCGCCCCTCGATTGCCGCAGGGCTTGCGCTCGTCATCTTGTACGTCGTGTCAGACTTCGGTGCGGTTTCATTGCTTCGTTACCAGACGCTCACTTATGCGGTGTTCCAGCAGATGACCGGACGGTCCGACAATACCGCAGCGAGTATCTTGAGCCTCTTACTGGTGGGGCTCGCGCTGGTTTTTCTGATCACCGAACGGTGGTTCCGTCAACGAAGCCGGTTTTATCAAACCACCGGTCGCTATCGGGCTCCGCAACGACACCGCTATGGCTGGCTCGGCACCGTCGTCATCACCGGCTATCTCGGACTGATCGTCGGCGCGGCCTTCGCGCTCCCTGCCTCGTTATTGATTCAATGGAGTCTGTCGCCCGAGGCACAAGCCACACTTGACAGCCGGTTCTTCGGCTTCATCCGGAACAGCGGAATCCTGTCCGCCAGTGCCGCCACCGGCGGCGTGTTGATCGGCTTGCCGCTCGCCTACCTCGCGAGCCGCCGCCCGACCATGTTGAACCTGGGTTGTCTGCAAGCCGCCTATGCCGGCTATGTGCTGCCGGGACCGGTGGCCGCACTGGCTGTCCTCGTCCTCTTCACCAAACTGGCCCCGATTTTCTATGGCTCGGTCCTGATTCTTATCGTGGCCTACGTAATCCACTTTCTCCCAGCCGGTCTCCAGTCGCTGGAACCGGCACTCCAGCAAATTACGCCGAATCTGGAAGAAGTCGCGCGCACTCTTGGTCTTGGGGTGCGTGAGACCTGGCGGCGGGTGACATTGCCGCTCGTCCGAAATGGATTTGTCGTGGCCTGGGTCTTGATCTTTCTTCAGACGATGAAGGAATTGCCTGCGACACTCCTGTTACGACCGGTTGGATTTGACACCTTGGCCATTCGCGTCTGGATGGAAGCAAGCGAGGAATATTATCAACTCGCCGCACCAGCCGCACTCCTTATCGTCTTACTGAGTCTCCCGGCCCTGGCCTTGCTGGTCTCGAAAGATTGGCGCGCCGCCTAGCAGAGAGGATTGTGACAGTGCCCCCAGACCATTCCACCGCACCAATCCCCTCCGGGGAGAGCACAGTCCAGGGCGACCTCTACACACCCGCCTCCTCGGTCTTGGAGCTGCGTTATGTTGCCTGCGCCTATGAAACAGGACGTCCGGCGGTCCAGGGAATTTCTTTCGCGGCACGCGAAGGGGAAATTCTCTGTCTGCTCGGCCCCTCAGGCTGCGGGAAAACGACAATTCTGCGCGCGATCGCCGGGTTTGAACCGGTTCGCTCCGGACAAATTTATTTATCGGGTCAACTCGTGTCGTCACCGGACGTCATGACCCCTACAGAGGACCGGCGCGTTGGGATGGTCTTTCAAGAGTATGCGCTGTTTCCGCACTTGCGCGTACAGGACAACATCGCCTTCGGGCTCCGCCACCTGCCGAGAAACGAACGTGCGGCGCAGGTCGGAGAGATGCTGCGCCTCACGGGACTGGAGGGATTCGATCGGCGGTATCCGCACGAATTATCAGGCGGTCAGCAACAGCGGGTCGCACTGGCCCGCGCGCTCGTCCGGAATCCCGTCGTGCTGCTGCTCGACGAACCCTTCAGCAATCTGGACCCCGACATGACCGGACGCATGCGCCAAGAGTTGCACGACCTGTTACGCCGGACAAAGACGACGACCGTGCTCGTGACACACGACCATGACGAAGCGTTTGCCATGGCCGATCGAATCGCCGTCCTCAACCAGGGCCGCCTGGAGCAATTCGATACACCGGAAATGATATACCACATGCCTGCCACACCCTTCGTGGCCGACTTTGTCGGTCAGGCGGACTTCATTCCTGGAACCGTGTCCCAGGGCATGGTTCACACCGAACTGGGTGAGTTTCCCGACACGATCGAGTGCAAAGACGGTACTGCCGTAGTCGTCATGATTCGACCGGACGACATTCACCTCGTCCCCACGAAAGGCGCCGGGTCACATGTCCTCTCCCGCCAATTCCGTGGCTCGGAGAATCTGTACGCGGTCAGCCTCCCATCCGGCCAAATCGTCCATAGCAGTGCAAGCTCCACGAGCGTCTATCAGGAAGGCACCACCGTGGAACTCCGCGTGCTGGCCACCCATACCGTGCTCTTTCGGCAAGAGGAATCAGCCGGATAGATGTCCCCACCCGGTTCAACCGATCGCAGCAGATCATTGACAGGCTTTTTCACGATCTGGCATTGATAGACCCTCACGACGGTCCCCAGTCCCACCGTCCCGTGAATCACTCAAAGAAAGCGAGGCCTCGCCTATGAACGCGGTGCAAAACGTGGTTGATTACGGAGTGATCGGCCTCCTACTGACTCTGAGCGTCTGGACGGTAGCTGTCGCGGTCGAGCGGTGGCTCTTTTACCGCCGTGTTGACCTCGCCCGGTACCCCGACAGCCTAGGCTTGGAAATGGCTCTGACGAAACGCCTGGTCATCATCGGCACAGTGGCCGCGAATGCGCCATACATTGGCTTGCTGGGCACCGTGCTTGGTATCATGCTCACATTCCATACGATGGGTACCGCCGGCACGATGGCCGTCAATACCATCATGATCGGGCTCAGCCTTGCGCTGAAGGCCACAGCGGTCGGGTTGCTGGTCGCTATTCCCTGCGTCGTCATGAATAACGTGCTCCGACGGAAAGTTGCCGAGCTCCTCGCCCTACACAAGGAATACCATGCAACGAGACATTGATCAGATCAACGTCATCCCGCTCGTAGACGTCATGCTGGTACTGTTGGTCATCGTGCTGACTACTGCCACCTTTATCAGCAGTGGACAGATTCCGGTCAATTTGGCAAAAGCGAAGGAAGTCGGCGATCGCAAAGATGCTCCCGTCGTGATTACCCTAACTGCCGATGGCGCGCTCTTTCTCAACGACCGTGCAGTTCCCGAAGGAGGGCTCCAGGGTGCGCTGGCTGCGGAACCTCGAGAATCGGCGGTCGTCGTGCGGGCGGATAAAGTCACCTTGCTCGAACGATTCGTGTCCGTGGTGGATGAGGTGCGGGGGTTAGGATTTCAGCAAGTCAGCCTGGAGGTCATTCGACTGTGATCGCTGCTGAACCAAATTACTCCGGAGACTATAAGGGAGCGCATGTCCAGGGCTGGCTCGTCTCCGTCCTGTTGCACGGCACGGTGGCTCTCCTCGCTATCTCTGTTTGCCAAGCAGATCCAACTCGCGTCGCAGGACGAACCGTTCAAGTGGAATGTCACCATGGTATCGCCGACAGAGTCAGTTCAACCAACGGGATTACCCACGGACCAGGCTCCAGCCCCTTCGGTTCCGTCGACAACCTCGGTTCTCCCTTCCCACCCACAACAGCCTGCGCCAGCACAGACGCTCCCTTCTTCCCAACAGCTTGCGCAACAGATGACTCCATCGATTCCTGAGCGAACCGTCACCCCAGTGGTCACTGAGCCTCCCGCACCGACCCCACCGCAACCAACGGTTCCCTCACAATCAGAGGCTCAATCAACACCACCAACCCAGCCAGTCAGACATGAGACGGTGGCCCCGATTGCCGCCGAAGCCACCACATCTATTGAAAAACCGGTCGAAGCAGCGACGGCTGTCTCTCCGGAATCTGGTACCCAGACGACACCATCGAGCGCGCCATCCGCAATGCTCGAACGGACGGCACAACCTGAGCAGGCTCCGACACCAATGCAGATGGCAGCTATCTCTCCGGCGCCATCGAGCGCGCCAGTTAAGCGCGACTATGGGTGGCTTTCTGAAACGATTCTACGCCGTGTGGAGGAATTGAAACGCTACCCTTCGTCAGCTCGGGTGGATCGAGCCGAGGGAAGAGTTGTGGTCAGAGCCGTGATCAATGAGGATGGGAGCGTCGGTGATGTGGAAGTCTCCCAGAGCTCGGGACACCAGGGCCTGGACAAGGCCGCGGTTGAAACCATGCGGCAAGCAGCCCCATTCCAGCTACCTCGTCCATTAGGCCAGCCGCGAATGACAATCAAAATCCCAATGAACTATCGATTGGACCAATAGACGAGGATAGGAAACGGAATGCACCCTACTCAGGCAGGCGAACCCGCTGCTTCAAGCCGGAGGATACGAGCACACGGCCTTTAGCATCGACAATAATGGCCTCGACATCGGGCAGTTGCTCGACAAGTTCCATCCCCCGCTCCGGTCCCATTACAAAGATGCCTGTATCGAGTCCATCGGCCCAGACCCCTTCACGGGCAATCACCGTGACACTCTGGCAGCCGCGCGCCGGTTGGAGCGTGCGGGGATCGAGAATGTGGTGATATCGGACCCCATCCCGCTCGAAAAACCGTTCGTAATCCCCCGCGGTAGAAATGGCTTCGTCCTCCAAATCAATCCATGCCAGTACCGATCCATCCTCTCGCGGGTGCTGGATACCGACGGGAAACATCTTCCCATCCGGCAACCGACCAAATGTTTTAATATCTCCTGACAGAGCCACAACTCCCGCAACCGCTCCCGCTTTTTGCATCGTCTCAACCGCCTGATCAGCGGCAAAGCCCTTACCAATCCCACCGACGTCGATCCGCATGCCTGCTTTCTCAAGAAAGATCGTCTGTTTCAATCATTGACATGGACAGCCTGTATGTCCACCAAGGGACGAAGAGCCTCCAATTCAGATTCTGTCGGTATTCGTTGGCCTTCCGTCACACTCCAGGCCTCTACCGCTGGACCAATCGCTATGTTGAAGCCACCGTGCGTCATCTCGCCGGCCTGGATAGCACGCTGGACAACGGTCATTGTCTCCGGACTCACATGGACTGGCGTGACGCCGGCTGAGGCATTGACCTGAGAAAGTTCGCTGGCTGGGATCCAGGTACTGAGAAGCTGCTCCAGACGGTGAATCTCCGAAAAGCCGGCGGTGGCCGCGGCCTGCGCGGCCGCCTCGCTCCGAGCAACCGAGGTGATCGTCACCAGGGTGCCCATGTGCACCTGTGCCCGTTTCACCACGACAGGCTCGGACCGCGTGGGAACAGCGGAACACCCGATGAACAACATCCCCAGCCCGGATATCGCACCAACTAATATTGACGTGAGTATGCGAGACACTGGTCGCGTCTACCACCAGTGACGACGGAAATATCTCGACACGCGTGGATAGGGCATGACTTCATACAGGCGGGCCTCTTCACGCGATGGCTCTGGAACCAGCGTCACCGGAGACTTCGCGTTAAGGGTGGGATACGTGTCCTTGACGAACTGTTGGGCTCGCTGCTGGTCTTGCTCATCATAGGTCATGGAAACAACCACTTGGCGTCCATATCTCGGAGAATCCACCCCGAAGTACCAGGTGCCCAGAAAGGTCGTCACATCCGGCTTGAGCAGGAAGCTCGCCGAGAGCTCCGCCATGGACAAGAAGGGACCTTCATTGATCTGCACGCGACTCAGCTCGTAATGTCCTGGAGGAATAGAAAGCGAAAAATATTCATCAGCGGACTGCACATCGACCTTATACCGTTCCTGGTTCTCCATATTGATCACCTCGAAGGAGCGGAGTTCCGGAGGATACATTCGTTGCGACTCGCCGGTAATGCTCGTAACGACCCGCCCCACTACTAGCGTGCCCGACACATCAGGCGGTGCCACTGTCACGGGGACCTCGGTAGCACAGCCTGAGAGCGTCAGGCAGAGAACACCGATAGATTGCCACTTCCGCTGGTTTCCCCACATTTTTTGAAGCATCCATCGGACAGTATAACCCACTTTTGAGACCGATACATCCCTTCGATCACGCCCCTCTTGACTCCATATGCGAGAATAGGATATTAATAATCGTTCTCAATTTCATCTAGAGAAAAGGAGCATCTCGCAATGGTAGGCACGACGTCTCCTATCGGCCATTCGGCCGACCGCGACGAGACCCGTTGCGAGTGCGGTCAACTGATCGCGAAGATGTGCGGACAGGGGTTGGAGCTGAAGTGCAAGCGCTGCAAACGCATTGTTGTTATCCCCTTCTCTTCCATCAAAGGATGGCGCTCGGTGACATCATGATCAACCTATTGGCGAAAGGAGGCATTGCCGTAGCCCACTGAAACGCACCCTGTCGTTGTTTACTCAGTAAAGACCAGAGACCGGCGAGTCCCGAGTCATACCACTCACCACTTACATGGATGGAGGTTGACTATGAGGACCCGGTCAATCCTCGGGGCTCTCGTCATCGCCAGTTTGCCGGTCATGCCGGCCCTGGCACAGAACATGACCCCGGAGGACATCAAGCGAATGGTCGATGAAGCAGTCAATAAGCGGCTGCAGGAACAGGAGCGCCGCGTGGACTCTCCCGAGCGGAGGGAAGGTGGAGCGGCACCGAACGCCGAACCTGGGATCGGCGCTTTGCCGGAAGTCAGCAAAGATCTTCGTACGGAGACACAGGCTCCTTTGTCTTTTAGTTCAACCGGTTCAGGTCGCTTGGTCTATGCCAAGCCGTTCGTCTCATGCGCCCAAGGCCATCGTCGGCGGATATATGGATTTTCAGTATCGAACCCAACAGAAAGGCAGTATCGAAGCCGGTGACGGCCGTCCCGGCGTGACCAACAACTTCGATCAGCAGCGGTTTATCCCATTTATTTATGCTGACGTGACCGAACACGTCAAGGTCGCGACCGAGCTGGAAATTGAGCACGCCGTCAGGGAAAGTTCCGAGAATGAGATCGAAGTGTCACTCGAGTTTGGCTTTATCGACTACCTAGTGAATGAACAGATCAACCTGCGTGGCGGAATTTTGCTTATGCCCCTCGGAAAGTTCAACTTATTACACGACTCACCGCTGAACGATCTCACCGATCGGCCGCTGGTCGCCCAACTCATCATTCCTTCCACCATGTCGGAAACCGGAGCGGGAATCTATGGAACGTTCTACCCCGGCCGGACCGGCAAGATGGACTATGAGTTGTACGTCACAACCGGTCCCTGTGGCTATGGAGCAAACGGAACCCCTCTGGTCAGTGAAGCAGACGGCACGAGTCAAGCTCGTCAGCGGACCTGCGCCGGGCACGATGGTGCCGATATCAACAATGGCAAGGCGGTCGTCGGACGCCTGGCCTACAGTCCGATGCTTGGCGTGGAAATAGGCGGATCAAGCTACTATGGAAACTCGAACAACAATTCGAGTAATTACACCCCGCTCAACATCACGGCTCTGGACTGGACCTTTCAAAAGGGCCCGTTTGAACTGATTGGCGAGGCGGCCTGGTCCTATGCGAGAGGAAACTCGCGAGCCGTTATAGGGAATCAGCTCGGATTTGCGCCCGGATCATTGCTCACCCAGATCGGCGGGAACAGCGGCAATGGAACCCCACCGCAACGCGGGATGGGTTACTACATCCAGGGCAACTACCATTTCATGCCGGAGTTCTTGTCAAACTGGTCCCCGAAGCGGTTTGGCCCAGGATCCACCTTCACTGCCGTGATCAGATATGACCGGGTCAATACTAACCTGGACAACACCAATGGAACCGGTGGCTGGGGCAACCTGGAGCAGATCTCCTTTGGTCTGAACTATCGACCGATTGAAGATACCGCCATTAAGCTCAGCTATCAATATCAACCGATGGCCTTTAACCCAAATACGTTAGAGCGCATTCACGACAATGCCTTGGTGATGTCGATCGCAACATATTTCTAGGCAGGATACAGGCGATCCCTCACTCAAGCGTGAGGGATCGACGTGAGGAAGAAAGAGCAGTGTGCACCATGCGTACATCTCGAATAGCCCTGGTACTCCTTACGCTCCTCTCTGCCGGGTGCGCCACTCTGAGCGGAAGCCGCGAGCAGTATTTTGTGTGCTCCTATGACCGCGTCTGGGATGCCTCGCTTGAGACCATGAAAGGGCAGGCCATCGCGAGCTACGACAAAGAAAAGGGAGTGATCGAGACCAGCTGGCTGGATGTCCCCCCAACCTCAGACCGGTCCTATGGCATCTTCGCGCGTGAAGGCTTTGGGAACAAGGAACGGGCCCGCTTTACCATGTCCGTCAAACGAATGAATGACGTGGCCTCTGTCAGCGTACTGGAAACCAGGCAGCGGTGGCACTCGCGCGGTGGCGTCACCCAAGAAGCCATGCGGTGGTGGCCCATCGAACCATCCGAAGACACGACGAATGATGTCGTCAACCGGCTCAACGCCAAACTGAAAGAAAGGGGGTGTGCTGCTGCATGATGACTCGATTGTTGGCCCTCTCACTGGCACTCTTCGCGATCATGTCCCCTGCCATGGCCTGGGCTGAACGTGTGTGGGATAACGATCTCAAACGCTACTTGACGGAGCAAGAGATGACCCATGCCGACGTTTACCTCACAGAAGAAGACGCGCTCAAATTGATGTTCCCCAAATCGGAACGGATCCGGAAGGAAGTTGTGAGACTAAGCCTGGAGAAGAAACAGCAGATTGAAGAACGTATTGGCTGGAAATTTCCGGAAGAATCATTTGAGGTCTATCTTGGAGAGACCGGCACGGAGGTGGATGGCTATGCCCTCGTGCAAAATACCATCGGCAAGCACAAACCGATGACCTACATGGTCGGAGTGGACGCGCGCGGACATGTCTCGAACGTGGAACTGCTCGTCTTTCGAGAAGCACGCGGCGCCGAGGTGCGAATGAAGCGCTTCAACGTCCAGTACGAGGGGAAAACGGTCCTCGATCCTGTCCGCCTCAATAAAGACATTCTCAACATCAGCGGCGCCACCATGTCGGTCCGCTCGATGACCGCGGGAATTAAACGGGTATTGGTGGTGGTCGATGAGTTTTATTTGAAGCCGGCTGGGATCGGCAGCGATAGCGAGGCTGTAAGAAAATCTCAACAGGGAATCTTTGGGTTCATCTTCGGAAACTAACATGGCGAGCGACTCTCTCAATCATGCGTAACTTCAACACTCGCTTCCGCCTCCGCGACTCAGATCGGCACATCCGGCTTGTCTATACGTTCTTTCTCTTCTTGATGCTGGCCGGTTTTACCTTTTCATTTTTCTGGGCCCACAGCATGACAGGTCTTTCGCCCCAAGGAATCGCTGATCACTACCGGGGGTCGGATGTCACATTCGGGGAACCGATGTCGTTCAGAGAGCTGGCAGAAATCACCCACTTCCATCTCTTTACGATGCCGGTCGTGTTTATGATTCTCGTGCATGTCCTCTATCTCACTAAGGCCGGCAGCAGGCTGAAAGTCGTCACGACATGGGTTTCATTCGGTGGCGTGATGCTGGACCTGATCTCTCCCTGGCTCATCAGCTACGTCTCTCCTGTATTCGTCTTAACCATGTTGACGGGCGACACCTGCATGACGGTGGGCTTTCTCATCATGATGGTCATCCCTCTCTACGAAATGTGGGTCTTGAAACAGCCGCTGATGGCAGGAGCGCACGGGAAAGAAGGATGAGCTAAGGCGTCCTGACGTTCGACACAGATTGCGGCCAGAGGTTTTTCGCCCAGAGCCCAAGATCTTCGACATGATCTTGGGCTTTTTGTTTTTCTTGGAGGAGTGACGATGGAACAGCGGGTCTGTGAACACATCCATCCCGGGAGTCATCACGATGCAGGCAATGCTCCGGAAGATCGACCGCCTCCGACTCCCTCTGGCGTCACGACGTGATGTCGAAAGCATTCTCGTTCGCCAGGTCGGCAAGGAAATCGACCGCGCGCTCCCTTGGCATTCAGGCCACGGCCGCCGCACAGCTGCCATCTCGTTATCGATCGGACAAGCAATCGGCCTGACGATCCAGGCGAATTGCACGATCTGAAACTCGCCGCTCTCCTCCACGATATCGGGCTCTTGATGCTTCCTCAGGAACTGGCCATCGGGGGAAACATACTCGATTCCGAATCCTATGTCACCGTACAGAATCATCCTCGGCTTGGCGCCTCGCTTCTCGAGCCGTTCTTCTTTCTCAGGGAAGCTTCCGTCCTGATCGCACACCATCACGAACGATGGGATGGGTCGGGCTACCCCTATGGAATCAGAGGCACCTTCATCCCTCTTGGCTCGAGGATCCTGGCCATTGCCGATGCGTACGACGCGATCAAAGTACCAGATGCAGATGATGCGGTCCGAAACCAGGTCGCGCTCAGAATCCTCCTCGTCGCATCGAAGACTCAATTCGATCCGGCTTTGGTCGAAGTCTTCTATCGAATTCAGAATGCCCTATCCGTATTTGATGGCACGGAATCTCTCATTTGAAAATGCGACTCACAATGACAGGAAGAAAAATAGGAGGCGCCACGATGCGTGCAGTATCGATTTGGTCTCGCGTATGTCATCGCATCCCCCAAGCATTGTCGATCATTCTCGGGTCTCTGCTCTTCGCTGCATGCGGGGGAGGAGGGGGAGGGGGAAACGGATCGGCTACTGCCCAAGCCACCGGAACTCCCGGAGCTGAACAAAATGTCGGCGAACGGTTGTTTGTGGAAACCAGGTTCGCGCAATCCTTCAAGGCGTTTCTGGACGCCGGCGGCAACGTAAACGCCCCGAATATCGGGGATCCCGTTGTCGATACGCTGCTGACAACAGCCGCACCAATCGATCCTGGTCCCTTCAAAGGGATGTCCATGAATTGCCGGACCTGCCACATCGTTGACGATGTGTTGACAGCGCCGGGAGGCGGGATGCGGACCTATGCCGACTTTGCTCGCAGAAGTCCGATTCCGGCAAGGGCCGATGGGAAGACCGAGACACCTCGGAACTCACCTGCACTCGTCAATTCTACACTGGATCGGCCAGGTGGAGTCCTCTTCCATCTCGATACGGAATTCAATTCGATGGAAGATTTGGTTGCGGCCACTTTTACAGGCAGGAACTTCGGATGGCTCCCAGGGGAAAGCGCCCAGGCCATTGCCCATCTTGCGCGGGTCGTCCGAGGCGACGATGGAACGGGCGACGTCGCGCAGCAGTTCGACGGATTGCCCTACCGAATCCTTTTTACAGGAACGAACTCCGATATTCCAGACGATTTCCGCCTGCCGCCTGAATTCCGCGCCTTTGTGGGATCAGGCACGGATCAGGAGATATTCGATGCAGTCGTGAAAGTAGTCGCCGCTTACGTCAACGGACTCCTCTTCTCGCAAACAGATGACAGCGGAGTGCCTATCCGCTCACCGTTCGATATCTTCGTAGAAGTCAACGGCCTTCCCCAACAGCCGGACCCAAACGAGACTCCGATCGATTACAGCCGGCGTCTTCTCCAGCTTGTGACAGCGCGTGAGCTGGCCGGGACACTCCAATTCGTCACCTCGAACCCCAATCGTCCAGACGGCCAGTTTCAGTTTCACACACAGAGTTTTCAATTCGGGGCCCCTGAACTCGCTGGGTTGAAGATATTTCTTACGGAGCCGTCGACTCCTCCAATCGCAACGCCAGCAGAAATCACGGCGGGTAAGATCGGCAATTGCCTCGCTTGTCATGCAGCACCAAACTTCACAGACTTCAAGCTGCACAATACCGGCACCGCGCAAAAAGAATACGATGGCATTCACGGCGCCGGCCAGTTTGCGGGACTATCGATTCCCAATCTGGCCACCCGCAACGGAAACTATAACCAGTACCTTCCTGCCACCGAACTCCATCCTGCTGCATTGGAACCCTTCCGACAGGTTCCAATTCTGGCAGATCCAACATTGACCGATCTTGGCGTGTGGAATATCTTTGCCAATCCTGACAAGCCGAACCCACAGGCAAAGATCCGAGCCATCCTATGCAATGACCAACAGCCCTGCCCTCTGTCGGACGCGACGCTCCTGGACCAGTCCATCGCCCGGTTCAAAACCCCCGGGCTGCGCGACCTCGGTCATTCCGACCCATACATGCACACAGGACAATTCGACACCCTCGACAATATCATCGGATTCTATCTCGGAGTCTCCGCGCAGGCTCGCGCCGGAACGCTGCGCAATGGAGCAACCGAGCTTCAGGGAATGGCTCTTACAGCCGCCGACGTGACATCGCTTGTCGCTTTTCTTAACTCACTGAACGAGGACTACCAATAAGTCCAATCAGCAGACCATAGTAAGGCTTGCCGGTGCCCGACACACCGGCAAGGAAGTGGGACCTGTGTCCTCCCACTTCACGGCGGGGGTCTTCACTTCCTCCTGAGGCCCCCGCCTTACTCTATTTCCAAAGATAACCGCGCGGACTGAACGAATGATGGGATATACGGTGGGATGTCTTACGACTCTTTTTTGATCTGCTCAGCCAGGTAGTTCTCTAGCCCCACCTGCTTGATACTTTCCATCTGTGTTTCGATCCAATCGATATGTTCGTCTACGTCTTTGGCCATGTCCTCGAGCATGTGCCGCGTGGTGAAGTCGGTGACCTTCGTGCAATGCACCACGCCATCGCTCAACAAGGCGAGCATTTCCTGCTCGGCTTTCAAATCCAGTTTCAACTGCTCGGGAACTGTCTCGCCTACTTGGACGGTGTTCATCCGTTGCACATTCGGCACCCCATCTAGATAGAGGATATGGCCGATGAGCTCATCGGCATCTTTCATTTCGTCAATGCTGCGCTCCCGCACTTTGTGATGGAGCCGTTCATAGCCCCAGTTCTCGCACATCTTGGCATGGACGAAGTATTGGTTGATGGCAGTGAGATCCGCGGTCAGGATCTTATTCAGGATGTTGATAACGCCCTCTTTCGCTTTCATGGTTTCTCTCCTTTCTTGAAGATTGTCGGCCCTCAAGGGCGCTTTCATTCACGACGCCATCACCGCCAGATGGCTATACCATGAGTCATTATCACCACGTCTGGAGCCTTCGTCAACTCGTTCAGTCGAGTCTCCTTGAGTTTGATTTTCATCATTAGCGACACTGGTTCTCAATCTCGCACCGTCACCACGTGGTGATGGAAGCGCAACATACCGCTTCCCATCAGCAGGATGAAATGAAGGGGGTACGATTGAATGGAAGATGGAGACGGTCGGACTTATCCGGCTTCGCGATAGCCGCAGTCTTCGTTCCGACACTGCACGCTACGGCCAACTTGCTTGCTGACTTTTTCGATGAGGAAGGGGGCGCTGCAGGTCGGACAGGCTTTGTTGATGGGACGATCCCACAGGGCATATTCGCACGCCGGATACTTACTGCAGGCAAAGAACGACCGTCCTTTTCTTGTCCGCTTCTGGACGAGGTCTCCGCCACAGCCTGGCTGGGGGCACTTCACGCCCAGGGTGAGCGGCTTGGTAGTCTTGCACTCCGGGTAGGCGGAGCAGGCGATGAATTTTCCAAACCGCCCGGTCTTCACCACCATCGGGCTGCTGCATTTCTCGCACTTCTCATCCGTCGTCAACTCAATCTTCGGGACAATCTTAATGGTGCCATCCTCGAGCTTCTCAAAGTTCTGCGTGTTCTTGCAGGGAGGCTTGTCCTTGTATGCAGGACAGGCGAGAAACTTGCCGTTGCGTCCCCATTTGATCTCCATCATCCGGCCGCACTTCTCGCAGGGAATATCCGTCGGCGGCTCCACCGTGTCCTTGGGTCCAGGAATCGTCTTCGCATTCTCCAGATCCGTCGTGAAGGTCCCATAAAACTCTCGCACCGCCGTCACCCACGGCTTATTGCCTTCTTCGACTTCGTCCAACTCTTCTTCCATGTGCGAGGTGAAGTCGACGTTGATCAGGTCCGGGAATCCCTTCATCAGGAAATCGTTCACGGTCCGACCTGTTTCGGTGGGAGCGAACCGCCCGTCCGCCTTCTCGGCATACTTGCGATCCTGAATCGTCGAAATAATACTCGCATAGGTGGATGGCCGGCCGATGCCCTTTTCTTCCAATTCCTTGATCAGCAAGGCTTCGTTATAACGAGGCGGAGGCTGGGTGAAGTGTTGTTTCGAGAGCACGCCGGGGACCGTCTGTCCCTCCTGGGATACGAGTTGCAACCGCTCTCCCTCGCTGAGTAGCGGTAGCTGGCGCTCGGCCTCGTCCTCGACCTCCTGCTCGCTCTTTTGTTTCTGCGCCAGTAGCTCCTTGTCGACCCCCTCCATGTAGACAATCGTATGGCCGGGAAACTTCACCACCGTACCGGTTGATCGGAAAATAAACTTTTCGCTCGTCTTGACGGGACTCGACTCCACGCGGGTCACGTCGAGAACCGCCGGAACCATCTGTGACGCGATAAACCGATTCCAGATCAACTGGTACAGCTTATGAACATCCGGCTCTAGGTACTGCCTGATAGACTCCGGGTCGCGCGCCGCTGAAGTGGGACGAATCGCTTCGTGGGCTTCCTGCGCCGCTTTCTGCGTCTTGTATACGTTCGGCGTGGCGGGCAAGTATTCGGCGCCAAACCGTTCCTGGATCACCTGGCGCGCTTCTGCCATCGCCTCGTTCGAAATGCGCGGGGAATCCGTCCTCATATAGGTAATGAGGCCGGTCGGACCTTCCGCTCCGATTTCTATTCCTTCATACAGCTTCTGCGCCAAAGTCATCGTTTTCTTCGATGAGAAATGCAGCTTGCGCGCCGCTTCCTGTTGGAGCCGGCTGGTGATGAAGGGCGCGACAGGATTCCGTCTCTTTTCTTTACGTTCAATTGAGTCAACGACAAACTCTTTGCCTTGAACAGCATCGACGATGCGCCGCGCATCGCTTTCTGTCGCAATCGACGCCTCCTGTCCATTAATGCTGTGCAGCTTGGCCTCAAACGGAGGCGGATTGGTTCCGGACAGTGTGACCGCAATGGACCAGTACTCTTCTGCGCGAAACGCTTCTCGTTCCTGCTCGCGCTCGCAAATTAATCGCATCGCCACGGACTGGACCCGGCCCATGCTGAGCCCGCGACGCACCTTGGTCCAGAGCAATTGGCTGCCTTGGTACCCGACAATCCGGTCAAGGACCCGGCGGGCCTGCTGCGCATTCACCAGCTTCATATCGACCTGCCCCGGCGACTGCAGCGCGCGCTTGATGGCCGATTCCGTTATTTCATTGAAGAGCACCCGGAACACCTTGCCCTCAGTCTTCTTCTTGGACTTTGCCTTGGATTTACCGAGCAATTCCTGTTCGAGGTGCCACGCGATGGCTTCGCCTTCGCGGTCAGGGTCCGGCGCGAGGAACACCTTGTCGGACTCTTCCGCTTTTTTCTTAATCTCCGCCAAGACCTTCGCTTTTCCCTTGATCGTCACATATTGCGGTTCGAAATCGTGCTCCAGGTCAACGCCGAGCTTGCTGGTGGGAAGATCCTTAATATGTCCGACCGAGGCCATGACGGTATAGCCACGCCCCAGATACTTGGTGATGGTGCGTGCTTTCGTCGGGGACTCGACAATGATGAGTGACTTAGCCATGAAGACTCCGGTTCGCTACGAGGGCTTCCCTCTCATCCGTATCAAATATAACAAATCTGTGCAACTGTTCGGCAATTATGCCCGAAGGTAACGTTGCCCCGGCAGCTGCCTGACTCGCTGTCGAAGCTCCAGGGATAGAAGCGAGGCCATTACGGTGGACACCGACAGCCCTGTGGTGACAATCACGTCGTCCACAGTGAACGGATCATACGACAGGGCATCATACACCAGTTGCTCCTCTTTGCCCAAATGATCGACGCAGACGTTCTCCTTTTGAGAACGCTGCAACCGCAGACGCAACGGCGGCTCCAGCTGCGGCAGGACCGCGTCGATGACATCCTGGGCGCGCTCGATCAAGGCCGCACCTTCTTTAAGCAGAGCGTTTGTTCCGCGACTGGTGTCTTCCTTCACAAATCCAGGAACCGCAAAGACCTCTCGGCCCTGCTCAGCTGCCAGTCTTGCGGTAATCAACGATCCACTGTTGATGGCTGCTTCTGTGACAACGACACCCAGGGACAACCCGCTGATAATACGATTCCGTCGAGGAAAGTGATGGCTGTGGGGTGGCGCACCCACGGGCACCTCCGACAGGACCATCCCCCGCTCCTCGATCTGTCGCCGCAGCCGTTCATGTTCCGGAGGATAGGTTCGATCGATCCCGCAGCCCAGCACCGCAATGGTGCGTCCCTGTGCGGCGAGAGCGCCTCGATGGGCCGCCGCGTCAACCCCGCGCGCGAGTCCACTCACCACCGTCATGCCCAACACCGCCAAATCGTGGCTCAGCTCTTCGGTCAGAACACGTCCGGCTGCCGTCGCACGCCTTGCACCCACGATGGCCACCGCCAGTTCATCCTGCTCAGTGAATTGGCCGGTGATGTACAAGAGCGGCGGAGGGTCTGCAATCATCTTCAGTCGCTTGGGATAGGTAGGATCCAACACGCTCCGGACTTCAATGCGCCCTCGCTCAATCGCGTTGAGTTCCCGTTCGAGGCTCCGACAGGCGGGACTATCAGGCCCGCGTCGTATCGCGTCCGCCAGCTGGGGACTACATCCACTCTGAATCAACTCATCACAGGAGGCACGCAGGACTGCCTCGGGAGAGTGCCAGACGCGAACTAACCGAAGAACCGTCAGGTCCCCCACTCCCTCGATCGCCCGCAGACGGAACCAGGACTCTAACTCCGTCCTTGTCATGGGTTGACCAGGGGAAGGACCCGGGACTTCAGTGGAGGAATGTGCACCTACGGGCTGGCTGAAGGGCTGCATAGATCTCGTCGCACCGGAACCATAATCTCTAGAGCACCGCTAGATCGTACTGTTCCAGATGCAAGTGTTCGTCCGGTATGACGATGATTTTCGCGGCACACTCTCGCTCCACGGCCTCAAGACCTTGCCGCTCTTCATCTTGCAGCAACCCGACGACCGAGGGATGGGCACCGATGACGATCCGCTGCGGCTCGGGACTGCTGCCGATCCTACGAACATCGCGAAATATTTCATAGGCCACCGTGGTCGGAGACTTCGTATAGCCCCGCCCTTCGCAATAATGACAGGGCTCGGAGAGCGAACGCAGGAGGTCCTCTCGCACACGTTCGCGAGAAATCTCGATCAGCCCCAGGTCAGAAATTCTGGACACTCTGGTGCGGGCCTTGTCGGTTGACATCGCATCGAGCAACGCGTGGTACACCTTGTCGCGATTCTTCTCTCGCTCCATGTCGATGAAGTCCACGATGATAATCCCGCCGATCCCGCGCAACTTCATCTGATAGGCTACTTCTTTCGCGGCCTCCAGATTGTTCCGGAGAATGGTCTCCTCCTGATCGCGCTTCCCCACGAACCGTCCTGTGTTGACGTCGATGACGGTCATCGCTTCCGTATGATCGATCACGAGATGCCCGCCGGACTTGAGCCAGACTTTGCGGCTCAGAGCCCGCGCCATCTCCTGTTCCACGCCCAGATGATCAAAGAGACTTTCATCTTTGTCGTAGAAATGAATGCGAGCGGTTTGTTCAGGCGAAAACCGCTGCACAAAGTCCCTGACCGCCTGATACTCCTCACGCGAGTCGATCCATAAACGATCGACTTTCTTCCCAAAGAGATCGCGCACGACGCGGAAACTCAGACTCAAGTCGGCGTGGAGCAACGCTGGCGCGCCCTTCTGCTCACGTTTCGCCAGGATGTCCTGCCAGAGCACGTGCAAAAAATCAACATCGGATCGCAGTTCATCTTCTTTGACCCCTTCGCTCACCGTACGAACAATGTAGCCACAGCCTGGGTGCCGTACCCGCTTCATAATGTCCTTGAGCCTGGCGCGCTCCTCGTCACGGGCAATGCGGCGGGACACACCGATATGTTCCACGTTGGGCATGAAGACAAGATACCGGCCAGGGAGCGACACATACGTCGTGACCCGCGAGCCCTTCGTGCCGATAGGTCCTTTGGAAATCTGGACCATTAGTTCCTGCCCTTCACTCAGCAACTGCTCAATCGGCTTGGAGCTTTGGCGCCGGGGGCCCAGCATATCTCCGTCCTTATCGGCATCCTTGTCGTCCTCATCCCCGTCAACGAGCGTGTCGCCAGGCTCGGAATCCAATGACAAATCCGAGACGTGCATGAAGGCCGCCTTCTCGAGCCCGATATCCACAAATGCCGCCTGCATGCCAGGCAATACTTTCGCCACTTTCCCTTTGTAAATGTTCCCGACGAAGTCCTTATGCTTCGCCCGATCTCCGAAGAGATCCGTGACGACTCCGCCGTCCAAAACCGCGACGCGAGTTTCTTCGCGTGCGACTGTAATGGCAATTTCCACTCCCATACCGACTCCTTCCGTTCAGTAGAACCGTCGGACCAATGTGCAGGGCGAACGCGGGGAATCCCCAGGTTACGGCCTCCACTCGACGCCTCGTCGACCCGACGGTCCGCACCATGAATACCACTCTGGCCTCGGTCCCGACTCATTCGAAACCGGGCGATCACCTTCTCACTAAAAGAAACTCACTCGACGGCGTTTGACATTCAAGAGCAGGCCGAGCGACGCCATCGTCATAATCGTCGCACTCCCACCGTAACTCATGAGCGGAAGGGGAATTCCCACAATAGGGAACATGCCTGCCGTCATGCCTATATTGACCACCACGCAAAAACACAACATGCATATGATGCCGACCGCAAGCAGCGCACCGAGCTGATCCTTCGCACGGGCCACAATTTCCAATGACAGCCAGATCAACGCGACAAACAAGATCAAGAGAGCGAGCACTCCGAGAAATCCCCACTCCTCCGCAAAGACCGAAAAAACAAAGTCGGTGTGCCCCTCGGGCAAAAACTTCAATTGGCTTTGCGTTCCTCCGTAGAGCCCCTTCCCCGTCAACTCCCCCGCTCCGATCGCAATCCGCGATTGGAGAGCATGGTATCCCTTGCCTCCAGGATCATAGGCCGGATCGACAAACGCCATAATGCGCTGCCGCTGATAATCATGCAATGACCCCCACATCATCTCCCAGGCGAAGGGGAACAGCATCAGCGAAAAAAGGAGGATGACACCCAACGCCTTCGACCGCATACCTACCATCAATAACATCGCTGCATAGACGGCCAAGAAGCTCAACCCGCTTCCGAGATCCGGCTGCTTCAGGATCAAGAGTAGCCCTGGCAGCACCAACAGCCCCGGGAGCACCACCCGTTGGAGCCAGCCCACCCGCGGCGCTTTCGAATAGTAGTGCGCCAAGGTCAGAATGAGGACGAGCTTCGCGAATTCCGATGGCTGAAATGCAAACGGTCCGATCGGGATCCAGCGTTGTGCTCCTCGACTGCTCTTCCCCTCGAACAGCACGACGGCCAATAGGATTAAGATAATCGCATAGGCAGGATACGCTAACCGCGCGATTCGATGATAGTCCGAGAGCCACATGACCAGAAACGCGACCGCACCGAGAACAATCCAAACAAGCTGTTTTGCATAAAATGGGAATGAGACCCCTTGGTCATGCGTCACACTATAAATCGACAGGACGCCAACCCCCAGAATGATAAAGATCAGTCCGATAAAACGGAAATCGAAATTATCGAAGCCACGGCTACTAATCACCCGGTCGATCATCTCGCTCCCTGTCCTCCGGTATCCGTTTCTGGCGCAATAGTTCCTCCACCACACTGCTGGAAGGAGCGGACTGTGTCAGCTTCACATAGGTCTCAATCAGCTCTTTGGCGAGAGGCGCCGACGCAGAACCTCCGTGGCCCATATGTTCGCCCAGCACCGCAACAGCGATGGTGGGCGCTTCGACCGGGGCGAAGGCCACAAACCAGGCATGATCGCGGAGCTTTTTCGGAATATCTTTCTCTGGACCGGTGCGCAAGGCCGTCGTCTGGGCCGTGCCGGTCTTCCCGGCGATCGTCACCAGCGCCGACTTCGCCCGCGTGGCTGTCCCCTCAGTCACCACCCCAGCCAGCGCCTCTTTAATCAGCGGCAAAATATCCGGCCTTAGCTTCAACGTGCGTTTTGGAACCGCAGGCCTTTTCTGCAACTCTCCTGTCGCTCGATCCATCACCGCCTGGACCAATCGCGGACGGAAAGTCACTCCGTCGTTTGCGACTGTGCCGATCAAGCTCGCCATCTGCAGCGGAGTCACATTCACATAGCCCTGCCCGATTGATGCCGAGATCGTTTCGCCTGGCAACCATGCCTCATTCTTGGCCTTCTGTTTCCAGGCTGCGGAAGGCACGATCCCCACCCGTTCAGACGGCAGTTCAATCCCCGTCTCCTCCCCCAGCCCAAACTGATGGGCAAAGGAGGCCATCGTCTCGATCCCCATCCGCTGCCCGACCGTATAGAAATACACGTCGCACGATTGCACAAGCGCACGCCGAAGATCCACCGGGCCATGCCCGCCGGCCTTCCAATCATGGTAGACACGGCGACCGAACTGATACCCCCCGTTGCAGTAAATCGAAGTGGACGGTGTCACGGTTTTGGTCTCCAGCGCTGCGGCAGCCATCATCACTTTGAAGACCGAACCGGGCGGGTATTGGCCTTGCGAGGCTCGATTGTTCAGCGGGCGCCCCTCATCTTGCACGATCTCGGCCCATTGTTTCGGTGTGAGTTCCCGCGAGAGGATGTTCGGATCGAAACCGGGGCGGCTCGCCATGGCAAGGATGTCACCTGTCCTTGGGTCAAGCGCGACAATCGCACCCGATTCCTGCCCCAACAGATTTTCGGCCACTTTTTGCAGCCGCGCATCGATCGTCAGATACAAATTATCTCCGGCGTGGGGCTGCTCTACGACGACAGTTCGCTTCTCATGGCCCAATGCATCGACTTCAATGCTTTTCTGCCCGGCCTGACCACGCACGAGTCGGTCGAAGAATTTCTCCACGCCATATTGCCCGACAATGCTGCCCTGGTGCAGGTCGGCAAATTCAGGTTTCTCCAACTGTTCGGGCGACACTTCCCCGACATAGCCCAACAGATGCGAGGCGATGACTCCGCCAGGATAGTTCCGTTGCGATTCGACTTGCACCATCACTCCGGGCAAGTCCAGGCGGTGAGACTCGACCAACGTCGCTTCTCGGAGAGTGAGACGATCCTTCACTTTGCGCGGCAGTTGTTTACTGCCGCGAGCCGTGAGTTTCTTCCTGACGAGGCCATCATCTAGCCCCAAGAGATTGCTGAGCTGATCGATGAGCAGGTCTCGATCTTTGACGTCCTCGAGCGAGACGTAGAGCGTGAAGCTGGGCACGTTATTCGCCAACAACACTCCGTTGCGGTCATAGATGAGCCCTCGAGCCGGCTCCATGATGACGGAGCGTGTACGATTGTTCTCGGAGAGGTCGCGGTAGTAGGGCCCTTCACGAATCTGCAAGTGCCAAAGCCGCAGCCCCAGTAAAGCCACGACAAGCAACAAGCCGACGCGGAGAATGATCAATCGGCGTTGGAGTTCCCCAAGTTCAGAATCGTGCAGACCAGCTGTTGCCATGCGTTACAATCTACATTCCGCTACGCCCATCAAAGACAAGACCTAGTATTCCATCCTCAAATGGGTGATATCGAACCGCTGAGAGAGTAGCCAATAGAACCCTGCCCCCACCGCCCCGTCAAAACAGGCCTGAGGAAGGACGATCGACTCCACCATCCACCACATCTGAGCCATGTCAAGATGCTTGAAATTCATCACGGCAAGCAGCCCACTCGCCAGGGACACCATCAGCAACCCCATGCCCAGCGAGATCGACGTCACCTGCGACACCTGCCGGCCCAAGAATCCCGCCAAGAGCCCGACGCTTCCCATTGAGAGGAGACTTAGCCAGAGTTCACCGGCTGAGAACAGGTTCATGACCCATCCGATCGCGAGCCCCACGAGAAGGCCTTCCAACTCACCGGCAAGAAGCCCGACAAGCGCGGCGGCCACAAGCCCCAAATCCGGCTTAATATTCCATAGGCTCACATGTGGAAGCAGCGTCGTCTGCAGGGGCACGAGGAGCAGCAAGAGAATCAGATAGAAAAGGAATTTCATGGTGATGGCTTCCCGAGCAGGTCCGCGCCCGCCCCGGTCTTCATGGACTGTCCATACGACGTCTGAATCACCAGCACTTCCTCCACATGACTCACGTCGACTTCCGGCATGAGTTCGGCAGACTGGAAAAGAGCGCCTTCCTGCTTATCAATACGCGTGATCGTTCCGATCGCTAGCCCTCGGGGAAAACCTCCGACAAGGCCCGAGGTCACAACCCGATCACCGTCTCGGAGCGTCGACAACAACGGAATGTATTTCAACTGGGCCAGCCCTTGCTGGGTCCCTTCAACAATACCTTCGTCTCTCGTCCGCTGAATGAGCCCAGCGATGGCGTTGGTCGAATCAGTCACCAAGAGCACCACCGACGATGCCCCTGTCGTCTTCACCACGCGCCCGACGACACCAGCGGGCGTAATCACTCCCATGTCCGGCCTGATTCCGTCGCTTTCCCCCTTGTTGAGGATGATGGCACGGTATCGGTTCGTGGCATCACGCCCGATGACTTGTGCGGCTACCATCGTGGGGAGCGCTTGCTCCTTAAACTGCAGCAACGCCGTCAATCGTTCTGTCGCAACGGCTGACTCACGCAATTGGCTATTTTGCCCGCGCAACCATTCAATTTCTTTCCGGAGTTGTTGGTTCTCTTCCCGGACTCCTTGCAACGCCACATACTGCTGCCAACGATCAGCAATGCCAAAGTCGATGGACGCGATGGCTTCGAGCGGAACGCGCACGACATATCCGACTGGCCCATCCACATACTGTAAGAGACCTTGGATTTGACCGGGAAGCAGAAAAAGAGCCACCAGTAGGAGGGCAAAGCAGACAAGCGCCAGGCGTCTGGCACCATAGGTAGAGCGAGAATTAGCCATCCACATAGGGGAGTTTGGGATGGAACCTTATCGGTAGGTATTGGCCTGGGACATGACCGATACTTTGGCAAGCAGATCCAGCTCATCGAGGATTTTCCCGACCCCCAAGACGACGGAGGTCAGGGGATCGTCCACGGTGATGATCGGCAGATTCGTCTCCTCCCGAAAGCGCGTATCCATGCCCTTCAGCAGAGATCCCCCGCCCGTGAGTACGATGCCACGATCAATAATGTCGCCCGCCAACTCTGGCGGGGTATTCTCCAGGGCTACTTTAATCGCATTGACGATTGTCCCGATCGGTTCCTGCAACGCTTCCCGGATTTCCGAGTCATCCACCACCAACGTACGGGGAATGCCGGAAATCAAGTCGCGCCCCTTGATCATCATGGTCTTGCGTTCCTCAAAGGGATAGGCGGATCCGATTTCGAACTTGATCCGTTCCGCCATATGTTCACCGATGAGGAGGTTATACTTCTTCTTAATGTAATTCATGATCGCATCATCCATGCGATCGCCTGCGACCTTGACGGATTCGCTATAGACGATTCCGCCGAGCGAAATGACGGCGATATCGGTCGTGCCACCGCCGATATCAACGACCATGTTGCCGGAGGGTTCGGTGATCGGAAGGCCGGCTCCAATAGCTGCGGCCACCGGTTCTTCGATCAGGTACACTTCGCGAGCACCGGCAAGTTCCGCCGAGTCTCGGACCGCCCGCTGCTCCACCTGCGTAATACGCGACGGCACACCAATGATGATTCGCGGACGCACGAACGCGCTGCGGTTGTGCGCCTTCTGAATGAACCGCTTCAACATCTGCTCTGCCATTTCGAAGTCGGCGATCACGCCTTCTTTCATGGGCCGCACTGCGATGATGTTGCCCGGGGTACGTCCCAACATTCTCTTCGCTTCCGTGCCGACCGCGAGCACTCGTTCGGTCTTTTTCTCAACCGCCACGACCGAGGGTTCGTTGAGCACAATCCCTTTCCCGTGCACGTAGACAAGCGTCGATGCCGTTCCCAGGTCAATGGCCAGGTCGTTTGAGAACCATCCGAAGATGTCACTCGCGAAGCCCACAGTTGCTCTCCCTTCCCCTCAGACTCTGATGGCACGCTCAGTCGGGTAACGCTAGTCGGCCCACATCCAAAACCTGGGTACCGGCAACCTCGTCACCAAGACGCCGCCCCTGTTCGTTTCCGAGAATCAATACCGCTTCGAACGCAATGACCGCTACCGACACAATCCATCCGATATACGGAACCGCGAAGGCTAGCTGAGCGACCGCAAAGGGCAGATTGCGAATAATGGACTCTCGAAACCCTGCTGCCTCGCGCCGCTGCGGAAGCACCGTCTGGAGGCCGATCAATCGCTTACCGATACTACGCCCACCGGCAAATCCATCAGCAATGAGTATATACGCCAATCCCGCAAGAAAACCTACCGGCGCGATCACTTGATCGGCTGCCGCGACAATGAACAGATCGATCAGCTTAGCGATACCACGATTCAGGACCTGCGCCTTGGGGTAGACCCCGGCCCCGATCGAATGAACTCCACTGACCTCCTCCGCCAAGGGATCTCCTTGCAATTAGTGGCAAAGTATAACAAATCAGACTACCTAGCACAAACAAAGACCATTCTTCGACAGGTCGACATTGCTGGTGATATACCTCAACTTTATGAACAGACAAGGCTACTCAATCTTGAGGCGCGGCATGGAGGAACGATCGGTCGTCTCTTGCCTTTGCGCAGATCCCTGAGTACAATCCATCGAGACGAATTTTCCGAGGAGTCGTGATGATCAAATTGATGCGTGAGGCGTCCCATAACTATCCCTGGCTCCTGAAGTCCATCATGGGGATCATCGCCATCGCCTTCGTCATCACCATGGGTTGGTGGGGGTTTGGCGAGCAGCCGGGCGCCGTCGTTGCCTCAGTCGGAGATCTCACCGTGTCTCGCGATGAGTTCCGGCGCGCCTATGAGAATACCTATCGCTTCTACAAGGACAAAGTCCCTGGAGAGTTCAAAGACGAGACGATCAAGCAATTTGTGGTGGATCAACTCGTCGACAATCGGAGCTGGCTCATCGCGGCAAAGAATATGGGCCTGACCGTGGCCGACGACGATCTGCGCGACGTCATCATGCAGATCCCCGATTTCCAAAAGAACGGCACATTCGATCCGGAGCTCTACCAACGGCTCCTGGCAGCGAATCACCTGACTCCCGCGATATTCGAAGCGATGGAAACAAAAGAAGTGCTGAGTAACAAAGCCCGGATGGTTATCCGCGACGCCGTAGCCCTTACTCCTGCCGAGCTTGCAGAAGCGCAGGCCCTCACGCTGCGGCAAACGGAATCAGATCCGGCTAAGGCCGCCTCGGCGAAGGACCGTGCCCTGCAGGACGTCCTCTTTCAAAAGCAGCAACGCGCTCTGATGGCCTTCTCTGAATCGCTCAAAGCCACGCTCCCCATCACGATTCACCGCGAACTCTTGTAGCCACTCCTACTCCATATCGCGATCCGGTTCGCCCTTGAGCCTCTTTATTTCTTTGCGGCCGACAGAACCAACATCGCATCACCATAACTGTAGAAGCGATACCGCTGGCGAACCGCCTCTGCATAGGCCTGTCGAAGAAATTCGGTCCCGGCGAATGCGGAGACCAGCATCAGCAATGTGGTCCGTGGCAAGTGAAAATTCGTGAGGAGGGCATCGACCACTTTGAATGAGAACCCTGGCGTCATGAACATATCTGTCTCTCCCTGATAGGGTCGGACCTCGCCTGCCGCGGCGCGAGCGGCAGTTTCGATCGCGCGTACAACTGTGGTCCCGACGGCGACAATTCGTCCGCCCGTCGCTTGCACCTGCCTGATGGCACGAACTGCCTCTGTTCCGACCTCGACCCATTCTGTCCCCATCCGATGGTCTTCGATCTGATCGACTGTCACCGGCTTGAAGGTCCCGACACCAACGTGGAGCGTCACAGTCGTGAGGCCAATTCCCCGCTGTTGCAGCCGTGTCACCAACTCCGGTGTGAAATGGAGCCCGGCAGTCGGTGCCGCAATGGCCCCCTCATGCTGCGCGAACAGGGTCTGGTACCATTCTCGATCCTGGTCGGTCGGGGCACGTTTCAAATAAGGCGGAAGCGGCATTCGACCATATTGTCGCAGCCACTCAGACAGAGGAATCGGACTCTCAACCCGAACCGTCGTTCTGGTTGCGCCACGCTCGACCACCACAGCAGAAGTCCCTGCCCCCATCTCAATAATCTGTCCCGGACGAAACGTTCCTTTAATCAACACTTCCCAGATCCCATCGCCCAGATCCTTCACAAAAAGGATCTCGACCTCCACGCCGGAAGGACGCTTCCGTCCAACCACGCGCGCGGCCAACACCTTCGTATTGTTGACCACAAGGAGATCTCCTGACCGAAGTAGGTCTGGCAAGTCGTCGACGCGGCAATGGGCGAGCGAACGATCGAGAGGCTGCAGAACGAGCAGCCTGGCGTGATCGCGCGGGACGCTTGGGTGGGTGGCAATCAACGAGGAATCGAACGGAAAGTCGAATTCGGAGAGCTGCATCAGGAGGGCGGCGGGGTCGGAGGTTTGGTCAGCGCCATATTCTGCAGTTCGGTACCCGGATAGTAATACCGAAGAATCGTCGAAAAGGGATAGCCCAGCTCAGCCAGTTCTTTCGCTCCCCACTGGCACATGCCGACGGCATGGCCCGCACCGAAGCCGGACAGCACTATATCCCGGCCGATAGATTCGATCGCAAACTGCGTGCTGGGGATGATGGTGTACCCGACCGCTTTTCGCAATTCTTCTCCGCGAAGAACCAATTCTCCACCAGAATGAAGTATGCGCAGCTTTGCGATTCGCCCCCCGCGGCTGAACGACAAGGGCGTCATCGTCGCAATCGTCCCCACGGAGAAGCCCTGCTGTCGCAAATTCTGCTCGAGAGTTTCAACTTTGAAGGAGGACTTCCATTGATAGTAGGGCGACGCAAGATCGAAGGGGCACTCAACGCCCTTGAGATAGGGGTACTCCTTCGACCACACATTCATTGCATCTTCCGTCAGTCCGGCGGCCGTCGATGAGAAGGCCGCATAGATCGGCGCATCCTGATAGGTCACGACCAACCCGCGGGTCTCTTCGACCGCACGCAGAATCCCGGCATCAATCCCCTGCTTCCCGCGATAGACCTGGTCTTGCACCGTGGCCTCCACGTCATACTCACGCGTGGCGCTCAACATCTGCTGATACAGCGCATAGGTCCGGGCGGCAACCGCCTGCGCTTTCAACATCTCGGGATGCCAAGTCGAGCTGACTTCTGCGGGAACCACCCCTTTGACGTACTCTTCAAGATCCACCCGATTAATGACCAGAAACCCCTTGCCTCTTCGCACGAGATGGATGAGGCCGCTCACCGAAACGCCAGTGCCGGCGTCGCCTGATGAAACCGCCGCCCCATTGAGCCTTCGAGAGGGCCGTGGAAACGTCAGTGTCAGGCCTTGCTCTCCGCCATGCAGGGTCAGCTGCTGCGTCTGCATGCGGACGCCATTCAGCAGAAACCCCGTTCCAGATGCTACGACCTGAACCGTCGCGCGCATAGACTGACCGCGGCCTTGTGTATCCGTCATCCACAACGGACTGTCCGCACGGATTTCGAGCTGAGGGACATCGGCCGACAGGAGGACTCGGATCGACTGCGCGGCCTCGGCTCCAGAGGACAGGTTGAGAAGGCATGCTCCCGCCACGATGACGCGAAACACTCCACCCCTTAGTTGCTTCACCGGCGAAAGATCCATGTTATCAAATAGAATACCAGACTCAGGAGAATGCTGATGAGCAGGCTAGTGGCGAGGGGAAACGAAAAGCTGAAGTTGTCTCGTCGAATGGAAATGTCGCCGGGCAGCTTTCCGAACCACCCCAGGAGATTCGCAACCCCTGGAACACGGTCTGCGATCAGCAGCAACAGACCGACCACCGCCACGCACAGTCCAATCCCGATGAAGACTTTGCCCAGACTCCCCCACTCAGCCATCAGCCTGTGGCCAAATGTTCTGCGATTTGCACCGCATTGAGGGCGGCCCCTTTGCGCAAATTGTCCGCCACCACCCACAGATTGAGACCGTTGGCGATCGATTCATCTTCACGAATGCGACCGACATAGACCTCGTCCTTCCCCGCAACCTCCAACGGCATAGGGTAAATCTTATGTGCCGGATCGTCATAGAGCAGCACGCCTGGTGCGGTCGACAGAAGGGCGCGGGCTTCGTTGGCCGATAACTTCCGCTCAGTTTCGATATTGATGGCTTCTGAATGGCCGACATATACCGGCACTCGCACTGTCGTCGCCGTCACATGAATCGACTGGTCACCCATGATCTTCCTGGTCTCATGGACCATCTTCATCTCTTCCTTCGTATACCCTGACGGAAGGAAATCATCGATCTGCGGCATGCAATTGAAGGCAATCTGATAGGGGTAGACCTTGGGACTCGCCGGCTTGAAGCTCAGCAGGTCTTGGCATTCCGCCATCAGCTCATCCATGGCCTCCTTCCCCGTGCCGGAAACGGATTGAAAGGTCGTGACGACAATCCGCTTAATTCGAGCCTGATCATGCAAGGGTTTCAGCGCCACGACCATTTGAATCGTTGAACAATTCGGGTTAGCGATGATGCCCTTGTGCCGTTGGATGTCGTGCGCGTTCACCTCGGGTACGACGAGCGGCACCTCAGGGGCCATCCGCCAGGCGGCACTGTTATCGATCACCACCGCGCCAGCCTTCACCGCGATCGGAGCAAACTCTCGACTGAGTTCCGCTCCAGCAGAAAAGAGCGCGATGTCCACGCCGGTAAACGAGTCCTTCGTCAAAACCTCAATAGGAACCTCGCTCCCATCAAATGTCACCATACCGCCGGCAGAACGAGTGGAGGCGAGCGGGACTAGGCGTGTGACGGGAAACTTTCGTTCCTCGAGCACCTCGATCATTTCTGTCCCGACTGCCCCGGTCGCACCGACGACCGCGACGACATACCCTGATTTCTTTTTCAACATGACTCTCGATCCTACCTACAGCGCAATTTCGCGAATGCGGTGATTGAACGTATCCGCCACGAGCAGCTGCCCCGCGCAATCCATCACGATTCCAAATGGGTAACTCAAACTGGCTTCGAGGGCCGCGCCCTCGTCGCCCCCATAGTTTGCCACACCAACGCCGGCAATGCGCTCGATACGCCCAGTGGTCCGATCCCATCGCCGTACCAGATGATTGTCCGAATCGGTGAAGAAGAGATTCCCCGATTCGTCCAATGCAATCCCCGATGGCCGAGAGAGACTGCTGCTGGGTGGTTCACCCGGGCCCTGGTACCGATACTCGCCGCCATCGCCCACCACAGTTCTTATGAGACCAGTAACAGGATCAACGGCACGAATCCTTCCGTTAAAGCTATCGGCAATGAATAGTGTCCCATCCGACGCAAGCGCCAATCCACCAGGACCAGCCAGGCCAGTTTCTGTCGCAGCCACGCCATCTCCATTATATGCAGCCGTTCCCGTCCCTGCGACCGTACGAATTTCTCCTGTGGCCAAATCCACCGCCCTCACGCGGTTGTTACTCTGGTCGGCAATATAGAGGATGCCCACGCGACTCACCGCCAAGGCAGCCGGTTCATTCAACCCGGCCTCCACGGCGGGTCCCCCGTCCCCCGAACACCGAGGTTGGCCCAGGCCTGCGACTGTCGTGATCACCCCGGTCACCGCATCCACACGCCGGACCCGATGGTTCAGCGTATCTGCAATGTAGAGATGCCCTGCCTGATCAACAACAACCGCTGTCGGAAAATTCAACAGGGCTTGATTCGCAGGACCGCCATCGCCACTGAAACGTTTGGCCGGGGCCGTACCGGTCACAACATAACGAACGGTCCCACTCAGGTCAGTCTGTTGGGTAAAGGCATGTGAATTGACAGTGCCGCTTTCGGCAAAAGGATCACCCTCCATTCCTTCAGCGACTGGAGGGGGCGGGACGGGTTTCGCGCCAGATCCAGCTTCCTGAACGCATCCCACTATCGTCCTGATACAGTGGGTCTTCCTGTCGACCTTCCGAACGACGTGGTTCTCGGAGTCGGCAATGAACAGATTGCCATCAGCGTCGAGGGTGAGACTCTTCGGTTCATTTAGACAGGCAGCAAGGGCCGAAGCTCCGTCGCCTGACCATCCGGAGTCTCCGGTACCGGCAACGGTCTGGATCAAACGAGCTTTGAGATCCGTACTCATTTCTCTCGTAAATCCTGTTTAATTCAGATTTCGCAGGATGGCCTCGCCCATGTCTGTCGTACTGACAAGGCGAGTACCCGAACTATGAATGTCTTTCGTGCGATAGCCGAGATCGAGTGTTTTCACGATCGCCTGCTCGATGGCGTCCGCTTCCTTATCCAGCTTGAACGCATAGGACAGCATCATGGCCGCCGAGGCAATCGTCGCAATAGGATTCGCCACATTCTTCCCGGCAATATCCGGCGCGCTGCCGTGAATCGGCTCGAACAGTCCGACCTGCGATCCAATACTAGCCGACGGCAACATGCCGATGGAGCCGGTCAACATCGCGGCTTCATCGCTTAGGATGTCACCGAATATATTGTTGCAGAGCATCACATCGAATTGCCGCGGATTGCGCACGAGTTGCATCGCTGCATTATCGACGTAGATATGACTCAGTTCCACATCCCGGTAATCCTTGTGGACGTCGATGACAACACGACGCCAGAGCTCGGATGATTCCAACACATTCGCTTTATCGACAGACATCACCTTTTTTCTGCGCTTTCTCGCCGCCTCAAACGCTACTTTCGCAATACGCTGGATCTCTTCTGTGGTATAGACCTCGGTGTTGAATCCTCGTTCGCTCCCGTTCGGCAATTTCTCGATGCCTTTGGGCTTCCCGAAATAAATGCCGCCGGTCAGTTCCCGAATGACGAGGATGTCGATCCCGTCAATCACTTCGCGTTTCAGCGTGGAAGCATCGGCCAGCACCGGATACAGCTTCGCCGGCCGCAGATTCGCATAGAGTCCCAGGTGCTCGCGCAATCCCAACAGTGCACGTTCCGGACGCAAGCCATATTCCAGCCCTTCCCACTTGGGACCGCCGACCGCCCCGAGTAAGACGGCATCGCTCTGTTTGGCCAGAGTCAGTGTTTCGTGAGGGAGCGGCACGCCGACTTTGTCGATGGCCTGGCCGCCGACATCACCGGACAAAAACTCGAACGTGTGCTGGAACTTCTCGGCCACGGCCTTCAGCACCTTGACTGCCTCAGGGACGATCTCCCGACCTACGCCATCACCGGCTAGTACGGCAATCCTTGCCTTCACAGACCACTCTCCCTCTTTGTGAGTGATGATCGCACACGCTTCTATTCCAGGACTTCCTCATCCTCTGGTCGCCAAGCGGGATCGACCAAGCAAAGGAATTCGATGGCGGTGGGTCCCGTATTTTCCAGAGACTGCTTTCCCCCTGGAGGCACATAGACGACGGAGCCTGATTCCACCGCGGCAACCGAGTTGTCCACGGACAATCGCCCTTGACCGGCAATAATATAGTAGACCTCTGCAGACGTCAGCCTGTGCCATTTTGACCGGACGCCGGGAGCCAATGTCCCATGTGCCACACTATACCCAAGCGTGAGCGGTTGTTTCGCCGGATGTAGCAGCTCTCGAAGGACGGTATGATCGCCAGCCAGAAACTCCGGTCGATCTGCCAGGGTGACGTGAACCACGGAGCACCTCAGAGTCAACGATACCTCCCGGTCGCAGACCGGAGCCGGTGACTCTACCCTGGTCGCTTTCCTTAAATCAAGTTCACCTTCTGTTCGCCCTGCGCCTGTTTTCCGGCAAGGTACAACAGCTTGTTCAACGCATTGAGATAGGCCCGCGCCGAGGCCATGATGATATCCGTATCCGCCCCATGGCCTGAGACGGTGCGTCCCTCTTCTTGAACCCGGACCGAGACCTCGCCCTGGGCATCTGTCCCCCCCGTGATCGCCTTCACGACATACATGAGGAGTGTGCTTTTCGTCTGCGTGATCGCGGCAATCGTCCGATAGACTGCATCCACCGGCCCATCGCCTGTCCCGGTCTGCGAGATCGTTCGTCCGTCGATTTCGAGCTCGACCGTGGCGGTCGGCACCTGATCAGTCCCGCTGGCAACATGGAATGACTTCAAGGAAATCCGATCGGCCATCTTGGCCAACTCTTCGGAGACAATGACTTCGAGATCCTCTTCGTAGATCTCTTTTTTTTGATCGGCCAACCTCTTGAACCGCTCGAACGCATGGTTTACCTCTTCATCCGAGAGCGTATACCCTAACTCCTCGAGCCGCTGGCGAAATGCATGCCGGCCAGAAAGCTTCCCCATGACCATCTTGCTTTCAACCAACCCAATCGATTCTGGCCGCATGATTTCATAGGTCGTCTTATCCTTCAGCAGGCCGTCTTGGTGAATGCCGGACGTATGCGCGAAGGCGTTTGCCCCGACGATGGCTTTATTCGGCTGCACCACCATGCCGGTGATCTTACTGACCAATCGGCTGGTCTTCGAGATCTCTTCGGTATGAATCTTCGTGTCGGCTCGATAGTAATCTTTTCTTGTCCGAAGCCCCATGACAATTTCTTCCAACGCCGTGTTTCCTGCCCGCTCACCGATTCCATTGATCGTGCACTCAACTTGGCCGGCCCCTTCGAACACCGCTGCCAAGCTGTTCCCCACAGCGAGGCCGAGATCGTTGTGGCAATGGACGGAGATCACCGCCTTGGCGCTGTTCGGAACCTGTTCACGAATTCCACGAATGAGGCGACCAAATTCTTGTGGTATCGCGTACCCGACCGTATCAGGAATATTGACCGTCCCGGCTCCTGCGGCGATCACCGCCTCAATCACTTCATAGAGATAGGCGAGATCGGAGCGACTGGCATCCATGGGTGAAAACTCTACATCTTCCACGTATCCTCTCGCCCGTTGTACCATCTCGACCGCACGCCTCTTCGCCTCGTCGCGCGTCATTCTGAACTGGTGCTTCAAGTGGATATCCGAGGTCGAGAGAAACGTATGAATACGGACCTTCGGGGCCCCCTTCAACGCCTCCCATGCTCGATCGATGTCCTCCGGACGCGCCCGCGCCAGGCTGCAAATCGTCGGCCCCTCGACTTCCTGCGCAATCCGCCGCACCGCCTCAAAATCTCCGGGCGAACTATAGGCAAATCCTGCCTCGATAATGTCGACCCCCAATCGAGCCAATTGCTTGGCCACCATGATTTTCTCTTCCACATTCATGCTGGCGCCTGGAGACTGCTCTCCATCACGTAAGGTCGTATCAAAGATCCGTATCATCCGTGTCATGGTTCCCCCTTCTCCTCATCGCATTGAGGCTGCTCAAAGCGGTCGTCCGGCAAGGCCGCAGGCGACTCAAACACCGCAGGCGTACCCTCCGGGGTACGTTGAGGATGTTTTTGAGCCGAGAACGAAGCTGGCAACCGCTTTCAGCAGCCGACAAAACAAAAAGCCTCCATCCCCACGCCCAGGGACGGAGGCTTGAGAAGCTCCGTGGTACCACCCTGATTTGGCTATGAACAACGTGCGCTGTCCACAGCCCTTCATTGCGCCCTATCACGGGGGCGAGGCGGAATCCATTACTCGGGTTTCACGGATTCTGGCTCAGAGGCGAGTTCGGCGCCGCACAGGCTGGTTTGCACCAGTCACCAGCTCTCTCATTGCTGTGCGAATCGCGTACTACTCCTCATCGCGGCCATTAAAACTTCGAATCACTTACCGACTGCTCCGTCTTGGTCGACGGACGCTTCCCGGCCGTCTTGGCTAACAGTCCGACGAGCCGTTCTGCCGGACCAAGTAAGGCATAGCCGGCAAAGATGACAAATAACATAACTTGGGGCCTGGCGGCTACAAGTACGAGCGCCAAAATCCCCCACACAAGATAGGTAATATGCCGGCCGCCGCGGAACTTCAGGTCTTTAAAGCTTCGATACTTGATTGTGCTGACCATCAAGAACGAAAGGGTCAGCGTAATAACCAGGACAAGAATAGGCTTCACTTCCGTTCCAATCCTGACGCTGTAGTGATCGAAAATCACAAGCGACGCCACGACCCCTGCCGCCGCAGGAATAGCTAACCCGGTAAAGTATTTTCCGTCCGACACGGCCGCAGTCGAATTAAACCGCGCCAGCCGAACCGCGCCCATCGCGACGTAGGCAAACATCACTGCCACACCAAACGTACCCTCTCCGCTCAACGCCCAGGAATAAATCAAGAGGCCTGGAGCAACCCCGAACGACACCACATCGGACAACGAGTCGTATTCGAGGCCGAAATGGCTTGTACTGTTCGTCAGGCGCGCCGACTTACCATCGAGCACATCGAAAATCATCGCCACCATGATGGCGACCGCTGCGACCATGTAGTTCGCATTGAATACGGACAGTATCGAAAACACGCCGCAGAATAGATTCCCTGTCGTAAACAGATTTGGAATCAGGTGCATAGCTGCTTTGCGCCGCTTCCCATCCCTCCCGAATGATTGACGAAGTCCTGTGGTTTTCATCGCAATACCCCCAAGATGGTTTCCCCACCTTTGACTCGATCACCGACTGCAACTTTGACAGCCGTCCCAACGGGGAAAAACGTATCCATGCGCGAACCAAATCGAATCAATCCGAACCGTTCACCGCGTACCGCCCGATCTCCCGGAGAGATCCAACAGACAATCCGTCTGGCGATCAACCCGGCCACCTGTACACAGAGCACCTTCGCATCCTGCGCCGTCCGAATCATCAGAGCATTTTGCTCGTTCCTCAACGTCGCATCGGGCTTACTGGCAACCAGAAACAAACCCGGTTGGTATTGTACATCCTCAATGATCCCTTCACAGGGCAACCGGTTAATGTGCACGTCGAATACGTTCAAGAAGATGCTGATCCTGATACTGCTAGCCTTAATGAATCGGGGCTCGAACTCCTCTTGGATGGCGATGACTTTCCCGTCACCCGGCGCCACGACGACACGCGGCCCCTGAGGGACCACGCGGGAGGGATTGCGGAAGAACCAGGAGACGAAGAGCGTCAGGATTGCCGCCCCGACCGCCACAAAGATCCATCCAAGCCATCCTGCTAGCAGTGTAACGCCTGCAGCAGCCCCGATGAAGGGAATTCCTTCTTTGGCAAACGGGATGCCGACGGCACGATCTGCCACAGAATCCTCAATCCTCAATTCTTGTTCTTATCGACCAGTTGGTCCTTCTTCAGCCAGGGCATCATCGCCCGCAGCCGGCCTCCCACCTCTTCGATGGGATGGGCCTCACCTTTCGCCAGCAACGCATTGTAAACCGGACGGTTCGCCTGATTTTCCAGCACCCACTCCTTGGCAAACTGGCCTTGCTGAATTTCACCCAAGATCTTCTTCATTTCCTGCTTCGTCTGATCCGTCACAATCCGAGGACCGCGAGTGATATCACCATACTTGGCCGTCGTACTGATGGAATACCGCATGTTGGCAATGCCACCCTGATAGATCAAATCCACGATCAATTTTACTTCATGCAGGCACTCGAAATAAGCCATCTCCGGGGAGTAGCCGGCTTCCACGAGCGTCTCGTACCCGGCCTGGATGAGGGAAGTGAGTCCTCCACAGAGAACAACCTGCTCGCCAAAAAGATCCGTCTCAGTTTCTTCCCGAAAGTTTGTTTCGATCACGCCGGCCCGCCCGCCCCCAATCGCGCTCGCATAGGCAAGACCAACCCCCCGGGTCGTTCCGCTTGGGTCCTGGTGGATCGCGAGCAAGCACGGGACCCCGCTGCCTTTTGCATATTCCGATCGAACAAGATGACCCGGTCCTTTGGGCGCGACCATGAACACATTGATCGTGGGCGGTGGCACGATTTGTCCAAAATGAATGTTGAAGCCATGGCCGAACGCGAGATAGGAGCCCGGTTTTAGATTCGCGGCAATGTCCTGCCGATAAATAGACGCTTGCGCTTCGTCGGGCGCGAGAATCATGACCACATCGGACGCCTTGACGGCATCGGCCACCGGCATGACTTTCAGTCCGCTTTGCTCGGCCTTCTTCCATGAGGCACCTTCGCGCAACCCAATGACCACGCTCACGCCGCTCTCTTTCATGTTGAGCGCATGGGCATGGCCCTGACTGCCGTAGCCGATCACTGCCACTTTCTTGTTTCGGATCTGTTGAATGTCGGCGTCCTTATCGTAATAAATCTTCATCGATCACTCCTGGGTAACAACGGTGTTCACTCGATTGAACTAATGTGGATGATGCGCCCGGCGGAGCCTATTCGCGAGCAACCTTTTTCGCTTGCACTCCAGTCGACCGAATCGACTCGCGAGCGACCGCAACCCGTCCGGTACGTGTGAGTTCCTTGATCCCGAGAGGCTGCAGCAGGTTGATGATCGCTTCGATCTTTCGTGGATCTCCGGTCACCTCAATGGTGTACGTCGCCGGCGTGGAGTCGATGACGTTGGCCCGGAAAATATCGGCAATCCGCAACGCTTCCGCGCGATCTTCCGGCCGCGTATGCACCTTGATGAGCGCCGTCTCCCGCGAAACAAAATCGCTCTCGTTCAAATCCACGACCTTAATGACATCGATTAACTTGTTGAGCTGTTTCACGATCTGCTCGATGATCCGCTCGTCTCCTGACGTCACAATGGTCATCTGCGACATGGAGGGGTCGAGCGTCGGTGCCACAGAGAGGCTTTCGATGTTAAATCCCCGACCGCTAAATAAGCCGGCAACGCGGGACAGTGAACCGAACTTATTCTCCACGGTCACCGAAATAATGTGTTCCATACCCGGCGTATGCTCCTGACTCCGGCGGTTAGGCCGTGAGGATCGTATCTGAATCTTTCGGAGCCACCTGCCCGGCTCCAGACTGCTTATTCTTCAAGGCCGGCGGATCCTCCAAAATCATCTCATGGTTGCAGCCGCCAGCGGGAATCATCGGATAAACATTTTCATACGGGTACGTCGGCACATCGACGATGACCGGTTTGTTCACTGCGATCGCTTCCTTCAGGACTGCATCGATCTCAGACGGCTTGCTGGGTCTGAGGCCGACCGCTCCATACGCCTCCGCCAACTTCACAAAGTCGGGCGTTGTCTCCAGATAACTCGAAGCATACCGACCTTCATAGAAGAGATCTTGCCATTGCCGGACCATTCCGTGGAACCGGTTATTGAGCACGATAATCTTGACGGGCAGCTTATGGACCACGGCCGTCGCCATTTCCTGCATATTCATCTGGATGCTGCCGTCTCCGGCGATGCAGAGGACCAGCCGACCGGGAAACGCGGCCTGCGCCCCCATGGCAGCGGGAAACCCGAAGCCCATGGTCCCGAGTCCCCCTGAGGTCAACCAGCGATTCGGCTTCGCCAACTTAAAATACTGAGCGGCCCACATCTGGTGCTGTCCGACATCAGTCGAAACGATCGGGTCGCGGTCTTTCGTGAGTTCATAGAGCCGCCTGATGACATGTTGCGGTTTAATCGGCCCATCGGCTTCTTGTTGATATGCGAGGGGATTTGCCTGTTGCCATTCGCGGATCTGATTCCACCAAGGCTTGCGCAATTCCCGTTGATCGCCGTTCACCGTGGCGCGAAGAATCTGGATCAACTCACGAAGCACAGCTTTGCAATCGCCGACGATTGGAATGTCGACATTGACGTTCTTCCGAATCGAGGTCGGATCGATATCGATATGGATAACCTTGGCGTGCGGACAAAACTCGGAGACCTTGCCGGTGACGCGATCGTCAAATCGCGCCCCGATGGCCACGACAAGATCGGAATAATGCATCGCCATATTCGCCCAGTATGTGCCATGCATTCCCAACATACCCAAGGACTGGGGATGCTCGCCAGGGAAGGCCCCCAGCCCCATCAACGTCATGTCGACCGGCATGTGGGTCAATTCAGCCAACTCCAACAATTCCTGCGATGCACCGGAAAAGATAACGCCCCCGCCGACATACAGCACCGGCTTCTTCGCCTTCGCCATGGCCTCAGCCGCTTGCTTGATCTGCCACTTATTCCCTTCATACACTGGATTGTAGCTACGGATGGAGACGGAACTTGGATAGGTAAATTCCGCCTTATCCATCGATACGTCTTTCGGAATATCCACTAGTACCGGCCCAGGACGCCCCGTTGTCGCAATGTAAAAGGCTTCTTTGATCGTCGTCGCCAAGTCGGCCACATTTTTCACAAGAAAGTTGTACTTGGTGCAGGGGCGGCTCAAGCCCACATTGTCTGCCTCTTGGAATGCATCGTTCCCAATCAAGCTGGTAGGGACTTGACCGCTAAAACAGACCAGCGGGACAGAGTCCATGTAGGCATCCGCCAACGCCGTGATCACGTTCGTCATGCCTGGTCCGGAGGTCACAAGACACACCCCGGCTTTACCGGTCGCCTTGGCATAGCCCTCCGCCATATGACCCGCTCCCTGCTCATGGCGAGTGAGGACCACCTCAATTTCCTTCTGCTGATGAAGCATGTCGAAAATCTTCAATACGACACCACCGGGAAGCGCAAAAATCGTCTTGACCCCTTCCCGTTTCAGGCATTCGATGAGGATCTCAGCACCAGTGAGCTTCATGACAGAACCTCCATCCATACCACCAGTGAGAAGACGGCAGAAGAATCAGGGTGATACAATACGTCGCATCTCGTCTCCGAGAGACCAGACACGACTCCCACGATCACTCAGAACATTCTGAAAAATCAAGGGGAAAGATGTGTGATCCTATCATCACGTATTTCCACCGTCAATAGAAGGCCAGGCTTTAAAGAGACTCTCCCTGACAGCCTATCCCCCCACGTGATACCCTCACACTCCATCTCGTTGGCACTGAGTGACGCCTTCCATGAGCATGCCCGTCCGCGTGACCATCCTATCTCGTGAAAATTGTCATCTCTGTGGAGTCATCTACCGAATCGCCTTGCATCTTCAGTCGGAACTCAACATCGAAACGAGCAAGGTGGAAATCGAAGGCGACAAAGTCTTGACAGAACTCTACGGGGCAAGAGTTCCCGTCGTCTTGCTCGACGAGGTCGAACAGTTCGCAGGGAAAGTGACGGAAGCAGCGTTGCGTCGAGCGATAATAAGAGCGCGGTGGAGAAGACCTATAAGCCGGATTCTGTCCCGCCTGGGATTTGGTCCCAAACGGGGGTGATCATTTCTCTGGGATCCGAGTTGCCTCGGACCTCAAGCGACCTACCCGAAGACCTCGGCCGGGCCAGCCGGTCGCCGACTCTCCGAAGAAAGCCGACAGATGTCTTCCTATTTGGCCTTGCATCGGGCGACGCTTACCATGCCAGTGATGTCGCCACCACCGCGGTGGGCTCTTACCCCACCGTTTCACCCTTACCTGAGCCTAAGCGACCTAATTGGAATCCAGTCGCCTGGGCCATCGGCGGTTTGTTCTCTGTGGTGCTGGTGTCGGATCGCTCCGCCTGGGAGTTACCCAGTGCCCTGCCCATGAAGTCCGGACTTTCCTCTTAGGGCGTTCCCGCTCCAAGCGATCACCCGGTCTTCTCCCTCGCGCAGCCTGAGTATAGAAAACGAGTGAGAGAAGTTGCAAGTCCGTGCGGGCTCTCTCCCGCTTTCTGGGCGCCAGAGCACCACACTCCGACAGGGTCAGTGCAGAGCCGGCAAGGCCGCAGCGGGCATCGCTGGTCTCGATTGATAAATGCCCATGGCCTCTGGCAACCATTTTTTGAGCTGGTCGATTCTTGTCTCATTGCTCGGGTGAGTCGATAAAAACTCGGACGGACCACCGCCTTGGGACAATTGTTCCATCCGCTCCCAAAGCGAGATGGACTCACGTGGATCGTACCCCGCATCCGCCGCGAGCAAGATGCCAATGTAATCCGCCTCGGATTCGTGCGCGCGACTGAACGGGAGCAAGACGCCGACTTGCGCCCCCGCTCCCAACGCTGCCATCGCGCCTTGAGATAACATCGGATTCATCCCGCTGGCGCCTGCGGCTACCCCGACCGCTTGGAGCGCCGCATTCGTGAGTTCGCCTTGGCTCATACGTTCGGCGCCGTGCCGGGCCAAGGCGTGAGTCACCTCATGCCCCAAAACCGCGGCGAGTCCCGCTTCGGATTTCGCGACAGGGAAAATGCCGGTATAGACCGCGATCTTCCCACCAGGCAGCGCAAAAGCGTTCATCGTTTTATCATCCTTGATCACGGTGACTTCCCACTGAAATTGCTTTGCCATCTCGCCATATTTCGAGCGTTTGGATGCTTCGATGATATGGGCCGCCACTCTTCTGACCGGCTCGATCTCACGGGGATCTTGCGACTGCCTCATCTTGGGATCGTTTTTCACCTGTTGGTAGGCCTGCGTCCCGAGCTGCACGTCTTCTGACACGGAAGTCATGAGTAATTGAGATCGCCCTGTATAGGGATTTGTCTCACAGCCGCTCAAGGCCGACAACGGACTCCCGATCATGACCAACACCACGATGCGCATTATTCTCCCGACCCCATTCATGGTCTGTACACCTCATTGAAGACACGCCCCGTGAGGCTGATCAAATTGACCGACCTCCGAGGCTCTGTTAGATTACCGCGCCCCGTTCAGAATCTCTACTGGGACCACTTGCCCGTGACCAAGACAGTGGAAAAGCCGAAGGTGGAGCGAATCGGAATCGATGAATCCGGCAAGGGAGACTATTTTGGCCCCCTGGTCATCGCCGCCGTCTTCGTCGATGCCACTACACAGGGGGAGCTGACCCTCATGCAGGTTCGAGACAGCAAGAAAATCTCGGATGGCCGCATCCTTCAAATGGCGCCTGATATCCGAATGATTTGCCCTCACAGTATTATTACAATCGGTCCGCAACGATACAATGAACTTTACACGAAGATCCGGAACTTGAATCGCCTGCTGGCATGGGGACATGCCAAAGCTCTCGAAACGCTGTTGGATAAGGTTTCGTGTGGGCGCGCGATCTCAGATCAGTTTGGCGACGAGCGGTTGATTCTGAACGCCTTGCAGGAGAAAGGGCGCACCATCGAACTGGAACAGCGGCATAAAGCCGAATCCGATATCGCCGTGGCTGCGGCTTCCATCCTGGCCCGTGCGGAATTCCTCCTCCGATTGAAACGCCTCTCGGATGAGGTCGGGACGACGTTGCCTAAAGGCGCGTCACCCGCCGTCGAACTGGCCGGGCGCATGATCGTGAAGAAGCATGGAGCGGAACGACTGGGATCGGTCGCGAAACTACACTTTAAAACGACTCAGGCTGTTATGGGGAAAACGAACTAGACCGACTCGCCAATTTCAAGCGTCGAAGTCTTATCTAGATCGGGACCGGACGCTGTCTCAACAGGAACTTCTCCATCCCAGTAAAGCATGCGGCGGCAATAGGGACAAGTATGGAGATCTTGTGAGCGCTTCACTTCGGAAATCAGTTGCGGAGGAAGCTGAAGACGGCATCCGGAACAGATCCCCTCCTTGATCTCGGCGAGCGCCTGATCCTTCCGCGCCGCCTTGATCTTGTTATAGCGACTAAGGAGCCCCTTCTCGACATGAGCCGAATGGGCTTGCTGCTGCGCTTCGAGAGCCGCCAACTCCGTCGAGAGACTGTGTTCCAGTTCGTCGACCACCTGCTTTTCCTGCTCGAAAGCCTTTTCAATCACGCTGAGCTTCTCTTGCGCTTCTTTCGCGGTCCGCTGCAGCTGTTCGATCTTCTCCATGCATAGTAAGATCTTCTCCTCAAAGTCACCTTTCTTCTTGTTGGCAACCTCGATCTCGAACAGATGAGCCTGGTACTCCTTGTTGGATTTCAACTCGGAGAGCCTCGACTTCATTTTTTCAGTGTGTGCTTCGTGCGCCTCAAGATCTTTTTCGTGCGACCGCCGTTCCTTAATCAAAATCTCTATGGCGGCATTGGTCCGTTGGAGAAGCTGTTGCGCTTCTCGAAGCGGAGATTCAACCGTTTGGAGCCGTTCGGGGATCTTTCGACGTTGGTTGTTGATCTCCATGATGCGGAGATCCAACTTCTGCAGCGTGATGAGGGGGGAAAGATTCTGGTTCAACGCACTCCTATAGCTGTTGTCCCGAACAAGGATCTTGGTCGATGAGTTCCCCGGTCGTGCTGGTGGGCCCACTAGGACTTGAACCTAGGACCAGCTGATTATGAGTCAGCCGCTCTAACCACCTGAGCTATGGGCCCGATCAGGCGGGTGACTCTTTCGCGCCTGACCCACAGACACGAACAGCCAATTCTAGGCTGCCCAGGGAGTGGAGTCAAATCCCGAGACACATTCCATCGCGTCACAGACTTTCCACGAAGCTGCGTAGTTTCTTACTCCGACTCGGGTGACGCAGCTTGCGCAACGCCTTTGCTTCAATCTGTCTGATACGTTCGCGGGTCACTTCGAAATCCTGACCGACTTCTTCGAGAGTATGGTCGGTGGCTTCACCGATGCCGAACCGCTTTCGCAAGACTTTTTCTTCCCGTGGTGTCAGTGTTTCCAATGCGCTGTTGATCTGGCGCTGGAGATCGTACCGGATCGCCGCCTCCAGAGGAGACACCGCCTTCTTGTCTTCGATAAAGTCGCCCAAATGGCTATCTTCCTCCTCGCCGATCGGGGTCTCCAGGGAAATCGGCTCGCGTGCGATCTTCAAGATCTTCCGCACTTTGTCGAGCGGCAGGTCCATGCGCTCGGCAATTTCTTCCGGCGTCGGTTCGCGGCCGAGTTTCTGGACCAGATGGCGGGAGGTTCGAATCAGCTTGTTGATCGTCTCGATCATATGCACAGGAATACGGATCGTCCGTGCTTGATCGGCGATTGCGCGGGTAATCGCCTGGCGGATCCACCAGGTGGCATAGGTACTGAACTTGTAGCCGCGCTTGTACTCGAACTTATCCACGGCCTTCATCAGGCCAATATTGCCCTCCTGGATCAAGTCAAGGAACTGGAGGCCGCGGTTCGTATATTTCTTGGCGATACTGACGACGAGACGAAGATTCGCCTCGACCAGTTCGGCCTTTCCACGCTTGACCTTTTCCTCCGCCACGTCCAGATGCTTGACCGCATCTTTGATCTCTTCGGCTGACACGAGGGCTTCTTCGGTTTCGAGCTGTCGAATCCGTCCCTTCGCGGCTTGGTAGATTTTTTTGATATCGGTGAGGGCCTCTTCCGAACAGCTCGTCTTGCGTTTGACGGCGAGGAAGTCTTTGCGTTCACGGCAGAGCTTTTTGAGGGCCTCAGCACCGGCCTCACCGCTGATCCCAAGCCGGCGCTGGCAACTGACGATTTCCCGTTCCGCCGTCCGGATCTGAATCGCCAGCTCCCGCACGCGCTGCACCATCCGATCCTTCAACACGCCATGCAGGTTGACGGATTCCATCTTCTCCACAACCTGATCGCGAATCGTATCGATCTGCTTCTTAATCTTCTTCTGTTTCGCGGGATCACCGTTGGCATGCCGCGCAACTTCATAGAGACTTTTGAGTGAGGTCGAGATTTTCCGGACAGAATTCAGCCCTTCGAGTGTCTTGACCCGAAGCTCTTCGTAGTCCTTCTGGATCTGTTCTTCCTCGAATTCCTCCTCCGTCTCGATGATCGGAACGATCTCACGTACGTCGATCGTCCCATTCTTGAGCTGATCACGCAGCGCGAGGACAAACTCAATCGTCATCGGCATCCCATAGATAACCGAGGCGATGTCCTTTTTCCCTTCCTCAATGCGTTTCGCGATCTCGATTTCTCCCTCACGGCTCAACAGCGCCACGCTTCCCATCTCTTTGAGATAGAGTCGGACCGGGTCGTCGGTCCGGCTGAGCGCGCCGGGAGTTAAGTCGATCTCCTTCTCGTCCTTTTCGTCTTTTTCATTCTCCTCCACGCCACCAGCACCGGCTTCGACGTCGGCTTCCTCGGCATCCTCACTCGCCTCCTCGGTGTCTCTGGCTTTCCTGATCCGTTCTCCCTCGGGAGCATCGACAATCTCAATGTCCATTTCACCGAACATCGTCATGATGCTGCCGAACTGCTCGGAGGACACCACTTCCGCGGGCAACGTGCTATTCAACTCGTCGTATGTCAAAAAGCCTTTCTCTTTCCCAATCGAGATCAGCTTCTTCACTTCGCCGAGCAACTCTGGTTTCGCCATGACTACTCCTTCACTAAGGACAACATCCCGGGTGTCGGCCGACCGGTTTTTTGTATTCGCAATTCATTCACTCGTGCGTTCAGTATCCGCGCATCCTCCACACGCCCTTCCCGTTCGGCAGCCTTGAGTTGCACGATCAGATCTCGAAACACAGCCTCGGCCCGCTTCCGATCCAAGGTCTCTAGACATCCCGCGACATGGGCCTTCACATCGTCGAAATGATCTTCCCGCATGGACAGCTCAGTCGCCAGCGACCCGCAATCCGGATGATCGGCCACCGCATCCAGCAACAACCTGAGCCCAACTCGCCCGTCCCGATCAAGGTGGTTCAGCGCCGCCTCGATGAGGAACCGACAGGCCGGAACGGAGAAAGCCTCGGGCCGCAGTCGTCGCACATCAGCGGGTGTCAGGTGCCCATGCAGGAGCAAATACACCAAATCCCGCTCTTCGCTCACACCCTTGAACACCGCCTGGGTGAGGCTGGCCGATTGAGTGGCCGCCGGGCGACGCCCCTCCGACCGCACCAACGCCGGATAGCGCTCAATCAATCGTTGTTGGCTAATCCCCAGTCGCTCGGCGACCACACGAATCCGTTCCTCTCGTTCAATCGGATGTTCGCTCTTTTGTAATATCCGCAGCACATCGTCCACGCTGCGGATACGCCCTTCGATCGTACTGGACTCCGCGGTGCTCAAACTATGTTCGAGGGCAAAATCCAAAAGGCTCGGAGCCTGCTCTTCCAAGCGAGCGAAGGCCTCCGATCCTTCCTTCCTCACATAGGTGTCGGGATCTTCTCCTGCCGGCAACGTGACGACTTTCACACCAATCCCGCTGTTCACAAACAGATCAAGTCCTCGAAGTGCCGCACGAACCCCAGCCTCATCCGGATCGAACAACAACACGACCTTCGAGGCAAATCGTCTCAACACTTGAATATGCTCCGCCGTCAGCGCGGTCCCCAGCGTCGCAACTGTGTGAGTCATGCCGGCTTGATGAAGCGCGACCGCATCAAAATACCCTTCTACCACGATCACGGTTTTCAGCCGGGCTATGGCTTCACGTGCAAGATCCAACGCATAGAGCGTCTGCCCCTTCTTGAACAAGGGAGTATCTGGCGAATTCAGGTACTTCGGGGTTCCTTCGCCAAGGATACGCCCTCCAAAACCAACGACCCGTTTACGCAAATCCGTGATGGGAAACATCACACGGGCGCGAAACCGGTCGTATGACCCGGATGCGTGTTCTCTGGCCACAGTCAATCCCGCGGCAGCCAAATCACTCTGCGCAAAACCTTGTTTGGACAGCGCCTTGATGAGACCGTCCCACTCAGCCGGCGCACACCCAATTTCAAATCGCTCGATCGTCCCAGCTTGAATACCTCGGCTGGCCAAGTACTCCCGCGCTGTGGGACCGCTCACTCCGTCCCGCAAATTCTGTTGAAACCACGCCGTCACCGCCCGATTGAGCGGTTCAAGGCGACTCGCCTGTGCTGCGTGAGGACTCGCGCTCGGCCCACTGTCCGGCACGTCAATCCCCAATTTCTGTCCGAGCTCCCGGACCGTCTCCGGAAAATTCGCGCCGGTGATCCGCATCAAAAACGTAAACACATTGCCACCTGCGCCGCATCCAAAACAGTGAAAGATCTGGCGGGAAGGACTAACCGTAAAGGAGGGCGATTTTTCCTGATGGAAGGGACACAGACCTTTCAAGTTCTGGCCGGCCCGAGTCAGGCTCACGTGATGCCCGACGACCTCGGCGATATCGACCCGGTCTCTGACTTGATTGATCACATCTTCAGAAATCAAACCTCGGCCCACGGGAGTCGCGGCTCCTGTTCCCCCACCTGGCAACTGGTGAGGAAGGTAAACGTAAGTGGTCGAAAAATAGACCGTTCAGGGTAGCAGACGAAGAAGAAATCTGTCAACGTGGTGAAACCAGAACTATCCGGGAGGCCAGGCGAGATGGCGTCCGCCCAGAACGTGGAGATGAAGATGAGATACGCTCTGGCCCCCATGCGCACCGGTATTGACGACGACGCGGTAGCCGGCGTCGGCAATCCCCTTCAGTTTCGCAATCTTGTTGCCGGCCAGCATCAGATGTCCGAGTAGCCCGACATCTGAATCTTGAAGCTCGGCAATTGAGGCCACGTGTTTTCTGGGAATGACGAGCGTATGCGTCGGTGCCTGGGGATTCGTATCGTCAAACGCGACCACCAAATCGTCCTCATAGACAAGAGCCGCTGGAATCGTCCTAGCGACGATTTTGCAGAATATGCACTCGTTCATGAGGTGGCTCCTTTTTTCAAGCCAGATTTTCCGAACCGAGTCGCCAACTCCTGATAGATCTGCCCTGGCGTGATGTTGTGGTACCCGAGCGCCACCAAAGTATGGAATAGCAGATCCGCCGTTTCGTATACGATCTCGTCCTTCTTCCCACCTTTCCCCGCAATCGCCACCTCGCCAGCTTCTTCGACGACTTTCTTTAGAATACGGTCGACACCGCCTTCCAACAGTTTTGACGTGTAGGAATCACCCGAAGGCTGACACTTCCGCTCTTGGATCATCTGGTAGAGGCGTTCGAGAATTCCACCCCAGGACTCGGACGTCTTTGTCTCTGGCGAGTCCAGACGAGCAAAGAAGCAAGCCCGCTCCCCTGTATGGCAGGTCGGCCCGACCGGCTCGACCTTCACGAGAAGGGCATCGCCGTCACAATCGAGAAACAGGTCCTTGAGCTGCAACCTATGACCGGAAGTCTCACCCTTCTCCCATAACGCCTGGCGCGAACGGCTCCAGAAGTGCACAGACTTCGTCTCGACGGTCTTCTGCAATGCCTCCCGGTTCATAAAGGCCACCATCAGCACCGTGCCATCCCGCCAATCTTGCACGACTGCCGGAATCAGCCCTTGCGCATCGAATTTCAATTGCCCCACATCCATTATCGAACCATCACTCCCTTCTGACGAAGATAGGCTTTCGCTTCCTGGATCGTGTGGGTCCGGAAGTGGAAAATAGTCGCGGCCAACACTGCATCGGCCTTGCCCATGACGAATCCATCATAAAGGTGGCCCAAATTCCCCACGCCGCCCGACGCAATCACCGGAATCGACACAGCCTCTGACACGGCGGCCGTCAACGCGAGATCATAGCCCTGCTGTTGCCCGTCGTGATCCATGCTCGTGAGCAAAATCTCTCCTGCTCCATACTGGACCATCATCTTCGCCCATTCGATGACGTCGAGGCCCGTCGAGTTGCGGCCGCCGTGAGTGAACACTTCCCAGCCTGTCCCCGGCGTAGTGCGACGCTTGGCGTCGATTGCCACGACGATACATTGTGTCCCGAATCGTTCCGCCGCTTCCTTCACAAATTCCGGCCGTTGAACTGCCGCCGTATTGATGCTCACTTTGTCCGCGCCCGCATTCAATAAGGCCCGAATATCCTCGAGCGTTCTCACTCCCCCACCAACGGTCAGCGGCATGAACACCCGCGCCGCCGTCTGCTCGACGACATCAATGATGGTCTTGCGGTTTTCATGAGAGGCCGTGATGTCGAGGAAACAGAGCTCATCGGCTCCTTCGCGATCGTAGACCGTTGCCACTTCGACCGGATCTCCCGCATCGCGCAAATTCATAAAGCTCACGCCTTTGACAACGCGACCGTCTTTGACATCGAGGCAGGGAATAATGCGTTTAGTCAACATACTCGCTTGTTTCACGGGTTCAGGGCGCGAGGCATAGGGTTCGTGACAAGAATACCTCCGCGTTCAAGCATGTCTCTCTCATGGACCTAGTTCCTTGCCGCTCGCTCCCCGCCCGTGATGGCTGCGATAGCTGCCACAAGATCCAACTTGCCGTCATAAAGCGCCTTACCGACAATCGCACCTTCAACCCGTGGACCAAGCGCCTGCACGGCTCGCAGGTCTTGGACACGCGAAATCCCGCCGGAGGCGATCACAGGGAAAGAAGACAACTCAACCACCTCCCGCAATGCGGCCAGATTCGGCCCGTCCAACATACCATCGCGGGCAATGTCCGTATAAATTACGCCGCCCAAGGCATAGCCTACCAGCTCTTTGAGCAGATCGGTCGCCTTCGTCTCCGATACCGCCGTCCAGCCTTTTACTGCCACCTTTCCATCCCGCGCATCCAGACCCAACAGGATCTGGCGAGGAAACTCTCGACAGGCCTTCCCTAAGAAAGACCGATCGGTCAATGCCGCAGTGCCAAGCACAACCCTAGCCACACCAGCGCCCAGGTAACGACGTACGGTCTCGATCGACCGGATCCCTCCGCCAATCTGTACCCTGACACTGACGGTGCGAATGATCGCTTCGATCTGTGGAAGATTGCGCGGCTCTCCATCCACGGCTCCATTCAGGTCCACCACATGGATGAGCGTCGCACCACCTTGTTGCCATTGCTTCGCGACAGCTGGCACGTCATGAGAATAGATCGTCTCAGCCTCCATATCGCCCTGACGCAACCGCACACAGCGGCCATCTTTTAAATCAATCGCTGGAATGACGAGCATACCTATTAGCGCTCCTCTGCGATTCCAAACGGGAATTCGAGGAGCAGATGGTCAACCCCATAGGTGGCCAATTCCTCCGCAGTGACGAACATGCCCCAACGCTGCACAAATCCCATCATATCTTCAATCATCGGCCGCTGACGTTCGTAGTAGTTACCCACCCACAGTACTTGCCCATCAGCTGCAACGACCTTGACTTCAAAGCCCACCGTGGCCGGGGGGTTGGCGCCAAAGCGACCACCGACCCGTTCCTGGTATACCAGCACTTGGCCGATCAAGGAGGCATCCGCCTTGAGCTGTTGGGCCACCGTCACCGCCGGGGACTGACCCACGGAAGATTGAGGCGTCGCCTCAGATGCGAGCGCTTTCACCGACTCACTTGGCGCAAGCACTGTCACACCCTGTCGTGTGCTCAACCGGCTCCACAGTAGCTGTGTAACGGTGGCTCCCGCATCGATGGGCACCTTGACGGTCTGTCGTATAGGCTGTGCCCTATCCGGCGGTACCGCCATTGCCATGTCAGACCGACGAGCCCCCTCCGGCGCCAAGAAGACCGGACCGGTCAAATCCCTGGCCTGCGGTGTCGCGAGTGTTGTGAGTGGCACCAGGGCGATGGTGCGGATCTTATAGCGCGGTAATTCAGCGGACACCTTCGTGGTCACTTTCGATCCGCTGCAACCGGTACCCACCAGTACAGCCAGTCCGATCAAGACCATCCACCATCCCTTGTTGCTCATCATGCTCATTTCCATGATCCAAAATTTTTGATCAACCGCAGCCCGACGGTCTGGCTCTTTTCGGGATGGAACTGACAGGCCACCACATTGTCTCGCCAGATACTCGACACAAATGTCGCCCCGTAGTCCGTCGTAGTTGCTGCAACGGCCTTGTCAGTCGGATCGACATAGAAAGAATGTACAAAATACCAGTAGGACCCATTGGGAATCCCTTCGAACAGGGGACAGGGCCGCTCAATCGTAACGTTATTCCAACCCATGTGCGGCACCTTCAATCCAGAATCGGCAGCAAATCGTCTGACCCTGCCGGGGATGATGCTGAGGCCCTTGTGAGTCCCAAATTCTTCACTGGTCTCAAACAACAATTGAAGCCCCAAACAAATCCCCAAAAATGGCTTTCCCGACTGGATTGCGAGACGAATCGGTTCTCCTAGCCCATAACGTTCAATGTTGGCCATGCAATCGCCAAACGCTCCGACACCGGGCAACACAACATGGCTCGCGCTTCCAATGAGCTTCGCATCACGAGTCACGAACGCCTGATGCCCCACCGCCTCAAAGGCTTTGGAGACGCTGCGTAGATTGCCCATGCCATAGTCGATAATCGCGATCATATCCGGTTCCTGGCAGAGTGCTCCTGTTGCGGCATACGGCCGGATTATGGAAATACCGTTCTGCTGAGTGTCGTTCCTCCGCAGCCTTCCGGAGACAAAAGGCTTGAGGCTAGAGTCCTGTTCCACTCACAGTCACACTCATTGTCCCACGCCTCTTGCCCCTAGCCTGGCCGTAACGCCGTAACAATACAGCAACTGGCACCGTCCTGCCACTGCCAAACTACGTAACAGAATGTGGGGACAAAAAAATGCAAGAACGTCAGAAGGAGGGGAAAATAAGAATCGACTCGATCACAATGGCGAGCTCGCGTATGCCCGTGCAAGAGAGCATCCAGAAGCTTGTATGTTCACAAGAGATCATGGCTGGTTCATGTATTGAAAAGGGCAGGCTCCTTTTCAGTCGCCTGCCCTTCACGAGCCCACTCAGTTTCACTCGATTCCGATTGGCTACAACATCCCCTTCGTCGAGAGTACCTTTCCTGCCAACCGTTCCTCCACCATCGTGGCCTGATCGAGCGCTTTTGCCAGGCCTTTGAAAATCGCTTCCATGATGTGGTGCGGGTTGCGGCCATAGATGAGATTCACGTGGAGATTCAGGCCGCCATGCGTCACAAAGGCCTGGAAGAAGTCTTCGAAGAGGCCGAGGTCGAACGATTTGATCTTTCGATCCGGCAGATTCACGTTGTAGACGAGATAGGGACGGCCGCTGAGATCCACCGTGACCTGCGCCAGCGTTTCATCCAAGGGCACCGACGCAAACCCGAATCGCTTGATCCCGCCCTTCTCACCCAAGGCTTCATGCAGGGCCTTCCCCATAACGATCCCGACATCCTCAACCGTGTGGTGTTCGTCGATGTCGATGTCGCCTTTGGCTTGGACGGTCAGGTCGAAAAAACCGTGTTTGGAGAGCAACTCTAGCATGTGGTCAAAGAACCGGATGGATGTTTCGATCTTGCTTTGGCCGCTGCCGTCGAGCATCCATTCGACCCGGATGTCCGTTTCCTTCGTCGCCCGATGGATCGCCGCCTGGCGCCGTGTTCCGTTTTGCTTCATGAGAACCTGCCTTGGGCTGATTTCGCGTGGGCGTCAAATCCTTCAATCTGTGCCAACCGAACGAGATGGTCTTTCACTTTGCTCAACTCCTCGCGCGTATAGTGCACGATGTTGCTCACCTTGATGTAGTCGTGGACGGACAAGGCCGAAAAGAAACGCGCCGTCCCGCCGGTCGGCAAGACATGGTTCGGGCCGGCGACGTAATCCGCAACCGACGGTGGAGTGTACCGACCCAAGAAGAGCGCCCCCGCATGACGGATTTTCTCCAAATAATCAAACGGCTCATCGACCGAGAGGGTCAAATGTTCCGGGGCAATCTCATTCGCCACCATAATAGCTTCGTCCATCGTGGTGACCACGAAGGCCACCGAATGTCGCGCAATGGACTTAGCCGCGATCTTTTCCCGTTGCAGCCCTTTCAACTGGCTAGCGACGAGTCGCACCACGTCCTTTGCCAACTGGGCAGAGGTGGTGACAAGATAGACCTGTGCGTCTTCATCATGCTCCGCTTCGCAGAGAAGATCGGCGGCGACATGCTCCGGTTTGGCGCCGTCATCTGCAACGATGAGCAGTTCGCTCGGGCCTGCCACCATGTCGATCCCGACCGTGCCGTAGAGGAGCCGTTTGGCCGTCGCGACATAGATATTTCCGGGGCCCACGATTTTGTCGACCCGTTGGATGGTCTTCGTCCCATAAGCCATCGCGCCAATGGCTTGCACGCCTCCGACGCGGTAGATCTCCGTAACGCCGGCGATGTCGGCTGCGACCAGCAAATAGGGATTGATCGGCCCTTTTTGCGGCGGCGTACACATCACCACACGGGAGACGCCCGCTACCTTGGCAGGAATCGCGCACATCAACACCGACGAGGGATAGACGGCCTTGCCGCCCGGCACATAGACCCCGACCGCATCGACCGACGTGACCACCTGCCCCAGAGTCGCCTCGTTATCCTGATACATCCAGGTCTTGATGCGCTGGCGTTCGTGGAACGATGTGATCCGCTGGGCCGCAAACCGGAGTGCGTCACCCTCGTCCTTCCGGATGTGGAAGTAGGCCTCTTTGATTTCTTCGGGAGTGACACGCAGCTCCGTGTCTTTCATGGAGACATGGTCGAACTGTTTCGTATAGCGGAGGACGGCTTTGTCGCCGCCCCGTTCCACGGCTTGTAAAATCGACTTGACCGTCTTTTCGACGGCAGCCCCTTGCACGCGGGCACGCGACGCCACTTTCTTCAGTGCGGGGATAAAGGTTCGCTCGGTGGAGGCCACAATCTTCATCTGCGCGTCCGTCTGACCGTTCGACGTACTCCGCGCAAAGACTTACGCGGAGCGGATGTTTGAGACCCCACTGGCACGCGGCTGACTACCCGGAGCTTTGTGATTAGTGCTGTCACCACCGCATGTTTCAGCTTCAGGCTCGCTCGGTTGACAACGACCCTCGCCGTGGACCGCGCGATACACTCCACTTCGACAAGGTTGTGCGCCTTCAGCGTGTTGCCGGTCTCAACCAGATCGACGATGCGATCGGCTAGGCCGACTAAAGGCGCCAGTTCAATCGATCCGTACAACTTGATAATTTCGACCGGCACGCCGCGCTGATTGAAATACCGCTCGGTGATCTTTGGATACTTGGTCGCGACCCGAATTTTCGAGGACAGCCGGTCCCGTGATGCCTGCCCCTTGAGCGCAGCGACGGCGATTCTACACGCTCCGAACCCTAAATCCAATGGCTCATAGACGTCGCTGTCCTGCTCCATTAAGACGTCTTTTCCGACAATCCCGATATCGGCCGCACCATATTCAACATAGGTCGGCACATCGGTCGGGCGTACGATCAGGAAGGTCATTCCGATTTCCGGACAGGGGAATACCAGCCGGCGACTCTCGGCCGAGAAGCTGTCAATGGCATAGCCTGCTCGGCGAAAGGCGTCCAGCGTAGGATGCAGCATTTTCCCCTTCGACAAGGCAATCGTCAGCATGGTGTCAGCGAGCCTCGGCCGGAGGCGCTCCCTCTTTGTGACGGGCGATCATCGCGCCCAATCCACGCAGCTTCTCCTCCATCCGCTCATAGCCACGATCCAAATGGTAGACCCGGAGAATTTCCGTCGTGCCTTCCGCTGCCATACCAGCCAAAACCAATCCTGCGCTCGCACGAAGATCGGACGCCATCACCGGAGCCCCTGCCAACCTGGTCGGTCCGGTCACCACCGCCCGATTGCCTTCGACCTTAATCTCGGCACCCATCCGTCGCAGCTCCTCAACATGCATGAAGCGGCTTTCGAACACCGTCTCCGTAATCACACTCGTGCCCTCGGCGGCCGTCATTAAGGCCACCATCTGAGCCTGCATGTCGGTGGGAAACCCGGGATACGGCAACGTCCGAATGTCGATCCCTTTGAGTCTCGATGCCGCGTTGAGGTGAATCCGTTCCTTCTCCACCTGCATCTGGACGCCGGCTTCCCGCAGCTTCATGAGCAACGCGTCCAAGTGATTGGGGCAACATCGATTGAGCGTTACCTTTCCCCGCGTAATGGCTCCGGCCACGAGATAGGTTCCTGTTTCGATGCGATCTGGAATGACGTCGTGATCGCTCCCATGCAACTCACGGACACCTTCGATCGTGATGACATCCGACCCGGCGCCGACGATGCGAGCCCCTCGCTTCACGAGAAAATTCGCGAGGTCCACGATCTCCGGTTCCTTCGCAGCGTTTTCAATGACCGTGGTCCCCTGGGCGAGCGACGCAGCCATCATCAAATTTTCCGTTCCCGTAACCGTCGGAGTGTCGCAGTAGATTTGCGCCCCAGTCAGCCGCTTCGCTTTGGCGCGAATATACCCGTGTTCCATCGAAACTTCTGCACCCATTTTGGCGAGTCCGGCAAGATGGAGATTGACTGGCCGTGACCCGATTGCGCAGCCACCAGGCATTGACACCGTGGCTTCCCCCCATCGCGCCAGCAGCGGCCCCAACACGAGCACGGAGGCCCGCATGGTCTTCACAAGATCGTACGGAGCCTGGGTCGAAGTGATCACATTGGCGTTAACAACCGCGCGATTCTCCTCATAGTGAACCTTCGCACCCAAGATGCCCAACAACTTCCCCATGGTGATGACATCCACCACGCGAGGCACGTTGGTAATGACGCACTCGCCGCCGCCAAGAATGGTTGACGCCAAGATCGGCAACGCGGCATTCTTTGCCCCACTTATCTGGATCTCTCCTCGAAGCGGTATCCCGCCGGTGATGACAGTACGATCCATCGCCCCTGCCTTTACGTTCCTACTCGCTCCACAATCACGACACGCTCAAGCCCTGCCGCATCGTAGACCAGCCGGTGAAATCTGTATCCGGGTATCTGCATCGACAATCCGGCGCACGGTATGAGCCTGGCCAGAACCAATTTCCATGATCAATGCGCCGCCGGGAGACAGGTATTGACCGGCTTCCTGTAGCAACCGTTCCTGCAACTCCGTCCCCCGCGGTCCTGCCACTAGCGCACCTCGCGGCTCAAACAGCCGCACTTCCGGCTGAAGGGTCGCCCAATCAGCTTCCGAAATGTAGGGAGGATTCGAGACGATGACGTCAATCCCTCCTTCCAACTCCCGGTTCGCTAATGGCCCCAGCAAGTCGCCTTCCAACCATGTGATGCGTTCGGATACCGAATGGCGGGTGGCATTCAGCCTCGCGACATTGAGCGAGGGATTCGATAGATCAGTGGCGATCACCTGCGCACAAGGTCTTTGCTGTGCAATCGCGACGGCAATGCACCCAGATCCGGTGCAGGCATCAACGATGGTGGCCTGTCGCCCAACGGGAATCCGTTGCGCGACATACTCCACCAACAATTCAGTCTCCGGCCTCGGAATGAGTACCGCCGGATTCACGTTAAACTCCAACCCACAAAACTCCTGGGTTCCCAGAATATACTGCAAGGGCTCACGACTGACCCGCCGCTCGACCAGTCCTTTCGCGGCCAACAACTCGGCGTGAGACAGCAGTCGCTCTCGATCGGCGACAACATGATGTGCGGGAAGGCCGAGCACATGCTCCAATATCCAAAATGCTTCTTGCCCTGCACTGTCGATACCAGCCTGTTCCAGCATCCCTCGCGCCTCGGCGATCACCTCACTAAGGGTCGCCTGGCCCGCTGACTGCGGGGTCGGAGAGACCACATCCATGTTATGCCGCTCCTACTTCCTGCTGACGCTGCGCCTTCAGAGCCTGGACAAATTCATCGAGGTCGCCCTCGAGCACCTGCTCCAACTTATGCAAGGTTATACCGACGCGATGATCTGTCACACGATTCTGCGGGAAATTGTAGGTGCGAATCTTCTCGCTTCGCTCACCCGTGCCCACCTGAGCCTTACGATTCTGCGCAGTTTCCGCTTCCTGCTTCTCCCGCTCTGCCTCGACGATTCTGGCCCTCAGGGTCCGCATCGCCTTGTTGCGATTCTTCAACTGCGACCGTTCGTCCTGGCAACTCACCACCACACCGGTTGGTACATGGGTGATTCGCACCGCGGATTTTGTCGTATTCACGCTCTGGCCTCCGGCACCGGATGAACAGAAGGTGTCGATCCGGAGATCCATGGGATCGATGTGCACATCGACCTCGTCCACCTCAGGCATGACAGCGACGGTGACGGTCGACGTATGAATCCGGCCGCTGGCCTCGGTGATGGGGACACGCTGTACACGATGGACTCCGGCCTCGAACTTGAATCGGCTGTAGGCGCCCTTGCCTTCTACAAGGGCAACGACCCCCTTATAACCCCCGACCCCGGTTTCTGTGGCTTCGACCACATCGACCTTGAACCCTTTGAGTTCGGCATACTTGCTATACATGCGGAACAACGATCCGGCAAAAAGCGCCGCCTCATCCCCGCCGGTCCCGGCGCGGATTTCGAGGAGGAGGCTCTTCTCGTCTCGCGGGTCTTTGGGAATAAGCAGCTCTTGTGCCTGCTGTTCGAGCTCGGCCCGTTGACGTTCGAGTGTGGCGCGCTCCTCCGTTGCCATCTTATGCAACTCTGCCCCGGCCGTGGGATCTGCCAGAATTTGAGCGGCTTCCTCCAACTGCCTTGAACAGTGCCGATAGGCCTCGAGCAGCTTGGCCGCCGGCTCGATATCCGTACGTTCCTTATTTACTTTGTGAAGCTGTGAAGGCTGACTCGTCATAGACGGGTCCATGAGCTGATTCGTCAACTCATCATATCTGGTTGCCAACGCTTCCCATTTTTTCAGTAAAACTGCTTCCATGGCCCCGCTTCCCTCGGATATTCTCTGAGCCCCCTGTCGCACAAAAACAAAGAGACCCTGCCCCTCAGCGAAGCAGGGTCCCTCGTATGGCCTCTTCTCGAGCTACTTTTCCTTCTTCGCGTACTTCTTTTTGAACCGCTCAACGCGTCCTTCGGTATCAATGATCTTCTGCGTCCCCGTAAAAAACGGATGACAGCTTGAACAAATATCGACATTGATATCGCCACCCGTCGATCGGGTCTTATATTTGTTTCCGCAGGCGCAATGCACCGCGACTTCCCGATACACGGGATGAATACCCTTCTTCATAATTCCCACTCCCCTGACATCAAAATCATCGACCTTCGCCTATTCGAAGGCCCGCCACTGTACCCTGTCTTAGCGGCCAGATACAAGTCGGATGCTATCGATTCATCGACTGCAGGAATTCCTGATTGGTCTTGGTGCCATGCAGCTTGTCCATGAGAAATTCCATGGCCTCCATCGTCCCAAGCGGGCTCAGCACCTTGCGCAAAATCCACATCTTGTTGAGACGATCCTTGTCCACCAACAGTTCTTCTTTTCTAGTTCCGGACTGACTGATATCGATGGCCGGGAAGAGCCGTTTGTCGGCCAGACGGCGATCAAGATGGACTTCCATGTTGCCGGTCCCTTTGAACTCTTCAAAAATAACATCGTCCATCCGGCTTCCGGTATCAACAAGAGCTGTCGCCATGATGGTGAGACTGCCGCCGTTTTCGATGTTGCGGGCCGCCCCAAAGAACCGCTTTGGACGCTGGAGCGCGTTTGAGTCCAATCCTCCCGACAAGACCTTGCCGCTTGGCGGCGCAATTGTATTGTAGGCACGCGCCAGGCGGGTGATGCTATCCAGCAGCACCACGACATCCTTCTTATGTTCGACCAATCGCTTCGCCTTCTCGAGCACCATTTCAGCCACTTGGGCATGGCGCTGGGCCGGCTCATCAAAGGTCGAGCTGATGACTTCGGCCTTCACCTGCCTCTGCCAGTCGGTGACTTCTTCCGGTCGTTCATCGATGAGGAGCACGATCAAGGTCACTTCCTTGTGGTTTTTAAGGATGGCCCGAGCGATGGCCTGCAGCAACATCGTTTTCCCTGTTCGAGGAGCCGCAACGATCAATCCACGCTGACCTTTGCCTATCGGGGTCGTCAGATCCATCACGCGGGTGCAATATTCTTCACGGTCGAATTCGAGGACCAGACGTTCTTCTGGATAGAGCGGCGTCAGGTTATCGAAGAGGATCTTGTCGCGGGACACTTCAGGATCTTCGTAATTGACCTTCTCGACCTTGAGCAATGCAAAATACCGTTCGCTCTCCTTCGGCGGCCGGATTTGCCCGGAAACTATGTCGCCAGTGCGTAGGTTGAAACGCCGGATTTGCGAGGGGGAAATATAGATGTCGTCGGGACCAGGGAGATAGTTCGAATCGGGAGCGCGCAGAAATCCAAACCCGTCAGGGAGCGTTTCGAGCACCCCTTCCCCGAAGACCACGCCGTTATTCGCGGTCTGCGCCTGCAGAATCGCAAAAATCAATTCCTGCTTCCGCAAATTGGCCGCGCCATCGATCTTCAGATCGCGCGCCACCTCATTGAGATCGGCGATGGACTTCTGCTTCAGCTCTGCCAGATGCATAACCTCCCCCTTCGTTTGTGTCATGAGTATCCTCTCAAGCCCTCAGCTGCATCGTTGTCGCAGCGATCGCATGTGGTGAACCATGGGAAATTGTCCACGGACTGAATAGTAATACGCTGGTGAATTGTGTCGTGTGTGTCAGCGAAAGAGGGTGACCCGTGAAGGACTTACTTGTTTACGCCCGTCGCTATCAGGGTACGGCTCTGTCTCATGACTGCAGATATTGTTGCAAGCCGAAACTCATGCCGAGCTGACTCGCCTTTATTCCCTGAGCAATTATGGCTTGTCGAGATGCGCCCCGGAAGTCTTGTGTGTGGAGTTAACCTTAGGTTCGAGCTGAGATACTGTTGGAATAATAACGCGAGCGGCGCTCCTTGTCAACAGGGATATCTCTTTTTCATGCTACCCCTTCTATCAGAAGCCGGCCGGAACTGCTTCTTCCTGACGACACCACAACAGTAACTGAACTGCCAGCGGTTGCAGCGCAAAAGAGTGGTGTGCTAAATGAGGGGCTTCGGGGGGACACACCATGGCGCATGACGACGAACAGGAACAGCATGAACGAATATTTACCTTATCCGAGGCTAATCGGCTCATTCCCCAGCTCAATTCCAAGTTGACATCGATCCAGCAAGCCAAGGCAGTATTGGCGCGCACGAAGGAAGACATCAAGAAGGCCAGTGCCCAGGCCGAATATGGCGGGGGCAGTATTGTTGGTCATCTCTATATTTCAGGTCTTCAACAAGTCAGCACGAATCTTCAGGCGATTCAGGAGCTCGGCATCCTGGTAAAGGACCTGGACCTTGGCCTTTGTGATTTCCCACATCTTCGTGACGGACGAGTGGTCTATCTATGCTGGAAACTTGGAGAACACGAAATCCGGTGGTGGCATGAGACGACCACAGGCTTCAAAGATCGCTGCTCGTTAGAGGACCCGGCCTGAGGTCAAAAACCCATACAGATAGGTTCTTTGAGAGATTTATGAAATTCGTCATTCTCGGATACGACGGTCCCGATGGAGAAGCCAAGCGAAAAATCTATCGCCCGGCGCATCTCGCCAAGATGGAACCCCTCGATGCACAGGGCCGGGTTGTGCTTGCCGGGCCGCTTACGGATAAGACGGGGAGTCTTATCATCATCGAAGCGGACTCGCTGGAAGACGCACAACAGTTCGCCCGTGAAGACCCCTATACAGTCCATGGCATATTTGAGCGAGTCGAAGTCCACCCATTTATTCAAGTCTTTCCGAAGGAGCGATAGCGAAAACCCGTCGTTTGGCTCAATCCTTCAAGCCTATTCCACATTTGCCCCACTTTGGTTGCATTGCCCGCTCCCCCATCAGGCGGTATAGTTGTTTGATGAAGCTATACCAGCACCTGCTCTATTCATCTTTCTTCGCATTTCTTTTGTGCGGCTCCTCTGCGTTAGGTGCCTCCTTGAGAACCGTCATCGCCGACAGTCAATATGTCATGGCAGATGGCGACACCTTAGCCGGTGCAGAAGAAAAAGTCCTCCAACGGGCCCAACGCAAAGCAGTGGAAGAAGCAGGGGTCTATCTCGAGTCCACATTTCACGATGTGGAAAAAGAATCTGGCGGGAGAAGCATGCAAGCCAGCTCGCTGGAAATCCGAACGATTGCCGCCGCTATCACGGAAACTGAAATCCTCGAATCCAGGCGCTCCTTTGAACATGACCGGCCTATCTTCTTCATACGCATTCGCGCCACAGTCGATGTAAGCAGTCTCGCGGAGGCAATACGCCGACTTCAATCCGACCAGCAACTCGCGCAACACTTCCACCAGCTCCAGGAAGAGAATCACCAATTGCGCTCGCAACTGCAAGAGCTTCAACAGCAGCCGATCGGCGTCCGTATGCTGGCCATCGAGCCGAACGGGAAATCCGCCTCATACCAACGGGCACACTCGGTGCTCGATGCCGCTCTCCACACACCGAATCTTCGGGACAAGATTCAGCTCACCACCGAAGCCGCCACCCTCGATGATCACTATGTCGATCCACTGATTGTGCGAGGCCAAACCTATCTCCGCCTGGTCTCACTGGCCTTTTCCCAGCAGGCTCAAACTTCGGACTATACGGACTACCTAGATAAAGCCAGGATAGACTTTGACCACGCCATCACACTCGACTCCAAGAATGTATGGGCATGGATTGGGAAAGGGGATGTACTCAAGTGGCTCAAACAATTGGATGAGGCTGCCGCTGCCTACGAGCAAGTCCTTGACCTCGACCCGTTTGCCGATATCGCTCGCCAGCGCCTCATCGGCATATACACGACCCAAGCCCGCCGTCAGGCGAATGCCAAATCTTGGCATCGTGCGTTGGCCACGCTGAATAAACTTCTTAATGCCCAAACGCCTGATAGTTGGATTCCTTATCAAAAGGAGGCATATGCACTACGGAGCGAGATCTATCTCAAGCTGAATCAGCCGGAACAGGCGATTGAAGATCTCTCCACTGTTATTCAGGTCGACCCCACCAACACTGCTGCCCTGGTGACCAGGGCAAAACTTTATCGGGAACGTCTGCAGGGCCGGCTCGCCAAGGATGACCTTGAGCGAGCCTGTGTCCTCGGATCCATTCCAGCCTGTGAACAATTGCCCTAATGGACCGCAACATATTGACTTCGTGTAATAAAATTCATGCGGATGAGCGCTCTTGATGACCATCTGATGCATGTAATTTTGTTTTTTTATTTATTATTTTTAGTATTTTTTTTTTTATGTTTTTTTTTTTTTTTTTTTTAGTTTAACTGCCTATAATTTTTTTTTTTTTTTTTTTTTTATATTTTTTACATACTAAGCTGTTTATGATCGGTAAGCGAACTCTAATCAGTAGAATACCTTCCGATATTGAATTAGATAGCTACATGCCGAATGGTTTGACAGACCGAAAGGGCTAACCCTATAATGCGCGCTCCAACGGGGCGTTATTGGCTGCATGGGTGGGCAAAACCAGGAGTTTAGGACAAAAGGCCTAAGCTTGCTCCCGTTCGATAGCCCAAAATTTCTCGATGGTGGGCCTTCTGCGAGGTTGCAGGAGCCACGGAAAAGGCTTAGAGTGATGAAGGCCGAGATCATCGGAAAACCTGTGTTTCTCGTTCGTTAACCCCTTGCCGGAGAGTACGCTGTAATGACTCAGTATCGTGTCCTTCCAGGCCCGGAACACTTCCTTCCTCCATCGGCTGCAAGCATGGGCATTTGCTTGCCAAACCCTGGGGAAGCTCACATCAACGGTGTCATCGTCCCAGAGGAAAAGGCATATGAGGAAGCAGCGAAACAATTCCTCATGGCCAAAGTACCGACCCTTTTCCCTGGCCCATTAGTCCTGTGGGCATGGAACGAGAAGGCGGCCAAGAAGGCCACGGCCATCCGCCACTTGTACAATACGCTCAAGGAATGTGTGCAACCTGGGCAAACACCTATGCTGATCCCGATGCCGGACTACCGCCCCAAATATCCCAAGATCAATCCTGAAGTCGAAATCAATCCCAACCACCCGAATCTGACCATCTGGCACAATAAAATCGATTGCTGCATGTTCATCGGTGTCCACTGCCATCAAGCGAATTTGTCGCTCAAAATCATTCGGGGCGGCACGTCCTGCTACACGATTGCTATGTGCGCTCAAGCTGGCCATGAAGATGCGATGCTATCGTTCCGCGACGCATCGGTTGAAAAAATCATGAAGCTGGCAGAGTGGGTGAAAAAATTGAAAGGGACGGTCCAACCACGGCTGACCTCAGCCAAGAGCGGAGCCTCGAACTAAACCGTTTGAGGTTCTGAAGATAGTGAAAGGAGCCTGATCCATGGCAGACACACACTCAGTCATCGGCACAAAAAATAAAAAAGGGCAGACCTTTACCGACACCTGGAAGATGATGAACGAAGCGCCACGCACGCCGTCGTTCTATACGGGTAGCGAAGTCATCAAGGAAGCGCTCCGGCGGGCCAGCTGTGACGTGATGATCGCGTACCCGATTACACCGCAGAGCGAAGCGGCCGCCTTGATCGGCGAGCTCTTTGCCGAAGGTTACATCGGCGACTACTTCCGCGGCGAGAGCGAATTCGCCGTCATGTCGCAATGCGCGGGAGCGGCCTTCGGCGGGGCTCGCGTGTTTACGACGACCGCGGGACCCGGCACGATGCGCGCGATGGAGAACTTCCCGATGTGGTCCGGCGCACGGTTGCCGATTCAGATGATCGTCACCTGCCGCGGCATCAACTCGCCGCTATCGATTCAGCCGGACACACTCGAGATTGCGTATCTTCTGAATACCGGCATGCTCGTCTGGCATGCGGAAACCGCACAGGACTTCTTCGATTGGATCCTCAAGGGCTACATGGTGTCGGAAGAGCCTGATGTGCACCTCCCCTTGGCGCTGTGCTGCGACGGATTCTTCGTGACGCACACCAAGGACGTCGTCAATCTCACCCCGGCCGACATGTGTCTTCCACCCTATGACCCATACCGCTCGCCCGTGCCCTGCATGGACATGGAATGTCCGCCGGTCCGGATGATGCGCGATCCGTTTGTCATGAAGAGCAACTACATCAGCTATGCCACACATGCTTCCTGGCAGCAAGAAGTCTGGGCGGCAGTAGAACGGTCCCGCAAGCACACGATCAAGTGGATAAACGGGTTGATCGAGACAGAAAATACCGATGCCGAGATCCTCATCGTCGCCTCTGGTACGGCGGTGTCGCAGGGTCGTGAAGCCATCCGACTCCTCGAGGACGAAGGCATCCGTTGCGGTCTGGTAAAGATCAAGTCCTTGCGGCCATGGCCAGGCGAGGAAATCCGTGAGGCCACAAAAAATGCAAAGCACATCATCGTACCGGAATTCAACGTGACCGGGTGGTTGGCAAAGGAAATTAAAGCCACCATCCCGAACAGCGAACGTGTGCACGCCGGCCCGCGTGTCTGCGGGGGCATGACGATGCCACCGGAGATTATTGTCTCGGAAATCAAGACCCTGCTCGGCATGCGCACCATGTCGATGGCCGGTCGCGGCAGTTGATCGCACCTAGGCAGCAAGAACGGAACGACCTGAATAAGACGCACCCATTGAGGAGGCCATACATGAGCAAGGAACGTATCAAGATTTCGGAAGACCTGTACGACATCATGCCGTCCGACTATCAGGACCTGGTCAAGAGCGCGACCTACGGCAAGGAAGACCGGGGCTGGAAGGATATCGGCAACAGCAAGGAACTGATCGAGCAGCACTCCCTCTGCGCCGGCTGCCCGGAGTCCATGGCCTTCCGATATATCCTGGCCTCATTGCCGAACCCCGAAGACACCGTCATGGTCGGTTCCACCGGCTGCACCAGCCTGGTGTTCCCCATGGTGGCCGTGCACAACATTCACTCCCTCTTCGGCAACCAAAACGCCATCGCCTCCGGCTTGAAGCGCGCCTTGAGCGTCCGCTTCCCAGGCCGGACGAAAGACGTGGTCGTGCTCGCCGGCGACGGCGCCACCGTCGATATCGGCCTCGACATGACACTTCAAGCCTGGTTCCGCCAGGAGAAGTTCACCACGATTTGTTTCGACAACGAACTGTACGCCAATACCGGTGGCCAGGAGAGCGGCCTGATGCAAAAGGGGTTCGTCGCCAAGATGGCGCCGGTCGGGAAGCTCTTCGACAAGGTCCGTCTGCCCGAAATCGCCCGCGAATCAGGCTGCCATTACGTGGTCCAATGCACCGTCAGCAAACCGTCCCTCGTTGAGAAGGTGGTCCGGAACGCGGTCATGATCGCGCGCGAAATCGGCCCGACCTACCTCCAGCTCTATACGCCTTGCATTCTCGAAATCGGGAAGAACAGCATGGAAGGGCTCCAGGAAATGCGGGACTCGGAAAAGCCGACCGAGCGGTTCGCCTACAAAGAGTACATCAGCGAACCGGCCAAGCAACTCCTGGCAGAGATGGCCGCCAAGGACAAGGAAAAGAAGGCCGCTGCAAAACAGCTCGCCTCTCAGGGAGCCTAATCCGATTCTGGAGGAGAGACGACCATGATCAAGAAAAGACTGAACATCCGGATGTCGGGATTAGGCGGACAGGGCGCCGTCACCGCTGCGCATGTCCTGGCCATGGCTGCCAACCGCGACGGCAAGTTTTCGATCTCCAATCCCTTCTTCGGCGCCGAGAAGCGCATGGCGCCGGCGGAGAGCTATTGTCGGATCGGCATCGAACGGATCTACGACCGTGGCGAATTGGTATTTCCCGACGTCATCCAGGTCTTTCATCCCCAGGTCATCACCATGGGGAAGAGCTACACCATGCCCTTCTATTCCGGCGTGAAGGAAGGCGGCCTCGTCATCATCAACTCCGACCAGGAGCTTCTGTCGGCAGACGACATTGAACGGCTCAAGGATCTGAACGTCAAGGTATTTTACATTGCAGGAACCGAACTCGCGATCGAGGTGGCCGGCACCGAGTTATCGACGAATATGTCGATGATCGGATCGGTCGCAGGCATCACCAAGTGCGTCTCAATGGAATCCCTGGACGGCGCCTTACAGGAACGGTTCGGGAAGAAGTTCGTCGCCTCCGGTGGAACCGCCTCCTTGGATGAAGCGATCAAGAAGAAATTCGCCAAGAAAGAAATGTTGCTGGCCAAGAACCTTGCAACCGTGAAGGCGGCCTATGACATCGCCAGTGAATGGGCCGAGAAGAATAAGTATGAGCTGCGAGTCGGCAATCCTGCCGTTGCGGCTTAACGAGAGAGAAGGAACCAGCTCGCATGTATAACGTAGCGCAAGTCATCGACGAGAAATGCGTGGCCAAGAAGGGATGCCGACTGTGCATCATGTATTGTCCGGAGGCCAACTGCCTCGACCTCAATCCGAGCAAGATGGTGGCCGAAGTGATCATCGACCGCTGTAAAGGCTGTGAACTCTGCGTGGTCGTCTGCGACGCGGCCAAGCATAATGCCATCACCATGCAGGCCGTCAGCGCCACCGGGCAGCTGATGTCCCAAAAAGGTGAGTCCGCCGCGCTGGGGCAGGCCTACCAAGGATAACTATTTCGTGTAGCGGGTCTCCCGCGCAAGACCCCATGGCGCCTGCGCTATGGGGTTTTTTGTTGGTGCCGCTGTGGAGGGAATAGATGGAAACTGAAGACAATGTCATCGATGAGCTCATTCGAGAGATTGCCGGACTGATCCACGAGTACCCGAAAGTGCTCGAACGGCGTGCAGTCGAGATCCATGCCAGCGGGAAAGACCCTGATTTGGCGCAGACACTCGTCAAGGCTGCCGACACCATGCGCGACAGCGGAAATCTCTATCTGACCTGGGCGAAGCACTACGCATCCGTCGCGGCAGGCAGGACTGATGCGACCTCGGATGAGGACGAAACAGAGGATTTCGACGTGTAACGGAATGACGCAGGCAGGGCGAGCAATTGCCCTGATAGAAAAAATCTCCCTCCAACCGAAATCTTTTGCTAGAATACGCAGTCCAGACGACGGACTGTCTCGTTCCCCGGTAGCTCAGTTGGTAGAGCAGCCGGCTGTTAACCGGCTGGTCGCAGGTTCGAGTCCTGCCCGGGGAGCCAATCCAGACCAAAAGTGGGCACTTCACCCTGTGGAGTGCCCCTTTTGCTTTCTCCCACCACACGCGCCAGCGCCGCATAACTGCCCTTCATCACCAGCTGCCTGTTCTGATAGCGAATCTCCTCGACTAAGAGCTTCAGGTACTTCTTGCTGAAGACGCGATCCTTCTCAAGCAATCGCTCACGCAAGGCTGCCGTGAAGGCGTGAATCTTCTTCTCTCCAAGGGCTTCCAACGGCATGTGTTTGAGTCGTCGCAGTCCGGCAATGTCAGTCAACAGGGCTTGCCGTTGCGTTTGAAGCTTGTTGGCTCGCTCTGTCAGCGTGGAATCCAACGGCAAGAGACCTTTTTCGACCGCTTCATAGAGTTTCTGACTACTCTGTTTAACTCTGTCTAATTCCTTCTTGAGTTCTAACTCCAAGTGCACCTCTACCGGCCCTAATGGGTACGGTGTTGCACTTGGAGTTAGAACTCAAGGCGATACTTCCCACCTTTTCCCATCGCCAACGTCATCCCCGCCCTGACCTGCCCCCATTAAACCGGTCCAGATCCTCTCTCATGGGAGGATAGATTTTGGTCGGCATTCCTCTGGCACTTGTGGCTCACCTTCCTTCGCCATGCCGCGCTCAATTCGAGAGCCGAAGCATGTTGGACAGAGGTGAAGCCCTCGCGTGTTGGATGTGTAGAAGGTGTGCAGATCGGACACCCCGCAGTCACTGCAGGTGACCGGGCGCAATGGCGGTGGGGGAGGTTGACAGATCGCTCGACAACTCATAGCCTTACCACTGTCTCTTATAGCTTATTCTAGTTCGCTTTCAAGATGAGACTAATAGTGGTAGAGTCTCGGCATGGCAAGACCACGCCGGATTGATCCACAGATCGTGAAGCGCGCGCAGATGACTGCGGCGACCTCTACCTCGGTCGAGTCCCTGCGCCAATGTCAGGCAGTGCTGCTGCCAGCCTTGTTCGGAGCGACTCTAGAACAAACAGCGGAAGTGCTTGGAGTGGGACGTGCGACCGTGGCTCGACTCCAAGTCGCCTTCCGCAAGCACGGGTCGGCGTTGCCAGCCGCCGCTCGCAACTGGGGCGGACGACGACAATCATTGCTGACTGCGGAGGAAGAGCGCGCTTTCTTGAAGCCTTGGTTGGCCCAGCGCCGCCACAGGCAACCTGGTGGTGGTTTCCCCGATTCGCGCGGCCCTGGCGCAACGGCTTGGCCAGCCGGTCAAGCCGTCGGTGGTTTATCGGCTTCTGGCCCGCCATGGCTGGCGAAAGGTAGCTCCGGATACACGCCACCCCAAGAGCAAACCCGAGGTTCAGGAGGCTTGGAAAAGAAACTCCCCGAAGTGCTGGAAGCCCTGCTGACACGGGATGCGGTCAAGGGTCGCCGCGTTCGGTTGATGTTTCAGGATGAGGCGCGCTTTGGACGGATGGTGCGGATTCGGCGCTGCTGGGCACCACCCCGCAGCGGCCGGTGGTGGACAATGGTTACGAGCGGGAGTTTCAGTATGTCTATGGTGCGGTCAGCCCGCGGGAAGGCGAACTGGACTGGATGATCTGCCCGGCCATGAACACGGATCACATGGCAACCTTCCTGGCTCAAGTCAGCGCGGCTCACCCCGAAGACTTCATCGTCATGGTCGTGGATGGAGCCAGTTCGCACGTCGCCAAAGCGCTGGTCGTGCCGGAGAATATCCGCCTGCACCGCCTGCCAGGTTATTCGCCAGAACTCAATCCCCAGGAACATCTGTGGGATGAGCTTCGGGAAAAGGAATTTCCGAACCGTGTGTTCTCAGACATGGCGGGAGTGATGCGTACCTTGAAGCTGGCCTGCCACGGCTGGCTCAGATCGAGATCGCGTGCGGAGCATCTGCGCATGGCCTTGGATAGTTAGTCTCACCTTGAACGCGAACTAGAATTAGTCTCTCGCAGAAGGGACACGGAAGTTTTGTCATGGCACAGGACACCGTACGGTCTTGGTTCCATTTCTCCCCGGCCGAACCCGGACTGCCCCGCCCTCTTGGGCGGTCATTGGTTTTCCGGAGGCCGGGGAATTTCACTCTGTGTTCAGGCAAGTCCATCTGCGCCAGGAGCCTAGTTCTTTCCGTTCATCCTCACTTGCGCCAGGGCACCAGGCCCGAGCAATTGTGCAGTCAGTTGAATATCCCGATGCCGTGGCATCAGGATTGCTGATGGGCCTGGGTCAACATCGCGCTACGGCTTCTCGGCCTTGGCCCGAAGGGCTTCAAGCATGTCCTTCTGGTAGGATCCCATCAGAGCACGAGCCACGGGACGCTTCGCCGAGGATCCAAATCCGGTGACCTGATCGGTCGACACACGGCTGAGGTAGATCGCAACCATGCCGTCCTGTGTTGGGAGCGCCATCACTCCTTGCTGCAGGCTATTGTACGCATGGCTGGCGTAAAAGTGTCGATCCACGACGATCGAGGCCTCGCCGATCCGGAAGTGCATGCGGTGAGACAGCACGTAGGTCGGACGCCCAAAGACTTCGACATTCATCCAGAAAAACTGTTCCTCGAACTCCTCGCCTTCTTTGATCTTGGTGGCCGGATAATTGAGCAGCACGTTGGACACAGAGGGGAGGTACTTCGCAAGGAGTTTCGACTGCGTGGTGGCAAGGGATAGTTCGTCGCGTGCGAAGACGTGCTGTCTGCTCGTGCGTGCGTAGGGCGCGGTGCCGGCCAGGCCTTTCGTATGATAGGCCTGGTAGCGCGCCAACAACTCCTCGCGTATCAGCGCCTCCACCTTCTCAATCGGCACCACCCCGTCCTTGCTGGCCGACTTCAGCGCCCGAAAGGCCGCGATCTCCTTCATATCCAAATTCAGGTCGTCGCCCGGTTTCGCCTCGAGATACCGCCGGGCTTCCTTCTCTCCGTTCGGTTCCAGCTTCAGGCCCGTGAAGTCGGCCAGCTACCCGTCGCCCAGGATCCTGCCATGGGCTGTGATCGCCGATTCCGTCTTGAACGCCGTGGCCTCACGAAAGAGCTCGACAAGATTTTCAGCCCTTGTCTTGACGAGCAAGGCCATGCCGATGGCGAGTTCCCGATCCGATCCTTCCGTGGCTGTCCAGGTGACAATTTTGCCCTCCCGGATCTGCTGCCGGTCGCTGTCCGAAATCTGTAACTCCTGCAACACTTCATGAGCAGTGGGCAACGCCGATGCATCAGGAACGGACCAGCCTAACACCAGCCCTACGAAGATGCTCACGACAGTGCGGGTGGCGCCCAGGAGGTTGACGACACAACGGTGGAGGAGAGGGGAATAGGGCTTGGTTTTTGCTATTCTTGCTTCCAAGGGCTCCTCTTCTGGGTTTCCCCTCCCGGCCTTGCGCTCATTACCACAGCGCTGTGTTTTTGAACCCCTAAATGATGCGCTGTCGCTATTGAAAGATCAAGAAGATCACGACGACTCTACGATAAGGTTTTTGGACCGATCTCTACAAATGTCTCACGGGGCCATGGTGTTCCTCCGTGCTACTCTGACCATATAGATCTAGTGAAGCCAGGCGAGCTCCGCCGTGTTAGAAGAACCAGCCAACCTACTCCTGGGCCGACAACCTAGACCCTAATGTATCCATAGCCCCCCGTGTTACTGAGACGGGGGCTTTTGCCGCCCGTCCGGCTGGCGCCGAATCGGGCGGCACACGCTTCCCCTTCATTTCTTTCCAAGCATTCTCTGCATACAGTCCAACATGAAACTAATGTCGTAGGTATGTTCGTTGGTGACAACAACAGCCTTATGATTCAATTCACCCGATTGTGGCAAGAGCATACACTTGGGCGCGCTGCAATTCCGTGTCGGCGTACTCCGTAGAGATGCTGCTGCGGATTGGTATCCAAGGAGAGCTAAGTTTTGCATTAGACCAGAAACGCTTGTCGATATGAGCTATAGCAATAAGACTATTGCAGAGTTATATCGAGCGCTAGCAGCCGCCGTCATTAGCCGCGCCGAACTAGATCTAGTTTTCCTTGAGAACAACCTACCGAGCGACCAGATCGGAGAAGGTCTTCAGCCCCGCTGAAACGCACTCGTAAATGCTTTGCTTAATCGGGAAGATACTGAAGCCGCTTTAACACGGCTTGTGGAGTATGTCCTAGAACGTAAAGGCGCTGGCTCAGCAGCTTCGGACCGATTGCTCCAGTCCTTACGTATTGACGGATTCGAATGGCACGAGGGTAGAATCGTGCCAACAACACCTCAGCCAGCCTCGCTTCATCCAGAGCTTTCGCAGCTTGAATTGGACATGCAAGCCCTGAACCTTTCTGTTGCTGCTGAATACTATCGTCAAGCATATGAATCCTTTGTTGCATCGAATGGGGAAGCAGCGAACGGGCAAATCTGATCCTTTATGGAAGATTTCTTGATCGCACTGGGGAATATTGAAACAACGAATGTCGGGTCTGATGCCTTAGCAGCTCTTTAGGACCTTAAGAATGAAGGTTTCTTTGATTGTGAAGAGTGGCAGATGCTTGAGGGGTTCTGGCAGGGCATACAAGACAATGGGCCTGATGATGGCCTTAGTAACGAGGAAAGAGGTGCTGTTCCGGTGACACCTTGCTACCTCAATCGCGTGCTATGCGATACATAAATCGTACGCTAACTGTGAGTTAAACAGCGCTCGTCGAGCTGTCTCTTGAACCAATTCACTTAGTTTCCTTCCTACATGTCATCTTTACTTTGTAGCTCCAGTGCTCAGATATGCTCTTTTCGGGGAGCCACCATTCAAGGCCTTCGAGACCTCTCTTGAAAACCTTTGTTGTCTTCCTTCACCCCATATCCACTTCGCCTTTCCCTGGCAATTCCTACTGCAGAACCATAGAATTTTTCGGTATGATGGCTTCTATGTCATCAAACGGGCGAGAGTTTACACCGGCTGGCTTGTTCCGCAATCCACATCTCATGACCATTGTCCCTGGCTTTTGGCCTCGCGGAGGACTGCTTGCCGGAGTACCGACTGAGTCGCGCCTCTTACTACCGAACCGCACACCCAGTTGCTCGGATTCTGCCACTGGCAACCGACCCGCACAGCCTGCCAAACCCTGGTCCTTGTGCACGGCCTGGAAGGCTCCAGCGAGTCTCACTACATGCACGGCATCGCTGCGAAAGCCTATCGTGCAGGATTCAATGTCATCCGGATGAACCAGCGGACATGTGGCGGGACCGAACATCTCTCCCCGACACTCTACAACACCGGCTTGAGCCAGGACTACCGAGCCATCGTCCATGAATTGGCGCACGTCGATGGACTCAATCGCATCTGGCTTGTCGGCTATTCGATGGGAGGGAACCTCATCCTGAAAGCAGCGGGAGAAACAGGCTCGTCGGAAACAGCCTTGGCAGGTGCGATCGCAGTCTGCCCGAATATCGACCCTCCGAAATGCGTCGAGGCTCTGGAGCAGCCGCGTAACTGGATTTACCACAGACATTTTCTCGTGGAACTCAAAGCGCGGCTGCGACGAAAGGCTGCGCTCTTCCCGGGCAAGTGGGATCTTAAGGATCTCGACGGCACGGTCAGCATGAGCCAATTCGACCACCGCTATACAGCCCCGGACGGAGGGTACGCCAGCGGAGCCGATTACTACAATCGTGCAGGTGCATGCCTTGTAGTCGACTCTATTACTGTCCCTACGCTCATCATTACGGCGCAAGACGACCCCTTTATTCCCTATTCCATGTTTACGGTCCCGCAAATTCAACGTCAACTCTCGGATTCGCGTGATGGCGCCTCGCTACGGGGGCCATTGCGGATTCTTACAATGGGCGCGCAACGGAGAAGATCATTTCTGGGCGGAGAATCGGATTATGGACTTCTTGCAAGAGCGAAAGTGAAGAAGGTACCGTGCCGGTACAAGCCGCCGGGAGATGCAGACCGCATTGTAAATGGGTCCGTACTTCCTGCACGTAGGTCTTGAACGGATCTGGCATGGGAAAGGGCGCGTGGCCACGCAGTTGGAAGATCGACCAATTAATTACATACGAAGGAGAAAACCGCTCTTCCGGCTTGGGATCGTCAGATGCCTCAGGGGGTCCACATGCTAACAAATGGCGAACAAGTTCGCCTCGACCAAATGCCCTGGTGTTGCGTGGAGGATGGTCCATCGCCAACGCAATCGCCTTGTCCGTAATGAGGCGTGGAACCCGCCCTTCTTCCATCAGGCCATAATAGAGTCCCTTGCTCTGATGGAGATTGTGATACTCCAGATCGAGACTCTTCAACGACGGATCCGCCCACGCCATCTGCTCCGCTTCACGAAAGGTTTCGAGCAGCCATAACTTCGAGGCCCAATCGACCCGTCCCACCAGCGCTTGGTAGTCCCCTCGGAGATCGCGCAAGACCGCTTCCCATTGATCGAGCACCCAATCGGTTTCATCGTCCTGTCCACGATAATGCTCTTGTGCCGCCGCGAGAAACGCTTCCTGAATATCGATCGCGGAGATCGTCTTCCCCGACTGCAACTGAACGATCCATTGCCGACTCTGATCTTGCGATAGGTCCTGCATAGTTTCGACCGGCTCATTAAGGTCGAGATCGAGCGGCGCGTAGCCCTCTTCAATGAGTTGAAGAACCAGCCCCGTCGTCCCCAGCTTCAAGGCTGTTGCGACTTCAGCCATATTTGAGTCGCCTAATAGCAAATGAATACGCCGATATTGATTGGGGTCGGCTAATGGCTCATCTCTGGTATTGACGATCGCGCGATTCTGCTGCACCCATTCGAAGAAATCATTCACGATGTAATCGGCACGCTGAGAGATCTGAAACGGGAGGGAAGACTCCTGCGCGTAGCGATGGCTCACTCCTCGCGGCACAAGGAGCCGGTCCATCTGGATCCAGCCATCCTGAGGGCCAGCTGTACCGATACGCCCAGCTCCCGTAAAGATCTGTCTGGTAACCAGGAAAGTCACAAATGGGCCAAGACCACGCCGCGTAAAGGGAAAGCGCCGCGAGACGAGATAATTCTCGTGGGATCCAAAGGTCGCATCAGTTTCATGATCCACATTGTTCTTGATCAACGACACCGTATCGGCCAGACCGAGATCTTGAATTGCGTCCTGCAGCAACTGATCGCCGGCCCGGTCGGCTGCCACCACATCGCTGAGCGATTCACACTCCGGCGAGGCCCATTCCAGATGTCCCATGTCCAGATACATGCGCCCGGCGTTGGTGAGAAATCCTCCGTTGCCAGGGGGTTCATCGTGACCCCGGTGGTGCAGATCGAGGACGCCTCGCCGTTGAACGTGAAAGAGATGGTCTCGAATCTTGTGGGCGAACCACGTAGGGGAATGATCGGGCCGCTCTTGATTGACCAAGAGTCCGTATTCGGTTTCAAGTCCGAAAATACGGTTCAACATCTCAGTTCGCCACGACGGATTGAAGCGCCGCCGGCAGGAGGCGTGACAGGTCCATGCATGTTTGAGCGACCGATATTTTGAGCTGCCGGGAGCCTGGCGCTCGAGAATTGCGCATTCGATCGTCCGTTCACCGGCAATGCTCCGCACATGAGCGATCAAGGTATCACTGCTGGGAATGGCGGCGGCCGATGAGCCTGCGTTACTTGTCTGTGGCTTGGCATCAGCCTGTTGGTCTGCCTCATCTTGTTGATGCGCCAACGAACCAACCGCCCAGGCGCGCAAAGCC
>CAVSOJ010000006.1:0-25853 GCA_963729585.1 Nitrospirota bacterium
CCAGTTCAACTACTTCCACTCATCGGATCTAACTTCCCCCCTCTCACGGCCACTTTTGTCCGTGTTTTTGTCCGTGTTCTACGTGTGTGCTAAATTTGTGCGAAACATTCGCACAGACGAACTAGTCTTAAAGAAAGTAGCGTGATGTCAGCGATAGGCCATCAAAACGGTTTCGATGACAAATCTATCGCGATCATTATCATAAATTATAATACCTGCCAAGAACTGCAAGCCTGTCTTGGCTCTATCAGACCAGAAGAGGCAAGCCAAGTAGTCGTTGTGGATAACGACTCATCGGATGGCAGCGTGGAAATGGTGAAATCCAGGTATCCCTGGGTAAGCCTTCATGCCAACAAGACTAACCTTGGTTATGGTGCAGCAGCAAACCAGGCAATTGCGGGCTGTAGCGCTCAGTACGTGGTCTTGCTCAATAGCGACACACTTCTCCAAACAGGAGCACTTGAAGGCCTAGGCCGCTACCTCGACGAGCATCCGCAAGCCTCAATCGTTGGGCCACGCTTGATAAATGCAGATGGAACATTGCAAGCATCATGCTATTCCTTTCCAAGGCCGCTCGACACATTCCTTGAAAATAGCACTATTGCGGTTTCCTTAGGGCGACTGATTCGCCGTTACATCCCCGGAATCCGGAGACTGTATTGGCGTACCTGGACGTATGATTCTGTGCGAATAGTTCCATGGGTGAAGGGAGCGGTCCTAGCTATACGCCGCGAAGCATTTAACGCAGTGGGCGGGTTCGATGAGTCCTTCTTCATGTATTTTGAGGATGCGGATCTTTGTTACCGCATGAAGAAAGCCGGGTGGGAAGTTCACTTTACACCCATCACCACCATCATACATGTCGGAGGTGCAAGCACCGAACAAGTCCGTGCAGACATGGCGGTACAACTGCTCTACAGCACAAATCTATTCTATCAACGACACAGCTCTCGATGGAGTACTGGCATCATGAGCATAGTGGTGAAAAGCCTCATGCTGGCCAAAAGGATTGGTGGCACTCTACGTCTTTCTTTCACTCGTGACGTAAACATACGGAGGAAGATTGCCGAAGACAGAGCCGCGTGGCAGAAGGTACTGTTAGGGCAAAACCTACGGCGCTAGGCCGTCCATGAACACGCCATCCACACTGTCTGGTTGAAATTTCCAACACAATCGGTCTCCGACTGCTCCAGAAAAGTGGTATCTGATCCGGTGAACCCCCAATGTTTTACGAAACCGGAATCCCGGTCCAACATGCGAGTGCTTTGTTGCCTCCATTCCCCCCCCGATTGGATGCCACGCATGGGGAAGACGCACGGCGGCACAGTTGCTCACTCATCTATCGATTCGCCACCACATTGCTTTGATATACCTTCGCGCCCCTGATGATCCACCGCCCTGAGCAACCTGCCGCACTCGCGATTCGCGCCAGATCGTGGGCTTGCGACGAACCGAGGATCCGGACTGATTATCGAATGTATTTTCAATAGGCGGGTGGGGGTCGTTATGCTGTGGCAGGCGGGTGTCTCTTGCTAGGGCAAGAGGACTCCATGTGACGGGGGCCGCTGCGCTTGATATGCACCCCTTTCCTTCTATGACGAGGAACGCTCAAATGTGTGAATCCCTTACTCATCAGATTGCCAAAACCAGTGCGTACTTCGAATAATTCTCAGCGGCGTTCCGTCCTCCTCTTGATTGACCTCGAACCGAATGCCCGCAAGACACACGGCGGCCTGGGAGGATGGGAAGGCTCTCTAAGAGCCATGGCGCATGTACAAAGCCTCCGGAGACAACTCGAGGACCAGACGCGAGTCCGAGTAGAATTCAACTGGTTTCTGCGCCTCGACCCACAGGTGCGGAAGACCTGGGGTAAGGCGGACTGGGTTGCGGAAGCGTGCCCCCAGCTCTTGAGGACGATAGAAGACCACGGTGACTATTGCGGTATTCACCCGCATCTTTGGCGCTGGAATCCGCGGCGCGGGGAGTGGTTCAACGAGCTGAACGATCCCGAGTGGACGGCGGAGTGCCTCCACACCGCGATTGAAGCGTTCCGAGGAATGTTTTGCCGTCCACCTGAAGCCTGCCGGTTCGGCGATCGCTGGCTGAATCAGAAGGCAGTCGATTTGATGCACGCCGCTGGTATCCGCTACGATTTGACCATTGAGCCTGGATTACCGGATGAACCGATCTTTGACGACCCTCACGCGACTGGCTGGCTACCGGACTACCGCGGCACGCCGCGTGAGCCATACCAACCCTCGCCCGAGAATTTCATGGTCCCGGCCCCTCCGGAGGCGAACGGCAACTTGATGTGGATGGTACCACTCACTACAACGCCTCCGGCGTGGCGGCTGATGCGCCGACCGCCTTACTTGCTGAAGGCGAGCCGCCCCCCAAACCTCTCGCTCCGCTCCACATACGTCTGGCCCCACCTGCGGACCCAGCTGAACTTAGTGACAGACGTTCCGCTGGCCATGGTTCTTCGTAGCGGCGATCTAATGACGGGCCATTTCCTCGAAAACTTTGTCCAGACGACCCGGCAGCTTGTGAAGCATCCGGCGTTGCCAGGTTGCGAGTTCACGAACCCAGCCACAGCCGTTGCGAAATGGCGTGCATCGCGATGGCGGGATAGCCGCCCCATGGATATCTCGCTGTACCGGTCGGAGTCCTCATAGGTGTAGGGGCACATCGAGAACATGGCCGGGGAGGCTTCTCGCAGCTGTAGGCCAAGGATTTTTTCTCTTGGCACCTGACTTTTCCCCTATATGCCAACCGTTCTGTTGCTCGGTTCGTTAGAATGCGCCACCATGAGGGACCCTTTCTTTTCATCCCCTGAACCAGGCGGGACTTGACTTCAACGGGATTCGTGGTGTGGGCATGTGCTGTCGGAGGGAGACGAGCCGCAACCAGTTGAATGTGACGAAGGCGACTTGGCCGGGTCGTTGGAGCCGCTGGGGAGGGAGAGACGGTCATGGATGTGTCATGGGCGACCGAGAAGCCGAAAGTGCAGGGGTTATATTGGCGACGGACCGACGAAAAGAGCGCCCCCTACTTAGTCATTGTATTTCAAGGACCGACTGGGCTGATGGCGCGGATCGTCGAAAAACCGGTGAATTGGAGAAAGAGTTGGTGCGAGAATAACCCGATTGACTCTCTGGTTGAAGCGTTTACCGGTGGCGCATGGTGCGGACCGTTGGGAGGGTTAAGGTAGAAGAGTGAGCATCAGAGTAACTAGTAGTACATTTTCAGAATGTTACTCGGCCGAAAGTATCTACCCACTGCCCTCGTTCTAGCCTGTCTCTTCATTTGTCCCCAAGTCCAGGCCACTAGTTTCACCGGCCCCGTCGTCTCTGTCCTCGACAGCGACACCATCGAAGTCCTGCACAGCCAACACCCTGAACGCATCCGTCTCAGCGGTATCGACTGCCCTGAGAAAGGCCAAGTCAACGGTAAGCGAGCTAAACAAGCGGCGTCAGAGTTGGCCTTAGAAAGGAACTGACCTCATCATGGAAAAATCGTGCGCGAAGTGTGGACGGGTGTTTGGGTGTAGCTCACCAGCACCGCAGTGTTGGTGCAATGAGGTTTCGGTAGACTACACTCGCTGGGCTGATCAACTCAACACGTTGGACGGTTGCCTGTGCCCAGACTGTCTCGCATTGTTCAAAGTCGCGGTTGTGGGCCGATCCGCAGCCGATGCCGCCGTGGGAGTGGGGAAGCGGAGCGGATGAGCGGCGCGTGGCTTGCCTGCTCCTTCCTCACCCTCCTCTCACCGCAAACAAGAGTCCCACAAGACACCAGTAGTCGTTCGATGCACGCCGAAGGCATGGACCAGGCCGACCTGAACAAGTAGAATGTCCCTCTTTGTTCATTCCACCAAGCTGGGCATGGTGACGCGGCTACTATCGCCACGGAATCTGGCCCCTGTGGCCCCCTTTGTACATAAGCGACGACTCAATAAGCCCCCCTCGGAGTTACTTCCTTTTTAATCTGCCCCTGTCCAAGGCATCCTTTATGCTTCTCTCTAGAGGGGAACCGTCCACCGAACCACGAAGCTATGGATAGGCGGTCAAGGAAATCCTCCCATGGCCACCATACTCGTCATTGATGATCAGGAACCAGTACGCGCTCTACTCCGTAGAGCTCTGGAAGGGGTTGGCCACGAAGTCCTCGAAGCGTCGAATGGCCGGCTTGGACTTGCGCTGTATCGAGAGCGATCAGCGGACTTAATCATCACCGATATTGTCATGCCTGAGATGAGCGGCCTCGAACTGATGTTGGAGCTGACCAGGAACTTTTCCAACGTCAAAGTCATCGCCATATCCGGCGGCCTAGAGAGCGAGGGTCCGCTCACCGTGGCCAAGCTGTTGGGTGCGCGTCAGACGTTTCAAAAGCCCTTAGATATGGAAAAATTACTCAACGCCGTTCGATACGATTTGGCCCAATAGCTTGCAAGGATGACTTCTCGTCGACCCACCCATCTTTCACGTGGGCGGCAAGGACCTGAGCAACATCCGTGTCCGAAAAGTCTTGGGCCGCAATAGGCTGTTCTGGACTGAAGGAGTGGGGAACGGTCGACCACCCAACCCACGCCGAGCTGGTGACACACACCAGTCCGACCAGGATGGCCTCTCAATCTCGTCGAACGAGAGATTGTCTCATTGTCTCGATATGTAGTGTGCCTCAAGGTTTCTTTTTCCTCTTTAAGCCAAAAACAACTGTTTTTTGAATCGCTAGATCTCTGCCCAAACTATCAGGGTTACGCTCTTGAGTCGAAGACTCAAATCCTATCAGGGATTTTTCGTTATAATAGGTTGGGCCTGCGATAGGAGACAGAAACAGCTCAGTGGGTATGGATAGATCCGTCATACGCGCGTGGAGGATGGAGAATCATCTCACTCATGATTTGGGAGAGAAAGATCCGTGCACGATCGCACGCTCATGGAAAAGATGCTGTTCGCAGTCCTGGTGTCATGCTGCTTGAGCCTCTTCGGCTTAAGTGGCTGCAATGACATCTCCAAGGCTCCTGCGCCTGCTCCTTCTACAAATACCAGCCCTGATGCGTCAGGCCCATTATCGATTTCGACATCCTCGCTCCCTGCCGCCATCGTAGGCCTAGCCTATACTGCCACAGTCGAGGGATCAGGAGGTACGCCCCCCTACACCTGGTTGGTGACGCCTCCATTACCGACGGGCCTGACGTTGGACTCAACCACCGGGGCCATCACCGGCTCGCCATCTGCTGGAACTATCGGCACGACGAGCCATTCCTTCGTACTGCAAGATGATGCATTCCAATCGGTCACGACAGTCCTCGCACTCACTGTCAATGCGGCGTCGCTGGCGATTACGACCACATCACTCCCGACTGGCACCGTCAATCAGATGTACCCGCCTACGACGTTGGTTGCAACGGGGGGGATTCCGCCCTATGCCTGGTCGGTAAATCCTGCGTTGCCGAATGGGTTGGTATTGAATGTCTTATCGCCAGGCACGATCAGCGGCGCTCCGTTGGCCGGGAGTAATGGCACGACAAGCCACACATTCACCGTGACCGATGCTGCCAGCCCAATACACCAAATCAGCTCCGCGACGTTATCTTTAACCATCAATTTGACTGTCACACCAGTGACGATCACGACTGGCGCCTTGCCGAACGGCCAGGTAGGTCAACCGTACAGTTTCACGTTGCAGGCATCGGGCGGCACATTGCCCTATTCATGGTCGGTTATGCCCGCCCTGCCGCATGGCCTCACACTGAACGCTTCAACCGGCGCCGTCACAGGCACACCGACCGCCGCAAGCACTGTGTCCCTCGATTTCACCGTTCGGGATTCTACGGCCCCTCTTAATCAGGCGAATACCAGGTTATTCACGCTACAGATCACAAACTAGTATTGTGGATATCAAGGTTGAAGGTTCAACGCCTTCCCTTGCCACCTATGTTGTGCCCCACTTAAATTGTGGACAGATTGCGTAGTCAGGCGGATGCAGGAACCCATTGAATTTATTCAAACCCATCACAACGTAAGACAACCGATGCCCTCTCAGCAGAGTCACGAGCGAGTGCACCTGGATGTCCCTTGAGAAGTGGAGACTCGAAGAGGGCTGATTTCTCTGTAGAATTGATGGTTTGCAATGATCAATGAACTGTCCACAATTAAGCGGGCAGTACACCGTGCGTAATGAGCGACTGGGCATTTTTCAAATCGAATTGAATAAAATTACGGTATTGGACGAGTGAAACACGCAGATCTTGAAATGATGGGACAGCACTAGTGTGTTAGATCGTGCCCTTGTGAAGCCAGAGAAGTGGGTCAAGCGGCCTCTACCGACCCTTTAAAAGGGTATTCCCTAGGAGTCAAGAGCCACATTGCAAAGCCCCTCAAAACCCGTTGGGGACACCCGCAATACTACGCAGACCGATTCCTGTAGCTGGGATCGCATGCGGATAAACAGACCGGATTCGGATGGCGGGCAAGGAACGCGATGCCTCCCTGCCCGCCGGAAAGTTTAGATCTGAGCTGGCGCCAATAGCGCGACGAGGTCCTCCGGGCCGCCCCGCCCCGACTTAGCAAACCGGTAGCGCGACTGAGCATAGGAGAAAAACGCTTCACGGCGATCTTGGGGGACGCCGAACAATTCGCTGAGCGAGGTCAGATATTCACCACCGCCTCTGGCCATATCCTGCTTCAGGTTTTCGAAATTGACGGCCACGAAGGCGATCACCTTTTGGTCTGCTTTTAGGACTCCGTCCGCGGTAAACCATTCACCCGGCGTTGTTGAGGAGAGAAAATCTTTCGTCGAGCCGAGAATGTTCTTCGCAGTATCAGTCGCGGTGCAGGCTGAAAAGGTCATGCAGAGTAGTCCGGCCAGACCAAGATGTCTGATGATGAGTGACCTTCGCATAAGATCCTCCTCTCTCAGGATGGTGTCTCGCTGGTACTGAACTCGACTCTCCATGAATCGGGCAGTATGTACGAAAGTCTGCATGAAAGTACTCGGCGGCGTCAAGTCAGCGCCTCGACTGGTTACTCCACAGGCGTTGATACCATAGTTGTTCTTCGGCCGGCACCGAAGCGATGTTCATCGTCTTGCGGATGTTGTCGATATTCCAGCCAGTCAAATTGGCCAGCGTCTGGACTTCCCGCTCATAGCGTTCGAGAAGGTGTTGGCGATAGGCCGTGGTTGCGGGACATTCATCAGTGCCAGTCCAGGGGTGACGGAGTATCTAGCGGGCCTGAAAATTCGAGCGATCGGACGTTTCTTGAAACGTCAAATCTTCGGGAAAATGTGCGGCATCGTAGCGGAACACTCGACGGGCGTTGTGCAGAAGCACGCAGCAGACGATCGAGAAGCGGTCGCACGCCGTATGACTCCTGCCCAGATTGCCGAGGCGCAAAAGCTGGCGCGGGAGTGGACACCAAAAAATCGGTAAACCGCTGTCTGAGCCACGCGGCTCAGGCGACACACTCCAGCCAATCAATACAACCAATTCGCACGCTCCGCCTTGCAGTTTCCTGAGCCCTCTCCTACAATACCCCTCCCTGCGAGGCGCCCATGCCCTACGCCATTCGTCCCTACCGTCGCTTCACCGTGCAGTGTTTCGGGGAGTACACCACCAGTCCATTCCAAGGCCGCTGGACACAGGTGGGGTGAAAGGCTGGAGCCTTGCAGACAGAGGCAGCGAGGGGGTAGGCTGTTGGCCAGCTGAACAATCAATATGGAAGTTCCGGCTTACGCCGGAAGACAGTTGAGCTACTCACTTGTGGGAGGAATCCCGATGTGGGGACAGGACACACAGGACAGTAAGCGTACAACTGACCAGGAACAGGCCAACAGTCAGTCCGAAACGGAAGGGACAGAGGACCTCAGTGCCTTCGTTGGAAGGGGCGTTGAGTTTAAGGGCACCATCTCATACAGTGGCACGGTGAGGATCGATGGTTCGCTGGAAGGAGAAATTCGTACCGACGGAATGTTGTTAGTCGGTGAGGACGCGGTGATCCAAGCAAAGGTCTCAGCTGGAAGGATCGTCTGCAAAGGGAAAATCACGGGAGACGTGGTGGCCAAAGAGGGCGTGAAGCTTCGTGCTCCGGCCGTCATCACTGGGAGCGTCAAGACTCCCATGCTCTCGATGGAAGACGGCGTGCTCTTTAACGGCGGACTTGAAATGAGCCAGAGCGTCCGTGAAGTCCCGCAAGCCGCAACCGTGCATCCGTTAGGCGCGGTCGTGGCCGAAGCGATCGGGGCCACTGGCGACAGTCTGAAACAAGAGCTGGAATGGACGTCAGGGTCGAAAAAGGCGTAAAGCCCTCTATGAACTAGCGAGAATGCCTATACAGGTTCATGCGGCTCGTGTATCACCCCACACCGAGCGAAATACAACCATTTCCTCACGTCCCGCCTTGCGGTTTCCTCAGCCCCCTCATACAATATGCCTCCCTGCGAGGCCCCCATGCCCTTCTCGATTCGGCCTTACCGTCGCTTCCCTGTGCAATGCGCTGTGACGTACAACACGAGCCATTCGAGTCGGTCGGCTATGAGTGAGGAGAAGAACAAGAAGCATTCACCAACTCTCTTGCGCCTTTCTGCAAATCTATAACGACACTCATCAATGAATTCTCTTGAATGTGCAATGCAAGAGCCGTGAGAAGGTCAGTCTTCTATTTAGTAACAACCAGGGTGCTTACTAGACCTATTCGCCCAGCGTCTTCGCGTAACATGGCGCACTTCGGTCAATGAGGGATAGGGAGCTATCATGAATGCAATAGCGGAGAACACGCACGTCATCTCACGAGTAGTATCAGATGAAGTTCCAGCAGCGTCAGGACTGACTGCACCATCAAGCCATGTCGCACAGAGTGGCTCCCGGACGAATAGGCAATGGCGGGTGGTGGTGGTGGATGATGATGCGGTGGATCGTACCCTCTTGAGAGTTCTGCTCGAAGAGCATGCGGAACTCCAGGTGGTCGGTGAGGCGTCCGATGGTGAAGAAGCCATTGTGTTGGCGGAACGGTATCGACCGGATGTCATCCTGATGGACATTCATCTCCCTCGTGTCAATGGAGTGGAAGCCACACGCCACATCAAGAAGAAGCTGCCTCAGAGCTTGATCATAGGAGTGTCTTGCCTGTACACCCCTGACAGCTATAACGCGATGCTCGCTGCCGGAGCGGTGGCCTTCGTCCGCAAAGAGGACGCCGTGGAGGCGTTATACAAGACTGTCGAGTTTGCAACGCATACCTATTGTCCAAAGCGACGGCCCATCGGTCCTCATGACAGCCCCGATGGAAACACGAACTGATCTTCCCTAGCTGCCTCTGAATTTCCAAAAATGCTGCGGACCTCAGCGGACCCTGAAGAAGCTGGCCAGCGATGACGAGGGGACAGTAGGCAACGACTAACCTTCCATCGCGACTAACCGGGCTGGCCTTGGGGTTTCGCGACGGCCACGACAAGTACCAGCGGACCATTGCCGACGTGCTCCTGCCTGATGGCACTAACGTCGATCAAGAGCGAATCAAACAGGGCTGGTGCTCGTGGTATCGAAAGTATGCGCCGGGGGATGTAATGCTTGAGGAATTAGAATCGAGAGCACGAGCTGCCGGGATCGGGCTGTGGGCCGATCCGCATCCGGTGCCGCCGTGGGAGTGGCGGAAGCAGAAATCACGTTAGGGGGACGCCCATTTCTTGGCGTTGGCGCGTTTGGATTCAGCCTGCCTAACTCTCAGCGGAACGCGAATTGTCGGGCTAAAATAAAATACTTTTCGGTGAAGCAAACCATTATTTTTTCCAGGGCGTCACGGCGGCAGAAATACTCGAAGCCGTGCAGCAGGAGTTACAGGGAGGCTCGCCCCACAAAGGAGATGGGCCACACGGAGCGAGGTGATCAACGCCGCAAAACGCGCCTTCGCTGCGGAAGTCTCCTGATCGGCGCCAGCCCGGCTCCCTCTCTTCTTGCCGCCGACTTCCTCGGCCAAGTCGTCTCCGTCCTCGACGGCGACACCCTCGAAGTCTTGCACAACAACTACCCTGAACACATTCGCCTCAGTGGGATCGACTGCGCGGAGAAGGGTCAGGCGTTCGGGAAGCGAGCCTGCGCACAAGGCCCATTCTGCCTAGCACGTATCAATTAAAACTGGAACCCGAGACCCGCTGCACCAGTAAATGCATCGTAATTTGCTTTGATTCCATTTTCTGCATAGTTGAATTTGGCATAGTTGTATTTCGCTTCCACGAACAACACGACCAGCTCGGTTACGAGCCAGCGCACGCCAGCCAAGCCATTGAACCCAACCACAGTGGTGCTCTCCCCCTGCCCCCCAGCATTGGTAGCATTTATATGGCCGAACATAATCGCAGGACCCACGCCCACATAGGGCTGGAGGGTTTTATTCGGCATGCGCGCCATGACATTCGCCGCGAGGGTGGTCACGCGTTGAGTTATGCCGGGTGTATTGACTGTGCTCCCGCCGGGAACTGTAAGGTCTTGTTGCTTGGAGTTTGGGGTCGTGGTGAAGGCCTCTAGTTCGATGCCCAGCCATGGGGTGGACGAAAAATAATGGCCAATTTTGGCCCCGTACATGACTGAATTCGCGTAGTGGGCATCTTGTTGAGTTGCGACATTGCCTGCGCCAGTATTGAGGCTCACGCCGCCTGGCTGCTCAACTGTGACCCCCGCCATACCAGCAACGTAGGTTTCAGCCATGGCCGAGGTGCTCGAGAGTACGAGAAGCGAACCGAACAGAAGAACAAGTTGATTTTGCGTGAACCAACCCTTCATCATGCCACCCCCCTCTCGTTAGTGAATGAATAAGAGAACAATAAACAGTGCCCAGCATACTTCAACCACAAAGATTCGATTTCTGTACTGAGCAATCACCGTGTCTCAAGGGGCATCAGTGACTCAACAAATAGAAGACCTTGCGTCTAAATATTTTGCGCTTGGTCGTGCGACCTTAATAGACCCGGCGCGTACAGTTGTCAATTTGTATTTTAGGTAAACAAATTTAGGGCAATGCTTAGCAAGAGTCAGGTCTGCACACCGCTGATTCGCTGGGACGAGCTGATCAAACAGGTTGGCCGTGAATAGAACGTGTCTTGACCACTGTGCGCGGGAGATGTTTCTCCAGCGATTCACCCACTTCGCTAATACGTGTATTTCTGAAATGTGGCACCAAAGCATTCCCCCATTTCACAAACGCTGCTCGAAGGGTTGGAGAATGAAACGCGAGAGGCCAAGAAATGGCTGTGGGTTGACCCGCAGGCAGTACCGCCGTGGGGTGGCGCCGTCGCAGAAACTGAGAGCATCAACGATTTCATAGATCAGGGCCCCGTTAGGCCGCTTCCCAAGGACAGCCTAGCCTGGCGACCGAATCGCCCCTTGCGCCAGGCACGGACGCATCGGGCAAAATGGGCTGCATTTTCTGTTCGGCAGAGCCATTTTTGACGATCGACCATCCATTCGACGCAATTGAATTGGCGTAGGAACGCCGCCTCAGAAGCCAAGCACGCGAATACGGTCGCCAAGGGTTGGGAATTACTTCCGGCCGGTGGCGCCCGCGAGGCTATTGAGAACGACACGGGCGCACTCTTGGCACCCCTTGGTGCTCCCGCCACCAGACCACTCAGGTTCGATGGTGCCCGACACCCCACTGCCAAGAGAGAGGTTCGTGGCCTCGACGGGAGTCATCGCCGCCGCATTGCCCACATACCGGACACTGGCAAACATCACCAGATCGCTCACAGGGATCCGGTCCATCTGCACTGACCCATCACGATAACTCGTCAAGAGCCAGGCGTCAGTCATCGAGGCCGCGAGCGGCACGATGCGGACCTGATAGCCGATTTTGTCTGTCGCGTACCCTATCCGGACCTCGGGGCTGTACGACTTCAACGTCTCTGTCATGGCAAATCCCAGGGTGGCAAGACTGTCCGTGTACGCCTGGTTGGATGCATGATAGAGGTACTCCAAGCGCTCGATCTCATGGACCACGATCTCTCCCTCCACACTCTTTGCCTTGGTCAGAAAGTGGTCACCGAGACGAGAATCCCCACGAGGGCCAGCACGAGCATCAACTCGATCAAGGTGAACCCGTCAGGGCGCTGGATGCGCCCACTCAACCGAGCTTCTCTGATCTGTTCCTGCTGAGAATTCATGGCCTGACCCTCATGTGGACGACCTCACTCCTGGTGGCGCCAACTCCAGATGCTGCGCTGTCCACCGCATTCCTTCATCCTCCGATGAAAGTCTATCTTCCGGGGATTACCTCGGAAAGACCCGAAGGAAGTACCCCCCAAGAGGGAGACCGGGAAGAGAGAAGGGCGGGACAAGGATCAAACGGAGGACCGTCCGGCAGGATCAAACCTCGCTACTGTCTTCCAGGCGACTGGTAGGCGATGTTCCAAGGTGTGTGGCTAGCCGTTCAATGGCCGTGCGTCGTTACAGGTGAGGGGTTATGCCCGGACCCCTCGTCTCCATCAAACTCTCTGAACAATAATACGCACGATTGACTCCTTCTTACACGCAGTCCTCGGGCCTGTCCTAGTAGTGGCAGCGGTTGCGTGCGCGCTCCTGCACATGCTGGAAGAATTACGCCAGCAGTTGACCGAACGTGTTGGTGTTCGCACATGGCCTGCGCAGGCGAAAAGAGAGTCGCTTACATCTCATCCTACATAAATATCAGGAAACAGGAGTGAGCATTGTGAAAGATACGTTGGACCGGAAGTGCACTGCCCCGCAACCAACCTTCTCTCTTTTTCTTTAAGCAGCTTACAAGAGCGAAACGCGTGACGTTCTTGTCTGTTGAAACCATTTAGCAAGCTGTCAAGCAGTCAGACTTGCCCCAAACACTATCACTTACGGGTCCTCCTCAGCTAGGGTAATCCCGAGTTCCATCCGCTCTAAGTAAGCGTAGCGTAATGTCCGTCCTCGAAGGGATAAGTCTTGATTGGTGAGGCAAATTCGTCGGGAACTCGCATACGATCCAGAAGGTCCAGGAGGCTGGCTACCTCAATCACTGAGTCGGCGTGTTGACGCCGACCTGAAAGGAAAGGAGCGGTGATCATGGGAAGACAAATTTGCGACGCGATCCGCAGCGTGCGGCTAGTTGTCGCGCTGGCAGCGTTAACACTGGTCTTGAGTGGAGGGCCATCCGCTGCCTGGGGCGCATCGGCGAAGGAAATTGACGCTAACGTTGACAAGGCGCTGGCGCAGTTCGAGAAAGAGGTCAAAAATGCTAAGAGTTTACTTGACAGCAGCAAAGGCATACTCGTATTCCCAAATGTGCTCAAGGCAGGACTTGCAGTCGGGGCAGAGTATGGTGAAGGTGCGCTCCGGATCGGGGGCAAGACAGTGGACTACTATAATACCGCAGCCGCTTCGTTTGGCTTGCAGGCCGGAGGGCAAAGCAAGACGGTCATAATTGCGTTTCTGGACGCCGATGCCCTGCAACACTTTCGGGAGAGCAAAGGATGGAAGGCGGGTGTGGACGGATCCATCGCCGTGGTCACTGTGGGAGCGGGAGGTGCCATTGATACGACGAAGCTTAAAGACCCAATCGTCGGATTCGCGGTCGATCAGAAGGGTCTGATGGCGAACCTGACGTTCGAAGGATCGAAATTCACGAAGTTGGATAAGAAGACGTAAGTTCCGTTGAATCGACTCGGTTTAATTTTGGGGTGTAGGGTTCAACGCTCTCCCTACACCCCAAACCCTTTTAGCTGATCGATCGAAATTCCTAAACCGCCTGTCGCACTGTGTGACCATTTTTGTGACCAGACGAGGGTCGGGAGTCTTTTCTAATTGCGGGGTAATGAAATGCCGACCGTCCTCGCTTCGCGGCGCGCAGCATCCACCATCCATCAAGTGATTCTTCCAAACTCGCTCGTTTTTCTCGTCACAGAGTAGCTGCAAGAGCTATGAGCCAGAACGAGGGACGTCAGCTCTTCGTACGCACGCAGCACATCCGAAATGGACAGCACGCCGATGATGGTCCGGTCGGCGGTGACGGCCAGGTGGCGAATCCCTTCCTTTTTCATCACCGCGATGGCTTCAGCCAACGGTTCGGTCTCTTCGATCTTGACGACCGGCTTGCTCATACAGGACATGACGGTCGTCGTATTGGGATCAAGGCCCTTTGCGACCGCCTTTCGACTGAGGTCGGAATCGGTCACGATCCCGATGTAACGCGAGCCATCGTCAACGATCAATGAGCCGACTCTATACTTCTCCAACAAACGCCCGGCTTCTTTGATCGTCGCTGTGCGGTGGATGCTGCGGACGTCGTGGCACATGTAGTCTTCCACGGTTCGCTGCTGCATGGCTTGGTTGTTGAGTTCAGGCGGCTTGACGGCGTGGAGGCGATAGCGCATCTCCAAGTCCGAGAGACACCCTTCGAGAACTTGACGGCGTTGATGCAGACTTTCCCGCTCCACGTCGTGAGTCCCGCTTTCCTGCGCTTCCTCCGGCAAATTCGCGGCTTCACCGGTCTTGGCATAATTCGGCTTCCAATTCATCCGACGCCTGGCCATAGACCTGGCTGATTAGATCTTCGGCTGCCTCGTCGAACTCTTCCACAGTAGTGGAAGGGCGCTTTCGCGACAGGAATGGTTGGAAGAGCGCGAGATGTTTCCGAAACCGTGCAAGATACCGTTTAAGAATATCCCGCCGCTGCAGGCCGGTCCTGGTTCGTCGTGGCATAGAGTCGTCACCTCCTTCGTGGAGGCAGGAGGATAGCGCACCGACCCACCTATGCTCAAGTGGACGCGGGGGCGTCGCGCCAAACAAAACAAAAAGGGTCGCGGAGTCTTTTCTGATTGCGGGGTAATGAAATGCCGACCGCCCTCGGTGATTTCAAAGGTGTCGTAGTCATTGACTGACGGTGGTAGATTCGCTGCTACCGCAGCGTCTTCAACGCTGCTTATCTCACATTAGAGGAGGTGTGGTATGCCGGCATCCTATTTCACGCGGGTCTTTGATCGATCGTTCGATTGGGTGTCCACCTCGGGAGTACGGGTAGTCTTGATTGCAGTGGCTCTGGTTGTCTTGTTAGCTCTGCTGAAGCGCGGCATGTCGAAACTCCGCAGGCTTTATGAAGGCGCGCTTCCCGGGCCAGCCGAAATCCAGAGCGCGCATACCTTGACAGATATTGTCAAGGACGTTGCGCGGATCGTGATCTTCTTCGTGGGGGTTACAATGATCCTTTCCGAGATTGGCATCGATTTGAAACCCTTATTGGCGGCCGCCGGGCTTGGCGGGTTGGCGATTGGGTTCGGTGCGCAGAGTTTGGTGAAGGATCTGATTTCCGGGTTCTTTATCCTTTTGGAAAACTACCCCCGAGTGGGAGATGTTGTCGAAGTAGCTGGGTGTCAGGTCTTGTCGAACAAATCGAACTGCGATCCATTAGGCTCCGTGACTTGTCCGGCAACGTCCACGTCGTCCCCAACGGGGTCATCGACAAGGTAAAGAACATGACGAAGGATTACTCCTACTATCTGTTGGATGTCGGCGTAGGTTACCGAGAAGATGTCGATGAGGTGATGGCACTGTTGCAGGAGGTGCGGAGGAACTGCGTCGCGATCCTCGGTTTGCAGACGATATTCTGGAGCCTTTGGATATGTTGGGCGTCGATCAGCTTGCCGATTCCGCCGTCATTATCAAATGTCGGATCAAAACCAAGCCGATTCAACAATGGCGGGTGGGGAGGGAGATGAATCGACGGATCAAGAACACCTTCGATGCCAAAGGGATTGACAATCCGACCTCGGAACAGACGATCTACTGGGGCGAGCCAAAGAAGGGGAATCCGCGTCCCATATATGTCGCTCAGTGGCGGCAGGAGCAGCCTGCCATTCATTGAGCCAGACGCTGTGTCCCGGTGAGGGCAAGGGACGGTATTGCCCCTCGGCCCATTTTCAAAAAGAGCATGGATAGCAGTGTTCTGCTCTGATGAGTCGTTCGATCTAATGAAATATATAGTGTTTGCACTGCCCCACTTAATTTGTGGACAGTTGCTTGGAATAATGCTAACCATCAATTCTCCAGAGAATCCATCCCACCTAAAGTCGCCACTTCTTTAAGGGAGATCCGGGTGCACTCGCTCGTGACTCTCTTGAGAGGGCCTCGGCTGTCTTATGTTGTCATGGGTTTGAATAAATTCAATGGGTTCCTGCATCCACCTGACTACGCTGCCTGTCCCACATTTAAGCGGGGCACAACACAAGCCTGGAAGGAATTCTTCCTTCGTCAAGCCGGTATGAGTGTTCCCCTGTGCTGCTCAATATGCTTCCTGACCTTACCCGGTAGAGCTTGCTCGGCAAGGCGCAGCTCATACGTCTTCTGCAGATTCATCCAGAATTCAGCTGTCGTATCGAACAACGTCGCCAGACGTACCGCGGTATCGCCCGTGATACCTCGCTGTCCTTTGATAATCGCCGTGATCCGGTTCGCCGGAACTTCGAGGGCCTTGGCGAGCATATTGGCATTGATCGGTGGCTCTGCTGGTTTCATGAACTCCTCGAACAGAATTTCTCCGGGATGAACTGGCCGCATGCCATTCTTGATCATGACAGGTTCTCCTTCAGTGATAATCGGTGATTTCGACTTCATACGGTCCATCAGCCTTCCAGAGAAAACAAATCCTCCACTGATCGTTGATCCTGATACTGTGCTGTCCGATCCGATCCGCTTTCAACATCTCCAACCGGTTTCCCGGTGGTGAACGCAGGTCCTTGAGATCCGACGCGTTATCGAGCATCGTGAGTTTCCGTTCAGCAACCTTCTTGAAGCTGGAGAATTCCCTGACCATCTCTCCTGCAAAGAACTGTTGCGTCTTTTTGTCCCGAAAACTTCTGATCACGGAATCTAACGTACCATAGTTTTACGAGTTACGTACTACGTATGTGCTAAAATTGTGCTAAAAAGCGTCGAAACGCATAGAATCCTTAGAAGCAATCGATACAGATAGAACGCTGTAAACCCTCGTTTAATTGATAAAAGCGAGAAACCAGACGGAAAACCAGGGTGTTAAGAAATTACCTCTTACGGCCTCATAACCCAAAGGTCGAAGGTTCAAATCCTTCCCCCGCAACCAATCTTCTCTCTTTTCTCTCATCAGCTTATAGCGGATTTACTCACGGCCACGCCCACAGCGTGATTAGGCTATTGTGCTAAAACTGTGCTAGCAGTTGCCGGAACCTGAGCCAATCAGCGGGCCGAGGTTCAATCACACCGCAACTCATCATGTTCTTGTTGTAGCCCCCGGCAACGGCCGACCGGCTATCACCTGCGAGGCGCACCGCTCGCGCCAGTACGACTGTCACTCCCGCCGCTTGTTCCTCTCCGGCACGCCGGCAACGGCCTCTGCCTCGAGTTTCCTCCGTGAAATGTGCGTTGGCTCTCCTCTTCCTGTGAGAGAGCCAACTTCATTTCAACAAAGGAGGAAACAAGATGGCTACCAACAAACAACCCGCGAACACGCTGCGATGCGGCAACATCAAAGCGACGATCTGGCAGAATGTCAGCGAGAAAGGTCCGTTCTTCGCAACGACCTTCTCCCGCCCATTCAAGGATCAGTCCGGGGCGTGGCGCAATGGGACCTCGTTCGGTCTCAATGACCTTGAGGCGCTGCTCACGGTAGCCCGTGAGGCCAAGGAGTGGATCTGCCGCTCACGCCTTGAAGCGCTGAGCCGCTTCAATGGGAAGCCTCCGGCCCTCCGGGGGCTTCCCTCAACAGGCCCAAACCTTTAAGGCTGGTCCGATTGGGCTATTGCTATGTGATGAGATGACACATCCAGCTGTCGGTCCACTGCTGGCAAGGATCGGCTTCGCCACAAGGCATAGAGGGCTGGGGATTACCAGCAACGTGAGCACTGTTGAACTGACCATGCCGCCGATCATCGGTGCGGCGATCCGTTTCATCACGTCGGCGCCCGTCCCGGTGCTCCACATGATCGGGAGCAATCCACCGATAATCGCCGCGACCGTCATCATCTTGGGCCGCACCCGCTGGACTGCGCCGTCCATGATGGCTTGGTGCAGGTCATGAACTGTATGGAATCTTTCGCTCGCGGGCTGGCGGTTCTCTGGCAATCTGCCGCTGCGAGTCGGGGAAGTGTGTTCCCTTACAGTGAACCTGCCGACTCAAGAGACTATCTATTTGGCCGCGAGCATTGTCCGATGGGTCCGTGGGGAGGAGTATGGCGTTCAAACGCTCGTGATCGACGATGAGTCAGGGGAAGATATGGGGCACTACCTCTGGCAGCGAGTGCACGAATCGTTTTAGAGCATCCCATGAATGATCAATGCCCCAAACGCGACAGCATGTCGCTCGAAGAGGCGACCGTTTCCAACATATGCGAGATTGAGCATGATCGGATGGTTCCATACAGCGATCACAAAATTAAAGTCTGCTCCCAAAGCCTTGAGGATGCCCGCTGGGGGGAGGTTGAGAAATGAATTGGACGCCGTGCGCAATGCAATCGGGATGGTCATGCCAGAAAGTCCTCGTGAGGTTCCTCATCCTCCATCATGGCTTGGGGGGCAGATCAACACGTTGATTGAGCTGATCCTCGAGGAGAAATGGCTCCATCGTAGTCCTACTGAATTGCCAGATTGAACGAGCCACAAACTGTTTGCCCTGCTCATTGTAATATGAAGCTGTAAATTCCATGGTCAATTTCGCCGTGCCATTCATCACTTTCTCAAAGAATGTGTCTGGAAGGATACCACGCAACTCTCGAGGTGCATTCGGAGCCAGTGTGGACTCGAGCCCGAGAGAATCTTCCTCTATCGGCACATTGTTCGCATCCAGAAACACTTTAAGGTCGGTTACCACACGATAGGCGTGATTTGGACCAGAATTCCTATAGTGGATAGAAACCAGCGATTTTTGGTTCCCATGATAAAATCTTGCATCATTAAACTGAATACTGGGATTGCTCTCCATTGCCTCAAGTTCCCGAACGGTTGTCTCCTGTGTAGTTGGTGGACTGCTACAGCCATAGGACAGGGAGATCAAGACAACCATTGTCAGCGCGCCATATCGAAACATCGCGGTTCCTCCTCAATGCGGACACACTTTATGTCCTTCGATCACATCCCTGTCGAGACACGGGGGCATCGGTCAATAGACTACTCTTCAGGCTGGTGCGCAAGCAATTTGCCTACACATACGAGAGCGGAGAATGAGGCGGAGCAAAGCGATACTGCATCTGTTTCAATCCCGAAGGGGGCGCCTCTGTCGTTTTAGAGTGTGAGACCCACCGGCCCCGTTGTCTCCATCCTCGACGGCGACACCATTGAAGTTTTACACAACCAACGTTCCGAACGTATCCGCTTCAGTGGCATCGACTGTCCCAAGAAAGGCCAAGCCTACGGCAAACGAGCAAAGCAAGCAGCGTCAGAATTGGTCTTTGGAAGGGAAGTCACGCTACAGACTCACGGCAAGGACAAATACGGGCGCACCATTGCGGACGTGCTATTGCCTGATGGCAGCAACATCAATCAGATCCTCGTCAAAGACGGCTGGTGCTGGTGGTATCCGAAGTATGCACCAGAGAATGTAATTTTAGCAGAGGTGCAACGAAGAGCAAGAAGATCAGGGCTAGGGCTGTGGGCAGATCCTGCACCTATCCCGCCGGGGAATGGCGGAAGAGGAGAGAGCGTTAGCAGGGAGGCTTATTTCTTGGCATTGGCACGCTTGGTTTCTGCCTGCGTCGCTCTCAGCGGATCGCGAATTGTCGGGCTAAAATAAAATACTTTTCGCTGATGCAAAGACGGTAGGCGACGGGGGTTGGTTTCGCCCACTCTCTGGTCGCCGCTATCCCGGCACGTGAGCACAGCGTTTCAAGGTGCAGGCCCTCAGTCATCGATCACTTGTTGCGCAGGCAAACTTCCACATGGCTTGACCACTACTATCTGGCGCAACGGGTACCCACTTGTCTTCGGTCGGGTTGAGAGAAACCACCGTACCGTTTCCCATACTGCCAGATAGCTGACACTCTGCTAGGACTCACCAGGGCGCGTGCTTGATGCAGGCTCAACCTTCGAGTCTTTCAAAAGTCGAATCCCTGCTGTCGTAATCCTTGTCATGCCGTCCTTATCGACTTCGATATAGTTCCACTGTTTCAAATCTTGTAGCACTGCTTGAATATCCGCTGTTCTGTTCCGATCAAAGTGCACGTACAAAAGATTGTTATTGATCGCGCCATGTTCCTGTAGATGTTGTAGTACTTCGCGTTTGAGCAGGTGCTGGATTATTTCGCTCTGCTTACTTTTATTCCTCTCCATACGCCACTCCTTTATCGCATCGGAGCGCTGCAGCTTATTCCTCGACTCGCTGCCGAATGTAACGTGTCACCTGATCCTGCGCTCTCTTAGTCTGCGACAAGCGTGCCTAGGAAAATGTGCAACAGCGAGGCAGACGGAACTACCCGTATTTTCTGAAGATGGCGACGTTTGTGTCAGCGAAGTGACAGAAGGGCCTATACCTATCCTGTACAGTCGTCAGAAATGTGGCAAAGATCCGCACATTTCCGTTGAGGTCGCTATGCCTACTTCCTTGTGTCAGGAAGTTCGGGAATTCAACCGCGCCTGTGAAACCATTCACGCACTGTTGGCAGTTGGTGGCACGCTTGTCGTGCCCCACTTAAATTGTGGGCAGGTCGCTGAGTCAGGTGGATGCAGGAAACGCAATGAATTAATCAAACCCATCGTAGCGGATGACAGCCGATGCTCTCTCAGCAGAGTCACGAGCGAGTGCACCTGGATGTCCCTTGAGAAGTGGAGACTCGAACGTGGCGAATTCTTTGAGGAGTGGGCACACACAAACAGGAAACAATCTGTCTAGAATTTAAGTGGGGCAGTTCAGTCAAGCGTAGAAACTCCTATCGCAACGGGATGCGGATTGACGGGGTTAAATAATGACTAAATCCCTCCCCTGCGACCATTCTGGTCAGGCCTTATTGCTGTTTCGATCATCCCTTCGTGTCGCCTCTACCTTTTCAAATCTCAAGTGAGGCACAACCGAATCTTCAAAACGAATTTCAGCCGTTTTCCGTCTGCCCAGTCGTTCTGCGCACAATGTTCAAAAACCCTCTCTCCAATTCAAGACCCGAGAAGTCGATTTTTCTAGGGCTTTGACGTATTCTTCCCTCTGTTCCACAAACAAATGTTTGTGACGCGAGTTCACCGAATGGGATGGGAACCCCCGCGCCCATTACCAGTCCCGCCTCGGTCCAGATAGAGAATCGAAATACATTCATACAGCATCGGTTTGGATGCCTTCGTCGTAGCGGCGTCATGGGAACGCACTGAGATCGTCTGAACCTGGAACCAATCGTGTTCCGTGAATAATCGCCGTCTTCTGTTCAACTATTTCAGCTCGCGTGGTCAATGTTCATTGGGTACAGATGTTGCGCTTACATCGTGGCAGTACGTTCCAACCAATTTACAAAGGATGTATCACAATGACTCTCTTGCTTATCTTCTCAACTAGCCTGACCATAGCCGTTGTCTTATTCGTCATGGAGAATCTCTGGGCTCAATGCGTCCAATCGGATGTCAAAGTGTGTGTGCAGACCGTGCATCCGTTCTGCTGCGAAGATTTCATACGACCGAAGTGAAATGGACTTTAACAAAAAAGGGGAACGCCATGACTGAGTATAAATCAGATCTATTGTTTGGCGCGTTAACTGGAAACGGTCGGGTGCTCGTGGTCGATGATGAACCGGATATCCGGAAAGTTGTGAGAATGACGCTTCAAAAAGCCGGGTATGAGGTCATCGAGGCTGAGAATGGAGAAAAAGCCATAGAGGCGATCAACACAGGAGAGAATCGATTAGTGCTGGATACCGTGATCTGTGACATCCGCATGCCGAAGATCAACGGCGTCCAAACCATCGACTATTTTCAGAGAGAGTACCCCCATGTCCCGCTCATTATCCTCACGGCCTACGCGAATACCGACATGGCCGTTTCCTTCATGGGGCATGGCGTGGTGGATTACTTGGTCAAGCCAGTCGAAACCGAGAAGCTGAAGGCTGCCGTGGCGAAAGCGATGGAACGACGACAGGTTGCTTGGGTCTGATGCATCGTGCCTTCAGTTCCCCCTTGGCCTCGGAGCAGAGAAGTCGTCGCTCAGGGCGGCAGGAGGTCTCATGCGAGTAAGCAGATGGGCCAACGGAGTTCGCACCGCGCTGATTGGGGGTCTGCTCCTCACTGCTATGGCTGCATGCAATCATACCTTGCGGTGGGACACGAACAATCCGTCAGCTTCACGCTTTACCCTCGCCTTCCCCGGAGCCGTCCTAGACAAGAACACCGGTCTTGTGTGGGAGCAGGCGCCGGATACCGGCAAACTGACAATTGGGCCAATGCGGCTTCAGTTGATCTGCGGACAAAAAGCTATCGGCGGCACACTTGGCTGGCGGCTCCCATCAGTGATCGAGTTGAAGAGTGTCCAAGACCCCTCGCTGCCAGCACCCTTTGTCCCACCAAACGTCTTTTCCGGAATCCAGTCAGCGACTTATTGGTCGGCGACGACGAGTAACTTCAGCTTCTCCCAAGCATGGGGCGTAGGCTTCTGGTCCTTGCTTAATACCATGGGCCATACATTCAAGACCAACCCGTTATATGTCTGGTGTGTGCGCGGCCCAATGCAGGAGTCTGTATATTGAGAAAGATTGAAGACCGAGGAAAGCCGCTTCAAAGTTCGAGATATACAGCGAACACAGTCCTAGATTCTGCAAAGACCCTGGTCGATGTTTGGGTGAGTGATCGCTCGCCTTCAAACCCAGTCAACCGACCATCAGCTACTGTGTCGTCGAAATCGACCAAGGCGGAGAGCTCAGATACGCGCTGTTCAGAGGAGAGAATCCAGCCTAGTGGATTTATCTCACCGAAGACCAGACCCATCAACCCGCGAGTTATCGCAGCGCAATCCTCAATGTTTTCGGGGTTAAATAATGACTAAATCCCTCCCCCACGACCATTCTAGTCAGGCCTTACTGCTTCTTCATCGCCGCGCCTAACCAACTCGCCCTGTCTAAGTTTCAAGTGTGGCACGACAGAAGCGTCAAAACGACATTCAGTCTCTATCCTCTTGCGGAGTAACTCTCGGCGTAGGGTTCAAAATCCCGTCTCGACCTCATAGCCGACACAGTCGATTACTGGTGAAAGGCCATCATGTGATGGAGGAAACCCATTGAGTCGGGGTCTCTCATTGATTTTCCCTGGAAGAGGAGGGCTACAACTATCGTGAGTATCAGTGAACTATTCATGCCCAGATTATACTGCTTGACTCCCGTACTCATTGCGCCCAGGGTGATCTTGTCCGGTATGAAGCTCCGCTGACTGTCCTATCTCTTGCGCTTCCTGATCCGTCCCGGCGTGACCGATTCCTCAGTCTCCGCCGCTCCAACGCCACACTCACTCGTCAACGCTGATTTCATCGCTTTCGCACAGCAGGACCGGCGCCTTGCCTGTATCAGAGGTCGGTGTGGTGACCGGGACGGTCCTTGGCCGTCTGCCATTGCTTCGTGGAGGTTGTAGGCATCGGTCGGCTGTGCCGAACCCGCGAGCTGCGTCGAGCCCCGGAGTGAACTCATGAACTGCCTTCGTTGTCATGGTCTGATGGTGCCCATCCGGTTGGAGGATGCGGGAAGCTCGACACTCTGCGTCTTCGGCTGGCAATGCCTGCTGTGTGGTGAGGTGATCGACTCGGTGATCGAAGCGAATCGGAAAGAGCTCCACGGACCGATGGGGAGCCGGAGTCATGCTCGACGATACGGCGTTTCGCTCATGTAGAAGGGCGGTCCCTCTCGGGCAGGCGGCAGCCTCTGGGGCCCGGAGAAAGGATCCGGATCATGACGGTGCACTGCACAGCGAAGAGGCATGTTTGGTCCATCGTGTTGGCCGGCGGGGAAGGAGAGCGAGTCAAGCCCCTCATCCTCCAGTGGCTCGGCCGCCACCTGCCAAAACAATACTGCACGTTCGTCGGAAACCGGTCGATGTTTCAACACACAGTGGAACGTGCGACCACACTCACGTCGCCAGAGCGCACCATGGTCGTGGCGGCTCTCCACCATCACAGCGAGGTCAGTTCCCAGTTGCGCGGGCGGCCGATCGGTAAACTGCTTCTGCAACCGACCAATTGCGATACGGCGGCGGGCATCTTCCTGCCGCTCGCCTATCTGCGCGCTCGCGATCCCCACGCCATCGTCGTCATCTTTCCATCGGACCACTTTATCTATCCGGAGCACCCATTTCTTGAGACCGTCCGTCAGGCCATGGTCTCTGTCGAAGCGATGCCGGAGCGCGTGCTGCTGTTAGGCATCCGGCCCGATCGGGTAGAGACGGAATACGGATGGATTCAGCGGGGCCGTCAGCTGAACGGCTCGCCGAACTATCCAGTCCACGCCGTCTCTTCATTCCTCGAAAAACCTCGGGCGGTGCAAGCCGATGCCGCACTCCGGGCGGGAGGACTGTGGAACACGCTCGTCATCACGGCGACAGTGGAATCGCTGTGGCAAGCCGGGTGCACCTGTTTTCCCGACATGATGCCCCTGTTCGAGCGTCTGGTGTCGGCCTGGGATACCCCGGACGAACGCTCCTTGTTGGAGGCTGCCTACCGCACGATGCCGGTCTATAATTTCTCTTCGGATCTGCTCGAGCGTCTGCCGGACCGGATGGCGGTGATGGAGTTGGCCGGTGTGCTGTGGAGCGACTGGGGCAATCCGGAACGGATCGCCGAAACGATCCGCCGTATCGGCAAGACCCCCGCGTTTCCTCTGCACTGCCTCGACCAATCCCTGAGCCCGCTCGTGGTTGTGCAGACGGCCGAGTAGGTGTTGCCGAAAGCGGATAGGCCGAAGCTATCGGCAGGGTGCAGGGTGATGGACTGAATTAGCCAAGGGAGGACATTACATGGTTCCAGTCAAGTCGTTCATGGTTCCGAGGGAGAAGTTTATTACGGTCGAGCGGGATACGAATGCACAGACGGCAGCACGTATCATGCGGGATCGTGGCATCGGCAGCCTGTTCGTGACGAACGGGAAGGAGATCGTCGGCATCCTTACGGATACCGATATGGTCCGGCGCGTGGTCGCGGCGGGAGTCGACACCCTCACGACAACGGCTGAACAGATTATGTCGGCCCCGATCTTGACGATCGAGGAGAATAAGGAAGTGTTAGATGCCAACGATCTCATGGCGCAATCCCATCTTCGCCATCTTGGGGTGACTCGGGATGGCAAACTAGTCGGCATGATTTCTGTGCGCGACCTCGTGGTGTTCTTGACGAATCTCCCAAGGAAGTAATCCCGATGGCCTTCCCAATTCAGCGGCTGCCATTCGCCTGGATCCCCGAATGTGGCAAGCCTAACCTGTTCCTAGAGGATGCCCGTCGCGATGGTGTCCTGTAAATCGGGGGAAGTCCAAGGTCTTTGAATTTGGTCTTGCCGTCTCTCTGATACGACTTAAGCAATGCGACGGAAAGTTACCCTGTCCTGATAGTCACCTTCATTTGCCACTGCCACTGCTTGCCAGCCCTGAAGAACATAGCCAGCCAATTATTCCCTCGATGGCGCTAACCCTTTGGACGAGGTTTTGCAAAAGATGTTAACGTGGTCATCGTCTTTGGCTGGAGCGCAAAGGATTGAAACGAATGGCTCAAGTAGTTGTTCTCATCGACGGCATCGGAATCCTGTCACGGAGAGCAATGCCCTTCCCAAACTGTCTCACCGGAGGGGTTCACCCCATACGTATGTGCTAAAATTGTGCTAAAAGGCCTCGAAACCCATAGAATCCTTAGAAGCAATCGATACAGATAGAACGTTGTAAGGCCTCGTTTAATTTA
>CAVSOJ010000007.1:0-347798 GCA_963729585.1 Nitrospirota bacterium
AACAACAGGATGACGTAAGAGGCCATGATTTTGAAAAAAAGGCGACTCCTTATCATGGCCATTCGAACTGATACCCTACCCCCCGGAAAGTCTAAATGCAAAGGGGGAACCCTGGAATGGTCTGCATATTTGGCCGGAGTCGCCGGATGTGAACATCCACCGTTCGAGGCGTGACAAACGATTCATTCTTCCAAATCCGTTCCAGCAGTTCCTCGCGGGTAAACACCCGGTTCGGATTTGAAACGAGCAGGTAAAATCTCAAATTCGAGTGCGCTCAGGGAGATGGGAAGATCGGCAAACGAGACGCGGCGCTGCAGGAAGTTAATTTCGAGATCACCATAAATCAAGACTTTTTCTTTTGAGGGTTCGGGCAGTGCTCGCTTCAAGACTGCCCGGATCCTCGCGATGAGTTCCCGGGGACTAAAGGGCTTGGTGACATAGTCGTCGGCACCCAATTCAAACCCGATCATCTTGTCAATCTCTTCTGAACGCGCGGTTAGAAAGATGATCGGAATCGGTTCTGTGAATACATCCGATTTCAACCGTTTGCAAACCTCTTTTCCTCCCATCCCGGGGATCATGACATCGAGCAGGATTAGATCCGGCCTAAGTTTGCGTGCCATTTCCAACCCAGTATTCCCTTCGAGACAGAAAGCCAATTCAAAGCCCTCTTTTTCGAGGTTGTACCGCAGTAACTCCTGAATGTCATGCTCGTCTTCGATCAGGAGGATTCTTGGTTTCAATGAACACGCTCCTCACAACAATCCTCAAAAAGTGTAACACAAGGGAGAGGAACGACAGGCAAGTTTGGAAGACGTCAAAAAAAAATGGCAACGTATTGACAAAACCTTTATTTCAACTACAATGCGCTTGCTTCCAGAGCGTCTCGATTGCGCGACTTATTCTGAGCCTAATCTTCAACGTTTCGATCGCGTACATTAAGCCATTGCAGGTCTTTGTGGGTAGGTTTTCAGTTTCCACTGGAGGAGAGAATGCCAAATTCTGAGGGCAAGGGTGAACGGCCCCCTCAGCTCCTATTACTCCCCCCCCTGTCGTGTCCGCCGAATCGCCCGAGGTAGTACCAAAAACTGGCAAGTTGTCCGTTCTGATTACCGGTTCAAAAGTTTTTTCAACAGCGGAGAAGCCATGGATGTAGTGCCACGAAGAAGACGAATTGCGACGGCCTGCACTCTGGGTTTTCTCGGAACCAATTTCTTCATGTTCCTTCGTTTTTTCTTTCCGCGCACCTTGTTTGAGCCCAAAACCGTCTTCCGTATTGGCTATCCGATTTTGCTTTTGGCGTTGATACCAAATTTCAGAAGGACTATCGAATTTGGGTGGTTCGCAATGCGGAGGGGCTGTTCGTCATCTACGCACGCTGCACCCACCTGGGTTGCACGCCCGACTGGAAGTCCGGGGAAAACAAGTTCAAGTGTCCCTGCCATGGAAGTGGCTACGACAGCCGAATCAACTTTGAAGGCCCGCCCCCGGCCTCTGGACCGTGCCAAAGTGGAACTGGACGCCGAAGGGCAGATCGTTGTGGATACCAGCGTCCTCTACGACTGGCCCAAGGGCGGCCGCTCGAAGTTCAAAGACCCGGGAGCCTTCTTACCGGTATAATCACGGGTTCCCCGGCCCCAAGTCGAATCCAATAATCACACTGGAGAATTAGTGATGCCAGAGGATCCAAGGACCAGAACGGCAGCAAGAAGGGCTGACGGCTCTCTTGGACGAAGTAGAGAGCGAAGTTAAGGTCCTAAAGGAAAAGGGCGTCGAAGACGTGAAGGCGCTGAAGGATCCCGAAAAGACTCAGCTCTATAAGTCCATTTTCCGTGTCAAACACGATGACAAGCCGCGCAGCCGTGCTTTGGGAGTGCTATCCAACGTTTTCTTCCACCTTCATCCTGCCAAGATCAACCGCGACGCAGTGGCATACAACTATACCTGGGGAATGGGCGGCATCACGTTTTACCTGTTTGTGGTGCTGACGTTCACCGGCACGTTGCTGATGTTCTATTACCATCCCACCAAGGTTCAGGCATTTCGCGACATTCTCTACCTGGAGCACGACGTTCCCTTCGGAAAGCTCCTCCGGAACATGCATCGCTGGGCAGCGCACTTGATGATCATTACGGTGTGGCTGCACATGTTCCGCGTTTTCCTGACCGGTTCCTACAAGAAGCCGCGCGAGTTCAACTGGGTCGTCGGCGTGATCCTCATGCTGTTGACCCTGTTGCTTTCCTTTACGGGTTACTTGTTGCCGGACGACCAGTTGGGCTTCTGGGCCGTGACGGTGGGAACCAACATGGCGCGAGCGACTCCCCTGTTCGGACACGAAGGACCATTCGGCCCTCTGTTGGGAATGACGCCCTACAACGATATTCGCTTTGGGTTGCTCGGTGGGTCCATCGTCGATTCGAATGCCCTGCTGCGAGCCTACATCTGGCATTGCATCGCCATCCCAGGCATTGCTTCAGCATTTCATGGTGGTGCATTTCTGGCGCGTCCGCAAAGACGGCGGCATCTCGGGCCCAGCTCCAATGATGCTGGCTTCGGAGATCAAAGAGGAAAGAAAAATCTGAGTATCCACATCGAGAAGCGGAAAAACGGCAGGAGTCTTGAGAAGCATTATGGGTTTGGGACTTTTCGATTTCAGCAGTCCGCCATCCGCATGGAGAAGGGAGGATTGATTATGGACTGGGCTCAATTGTGGGAGATTGCGTCTGCTCCGGATAATGTGCCGATCGTTGCGTTCATTGTCTTGGTGCCGTTTTACACCTGGTATGGCTTGCGCCAGTCGTTTGCGAACGACCGGCTGATTGCTCAACTCGAGGCCGATCCGCAATGGCCAAGACGCACCATCGCAAAGTCCAGCCCTGGAAACTGGGCTGGGAGCAAGAAGTCCACGTCTGGCCTTTCTTGTTGAGAATCGAATTTCTCGCCACGATTATCGTCACCTTCATTCTCATGGTCTGGTCGATTACACTGGATGCCCCGCTGGAGGAGCCTGCCAATCCGACGCTCACCATGAATCCTTCGAAGGCGCCCTGGTATTTCCTGGGATTGCAGGAGATGTTGGTTTACTTTGATCCCTGGATGGCGGTGTCGTTCTGCCCAGCCTTATTTTAGTTGGTTTGATGGCGATTCCGTACATGGACGCCAATCCGCTGGGCAATGGTTACTACACTTTCAAGCAACGGAAGTTTTCCATTCTGACTTTCTGTTTTGGGTTTCTCTTTCTCTGGCTGTCGATGGTGGTCATTGGGACCTTTATTCGGGGGCCGGGCTGGGTATGGTTTTGGCCGGGGCAAACCTGGGATCACAATCGTGTTGTCTTTGAGGCCAACCGTGATCTGCCGGATATCTTCGGCATTACCGGCCCGTGGGGGAAGGGAATTTTCGGGGCGATTGTCATGGGGGTCTACGGGGTCCTGACCGCGGCAGGTATTCACAAACTCATGAACTGGAATGAGTTCAACAGGAAAATCTATCGGCGAATGACTTTCATCCAATATGTGACGCTTCAGTTTTTCTTGGTTACGATGATGCTTTTGCCTGTGAAGATGATCGCCAGGCTGGCTTTTCGGATCAAATACATTTGGATCACGCCCTGGTTTAACATCTAGGAATCAAGGTAGGAGGACCTTAGGTGCCAGACACCCCTTCAGTTGATGAAAAAGATCCGGTTGTCGCTCAGTCACTGAGTGCACTCATTGTTCTCTTTTCTCTGCTGTTGATCCTTTCCCTGGTATGGGCGGTGTATGACGAAATCTATGGGCTTCGCCCCTGGAAAACAATTCCAACACCAATTCGTTACGAAATACACTCTATTGTTGGAAAAGATGAAGCCCCACCAGGCAGCTGCTGAAAAGGCCGTGCGCCAGTCCGAAGAATTCCGCCAGCTCGAAGCAGAAAATGAACCAGGCGGAAGCGCGATCGCTCCCAAACGAAAGGAAATTGATCACGCCATCGAACTCACAGACCGCCGCCTGGCGTCGATCACGGAACCCTTTGCTTTGACGCGCAGCGAGATTTCTGCCTCTGGTGTATCGCGTGGAAACGGCCTCTTCCCAAGGCGCCAAAGAATCCTTGAAAAGGAATCGAACAGATCAAGGCTCGCTCTCTCAAACTGCCTTGCCGAATCTTGAGACCGGAGATGAAGAGAGCGTGCGGATGAATTTCCGCGAGCTCGAAGAGGAATTCAATCGTCTGCAGCAACGGAAGACCCAGCTCACGGTCCAGCGCAGCGAACTCACCCAGCGATCCTCGGAAATCAAGCAAGAAGTCGATGCGTTCATGAAGGATCACTTGAACGGGTTGACGGCGGCACAAGTGGACGGTTTGATCCGAAAGATGCAGAATTTCAACTTCGATATCAAGCAGATCCATGTGAAATCCGTGGATTTGGTGGATCGCTGCGAAAGTTGTCATTTAGGAATCCGTGAACCCGTCACGATTACGGCAAAGGAGATGGGCGGAGAGCGAGCCTTTACCAGTCACCCCACCAAGGAGTTACTGCAGATCCATGACCCGGAACGGTTTGGCTGCACGCCGTGCCACAATGGGAATGGCGCCGCAACGACCAGTGTCCAAAAGGCGCATGGCCGTTACGAGCATTGGCTATGGCCGATGTTTCCCAAAGTGAATACGGAGGCGGGCTGCAATCAGTGTCATGTCACCGATTTGGTGTTGGACCATGCCCCTACCCTGAATCGAGGGAAGGAAATTTTCCGTGTGCGAGGCTGCAACGGCTGTCATCGCTATGAAGGTTTCGATACGGAGTCTGAAGCATTATCTGCTAATCGCAACAGCCCTCCGGCACTTGGAGACGGACAAGAAAGATTGGAGAAAGACATTGAGCAGAGTCTCCGGGATGCGGATGCAGCTTCGGACAACAAAGAGGCCCAGCGTCTTTATGCTCGGGCCGACGGCATGCGGCAAAGCATCAGCAACATCAATAACCAGGCTGAGCAGCTCGATATTGAAGCAAAAAGCCTATTGCGCGAAGTCAAGAAGGTTGGCCCGAGTTTGAAGGAAGTGCGAGTCAAGATCAAGAAAGAGTGGATTCCCGTCTGGTTGGAGAATCCTCATGCCTTTCGTCCCACCACCCGGATGCCGGCATTTCCGGTTGAGTCAGGAGGACCGCGAAGCCATTGCCGCCTTCATCTGGCAATCGGGTGTCCAGGGAACTCTCCAGTCTCAGAAGCCGGGTGACCCTGCCCATGGAAAGGAGCTGTTTGAGATCACGAGGTTGCCTTGGCTGCCACTCCGTGGGTGAAGGTGATAAGATGATGGGCGGGAGATTTGCGGCAAATCTTTCGCGCGTCGGAGAAAAGGATCATTACGAATACCTCGTGCGCTGGATTCATAATCCCAGGGAGCGAACTCGTCCTTACTGTACTTTCGAAAAGAAGGATATCGGTCCTGAGGATTACGCAAGAAAAGGGCTGCCCTTTGTTTTCGACCTGGACCATACCCTCTGCCCCAATGACGGGCATGAACTTCAAGTGCAGCAGATGACGGTGATGCCCAACCTCCGCTTAACCGTGGAAGAGGCCCAGGATATTGCCAGTTACTTGATCACGTTGAAAAGGCCTGATGCCACTTATCCAGCAGCCAGCTATCTTGATGATCCGCTGAAGGAGAAAGGGATCAAGCTGGTCAGGCATTATGGCTGTGCCGGTTGCCATGAGATCTCCGGGCTTGAAGAGGAAGGGCGCATCGGAACCGAGTTGACCAAAGAAGGGAGCAAACCGATCGAAAGAATGGATTTTGCTCTCCTCACGGAGGAGGCCAAGAAAAAGGAGTGGTACAGCCACGACGGGTTTATCGAGCACAAACTGGAGAAACCGGAGATTTATGACAAGGGGAAAATCAAGGATCCGCTGGAAAAATTGCGGATGCCGAATTTCAGGCTGAACCAAGACGAACTCAACGCCGTCACGACATTTCTCCTGGGGAGCGTGGATTCCAATCTTCCCCCCCATTACTTCTATAACCCAAAGGGTCAAGGAAAAGATATCCGGGAAGGGTGGTGGCTGATTAATAAGTACAATTGCATGGGATGCCACCAGTTGAGGACCATTCAGAAGTCAGTCTTGTCAGGGCTCCCGCGCTATCAGGATCCCGATTGGAAAGAACAGTTGCCTCCGACACTCATTGGAGAGGGCGCCAGGGTAGATCCGAACTGGCTCGTGCGTTTCTTGTCCAATCCGGCACTGAGTTCGACCGATTTGAACCGGGACGGGGTGAGGTCTTACTTGAAAGTCCGAATGCCCACTTTTAGCTTTTCCGATAGCGAGATTGGAAAAATTGTGAGATTCTTTGTAGCTCTTGCAGGTCAAGCGCAGCCCTATCTTCCCCACACTTGGAGCCGCTCACGGACAAAGAGAGAGCCATGGCCCGCGACTTATTTACTTCCAAGGCAGCTCCATGTCTCAAATGCCATGCGACAGGAGATCCCGCTCACGACCGCAACGCCACGGCTCCCAACTTTCTGCTCGCCAAAGATCGTCTCAAGCCGGGCTGGACTCAGCGATGGATGACAGAGCCGGCTATGATCGCCCCGGGAACGTCAATGCCCTCGGGGTTATTCCGTCGGGAAGGCGAGCGCTGGGTATTTGCTGGGCCGCTTCCGTCGAGTTTTGCGGGATACGAAAAGGACCAATCAGAGCTGCTGGTTCGATACATCTTCCAGCTCACTCCGGAAGAACAGCGGCGGCTGGCTGGAAGTAATTCTTCCCCGACAAAGATTGCAAAGAGGTAAACTATTCCGTCTTTTAAATCTTTAAAGAGAGGTTACTCAATCCCATGAAAGGAAAAAATTGCGTCATCTTCCTGGCATTCTCGCTATCGATTCTCATTCTCGCTGCGTGCGGTGGTGGTCAAAAGCCAACCGAGTCTGGAGAGACCAAACCAGCAGAATCTGGAGCGCCGGCGGGGCCGTAACCAAGATTGATCCGGCAACCGCAGCAACCATCACCGGGAAGATCAATTTCGAAGGAGAGGCTCCAAAGCCCCGACAAATTCGTATGGATGCGGAAGCCTCCTGTGCGGCACTTCACAAGGAACCGGTCTACGCAGAAGAAATCGTCGTCAATGACAATAAGACTCTTGAATACGTTTTTGTCTATGTTAAGGATGGACTGGGGGACAAGGTGTTTGAGACCTCCACAGAGCCGGTGACTTTGGATCAGAAAGGATGCCAGTATCATCCTCATGTGATTGGAGTGCAGACAAACCAGCCGGTCAAGATCTTCAATAGCGATCCCACAACCCACAACATTCACCCCGTTCCCGCGAACAATCGGGAGTGGAATACTTCCATGTCACCGGGAGGGCAGCCGCTTGACCGGACCTTTGCCCGGGAAGAAGTCATGATCCCGGTCAAATGCAACGTGCATCCTTGGATGAAGAGCTACATTGGCGTTCTGAAACACCCGTTTTTTGCAGTCACTGGCAAAGATGGATCCTTTACGATCAAGGGCCTGCCTCCAGGGGAATATACGATCGAGGCTTGGCACGAAAAGCTTGGAACGACGACCCAAAAGGTGACCGTCGGCCCACAGGAAACCAAGACCGTTGATTTCACGCTTTCCACGAAAACCATGTCTTAAGTATGAATCTCTGGCTTCACCGATACATTCTTTTCACGGCCTTTTGCACTTTTCTGCTCCTCATTGCCGGAGCTTTGGTGACCGGCAATGAGGCAGGTTTGTCTGTTCCCGACTGGCCGCTTTCTTACGGATCCCTCACTCCTCCCATGATTGGAGGAATTTTCTATGAACATGGGCACAGAATGATTGCCAGCTTTGTCGGCTTTCTGACGGTCATTCTGGCTTTCTGGATCTGGAAACAGGAGAAACGCAAGGCCGTTCGCATTGTGGCATTTTCCGCCCTGGGAACAGTCATTGCCCAAGGGGTACTGGGGGGCTCACAGTTCTTTTATTCCTTCCCGCACCTGTCTCGGTAATGCATGCTTGCCTGGCGCAGACTTTCTTTTGTCTCATCGCGAGCTTGGTCCTGATGACATCGAAAGGTTGGCAGAAAAAGGTTGAGCTGGAAGCGGAGGACAGGAAGCATCTTTCATTAAGAAAGATTGGTGTATTGACCACGGCTGCCATTTATCTTGCAGCTCATTTTGGGTGCAGCCCTCAGACATTCGAAATCCGGGAATTTTATTTCATGTGGCGGGGGCGTTCCTGGTCGCCTTCTTTATTCTTTGGTTCATCGGGCGGATTTATAAATTTTTTGAGCATCGCTCAGAACTCTTCAAACCTGCACTAATTCTAGGCTTTCTCCTGATGATTCAAATTTCCCTGGGGGTCGGTTCCTATCTGGTCAGACTCGCGAGCCGCGATGATGTTCAACCGTTGCCGCTTCCGGTTGCCGTGACAACTGCGCACCTGGCTGTCGGAGCACTACTGTTGGCAACCTGTGTGGTGTTGACACTTCAGGTGTTCCGGATATTGGCGCCAACGGTTGCACCCATCAATCTCTCGCAGGCGACCCAAGAGGCATCGTGATGATCAATGCTGAGGAAGAAATGACTAAGGTTGAGAGTTCCGGCGAATTTCGGACAGAGGCAGATTCCAAGCTGTCGCGAATGTCGGATTATTTCTGCCTGATTAAGCCAGAAGTTACTTTTCTCGTCCTCATTGCTACGGGTCTTGGTTGCTATATGGCCGCTCCAAGGGGCTCTGAGTCTCTGGACTCTTTTCCATGCGGTTCTTGGAACCGCTTTGGTCGCCGGCGGTACCGCCACCTTAAACCATTATATTGAGCGTGACTTGGATGGCCGAATGCGCCGCACGGCCCAGCGGCCGTTGCCTTCGGGCGGACTTAAGCCGCAAGAAGTATTGAATTTTGGGATTGCTTTATCGGTGCTCGGGGGAGTTTACCTGGCTGTCTTTTTGAATCTGCTGACGTGTGTGATCGGACTTGTGACTCTGTTAAGTTACTTGCTGATCTACACGCCCCTGAAAAGGAAGACCAGTTGGGCTACGTTTATCGGGGCCTTCCCAGGGGCGGCTCCGGTGCTCATGGGCTGGACGGCTGTCAGAAATAGCGCCGGGCTCGAGGCATGGGTGCTGTATGCGTCTCCTGTTTGCCTGGCAATTTCCGCATTTCCTTGCGATTGCCTGGATCTACAAAGAAGATTATGCCCGGGCCGGATTATTGATGCTGCCGCAGCGGGATCCCGAGGGTAACCGGGCATTTCTGGAAATCCTGGCGACGTCGTTGGCGTTGATCCCGTTGAGCCTGGTGCCCAACAATCCTTGGCATGACCGGAATTGTTTATTTTTGCGCGGCTCTTTTGCTCAGTTTGAGCCTGCTATTTTTTGCATTGAGGGCCTCGGTCCTTCGATCCCGATTGCAGGCCAGAGTGCTCTTGCATGTGACTGTCATCTACCTTCCTCTCATTTACGCGATGATGGTCATTGGACAAAGCATAAATTGAGCGGATAACGATAAATTCCGCTCGTTTGCGATCGTCTTCACTCAAATCCGGGTTACTAGGGCGAATATCAGTCTCTTCGTTGCTTTTTTGTCTTCTGCTGTTCGCGCTTCGGTTGCTCAGAAAGCTGCAGGGTATGGTGTCTACCCTTTTGAGTAAAAGGAGATTATAGGATGTCACGCGCTCTTGCCGTCATCATCTGGCTGATTACGTTGTTTGCCGTCGTGCTCTTTTCGGGAAGGTATGGCTGGTTTCCTGAAGGAATTTCGGAATATGCGCCTGCCATTGATGCGCAGTTCATGAGGACTTTGGTTGTCGTGGCCATCGCCTTTGTGTCGTCGCAGGTACTGCTTGGGCTCTATGTTTGGAAGTACCGTGACCGACAGGATGGCAAGGCCGTTTATACCCACGGCAACACAAAGCTCGAAGTGCTTGCCATGGTGGTGACGGCGTCATTTTTGTCATCATTGCGGCGATGGGACAGAGAGTGTGGGCGCAATTGCATTTGCCGGAGCCACCCGGCCGATGCTGGTTCAAATGGAGGTCACCGGCCAGCAATTCGTGTGGAATATTCGATATCCCGGGCCCGACGGAGTTTCGGCCGCACGGATCCAAAGTTGATCAATGATCAGGAAAACCCGGTCGGCCTTGACCCCAAGGACCCTGCTTCGAAAGATGACATCGTCAGCGTCAATCGCATGGCTATTCCCGTGAATCGTAACATCCAGGTGATTCTGCGATCCAAGGATGTCACGCACAGTTTTTTTGTTCCGGCGTTGCGTTTCAAGCAGGACACCGTGCCTGGGCTGACGCATCCCGATGCACTTCAAGGCCTTGCAAAACAGGTGAATATGAAATTGCTTGTGCCGAGTTGTGTGGCTTGGGACATTACAAGATGAAGGGCTATTTGATGGTCATGCCGGAAGAAGAATTTAATGCTTGGCTCAAAGAAAGAGCCATCGAATTAAGATGGGAGAGAAAAAGTATGTCTGAGACTTCTCATGCTGCAGTGCATGCTGCTCCGACCGGATTTATCCGCAAATATGTCTTCAGCCTGGACCACAAGGTCATCGGCATCCAGTACTATTTTCTGGCTTTGATTGCCGCTTTTCTGGGAATGGCCTTATCGCTCATCTTTCGCCTGCGGTTGGCCTGGCCGACCGAGACATTGGCCCCTGCTGGCGAAGATTTTTCCAGCAGGCTTTGAAGGCGGGCCGATGACTTCCGGAGTTTTATCTCGCCATGCTGACGATGCACGGAACCATCATGGTTTTTTTCGTGTTGACCACGGCGCCACAAAGCGGATTCGGCAATTACTTTCTGCCGATTCAAATTGGCGCCGCATGACATGGCATTCCCCGTGCTGAACATGCTCTCCTTCTGGGTCACCTTTGTCAGCATGGTGGTCATGGTGGCAGCCTTGTTTGTCACGGGAGGAGCTCCCATTTCCGGCTGGACGGCTTATGCGCCCTTAAGCGCGGTGGGAGAAGTTGCCGGTCCCGGCTTGGGGGCGGGGCAGACATTGTGGATCATCAGTATCGCCATCTTCTGTCTGGCTTCGCTGTTAGGGGCCTTGAATTTCATCACCACTGTGCTCAACATGCGGGTCAAAGGGATGTCTTTGATGCGCATGCCTTTGACGGTGTGGACATGGTTCACGACGGCCATTTTGGCTTTGCTTTCTTTTCCGGTGCTGCTTGCTGCGAGGCATTCTCCTGTTGTTTGACCGTCTCGGAGGCACCAGCTTTTTCATTCCAGGCGGACTGGTCATCAGTGACAAGCAGATCGCTCACTCGGGCGGGTCGCCTATTCTCTGGCAGCACTTGTTCTGGTTCTTCGGCCACCCGGAAGTCTATATTGCCATTCTTCCCGGAATGGGCGTTACATCCCAGTTGTTTTCGACCTTTGCTCGCAAACCGATTTATGGATATCGGGCAATGGTGTATGCCGTTTTTGCCATCGGTCTGATGGGATTCTTTGTTTGGGGCCACCACATGTTTATCAGCGGGCTCAGCCCAATGTCGGCTCTGGTTTTCTCGATGCTGACTCTGACGATCGGTGTGCCCTCTGCCGTGAAGACCTTTAATTGGCTGGGAACTTTGTGGGGAGGGAAATACCGTTTTTGCGCCGCCTCTCTTTATGCCGTTGGTTTTGTCTCGCTTGTTTGTGTCCGGAGGCATTACCGGGATTTTTCTCGGTCAGACTTCGATCGACATCCCGTTGCACGACACCTATTTCCCGGTCGGTCATTTCCATCTGATCATGGGTGTTGCGGCCATCTTCGGGATCTTCGCCGGGACCTACTACTGGTTCCCCAAAATGTTTGGCCGCATGATGAACGAAACGCATGGGCAAGATTCATTTCTGGCTGACGTTCATCGGAGTGAACGCCATCTTCATGCCGATGCACATCATGGGGATCATGGGTCATCCGCGCCGATACGCTCAGGCTACGGAATTCAAATATCCTTGCTGGGACTCAACGCTACCACGTGTTCATCACCATTGCGGCAATCATCACGGCGGCGGTTCAGTTCTCTTTCCTGATCAATTTGTTCTGGAGTCTGTTTAAAGGGAAGAAAGCGTCGGACAATCCTTGGCAAGCAACAACCCTGGAATGGACCATTCCGTCTCCGCCTCCTCATGATAATTTTGGCGGCAAGATCCCGGTGGTTCACCATGGCCCTTACGAGTATTCTGTTCCCGGTGCGCCTACGGATTATGTGATGCAGACGGATCCACCGTTTCAGACTAAAACATGAGAGATTCCCTTTCTCCTGTAGTTCTTCTTAGCCATGGGCGACTTTGCGGGAAGGAACCTTTAGATCCGAAAACTTTATGCCGACAGTCCTATCACCTCAGGAGGCATAGAGCAGACAAGGTTCCCTTTGGGGCCGACGGGTTATCTCAGTCCTGTATTGTTTGTGGCCCGGATATAGGACATCCTAAGCATGTTGTGCATATCATTACATCACGGAGGTTTTATCGATATGGGTATCGTTATGGCTCGTTGGGGATTGCTTGGCTTCATGGTGATAAGTTCACTTCTCCTAGGTAACCAGGCAAGAGCGGAAGAATGGAAGACGGAACAGGGCGGAATAGATCCAGGCAAAGTAGTGCTCGGCATGCGCGCGGGATTTGCCCCCCTGACCCAATCGTTGACTGCCAATACCTCAACCGACGTGGGCTCCTTGGTCAATTTCGAAGCGATGTATAGCCTCAATAAATGGCTCTTAGTCGGGATGATGTTGGAGTGGGAACGCCACGGCGTGAATCTAGAACGGCCCTCGCTGGACTTGGGCCATCAAGACACCATATCGGTGCTGCCGACAGTCGAAGTACGCCCGGTGCGATTTGGCCCGATTAGCCCCTATGCCAACATGAGCTTCGGGGTGAATGTGAATAGCTTCGGTGAAAACACCTCGATTCACATCTCCCCCAGCAACAACTTCGCCTGGCGACTCGGCTGGGGCGCCGATTACATGCTCACCAAACAGTTCGCGCTGAACACAGAAATGGCCTATAAACGCAATGACGGACATGCGACGGTTAACGGGAGCCTCAACAACGACTGGAACGCCTCTTCCTTCGGCTTCCTCTTCGGTGCCAAACTCTTCTTCTAGTATCTGACAATATCTGAGGCAGACTTCTCGACGTGGAGCCCCATCTTCCGGGGTTCCACGTCAGATCCGATAGATGGATGAAAAAACTAAGGACCTCGGACTTGAAGAAAAAGTGCTATTCCTGTCGGCCTTGTTTTGACCGATTCCACACCATCCCTGTCTGTTCCTTGGAACTAAACCCGAACCGTTCATAAAAGTCCGGCATGCGGGTGCACAGCCAGAAGAGTTCGACTTTCTTCAGACGAGGGTGGTTCAAGATGCGCTGGACAATGTCGGTGCCGACTCCCTGGCCCTGGTAGGTCTTATCGACAATCACATCCCAGATGGTCGCTCGGTAGACATAGTCCGTTAGCACCCGCCCAAATCCGATCAGCATGTCTCCATCCCAGGCCGTCACGGCCACATCGGTGTGGCGCAACATCTCACGTGCGTCCTCAAGGGTCCGGCCCTTGGCCCAAGGCGCTTGCTGGTAGAGGCGGACGAGCTTGGCGGGATCGAGGTCCTTCTTCTCGGCGAAGGTGATGTCGGGCTTGAGGGTTGGGGGCATCTTGTACTAGATTATCTGTCAGTTACAGCAACGAAAATAACGCGGAGTGTACGAGGAACATCATGACAACGCAAGTCCGCAGCTGCCCCAAGTGCTTTCAACTGATGTGGCTCACAGAGAGCCAGTATGAACTCCTCGATGAGGCGACCGTTCGAGCCAAGTGCCCTCATTGTGGATCGACAGTTCGTTTCATGCTTGTCTCGCAGGGGGCAAACGCGGCGGGCCCCAAAATGGGTCACTGATATTCGTCATCCCTTTCATCTGGTTCGTGCCGTTTGTCTAGTGCGTCGGCTTCAACCATACACCCCAAAAATCTTGTGACACCGGCCCCCGATTAGAGGCCCCGTCCTGCTCCGTCCAACTCCGGGCTGTTGCCTGGTAGAATTCTATTCAACGCAGTTCGGTACTCTCCCGTACGTTTCTCATCGATCCGTCCAATGTCTATTTCTTTATCTCGTTGCATTCGTTCCAGATGATCGAGGACAGAAAGGAGCGGCTGAACGGATCCGAGTAATCGACCAACCTCAAACGCTTCCAGCGATTCCACAAATAGTTCGTTCAGGCCTTTATAGGGAGACCCCGTGCTTTGGCTCCGGAACCGAGAGACGATCTCCTCATATTCCTCGACCGCCTCAAACTTGGGTTTCACTCCAGTCGGCACCGTAGACAAGTGAACGATCGGCGGCAATTTAGCCGCATAAACCTTCAGCTGGGCTACCAATCCACCTATCACATCCAGGACATCGTCAGTCTGCATGAATTCATCCTTTAAAACGGTCTCGCGAAGGCTAAGGGCATACTAAGAATTTCGAGCACTATGACGAGGCGTAAGACCATCGAGGGCCTGAACTACCTGCTCCATATCGGAAGGAAGAGGTCTGGTATACTCCTGAAACTCTCCAGTAGAGGGGTGATGAAAACCCAAGGTCCTCGCATGCAACATCACACGGGGGATCTCGACATTCTCAACCATGCAGACCTTCTTTCCACCATAGGTCTGATCTCCCAGAATTGGATGGCCCAGAGATGCCAGATGGACACGGAGCTGGTGAGTTCGGCCTGTGCGTGGATACAACAGCACATGGGCAGCCAGTTTGCCGAAACGATGGTCAATCTTATATTCCGTGACAGATTCCTTAGGCCGCGCCGTATGGGCAGAGAACTTTTTCCGTTCCTTCCGGTCACGGCCAATTGCGAGCTCGATCAACCCATGTCCTTTCTTCGGTAGGCCCGAGATCAGAGCCTCATACACCCGTGTGATCGTGTGATGTTTGAATTGAGCCGAAAGGGCACGATGAGCTTCGTCCGTCTTGGCAATCACCATCACACCAGAAGTATCCTTGTCTAACCGATGGACCAACCCTGGCCGTTCTTTCCCACCAATCGTCGACACCGTGCCCCCGGATGTCTGAAAATGATGGAGGAGAGCATTGACCAGCGTGCCGGCCCAATGTCCAGGAGCAGGATGGACCACCAGGCCGGCCGGCTTATTTAGAAGCAGCAGCACATCGTCCTCGTAGAGAATTTCGAGTGGAATCGACTCGCCTTTGAGTTCCAGCGGCTCGGCTTTCGGAATGTCAAAGGCAATCGTGTCACCAGGTTTAATTTTCTGACTGGGCTTCACGGCCTGACCGTTGATCCGAACACGCCCTTGCTCAATCAATCGTTGCAAGGCTGACCGCGACAACTTGGGCTCACGATTGACCAGAAATATATCCAGCCGTTTGGGCAGCTCACCGGCCGTCACAACAAACTCGGTCACCATGATGAATCACCCTCACCCGCATGTGCGTGTCACGCTACTGCAGCGCAAGGCTCAATTGCAATCGGGTGGTGGGATCACCCACTAGCTGGCCGATCCGATTGCCTCTTCATCTGATTCGGGCTAAGCTGACAAGAGGGAGGCTGGTCCGACACCGAACAAGGAGGTAAAACCATGAAATGGACGGTCAGCCTGACGGTGGCGCCGGCGATGATACTGTCCTCGTTCACAATGATGGGGTTTGCAGCAGACCCGCCGGGAATTCCTCCGGAAACCGTCACGGACTATATCCATGCTGTCATTGAAGCCGATCGCACCTTCTATACCATTCATGTCGTCGAGCGCATGCAGAAGCAGGGTGGGGCTCCGTCAGCGGAGAATTGGCGCGCAGAGAAGAGGACCTTGCCGTTACCAGCTCAGTTCATTGCAGAAGCGAGCGACCTGGCTTCGAAGACTGGGGCAAAGGTCCGCTACCGCTTGATCAGTCTGTGGCCGATCAATCCGCAGAACGGCCCGGACGGTGAGTCAGAAAAGAAGGGCCTGGATGCGGTGCGTGAACATCCGGAACGGTCTGCGACCAGTACGTTCAAGATCGGCGATCACACCTATTTCAGGGCCATCTATGCAGACCGCGCCGTCAGCCAATCCTGCATTGGCTGTCACAATACCCATCCGCACAGCCCGAAGAAGGACTTTAAGATGGATGACGTCATGGGCGGTCTGGTGATCGAAATCCCGCTAGGGCAATAGCAGGGGACCACTCCTTGTGGTTCACGTTCGCATTGAGTTCAATCAGGTTCCCGATACAACAGAGGCGCGATAGATCACATGTTTGAGGATGATCTCCACCATCTCGGGGGCCCAGGACGTCTTCGAGAATCCAACGAATTGAGATCACCACGCTGCCCTGCGAGGTACGGGAGCTAGGGATTTATCTGTGCCCAATCTTGATCTGAATTAGGAATGCCCGGTCTTGCGAGCGCGCTCGGCGATCTTCTTCCGAAGGCGGGCTTTTTCGAGGCTGATTTCGGCTTCTTTGACTTCAGACGGCAGGCCACCCACTTGAAGCCGTCGCTCGGCTTCGGCAACCTTGGCACTCGCTCGTTCGACATCGATGTCTTCGGCCTTCTCGGCGATTTCGGCCATGATCGTCACTTTGGTCGGTGTAACTTCCGCATAACCCCAGAGAACGGCCATATGGTTGGTCTGCCCCCCGACGCGATAGCGAAGCTCGCCGATGCGTAACGTAGAAAGGAAGTGACAGTGTCCTGGCAATACGCCGAACTCACCCTCTGAGCCTGGGGCAATGACCTCATCCACCTGTTGGCTCAAGAGCAACTTCTCCGGCGTCACCACTTCTAACAAAATCTTCCCAGCCATATCTCTCCTGCGTGCTCATTAAAGGGTACGAGCGGGCGGGATGCTCTAACGTGCGCGCATCGACCAATGCACCATCTCACCATGCGCAGTCTACGAGCACAGGAGCGTCCGCCTGCTTATACCTTCACTCCCATCTTTTCGGCTTTGGCAATCACTTCCTCAATCGGGCCAACCATATAGAATGCCTGTTCCGGAAGATGGTCATACTTGCCATCCAGAATTTCCTTGAAGCTCCGCACCGTATCCTTGAGCTTCACATACTTGCCTGGGGAGCCGGTGAAGGCTTCGGCGACGTGGAACGGCTGCGAGAGGAACCGTTGGATCTTCCTCGCGCGAGCCACTACCATCTTGTCGTCCTCCGACAATTCATCCATCCCGAGAATGGCGATAATATCTTGGAGGTCTTTATACCGCTGCAAAACAGACTGGACTCCTCGTGCCACCTTATAATGATCTTCGCCGATGACTTGAGGATCGAGAATACGCGAGGTGGAGTCGAGGGGGTCGACGGCTGGGTAGATGCCCAGCTCGGCCAATTGCCGCGACAACACGGTGGTCGCGTCCAAGTGGGCAAAGGCCGTGGCCGGCGCCGGGTCGGTCAGGTCGTCTGCCGGCACGTAGATGGCTTGCACCGAAGTGATCGATCCACGCTTGGTCGAGGTGATGCGTTCCTGTAACTGTCCCATCTCAGTCGAGAGGGTGGGCTGATAGCCGACGGCGGACGGCATACGACCGAGCAATGCGGACACTTCCGAACCGGCCTGGGTAAACCGGAAAATATTATCCACGAAAAGCAGCACGTCCTGGTTCTCTTCGTCGCGGAAATATTCGGCAGCGGTCAGTCCGGTCAACGCGACCCGCAGACGCGCGCCAGGTGGCTCGTTCATCTGGCCATAGACCAGCGCGACTTTCGATTTCGTGAAGTCCTTGGGATCGATGACCTTCGACTCCTGCATTTCATGCCAGAGATCATTGCCTTCACGGGTCCGCTCACCAACGCCCGCGAACACCGAGAACCCACCATGGTGCAAGGCGATGTTGTTGATGAGCTCCATGATGATGACGGTCTTGCCGACTCCGGCACCGCCGAAGAGTCCGACCTTGCCGCCCTTGCTGTAGGGCTCGAGAAGATCGACGACTTTGATGCCGGTTTCGAGGACTTCGGTCTTCGTATCCTGATCTTCGAGCCTCGGCGCAGGCCGGTGAATGGGATAGGTTTTCTTCGTCTTGATCGGACCCATCTCGTCGACCGGTTCTCCAAGCACGTTGATCAGCCGTCCGAGCGTCTCCCGACCGACCGGCACGGAAATCGGCGCCCCTGTATCCTGCACATCCATCCCACGTGTGAGACCGTCGGTCGTGGACATCGCGATACCGCGGACGCGGTTTTCACCGAGGTGCAGCGCGACTTCAAGGGTGATGCGGACGGCCGGCGTGCCCGCGGCTTTATTCTCTTCTTGAATGACTTTGAGAGCGTTGTAAATGTTCGGCAGTTGTCCGGGGGGGAACTCTACGTCCACCACCGGTCCGATGACCTGAATGACTTTTCCTGTGCTCACGGCTCACTCCTTCTTCAACGTGGCGGACTATTTCAGCGCTTCGGCACCGCCGACGATGTCCATCAGCTCTTTCGTAATGGCGGTCTGTCTGGTCTTGTTGTAATGCAAGGTCACCTTCTTGATCAGTTGTCCTGCGTTCCGCGTCGCACCGTCCATCGCCGCCATTCGAGCGCCATGTTCTGCCGCGGCTGATTCCAGTAAAATGCGGAACGTCTGCGTCTGGAAATGTTTCGGAAGGAACACGTTCAAGAGTTCAGTTTCGTCCGGTTCATAGAGATAGCTGCCGCCGGTCGTGCCTTCCGCCTGCGCCGTCCCAAACTCGGCTGCGGCATCGACGGGGAACAGTTTCTCCACGATCACACGCTGTTGAATGGCCGACTTGAATTCGTTATAGACAATGTAGAGTTCGTCAAACGTGCCCTTGACGAAATGATCGGTCAAATCCCCGCCGATATCGATGGCATGTTCGAACGTAAGCTTATCGAAGATGCCGGTCCATTCTTGCCTGATCGGCCAGGTACGGCGGCGAAAATAGTCGCGGCCTTTGCGCCCCACAATGCTTAAATTGACCTGGAATCCCTGAGCTTCGCACTGCCGCGCAAACTCCGTGCTCCTCCGCACGATATTGCCGTTGAAGCCTCCGCACAGCCCGCGATCGCTCGTGACAACCAGGACTTCGACTCTCTTCCCTTCGCGCTTCTTCAACAGGGAATGAGAAGCTCGATTCACGCGTTGGCTCAGATTGCTGAGGACACCCCGCATCTTGATGGCATAGGGACGCGCCGCCAGGATACGGTCCTGCGACCGTTTCAACTTCGCCGCGGCCACCATCTTCATGGCCTTTGTAATCTTTTGTGTATTTTTAAACGCCGCAATTTTACGACGCAACGATTGAAGACTCGGCATGGTTTCTTCACTTTCAGCAATCGGCCTTCAAAGCCAGGCTGACCAATGCGCTGATGGCTACTTGGCGCCGTACCCCATTTTCTGTTTGAAGGCCGCGATAATCTCTTTCAGTCGGCCACCGATCTTGTCGTCGATTTTCCCGATGCTCGCAATTTCCTTCTTCAACTCGGCATGGTGCTGCTGTACATAGTGCAGCAGGTCGCCTTCAAACTGTTGCACTTTTTCAACGGGGACATCGTCCAGGTATCCATTCACGCCGGCGTATATCGACAACACTTGATCGGCGACCGGCATCGGTTTGTATTGCCCCTGCTTGAGCAATTCCACCATTCGGACGCCGCGCGCGAGCTGCATCTGCGTCGCTTTGTCCAGCTCGCTGCCGAACTGCGAGAACGCAGCCATTTCTCGATACTGCGCGAGGTCGAGCCGTAGGGTACCGGCCACCTGTTTCATGGTCTTAATCTGCGCCGAACCTCCTACCCGGGAGACCGACAGACCGACGTTGATCGCGGGACGAATACCGGAGTAGAACAAGTCGCTGCCGAGATAGATCTGCCCATCGGTGATCGAAATGACGTTCGTCGGAATATAAGCAGACACGTCACCGGCTTGCGTTTCGATGATCGGCAATGCGGTGAGACTTCCCCCGCCGAGCTTGTCGCTGAGCTTGGCCGCACGCTCCAGCAACCGGGAGTGCAAATAGAACACGTCGCCCGGATAGGCTTCGCGGCCTGGCGGACGACGGAGCAACAGAGACAGCTGCCGATAGGCCACGGCATGCTTAGAAAGGTCGTCGTAGACGATCAATGCATGTTTGCCGTTATCCCGGAAGTACTCGCCGATGGCGGCACCGGAGAAGGGCGCAAGATACTGCATGGGCGCGGCATCACTTGCGGTGGCAGCCACCACAATGCTGTATTCCATCGCGTGATTCTCTTCGAGCGTTTTGACGACGCGTGCGACGGTTGAACGTTTCTGGCCGATGGCGACATAGATACAAAAGACGTTGAGGCCCTTTTGGTTGATAATCGTATCGACGGCAATGGCGGTCTTGCCGGTCTGCCGGTCGCCGATGATCAACTCGCGCTGTCCGCGGCCAATGGGGATCATAGCGTCGATGGCCTTGATGCCCGTTTGCAAGGGTTCGCGCACTGACTGACGCGTATTCACTCCAGGGGCAACCACTTCGATGCGGGACGAGAGCGTCGACTTGATCGGACCCTTGCCATCGATGGGCTGGCCAATCGCGTTCACCACGCGACCGATCAACGCTTCGCCGACTGGGACCTCTGCTATGCGCCCGGTGCGCTTGACCGGATCGCCTTCTTTGACGCCGACATCATCGCCCATGAGCACGGCACCGACATTGTCTTCCTCGAGATTCAGCGCAATCCCGTAAAGGCCGCCGGGGAATTCAAGCATTTCGCCGGCCATGGCACCGTCGAGGCCATAGACCTTGGCGATGCCGTCCCCGACCTGAATGACTGAGCCGGTCTCCTTGACGTCGACCTGTTTGTCGAAGCCTTTAATCTTTTCTTTGATAATCGAACTAATTTCTTCTGCCTTGATCTGCATAGCTACTCCTTAGTCAACAGACTCTGCATCGCTTGTAGCCGCCCACGGACGGTGCTATCGACCACCGTGCTGCCGAGATGGATTTGCACGCCGGCGAGATGACGGGCATCCGTGTGAAAGGCGACCTCGACTTGGCGCTTGAGTATTTCGCGCAAGCGAGTGCTGATTCGATTTTGCTCAGCTGGGGGCAAGGCCGCAGCGGAAGACACGGTAATTTGCTGGGTGCCTTTCGACGCATCGGCAAGTTTTGCGAAGGCTTCGGCGATTTCAGGAAGAAAGCCGACGCGATTCTTCTTCACCAACTGTCCGAGAAAGGTTCTGCCAACGGCAGGAGGACACCCCAGGCGTGAACTGAGTTCTGCAAGGACAGCAATTTTGTCTTCGGCGCCAAAGGCAGGGGAGGCCACGACGTGACGCAACGGGACCGAGTCCTTGAGAACTTGCCCCAGTCCCGTTAAAGCCGCACGAGTGGATTCGATGGTCGGGGGGTCGAGTAGCTCAAAGAGCGCCTGTGCGTAACGTCGCGCAACTGCTGTCTTAATCACTACACTGGTCCGTTCGTTCTTGTTTTTGACAAAGAGGGAAGCCTTCGTACGCTCGCACGAAAAGCGGCGCGCCAAGGTAGCATTGGCAGATGAGGACTGTCAATACAGATGGTGCGGATCATGCGGAAGCTAGAATGATTGGATGATGCCGCCGCCGAGCACGTGATCGTTTCGATAGAAGACCGCTGACTGCCCTGGGCTTATGGCGCGTTGTGGGGTATGGAAAAGAACCCGGAGGGTGCCGCCAGGAAGAGGTTGGAGGGTCGCAGGAGTCGCAAGCGTGGCATACCGGACCTTAATTTGAACTTCTGTTGATCCATCGAGAAGTGAAGGATCGAACAGATTCAGTTCCGCGACGTCACACTGACTTCGACGCAACGACTCTTCTGTTCCAAGGACGACGGTGTTGGTGACGGGCTGTACTTGCTGTACGTAAAGCCTCCGGCCGGCCGCAATCCCGAGGCCTCGTCGTTGACCTGGCGTATAAAAGGCAATCCCTTCATGGTCGCCTAGATATCGCCCTTCATCGTCCACGAAGGCCCCTGGTTTCTTGGCGGCAGGTGCTTCCTTCTGGATGAAGGTTCGATAATCGCCGTGGCTCACGAAGCAGATTTCCTGACTCTCCTTCAATTCGTCCGCGGGAAGACCCAAGGACTCTGCTTCCTTCCATACGTCCGTTTTCTGCATGCCCCCAACAGGAAACAGAAGGCGCGCGAGCCATGACTGACGAAGACGATAGAGGAAATAGCTTTGGTCTTTCTTGGGATCTGCCGCTCGTCGGAGAGTCGCCAACCCCCCGGACTCGCCAATGCGGACATAGTGGCCTGTGGCAACAAAATTGATATCGCGCGCGTCCGCAAGTTCGATGAGCCCCCGCAGTTTGACGCGCTCATTGCACCGGACACAAGGATTAGGCGTCGTGCCTTCGAGGTAGCCGGCAAGAAAGTCGTCGATGACGCCGGCACGAAAGGATTGCCTGGTATCGACCACCTCATGCGGAATCTTCAATGTCCGGGCAACATATCGGGCAATGCCGACTTTGCAGCAGCCACGTTCCTCCCATCGCTTGGAAGCCGCGACCGTTTCGTCTTCGTGCTCCCAGACCTGAAGGGTGACGCCATGGACGTCATAGCCCTGGCGAACCAGCAGCGCTGCGGCGACAGAGCTATCCACTCCACCGCTCATGCCAAGGAGAACTGTAGGGCGAGCCATAGGGTCGCTATTGTACTGAGAAGACAGGAAAAGGGCTAGGGGGTTGCTCTCTGCGGCTAACGAGCGGATGCAACAAGGTCGTGAGGTAGGTCAGCCGGTAAGGCGCCTTCGTCGCTCCAATGATGAGCGCCCATGTCGCACATGCCATGGAAGTGAGAACCCTCTTCGATAGCAATGAGTGGGGTCCGGATATCGCCAACAAGAACCCCGGGCTTAAGGATATGGATTTTTTCAATGGCAGTGATGGTACCATTGATCTTGCCGCTATTCATGAGTACTCCGGCTGACACGATGCCCTCGATCACGGCATGTTCTCCGACGATTAAAGTTCCGGTTGTATGAATTTCGCCTTCGACGCGTCCATCGACCCGAACGGTGCCTTCAAAACTTACGATGCCCTTGAAGTCCACGCCTCTTCCCAGGAGCGTAAAGTTCTCGCTGTCCTGTTCAGTTTGTTGGCCCCGTTCTTTCGTTGCCCACATGATCGCCTCCTTAAGATTTTTCCCATACATGCATGGCCATCACCACACAATGAACATACTGTGTAAATACCTAAATACTAATATCTCGTTAACCATTGACTCGCTTAATGCCAGTGGGCAGTATCATTCCGGCGGGATGCAGGGAGGCGTCCCGAGGAAGTTCGCGCACGCCGTGAGCCATTTCGAGGGCACCATTGAAAAGCACGCCATCTTCCATTGAAAGGACTGGCGTCTTGACGCTCCCATTCATCACGGCCGGAGCCCGGAGCTTGACGCACTCTTTCGCGACGACATCCCCCGTGATTTTTCCTTTACACACGATTGTTCCGGCGGTGATCTTTGCCTGGATTACGGCGTCTTCACCAATCAGGAGCACACCATCCGTGTGAATTTCTCCGTCGAGATACCCATCAATGCGAACCGTGCCGCTATACGAGATAGTGCCCTTGAAGTCGACACCTTTTCCCACAAAAGCACTGATGTCGCCGGTACCCTCGGCGAGTGAGCTGGCAACAACCGTAGCAGCCTCTCCGCTTTCCTGCTCGCTTGAGCCCGTCTCTTCTTTTTTCTCCTGCCCCCACATGAGCGCGCCTCCTCGAGTTGATGCCTCCACTATTCCTGCGCAGTTATGATGCTGTATGGAAAATAGTCGGTAAGAATAGAAATAGTCACGAGTACGTAGAAGCAACAAGTATGCCTCTACATCTCAAAAGTTCTTCGAGGTGGAAATGCGTTGAGAGTTAGTTCAGAAGAGTCTCGAGAATCCCCTCGAGCTCAGGAGGAGAGAAGTAGTGAATAACGATTTTCCCCCCACGTCTTCCTTTTTGGATCGTGACTTTGGTACCCAATCGTTTTTGTAACCGCTCTTCAACATCAGACCAGGGTGTTCGCCGTAATTCCTTTGTCCCCCGCTTCTTTGCAACCAATGAGGCTTCTATGAGTTTTTCTGTCTGTCTTACCGATAAGACATTCGAGACCACGAGTTGAGCAACTCTACGCTGTTCATTTTGGTCAGGAAGACCAAGAATCACTTTGGCATGTCCCATAGAGAGTAGATCTGTTTCAATCAACTGCTGGATCTCTGAAGGAAGATGTATAAGACGCACCACATTGGCAATTGATGATCGTTCACAACCGACTCGCTGCGCAATTATGTCCTGAGTCAGTCCAAATTCGTTCATCATCCGATGGTAGGCTCTGGCCATTTCCATGGGATTGAGATCGGCTCGTTGAAGATTTTCCACCAGTGCAAGGACGATAGATTCTTCGTCTCCGCAATTGCGAATGAGGGCCTGAATCGTTCCCAGCCCCGCTTCTTTTGCCGCACGCAAACGGCGTTCGCCGGAGATGAGTTCGTATATTCCGTCACCCTTTCGGCGTACCAGAATTGGTTGCAGCAATCCATTTTCCTTCAATGATGTCGTGAGTTCTTCCAACTCCTGAGGAGAAAACGTTTGTCGAGGTTGATACCGATTCGGTACAATCGCATCGACCCGAAGGTGTTGAACCTCCAGCATTTCAGCCATCGACACAGTTTTGGTGGCAGGCAGCAGTGCGTCGAGTCCTCTACCCAGCGCCTTTTTCTCCATGGCTTACAAACTCCTTGGCTAAAGATAAGTAGGCTTGCGCTCCTGCTGATGCAACGTTATATAACATAGCCGGACGTCCGTAGCTTGGAGCTTCCGCTAGTGTCACATTGCGAGGGATCGTAGTGCTGTACACGACCTCTTTGAAATGCCCGCGAACTTGATCGACAACTTGACGCGCCAACGTATTCCGCGCATCAAACATTGTCAAGACGATCCCTTCTAACTTGAGTTCCGGATTAAAGGACTCACGCACTCGATCAATGGTTCCAACCAAGCGACTTAATCCTTCCATCGCATAGTATTCACATTGAACCGGAACTAAAATGCTATGAGCTGCGACCAACGCATTCACTGTGAGAATTCCCAATGTGGGTGGGCAATCAAGGAAAATGACATCGAATAGCGGCTCAACGTCTCGCAGGAATTGTCGAAGAAGTTTTTCGCGCTCTTCAACATTTACCAGTTCTATTTCGGCCCCTGACAAGTCAGCATTTGCCGGCAAAAGTGACAAACCGTTCACTTCCGTAACATGCACGGCATCTTGAAATTTCACATAATTAACCAGGCAGTTGTATACGGTGGTCTGTAGAGAGCGGGGATCAACCCCAAGCCCGCTTGTGGCATTCCCTTGCGGATCCATATCCACGAGCAAGACACGCTTGCCCAGGAGAGCGATGCCAGCGGCAAGATTCACGGCCGTTGTAGTCTTTCCAACGCCACCTTTCTGATTTGCGATCGCTACAATCTTTGCCATATTTATGGTTATGCCAATCACTCCCTCAATTTATCAATAATGTTCCACGTGGAACTTACTCATATGATATTGATTATATTACTAACTGTTTCTCTCGATCACTGAGATGACTCTTGTGCCAGATCCTTGCGGGAGAATAAAATCTGTTTCGTTCACAAGATGAAACTCTTCCTCGATTTCATTACTACTGATGGGCTCCGTTCGATACAAGACAACTCTTCCTTTTGAAATAAGTATTTGAGCAATATGTTTCCTTATTTCTTGAAACCTTAGCGCTCTTATCACAATTAAATCAATAACATGACTGAGCGGTCGCTTGGCATATTGTTCGATGGTGCCATCAAATACGGACACATCACGAAGTTTTAATAGGCCAATTACCGAGTTGAGAAATGAACACTTTTTCTGAATTGGTTCTACTAAAATCAGCCGAATGTCAGGTCTCAAGATTTTAAGAGGGATACCGGGAAATCCTCCCCCAGATCCCACATCGATCACCACTCCATTTGGCGGAAAACTTGTTGCAACAAGCGCAATGAGAGAATCGAGAAAGTGCTTTATGATAATTTCCTTGGGATCGATAATGGCCGTAAGGTTGATTGTTTTATTCCACTCAATGAGATGAATGAGATAGGAAATAAACTGATCGGCATGGCTCTCTTCGATAGTCAATCCAAGTTCCCTTACGGAACTAATCATGAATTCGCGTAATTCATTTTCATGTTCCACGTGGAACAATTACGTGAATCAGCAATTGAGGTCAAGACATTCCGAAGATGGACAGGTGAAATCCGTGACGTTCGTCTAGTATCGGACTTGTCGGAGGCTATCTTGGCTGGATTCGCCCTTGTATTTTTCAAGCGCAACAAGCAGAAGAGAGATTGCAGCTGGTGTGACGCCTGAAATTCTTGAGGCTTGACCAATGGACTCAGGACGGACGTTTTTGAGTTTTTCTCGGACCTCTCGTGAAAACCCATGAATGCCATCGTAATCGAAGGCCGCAGGGATGGGCTTCGATTCGAGTTTTTTAAACCGTCCTATTTGCTGGAGTTGTCGCTTGATATAGCCAGAATACTTGATTTGCAACTCAACTTCTTCATATGTTTCAATATCTTGCAATGGGTAAACCTCGAGTGCTTCAAGCAAAGTCTTATAGCTCATCCCCTGACGCCTTAAAAGTTGAGCAGCGGTACAAGGCCCCGTAATCTCTTCGATCTGAACCTTTGCTAGACGTTCACGAACAGCTTCCGTGAGTTTCGGTCGAAGCTCTTCAAGGCGTACAAGCTCAGATTCAATTGCTTCCTGTTTTAACTGAAATTTTGCATAGACATCATCGGAGATCAACCCAACTCGCCGTCCAGTATCAGTTAATCGAAGATCAGCATTTCCATGGCGCAATAATAGACGGTATTCTGCCCGTGAGGTAAACATCCTATAGGGCTCACGTGCATCTTTTGTGATGAGATCGTCAATTAGCACACCAATATAGGCCTGCGAACGGTCGAGCACTAATGGCGATTCGCTTCGAAGCCTAAGGACTGCATTGATCCCAGCCATCAGGCCCTGAGCCGCGGCTTCTTCATATCCGGATGTCCCATTGATCTGTCCCGCATGATAGAGACCTGCCAGAAGCTTGGTCTCCAAAGTGGGGTGTAATTGCCGCGGAGGGAAATAGTCGTACTCGATCGCATACCCCGGCTTGAGCATTGTGGCTTGTTCTAACCCTGGAATCGTCTTCAGAATCGCGGCCTGCACATCAACCGGTAGGCTGGTGGAGATCCCATTGGGATAAAATTCACGGCTATTCAGCCCTTCCGGCTCGATAAAAACTCTGGTGACGCTCTTTGTCTGCGAAGCGTACAACTTTATCTTCGATCGATGGACAGTACCGCGGTCCCACCGACTCAATAATGCCGCTATAGAGCGGCGACCGGTCCAGATTGCGCTGGATCAACTCGTGCGTCGCACGATTGGTGTGGGTCAAATGGCAGGGAAGCTGCCGGTTCTCAATCCGTTCGGTCCGATACGAAAATGGCGGCGGCGGATCATCGCCGGGCTGCGGCACCATCACGGAAAAGTCGATAGTCGCCCCATCCAAGCGAGGAGGCGTGCCGGTTTTGAGCCGGCCCACTTCAAATCCCAGGTCGCGCATACAATCAGACAGATGCTCGGCGGATGCCTCTCCAGCCCGCCCCGCAGGGAAGTGATTCAGGCCGATATGGATAAGTCCCTTAAGGAATGTACCTGATGTCACAATAACGGCCTTCGCCTGAATGTGATCACCGCGATCCGTCAGCACCCCCGTAATTGCACCGGCATGCGTCAGCAAGCGATCGACCGTCCCCTCGCTAATCGTCAGCCCTGCCTGCTGGCTCAATGTTCGTTGCATTGCGTCTCGGTACAGTTTCTTGTCGCATTGGACGCGGAGGGCTCGGACCGCCGGGCCTTTACTCGTATTGATGAAGCGGAACTGGATGCCGGCTTGATCGGTGTTCCGCGCCATTTCCCCACCCAGCGCATCGATCTCTTTTACCAGATGTCCTTTGGCGATTCCTCCGATTGCCGGGTTGCACGACATCTGCGCGATTCGGTCGTAATCCATCGTGAGCAGCAAGGTTCGCGCACCCATGCGCGCAGCAGCCAATGCGGCCTCGCAACCGGCATGACCCCCACCCACCACAATGACATCAACTGCCTGCCCCATGTTCAACCTTCTCCTACTTGCCGATACAGAATTCCGAAAAGATCCGACCAAGGATCTCGTCCGTCGTAATGGCGCCCGTAATTTCTCCGAGCGCGTCAGCTGCGGCGCGCACATCGATTGAGACAAGTTCACCTGCCATTCCGCATTGAACGGACTCAAGAGCCTGCCCCAAGAATTCACCAGCCCGGCGCAACGCGTCACGATGTCGCACATTTGTCACCGTGACACCCTCTGATGCCTCAAAGCCCCCGGACACCAGCTGAGCGCGAAGAGCCGACTTCACCATCTCAACGCCCACACCTGTCTTCGCAGAAATAACATACACCCGATGGCCCTCAAGCCCTGCGTCCATGTCCAGAGTATCAACAAGATCTGCCTTATTCAGCAGCACCACATGTTTCCGATCTCTGACTGCGTTCAAGAGCGCCCGATCATCGTTCGTGAGGGGAACACTCCCATCCACCACCACCAACAAGAGGTCAGCCTCTTCCTGTGCAGCACGTGTCCGCTTGATCCCTTCCCGCTCAACTATATCTTCCGTTTCCCGCACTCCAGCCGTATCAACCAAACGAATCATCACCCCGTCAAGATCGATGGATTCCTCGATCACATCCCTCGTTGTCCCGGGAATGGCCGTTACAATCGCCCGCTCTTCCCTCAGTAGACGGTTTAGCAAGCTGGACTTGCCCACATTCGGGCGGCCAAGAATGACAACGCGCGCCCCTTCACGCAAGATCCGCCCCTCCTGCGCAGTCGCCTCCAGTTTCTGTACTACCGCAAATGCGCCCCGCACAATTCGTAGCAGTTCCTCGCGTTGAAGGAAGGAAATATCTTCCTCCACAAAATCGATCCCCGCCTCGACATGGGCCAACACCGTCAAGAGAGAGGTCCGGGCCTGCTCCACCTCACGGGCAAGATCACCCCGTAACTGGCGTTGAGCGATATTCAACCCTGCGGATGATTTTGCCCTGATTGTATCGAGTACCGCTTCCGCCTGGGAGAGATCTAACCGTCCATTGATAAAGGCCCGTTTCGTAAACTCTCCCGGCTCCGCCATCCGTGCACCGGACCCTATACATACCTTACAGACCATTCCAAGCACCAAGGCCCCGCCATGAGACTGAATCTCGACCACATCCTCTGCCGTAAACGAGCGCGGAGCCTTCATATAGACCACCAGCGCTTCATCGAGCAGGCCCGATACACACGGCCGTTTAAGTCCGACTCTTGACTCTTTCGTCTTCGCGTTATCTGCGGCAGGAATCACAAGATCGGCGAGATGCAGCGTATGTGAGAGAACCGATGAGAGGGGACGACCGGACCGCAATCGAACAACTTGGGAAGCGACGACAAGCGATTGGGAACCACTCAGACGAACGATTCCGATACCGCCTTCGCCAGCGGGAGTGGCAATGGCACAGATCGTATCCTCGAGTCCTCCATGCATGACGACTCTTTCATTCGGTTGCCGGTACCGTCACAACTGGCCAGTACAGCGGTCCGCGAGCCGAAAGGCGCTTATGAGTTCGTGCTGCGGCTCGGCTCCGGCGCTGCCGCAACGGGCACCTTATTGCGAAACAGAAAACGATCCGTAAACACTTGTTGGGAGATGGTTAGAACATTGTTCGTCAGCCAATACAGCACAAGGCCCGCAGGGAAATTTACGAACAGGAATGTCATGAACACCGGGAGAACCAACATGATCTTCGCCTGGGTCGGATCCATCGTGGTGGGCGTGATCTTCTGTTGGATCACCATCGTCGCCCCCATGATCACCGGCAACACATAGTAGGGATCCTGCACCGACAAGTCGGTAATCCAGAGCATGAAAGGGGCCTGCCGCAAATCAATCGTCATATAGAGGATATTGAACAGGGCCACGAAGACCGGCATCTGCAAGACCATCGGGAGACAACCGCCCACCGGATTCACTTTCTGATCCCGATAGAGCTTAATTAACTCCTTGTTCAGACGGTCACGGTCATCCTTGTATTTTTCCTGGACTGCAGCAACCTTAGGTTGGATTAACTGCATCATTTTCATCGACTTGTAGCTCTTATATTGCAATGGCACAAACAAGAGCTTGATCGCCATCGTCAGCAGAATGATGGTGACCCCATAGTTATAGGTATAGTCATGGATAAACCGCAGAACATAGAAAATCGGTTTGGCGACCGCCTTCACAACGGTCCAACTGCCGAAGATGAACCATCCGAAGTCGATCGTGTCTTCCAAGCCCACGTTCAATGAGCGGAGCGTATCGTATTCCTTTGGGCCCGCATAGAGCTGAAGCGCAACCGAGGACGTTGCTCCTGGCGTAGCCATCCGAACTCCAGCCGACACAACCTTATCGCCTTCCTTCTTGACGAGAGCGGCCGTACCCTGCTTCGGCATCAACACCGAAAGAAAGTACTTATCCTGCAACGCGACCCACTGAACCGTTCCCTTCCGTTCAAACTCAGTGTCCGGCGTCTCCTTCTCTACTTTGTCGTCAACCAGCGAGGCAGATCCGATCAGACCGATGAACCCATCACCCCATTCCACGATACCAAAGTTAGTCCCCAACCCGACATCATAAGACTCGGTCACCCCTTCCATGGCGATCGATACATCCACCACATAGCTGTCGTGATGAAAGGTCAGTCGTTTCTCGACGCCGAGATGGGTGACTGGATCGTGGAACTGCATCGTGACATGCCCGACTGGATGAGCGGCATCGAGACTCGTAAAATCCTTCTCGATATGATAGAGGCCTTCTCGAATCTTCTTATCGATGTCAGCATTCGCAACCGTAATCGAAAGTGGGCCTTTGAATTTCCCCCCTTGATAGACGAGTTGCACCGGTTTCTCTTCGGGAGGTGCAGTATGATATCGCTTCAGCTCCCAACTTCGAATTACACCGCCGCGGTTCGACAGTCCGACCCGAACCAGATCCGTTTCAACCGTCACCGTCTGCTCTGAGATTGCCTGCGAAATATCCGACGAGGGAGCGTCAGGTTTTTGAACCGATTGGGTTGAGACACTCAGATCGGTCGAACTGCTGTCCTTGCCTGCCACGAGAGCGGGAGATTGCTCTCGCTCGGCTGAGGAAGAACCAGGGACAGCGCCGTCCTGAGCAGGAGGCGGCTCAGGAAGCCACCCCATTTGCTTGAGGAGCACGTCATACCCCAGGATGATCGCTAACGACAGAACGAGAAAGATGACAACACGTTTTTCCATAGTAAACCGCTACCCGACACGAACAATTGAGACCCTGCTACTTCACAGGGTCCATTCCTCCAGGATGAAACGGGTGACATTTCAACAGACGACGGATTGCGAGCATCAATCCATGCAGTGCCCCATACCGACTGATCGCGTCACTCGCATATTCAGAGCAGGTCGGCTCAAAACGGCAGGCTGGCCCAAGGAACGGCGAGATCCAGTATCGATAACCGGCAAGCATTGAGAGACAGCACTGGCGCACGCTAGTCTTCATGGATACGAAGCAGCCGTTGTCGCTGGAGCGACGACAGCCATACCTCTTTCAAGACTGCAAAGGGTTGTACAATCGAATCCCGCTTAGGAAAGACGACAAGGGCATGCCCAGGGAGCAATTCCCCGCGCAACTGCCGCGTGAGCTCTCGAAACAAACGCTTCACCCGGTTTCGACTAACGGCTCCCCCGAATCGCTTCCCCACCACAATTCCGACCCGGCTGCCACTCACAGCCGTCCGGCAAATCACCACATTAAACAGGGCGGTCGAGATACGACGGCCGTGCTGCTTGGCATACTCGATATCGCGGCTGCGTTTCAGAAACAGGTCCCTGTCACCTCCACCCTGCGGCATCGCCATCATCCTGGGAGAGGGCCAGCTTGCACAGGACTTCCCCTTCGAGACCAGAACCCCAGGTTCGGTCATGGCCACACACCGTCATCCTGTGGAGGGGACTACCTTGTCCGGGACACGTAACGGAGGGCAAAGATTCCTTCGCGAAGCCCTGGCCTGTCGCTCAACCTATACAGTCAGGCGGGCCCGCCCCTTCGCGCGACGACGAGCCAAAACCTTCCGGCCATTCTTCGTGCTCATCCGCTTACGGAATCCATGCTCACGCTTTTTCTTGAGGTTCGACGGCTGTTGAGACGTAAACGACATGCGATCACTCCTTGCCTAAGAATACCCACGAATGAACGGAGCATTATAGGGACGAGGTTGCACCCTGTCAAACACTCCATCCCTCCACGAACGATCTCATTGCCCAAAACCATCTAGGCACCTCCACTTAGAAAAGCTCTGAGGACATCATTACTAAGACCTTGATAACTCTTTTGTATTGAGGCGCTTTTGTCGATAACAGGCTAGATCGCCCCAGGATTTCATGAGCTTCTTAATCCCTCACATCCGTATATTGTTGTAACAGCGCAGCTTCCTGCTAGCCTTTACCATGCTATCCCTGGCATTACCCTTGCGAATTAGCTAAACCTTCTCGGCATTTTCTTTGGGAAAACACGCGAATGAGATGCGGATATGAAATGAACACTCACTCGCAGTCGGCTTTCTAATAAGGAGAGAAACCATGGGTAAACGGTTAATGTTGCTGCCAGTTATGTGCGTCCTCCTGATGCTCACGGCCTGTGCAAAGCCGCCCACGGAACAGATCGAGGCGGCGGAAAGAGCCATCAAAGAAGCACAGGCGAGTGGTGCGTCAATTTATGTTGCTGACGAATATGCCAAAATCGAGGGCACGCTGGCTGCGCTAAAGAAGGAAGAGGCCGATCAAGAAGGCAAATTTGCGCTCTTCCGCGATTATGGGAAAGTAGAGCAGCTCGCCATTACTGCGAAGAGCGAGGCTGAACGCCTCAAAACGGAGGCGACAAAGAAAAAAGAAGAGGCCAAAGCCGCTGCACTTCAGGCTCAGCAAGTCGCACAGGAAGCCGTCAAAACTACTCTCGAGTTGGTCGCGAAAGCGCCCACCGGAAAGGATCGCGCCGCTCTGGAGTCCATTAAGGCCGACGCCGAAGCCCTCAAGGCGTCTCTCAATCAAGTGCAGATGGCCATCGACACAGCGGATTATCCGACCGCCCAGACCAAGGCGAAAGCTATTGATGAAAAGAGTCATGCTGTTTCCCAGGAAATCGAGGCAGCCCTTGCCAAGATCGGAAAAGGAAAACCCTCCGCGGTAAAAAAGAAATAAGGTAGACTTGCTGCATGTCTGGTCACTTTCCACGAATAACATGGACGATCATGGGGTGGGGAGCCGTGGCGCTAGCCGGTTCCCTCTCCGGCTGCGTGGAGGCCGTGTCTCAAGACGTGATTGAGGCAGTTGAGAACATTGATCGAGACTTGATGGAATTGCGGGCGGCTGAATTCTCGCCCGACGACTATGCCCGGTTCGCACACCAGTGGATGGCCCTAAAAGCTCGCGTCCAGACCGATGAGGATCTGATCCGCTGGCCATGGGAGCCCAACGATTTGGAAGTTGCCCTTCGCCGGCTTCAGGAAGAAGGGTCGCATACGGTTGTCCGCCTGACCAGGGAACGTGAGTCGCTCCGCCGCTCGGCCGAAGACAAGATCGCTCGGGTCGAGGATCGATTCCGGGTGATGACCCAGTTAGTCAGTGCCATCGATAGTCGACTTGTCTTGGGGCAGAAGCCCGTTGAAACCGACCTACTCATGAAGCAGGCCCATGCGTTCTATGAACAAGGACGGTACGATTTGTCTCTCGACGCTTCTGACCGGGCAGCGAAAAATCTGGCGACGCAAGCGGCCGTGCTGAGCAGCGAATTGGGGCGCTATGCAAATCGAGATCGAATCACCCGCTGGCAACAGATGGCCAAGGACACCATCAGCTGGTCACGCATCCATCGAACCTCTGCGATTGTCATCAGCAAGGCGGACCGTGTATTGACACTCTACAGAAACGGACAGAAAGTGCTAACATATCCAGTCCGACTCGGGTTCAATGGTATTCGAGAGAAACGGTACCAGGGCGACGGCGCTACCCCGGAAGGCCGCTATCGGATCAGCAGCAAGCGCGGACAGGGACAGACTCAGTTTTACCGGGCTTTGGCTCTTGACTATCCCAATGAAGATGATCGACGACGCTACCAGCTTGGGCGAAAGACGGGGCAGATCCCGGCATCGAGAGCCATCGGAGGACAGATCGAAATCCACGGGGTTGAGAACGAACTCATGGCTCAAACACTGGGGTGTGTCATGCTCGACAATCCGCAAATGGCCCTTCTCTATGAGCAAGTCGATAAGGGGACGCCGATCACCATCGTCGGCGCGCTAGACGACCAGAACTCGGTGGCCCTGACCCTCGCGACGCTCGATGATCGAAGAGAAGAGACCTGAGCTAAGCACATGAACCGCATTTTTCTATCTCTCTGGTCCGGCCTCATTGGCCTCCTTCTCGTGACTCTCGTGCAGAGCAGCGGTATACCGGTCTCTGACGCGTCAACCGTTCCCGACGCTGCGATCGACCCCGCATTGCTCCATAACCTTCGAGTCCGCTATAAGACGCTCACCAAACAACTGACTCAGTTGATGCCGACGCAACCCTATATCCTCGTCGACACGGCTCGGAACCATCTCTATATCAAACGAGGCGATCAGGTACTCCTTGACGCCCTGGCCTCCACCGGCAGCGGGACGATCCTTGACAAGCCCGGCGATTCGAAAGGCCAATGGATCTTCGATACTCCTCGCGGGGAATTTACCGTCCAATCGAAATTGACTAATCCTGTCTGGGTCAAACCCGACTGGGCCTTTGTCGAGGAAGGGCTCACGGTTCCGAAGAGTCAAGTCGACCGTGTTGAACCGGGCGTACTTGGAGAATACGCGCTCGGATTCGGAAAGGGATATTTTATTCACGGTACCCTATATCCCCGCCTCCTTGGGAAAAGTGTCACACACGGCTGTATCCGCCTCAACGATGACGATTTGAAAAGTGTGTACCGTTTGGCCAAGGTCGGCACACCGATCATGATATTCTAGCCTGCCTCGGCATTCGGGCAGACCCTCATGCATTTTCTCCGCGCAATTGTCTTCATCATCCTCTCCGTCGCTTCACTGAGCTGGGCCGCCGAACAGGACGTGATTCCCGCACTGGTCACAACCGATCCCGCCGCACTCCAAGAAGCCACCCGAGTTCTGGAAGAAGAGATTAAGCTCGCCGCTCGGCCGCAGACCTATGTGCTTATCGATCTTGAAGCCAAGGTCATTTTGATTAAGAGCCGGGGCGTTGAACTCCATCACCTGCCGATCGAAAGCTGGTCGGTCTCTCACCTCTCCCAGCTCACGACCCTCTACCATCTCCGCGAGCGCCCGACCGTCACTCGCCGAAAAATCGATCCCGCGACCGGGGCTGAACAAGACCCCATCTCTCTCTCCGATATGCCGACAACCTTTACGCTCCAATTCTCTCCACCATTGATGATCCCTATCATCTCCAGTGACGGCAGCCCGTGGCAATGGGTTACCCAACGAGGACGCGTCTGGTGGTACAGGCTCACGTCTTGGGGCATCACCCTCTGGACGGGAGACAGGCCCCCCTCATCACCTTCCCTGCATCTCACCGTCTCTCCCCACCATGCGCAATCTCTAGCCTGGACCGTGACCGAAGGTATGCCCTTTCTGATACATCGAAGCATGACACCATAGACAATGCTCGCTGTTTGCGTTTTCCTCCTCCACTACCTAAGATACCCCTGAGAGTCGCCATGCAATTTCAGATTGACCGAATGATCCCGCCTGAACCTCAGTTCCTGGTCGCCACGAATCTTCGGTGCGAGCATGCCCGCAAGAAGTAAGATGCCTCCCGGACCCGATGTCCGCATCCACCGAGACAGCCAAGCGTGGGCTGAGGCAGCAGCTGAACTCGTACAGAAAGAGGGCACAGAAGCCATTCGAGCGAATGGCCGATTTCTCATCGCTCTCTCCGGTGGAACGACGCCGGAATCCCTCTACCGAGCCTTGGCCTCTCCAACCTATGCCGATCGCTTCGATTGGTCCCGTACCAGCTTTTTCTTCAGCGACGAACGTTGCGTCGCTCCAGATGACCCGCGGAGTAACTACGCCCTAGCTCACAGGGCCCTGTTCATCCCGCTGAAGATTGCATCGTCACAAATCTATCGCATGGCGGGGGAATCCCGTGATCCCCAGGCGGCGGCTTATGAATATGAACGGCAGCTACATCTTGCGACCCAGACCTCACCATCCGTCCGGCCATCCCTTGACCTCATCCTCTTAGGGCTGGGCGAAGACGGGCATACGGCCTCTCTGTTTCCCGGGTCTCCAGTCCAGCAAGAACAACAAACCCTCATTGCCGTAACCCAATCTCCAAAAGATCCACCAACTAGGCTGACCATGACCCTAGGTGTGATCAACAGAGCGAGTGTGGTACTGTTTCTCGTCACTGGATCCGCCAAGGCGCAGATGGTGAGAAGAGTGCTGGAACCCCAAACGGATGCCGACCGACAGCTACCGGCCGCTCAGGTTACTCCGGTCAAAGGGCGTCTTATCTGGCTGTTGGATCAGCTAGCGGCAGCCGAATTGACAAGCATTCAATAGCATTGGAAGAAGGATTGTATGATTCTTGCTGGAGATATCGGTGGAACTAAGACCCACCTGGCCCTCTTCGAATGGAAGACTGAGCGCACTGACCCGATTCGCTATGAATCCTTTCACAGTGCAGATTATGCCTCGCTGGAGGAGATGCTCGAGGAATTCCTGGTTCCTCCAAAATCGCCGATACCGATCGCCGACCTTGACCATTCACAGGAAGAGACTACGGAACCTGCCCTGGCATCCGAACCGGTAGAGCCCTTGAAACTTGACTCCGCCTGCTTCGGGATCGCTGGCCCGGTCATCCAAAATCACAGCCGCACGACCAATCTACCCTGGATCGTAGACGGAACAACCATCGCCAAGCGATTCAACATTCCAAAAGTTCAGCTTCTCAACGATCTAGAATCCACTGCACATGGCATTCTGCTACTCCGTCCGGATGAACTCCATACGTTGAACGTCGGCACACCGTCCGACCAAAAGCAGGCGATAGCCCTGATTGCCGCAGGAACAGGCCTCGGTGAATCAATCCTGTTTTGGGACGGAACGCGATATCGACCGACGCCTTCGGAGGGAGGTCATGCGGATTTCGCCCCTAACAATGACAATGAAATTGAATTACTCCGGCACGTGCGAAGCCAATACCTGCACGTCAGCTACGAGCGTGTGCTCTCAGGCCCGGGGATCCATGCCATCTATGAATATGTCCGTGATTCGAAAAAGAACGAACCGACTTGGCTGGCGGAGAAAATTGCGGCAGGCGATCCGGCTGCCGAGATTGCCGAAGCTGGCCTAAAAGGTCAGGCGGAGATCGCCAAACAAACACTGGACCTGTTCGCCTCTATTTACGGCGCCGAAGCGGGCAATCTGGCCTTGAAAGCGATGGCGCTCAACGGTGTCTATATTGGAGGAGGCATCGCTCCTAAACTGCTGGCGAAACTCAAGGACGGCACGTTCATGAAGGCCTTCACCAATAAGGGGCGGTATAAGCGCTTGCTGAGTACCATTCCGGTTCACGTGGTGCTGAACGACCGCGCAGGACTCCTCGGGGCCGCCTCCAACGCCGCACATCTCGCCCAATCATGAGCTCTTCGGATCTCGACAAGCTGAAACGCGCCGCGGCTCTCAAGGCCGTGGACTATGTCAAGGACGGGATGATCGTCGGCCTCGGCACCGGCTCCACGGCGAAGCACCTGGTCGTTGCGTTGGGTGAGAAAGTGAAAGCCGGCATGAAACTCCGAGGCGTTCCGACGTCGCAGGAAACGGCAATCCTCGCCAAACAGTCCGGCATTGCCTTGATCGATACAGACACTCGTTGGATGATCGACGTGGCGATCGACGGAGCCGATCAGGTCGATCCTGACTTCAATCTCATCAAGGGAGGAGGCGGAGCGCTCCTGAAGGAAAAGATTGTTGCAGCCTCGGCCAAGCAGTTCATCGTACTCGTCGACCATACCAAACTAGTCCCGGTACTAGGGGGATCCTTCCCCCTCCCAGTCGAAGTGGTCCCCTTCGGCTGGGGAAACACAGCACGAGAAATTGAGGGCCTCACGCAAAGTCGTGTCGTGCTCAGGGAGCGGAACGGATCGCCGTTCTATACGGAAGCAGGCCACCTGATTCTCGATGTCCATCTCTCACAGATCGACCACCCGCGAGAACTGGAGATCGCCTTGAACATGATTCCGGGGGTCGTCGAGTCGGGCCTCTTTGTCGGACGAACAAACATGCTCATCGTGGGCACACCCAACGGAGTGGAGACCCACCCTGCGAAAAGGACATGAGTGAGCCGGTCAGCAGACGACACACTCTGCAGACCCTCCTGAAGCATGTTCGCTTCCTCGTTGCCGTACCGCTCACACAATGCCTACGCTCATGGGGCCACACTTCCTTGGCACAAGCAGCCTCTGAACGACCGAAAGGTGAAGATATGAACCAGGGCTCTTCTTCGGACACACTCGATCCATACCGGCTTCCTAAACATGTGCTCCCGACACGATACGATCTGACATTGGAGCCGGACCTCGCTGCCGCAAGGTTTGTTGGACAGGAAACCATCACGCTCATGGTCCATCAGCCAACCTCTGAAATCATCCTCAACGCCATTGAACTCGACGTCACTTCGGCTCAGGCCGAAGGAGCCTCAGCCCCGGCGAGACAGGCCGCGATTGCTTTGGATTCGTCGCTCCAGCGTTGCCATTTCACCTTCACTACCCCCCTCTCGCCAGGCACCTGGAGGTTAACTGTAACATTCTCCGGGACGCTCAACGACAAGCTCCGCGGTTTTTACCGGAGTACCTATAAAGACGAACTCGGTGCGACTCTTAGCATGGCGGCAACACAGTTCGAAGCCACCGACGCGCGCCGCGCCTTTCCCTGCTGGGATGAACCGGACTTCAAAGCCGTATTCGCAACCACGCTGGTCATCGATCCAACTCTCACCGCAGTCTCCAATACAACAATTGCATCCGAGACACTTGCTGGTGAGAAAAAGGTGGTGCGATTCGCCGATACCATGAAGATGTCAACGTACCTGGTCGCATTCATCGTGGGCCGGATCACACCGACCGAACCGGTGATGGTCGGCCGGACCCCACTTCGCCTGTGGGCTATTCCAGGAAAAGGACATCTCGCCCGATTCGGCCAAGACATTGCGGCGGCATCGCTCTCATTTTTTGAGAGCTATTATGGGATCCCATACCCCGGTGACAAACTGGACCTGCTCGCCATTCCTGACTTTGCCTCTGGGGCCATGGAAAACCTTGGCGCTATTACATACCGCGAAACAGCCTTGCTGGTGGACCAGCAGAGCGCCACACACGGCGAACTGGAGCGTGTGGCCGATGTGGTCGCCCATGAAAACGCACACATGTGGTTTGGTGATTTGGTCACCATGTCCTGGTGGAACGGACTCTGGCTGAACGAAGCGTTCGCCACCTTTATGGAGATGTTAGCCGTGGATGCCTGGAAACCGGAATGGAAACGGTGGGACAGTTTTGGTGTATCGCGCGCCGCGGCCTTTTCTGTAGACGGACTGCGGAGCACGAGACCGATCGAATACCCAGTGCAAGCCCCCAAAGACGCAGATGCGATGTTCGACGTCCTCACCTATGAAAAAGGCGCGTCGGTGCTCCGGATGTTAGAACAGCACATTGGACCGACGGTCTTCCGCGACGGTGTCCGTGATTATTTGCACGCGCATGCTTATGGGAACGCAGACACGAACGATCTATGGGTTTCGCTAGGAAAGATCGCTAAACAACCGGTACCTGAACTCATGAACGGGTGGATTTTCCAACCAGGGTTCCCGCTCGTAACCGCCAGTATCAATGCGTCATCCGAGCTCACGATCAGACAACAACGGTTCAGCTACCTGAGCGACGGACGCTCCAGCCCATCACAAGACCAGCGATGGCAAATCCCGATTCAGATGCGGATCATCGCCGGCGGCAAGACCAACACCTCGCGCATACTGCTGACGGAAAAAGACGCAACCATCCCGCTCCCCAATGATTGGGAGTCCATCCTGCTGAACGAGGGAGGCCACGGCTTCTATCGGGTGCGTTACGCATCAGACCTGCTTAGTCGGCTTCTGAACGCCGGCATCGACCGGCTCGCCGCCACCGAGCGGTTCAATCTCGTCAACGACGCTTGGGCCGCCACCGTCGCAGGCCTCATGCCGATCGCCGAATATCTCGACCTCACAGCACAGTTCACGGCAGACCGCGACAAGAACGTATGGGCACTGTTATTGGATTCCTTCTCGTTCTTGAACCGTATCATCGCCGCGGAAGAACGGCCGTCACTGGAAGCCATGGTACGTCAACGGGTGAACCAGGCGGTCACGGACGTCGGTTGGTCGCCGCAGCCAGGGGAATCCGAACTCACCGGGCAGCTACGTAGCGAGTTGATCGGAGCGCTTGGAAAACTTGGGAATGATCTTGCCACGCAGCAGCGAGCGGCGGAACTCTATACCGCCTCCAAAACGAATCCGACGGCGATCCACCCCGACCTTGTCCCTGCCATCGTGTCCATACTCGCACATACGGGAGACCATACCCGTTACGAGGAATTCACCGAGCGGTTCCGCACCGCCGTCACACCGCAAGAAGAACGGCGCTACCTGTTCTCGTTGGCTGGTTTTCAGAAGAAGGCGCTGCTGGAACGGACATTGGCACGCACGCTGAGCGGGAACGTCCGTACTCAGGATGCCCCGTTTGTGGTCAGTGCCGTCATGGGCAATGTCTACGGACGCGAGCTGGCCTGGACTTTTGTGAAGACGAACTGGGAGAAGATGGATCAATTGTTCCCCAAACAAGGGTTGCGCCGCATGTGCGGAGGCATCGCCGCGCTGGCATCGCCTGATCTCGAACGAGATGTCCTTGCGTTCTTCACGTCGCGTAAGATCGACCTTGGCGGCAAAACATTGGACCAGTATTTAGAGCAGCTGCGGATAGCGGTGACCATGCAACAGCGCGACGGAAAACAGCTGAGCGCATATCTCCATGCCGCTGCCGGTCAATCAGAAAGAGCATGACCGGAATCAAGTGTAGCGCCTTCATGATAGACGAGGTCGCAGACGTCACCCGCGCCAGATAGGCTTGCGCGCAAAAATTCGACCTGAACCTCGTAAGAGACCTTCAAGATGTGTGGATCGAGTGGGCAACCTAGACCCAATGGCGACACCTGCGCTCGCTGGAACCTACCTCTATGGTGACCTCTGCTTGCAATTCGTGAGAACCTTCAACAAGCAAGCGGCCAATTCACAGACCTCCCGGACCTACATCAGGCAGGGCAAAGCATCACCAGTTTTGGAGAAGATGCCCAAGGGCGAGCTCTCCGTTGTGACGAGGTCAGGGCGGGTCTATCCAGGACCATGCTATTGTGCTTCTTTCTAGCCCCCCTACAAGGGGGAATGCTGACACCAGGCGCGAACACAATACCCCGCGCCAACTTGCAGGGATGCGCCCTCGAACTCGTAGACGGAACGTAGACGGTATATCGTAGACGCTGGGAAGGTGTCAATAGAGGCCCATAGCTGAGTCGGCAAGAGCAGCCGTATAAGGGAATCTAGTCGTGAGGACGATATTGAGGAGGGAGCTGTGCACATGGACGCCATACCGTTGTACTCCAAGAAGCCGAGCTTCCTGAACCTATTCATGAAGAAACTCACCCGTGACCGCGTGGTGCCGATCATCTCGGCCAGCATTTCCTGGCTGATCTTCGGAATGAGCACCTCCGACTTGGCTTCCTTCCCGAAATGGGCCATGAGCAGCAGTACCCGCGCGAGCCGCTTCTCGCTGGAATTGAAGAGTTGATCCACCAAGTCCTCTTGGATGCGAATGTTGCGAGCCAGGATATAGGTCAGGAACAGCGCGGAGAACGTGGGTTCGTTGTGAAGCACACGGATCATCGCCTGTTTGTCAATGCGGATGAGCGTGGAGTCTTCCGGGCAGTCGCCGTGGCCATGCACACCAGCTGCCCAGAGAGACACCCTTCCCCAAAAACCCGCCCGGCTCCAGCATCGCGACGATGGCTTCTTTGCCTTGTTCGGACACGACCGAGAGCGCGATCTGGCCCTCCTGGATATAGAAGACCGCATCCGCCGCATCGCCTTGTGAAAAGACAATCTGCTTCTTGGGGGACGTCAGCATGGTTTTGCCATGGCCGACTGTTGCGAGAAAGATCTTGGGGTTGAACTGCGCGGGTGTTTTGCGCGCCATCAGTAGACCTCCTCTCAATAAGAGGAGCTGAGCCTATATAACGTACTTCCCTGGTGAAACGAGTAATTGTGAAACACTAGGTTGGTTTTGTCAATCGGGAGGCGACCACAACGACGAGCGGAGAAAGCTTCAAAGGCTCGGATTCTACAGAGCATCCTTGCCAGGGACAGCTCTCACTCAGTTCTTGGCCGACCGTTTGGCTGCCCTTGCCTTCCCACTCTTTAATCCGCCCAATCTTCCGGTGGAGCGGAACGCTTCTTTCTTGCGAGATCTTCAATTGCAGAAGCAGCGAGGATGGGCGCGGCAGCCTCCTCTAGGATTTCACCGAGGATCAGCTGATTGAGGTCTGGGTGCTTGCGGGGGTGTTGACGCATGACTCAACCATAGGCGCATAGGCACGAGTTCGCAATCAGAAATATTTCAACCTGTCCAACTACCGCCGACCCCTGAGAAATCTAGAAAAAATTCCCAAAATGCGGCAAGGGTACGTCTATCGGTCCATGGCCTGAAACATCCCCGTACGGCCCGGATGTTTGTCACTTCTTGCCCATCCCGTAATCGCCTCGCCCAGGCCGGAGCAGATCCTCACGCTTCACTCACGATCCTCTGGACGGTACAGTTCCCTACACCAAGTTCCCTCGCAATCCATCGCATGCCTTTGCCAGCCTTGCGGAGTGTTCTCACCTTTGCCCTCTATCGCAGCTGGACACGCGAGGACGACCTAAGTACCTTGCCCTCTGCCCTGGCCCTCTTCAGGCCAGCCTTGACACGCTCAACAATCATCGACCGCTCGAACTCCGCGAAGACGCCCGAGCATTTGAAACATCGCACGTCCAGCCGACGTGGAAGTGTCGAGCCCTTGCTGGTGTAGGTAGAGCCCTGTGCTCTTGTCGTGAAGTCCAGTGAGGAAGGACACCAAGTCTTGAAGGCTACGGCCAAGCCTATCGACGGACCAGGCTGCAACCAGATCGAAGTCACGCCGGACCACGCCCTTGCAGAGCCGGTCGAACGCTGGTCGGCCATCTCGACCCTTCGACCCGGAGATGCCTCGGTCAACGAACCGTTCAACGACCGTGCCATCCTTCTTTCACTGCGACCGATTCAAGCTCTCGTAGCTGATTCTCGACGCTCTGACCATCCGTGCTGACCCTGGCGTACAGTGCGACCCTCTTGACTGCCATGCGGCGGCCTCCCTGCTGGTTGGTTGTATCTGGTCGGAGAGTAGCACAGCGGTGTGTCCTAATAATCAATAGTACTGTAGGACTCTCTTTTGTAGGGTGCGTAATGAGCGGAATGGCATGGGTTTTCGAAGTGGGCCTGGTAGATGGGATTTCAGGACACTCGCATAGTTCAGGAGACCCTGCCTGGCAGCTACGGGGGATTCCATCAGGGGCCGGAAGGGTTTCATCTGCGGATAGATGTTCATCTCTCTCTTACTGGGTGAGCGGGGAACAACACCTACCTATTGAACCTTGATTTACTTGAGGCCAGTGCATATAGATGGAAGTTTCTTTGGTAGGGCCAGGTTTAGACGAGAGAGCGAGTAGCAGTCCATGACAAGGCGAGCCGAAAGTCACGCCAATCAGGGCCAGGTAGAGTCTTTTTCCGGCTGAGTAAGATTTTCTCGGTTTCTAAGTAGTAAGAAACTAAGTAGTGGCCACAGGTCGAAGTTTTGGCGACTTCAGGTGCGCGGTCTGAAAGGGGAATTTCCACGACCCTTTGCACGGCCACTAAGTCAGCTCAGGTTGACTACATACTGAAAATGCTACCAGGTGATAGCACTAGACACGGTCTGATAGCGCAAGGCATCAGTTTTAATCCATCGGTAACAATGCCCTGTGGATAGTTATCGCCAATGGACATACGGGGTCGGTGACCCTTTCCCCTATGGAGAGAGGAACAGGTCTGCCGTTGTTATAGTGTAGGAGCAGATGCGATTTAGCAGATGTCCCCTACAACCAACCAAGGAGTTTTATGAACGAAGGACGCACGACGGTAGCAGCAGCGAGAGCGAAGGGTAAGCCGAGGGGTAAGGCATGAAGGCAGGCAGGGCTCAGATGACGGCAGGAGCTACGAACGGGCGCTGGAGTAGCGGCGGCGGTGGCCTGAGTGCGGACCAAGTGGCAGCGATTCGGGGCGAGCTGATGAAGATTGAGCTAGAGAAGTTCGACGAGGAGACCGAGGCGATGAGGGCCAGGATGAGGCCGTTATCGGCAGGGCAGGAGGCGGCAGAAGTGTCAGCGTTGATGGTGAAGGTAGCGGCATGGCAGCGGAGCAGGAGAACGAGAGGGGCAGCAAAGAAGAAGGGTAAGGGGTGACGGTATGCCGAGAGCTAAGCGTATCTGGGGGCGCGATCGCATTCTATCCGGGGAGCTGATCCTACGGCCTGTGGGCCATTGTCAAGAGTACCCCTGCAAGATGGCTCCTGGTGTTGGTGGGCGATGTAAGAAACATGAACGACAGCACTATAGGGATGGTGAGGCCGGGATATACGGCGGGCCGTTGGATCGAATCCTCAAGCAACTCTACACAAGTGCAGTGTATCGGAGGCTGGGCAGGAGAGCGCGAGGGGCCGCAATGCCGACGACACCAAGAGCCAGACAGGTGCGAGAGGCAGTACTGGCCGAGATGAAGTCGTTTCTACGAGGGGTGCCGAGTGTTCCAGCGGGGGAGATTAAGAGGGACTACCACTGGAATCAGCGCAGGGGGATGCCACCCCGACAACGAGCGGAGATGGTCCTAGCGTGGATCGTGTACCAACGGGGGATTGATGAGGCAGCGCGGGCGATCCTGGCGGCGGCAGTGGGTAAGGATATCTGCCCGAAGCCCACTTGCTCTAAGCGGTACAAGGTTCTTCAGGTTGGGAAGTCCGTTATCAACTTGGTCCATGGGTTCACGAGACCCCATTGCATGACTAAGCGACCGGAGAAGGTCAGGTTCACCGAAGAGAGCGTGAGAGTGAAGCAAGAGTTAGTGAAGATGTTAGACAACGTATACTGGATTTGGGTGAAGGACCATGTAAAGGAATCGGTCGAGAATGAAGTACGCGAGCTGAGCGATCTGAGGCGGCGATGGCTAGCGAGGAAAGGGACTAAGCAAGCATGGACGAGTGAACAGTGGCGGAACACGGTAGCAGAGATCAAGAGCGGAGAATGGGCAGCAGAGCGGGTGGTAGAGCAGGCCGAGAAGTTGGCCGAGCAGAGAGACCGAGAGGCGAGACAAGCAGCGGCGGTTCTCAAGCCAGAGTGGTGCCTAGGGTGCTGGAAGTATCGGAACAGGAAATTCTGAAGAAGCATCTGGGGCCTCACGATCAGGAATTGCGACCGACGACGACAGTAGACGATCAGCAAGAACACGAGCAGAAGGAAGGAGACTAAGGCGATGGCATTAAAAACGACAAGTTGGCATGCGAAGTATAGAGAGCCGGACAGAAACGGCGGCAAGCAGAGATGAAGTCAGCGCTCGCCAAGACCTACGCTGCGGCGTAACCTCCGGGCCTCTACCACCGTCGCCATGGATGCCCTCTCCGTCGCAGCCCGTAGCACCGCAAGACAGACCCGCTGTTCTACGAGACCAGAGACCAGCTGAGAGAGGCGCGACAGCGCGTCATGGCAATCCTTCAACCTGATCCCACCGACGAGTAAGAACCTCTTCCCCGTTCCAGCCGGTGCGTATCGATTCAGCGGCTACCGGCGTCTCGCACTCCACCTGGGCTGCCCAGTATGGACCAACTATAGGTAATCTTGCACTCACATTGGCCGGATTGCTCTTGCTCGTTGTTGTTTTTATGTGGATAGACCAACTGATGAATTATTTCCGGCTATCCGGATGGAAGCTCTTCATTGTAAAGAACGGTCTGCGCTTAATTCTCCTCTTCATAATTTCACTTCCATTAATTGGATTCAATGTAAAGCCAACGGTTACGATTGCGTATACACACGCTGATCCATACGAAGCAGGGAAGAAAGGTAGAAATAGACCTATATATTACCAACAAGAACACGGCTGAAAAGCTGATAAAAGGAACATACAGAGTCTTCGTTTCTACACCTGCAGGTAAGTCACGGCAGGAGCTTGAAGATGAGCTGTGGGCGATACTGATGACTACAGATGAGAGGAAATTTATCGAGTTTCCGGTCGCACTGCCGAACACCCATCCAAGAGTCGTCATGGAAGGCCCTGTTCTTACCTCGGAACAAGTTAATGGGTTGAGAGACGAGAATACGGTTGTCTACTTCGTTGGTGTCCTTCTCTATTATGAATGGTATGGGCTCCCCAGAAGAATTGAGTTCTGTGGCCACTACCTCGATGACATACGATTCATGATTATGTGCAACAAGCATAGCAACTGGTTCTCACGGAGTGCCGACCCTTTTCGTCCTCAATAATCATACTTCGCTCCCTAAGAACATTGAGGGTCACCCATCATCTACACTTCCATCTTGTTCACTGCCTCCCGTAGTGTCGTGAGCGGGAACGACGACCGATGGACGTAGCCCGCATTTACCTCACCAACATTACAAGAACTGCATGTTTGCTTGCCTTCGAGTCGGAAGTAGAACAGGATGGATTCCATGCCTTTCCAGACCCATCCCGAACTCGACAAGTTGTTTCGTGTCCCAGCAGCCACATGCGTCGCGTGTCTGTTAAAAGATGCAAGCATAAGTACGGGAACACTCATAGAGGTCTTCGAGCAACTGGCCGGGAAAGCCGGGTATCTCTCGCTTGAGACCTGTGCGGCCTGCAAAGTCTTCAAAGCTGTGATTCGTCCTGCCTAGTTCAGTCGCCTGATCAATTAAAACGAGCCATCGGTCCCTCGGCATATCCCTGCGTCAAACTAGGGGAGGATCGACCTCACTTGAAGGGAAATCCCTAGGCTTGAGTGAGGTAGAAACACGCGATGATAAAGCGTGTGAGGAGGAAAGCTATGTTAATGCTTGGGAGGTCATCATGCCATTCAGGGACTACCCAGAATTCGCAAAGCTCTTCAGCTTGCTCACCGCACCCACATGCGCCGCGTGTCTGCTCCAGGGTGCCGACCCTAGCCGTATGGACGCCTTGGTCGAAGTGTTCGAGCAAACAGCTAAGCGCGGGAAGTGCTTGGAGAATGGCCCCTGCCATGTCTGCCGAGAATTCAAGGCGGTGATTTATCCGCCTAGTTCATCCTAAGTCCATCTTGTTGACCGCATCTCTGAGAGTTGCCAGCGGGAAGGACGACCGATGGACGTATCCCGCGTGTAACTCTCCACCTGGGCCAGCATGACCAACGAGCGCCAAGACGAATTCGAGGGACACTCCCGCGATGGTCAACCGCGTAGTCACCGTATGGCGCAGACAGTGGAACGTCCAAGACTTCCCGTACTTCAATCTCTTTCGGATGAATTGATTGAACCATATCCCGGTTGAGTCTCCCCAGCCCTTGACCGTGTAGGAAGACTGATAGAAGAGGCGAGTGTGTCCCGCTCGCTTGGTCGCTGCGAGATAATCGAGGAATCCAAGCTTGTCTATCAAGGCCTGGTGGATAGGAACTTTCCTCCATCCAGACGCACTCTTAACGGACTGGGTTGTATCGGGAGCCTCTTCGATATTGAAATACCACACGCCACTGTCCACGTCCTTCACCACCTGGGAGACTAAGAGCTGCGCCGGTTCTGCGAGCCGGAGCCCTTGGTAAATGGCAATCCACGTTATCCACCACCAATTAGGATGCTCTGTCTTGTTCCGTAGAAATTCTGGATGGGTGATGATCTCTTGGAGCTGTTGTGTCGTGAAGGGTAGCTTCTTTTGAGCCTCCTTCTTCTCAATTCGTTTGTCGATCTTGAGCCCTGTGACCGGGGAGACATGCGCGTCACCGACGAACCCTTGTCCCTTTGTCCACTTGAACAGATGCTCTAGGTTCTTCAGTTTCTTATTGACGGTCGCAGCCTTGTTGCCCTGTTCCTCCACCATGTAGGCCTTGTACTTCCGGCAATCGTCCTTCGTGATGTTGCCGATGGGCCTGTCCCCACCAATGACCTTCACGAACACCTTGAACGATGCCTCAATCATGGCTTGCGTTCGTGGTCGCCGTGTCGCATGTTCCTTGAGATACAAGGCCACCACCGCTGAGAAGGACTGCGTAGGCGTGACGTGTGGGGTAGCAGTGGACGTAGAAGTTGACGATGGAGCGACCTGAAGTTGACGTACAGGAGCCTGATATTTCCCATTCCATCGCCGTCCTTCCTCCTGATATAGAGCCAGCCGCGCCTTGAGAAATTCTCGGGCCAGCTTGGTGAAGGCCGGTGACTCAGGGTCGAGGGCCATGGAAGCCGCCGATAGTAGATCCCTAACCTCCCCGTGTACGTCCTGATAATTCCCGCTGCGTAGCATGTCCTGCGAGTCTTCAGCAGCCATGGCGCACCCGGTTTCCTGATCGTCAACCTCTTCATCCGTCATGCTTTCCAGTCGTTCAACCCTGTAGTCCTCGCAGACTTCGTGAGTGGCCTCCATCCAGTGGGAGATCAGGGTATCGATCTGTGCCTTGTCCATCGTGTGACCTTTCGTGGTGAGCGTGAAGAAGAGTGCCTGAGTCCGTCCATTCCAGATGGATGCCTTGATCGCCGCGAGTTTCTTGTCCTTCGTGCTGAAACTCCTCCAGCACTCTACACGACCGGAGAAGAAGGACCGAAGGGATAGTGGAATGGTGACACGACCGTAGAAACTGCGCCGTGTCCGGTGGTAGGAGCACTGAACTTCGGGTCGATCTCGTAGACAAACAAGCCTCCCAGGACGTAGCAGCGTCTACATCTTTCGTAGGGTGGATCGCCGTGAACCAGCGCCAATGGCCGGTTTCTAGCCATTTCCACGTCTACGTCTACAAGGGGGGCTTGTCGTTTTGCCACAGGATTGGCTAAAATTCCATAGTTTTACATTGTGTGCTTCTACTTCCAGAGGCACTTCGTGGGGACCATGGCTTTTGCGATGCATACGCGTAATTGCCCGCGATGCGGAACATCCAAAACGAGGTTGGCACCTCGGAAAGGAGTCACCGATCGTCTTCTCAGTACCTTGACCATTTATCCGGTCCGGTGCCAGCTCTGTGCGCACCGATTCACCACGTTCCTTGGCCATATAAAGACCAATCCTCGCCGCAACTATGACCGAGTCTCAGTCCAATATCCGGCACAGGTTCGCCCCACCCATGATCCCAGTCAGCGCATCGTCGTCGAAGGGATGCTGTCGAATTTATCTCTCCGCGGGTGCCGCGTGCGCACGAACCAGCGCATTCCGATGGGATGTCAGGTAATGCTGGAGTTTCAATCTGCCGAATACGATGATCCTATCATCATTGACGGCGCTATTGTGCGATCCCGCTGTGCTCAAGGAATCGGACTTCGCTTTTCCAGTTTTCTCCGATCAGAGGAACGACGTATTCGTCGCATCCTCGACCTGCGCTTACCTGACCACGCAATCTGATCGCAGATTCTCCCTCTTCAACCTTCTAAACAACATACCGATTGCCTCCCATTTCTGCGTCTAACAAGGGCCGTCTGCCAGGTAATCGTTGCGTCTTGGTACACCGGGGATGCGCGCGTGAGAACCTACGCGTTGCGCGAACAAAGAGACGATCGGCCTGGTTGTATCCTTTATTCGTGCCGGAGCACGGCTAGCGGTCGTTGGCCGAGAATACGATAGGTGCTCGCAAAGCCCACTATGAGCGTCAGCAGCATTGTCAGGAGGAGGCCGATGCCAAGCACCTGTGGGTGAATGCTCCAGGAAAGATCGAAAACATACCGCACCACCACCCATGACAAGACAGTGCCGAGCGTCAATCCGATCAACCCGGCGACCGCACCCAAAAGGACATACTCAATGGCAAAAGCGCGCACAATCAGGCTGCGGGGGGCGCCGAGCGTTTTCAGAATGACCGATTCGTAGAGACGTCGATAGCGTGTCGAAGCGAGTGCCGCCGCCATCACCACCCCGCCGGACAGAACGCAGAATAGCGCCATCGCCCTTATCGCCAGCGAGAGACGATCAAGAACACGTGCAAAACTATCGAGCACGTCGCCGATATGGATCGCACTGACGTTCGGGAATGAGGCAACGACCGCCTGCTGCAACGGCACCTCTTCTTTTGGCGAGACCCGTACCGTCCCCACATAGGTAAACGGCGCCCCTACAAGCGAGCCCGGGGACAAGATCATATAGAAGTTCGTCGAGAAATTTCCCCACTCCACTTTGCGAATGCTGCTCACCTCAGCCGACACCGTGGCCCCCTGGATATCGAACTCTACGATCGAGCCGACCGCGAGACCCAAATGTGTAGCAGCCTCCTCTTCCACCGAAACCTGTGGGGTCGACAATACCTGTCCAGGCTTCCACCATTCCCCCTTGATCAGCTCGTTGTCTTTCGGCAGCTGTTCAAGAAAGGTCAGTACATACTCCCGGGTGAGGTACCACTGTTTCCCTCTCTCCTCCTTGCCTTCCGTGCGCTTGTCGTCCTTCCCCACCCCCTCTTCTGCCGTGACAATATGTCCATTGATCGCATGAAGTCGCGAACGCACCAGCGGCGTGAGCTCCGGACGAACTCGACCAGTCTCCCGCTCAACCAACGACACGAAGTCCTTCGCTTGATCAGGTTGAATGTCGATAAAGAAGAAGGTCGGGGCATCGGTCGGCCGATTCTCCTGTACTTGGTGGAGCAATGCCTGTTCCACCAGCGACACCGTGACAATCACCATCACGCCGATGCCGATGGCGACCATGATGCCCGCCGCCTGCCCTCCCGGCCGCACGACATTGCCCACGGCATATCGAATACTCAAAATGTGAGGCATCGGCAGGCGGGCCAGCCCTCGCACGACTATCCGCGCACAGATAAAAAGAACTGTGATGGCAAGAGACAGCGCGCCGAGAAACAGGAAACCGATCGACCACGATCCTGCCTGCCACACCGAGAGCACGCAGAGCCCGAAAATGATTGCTCCGGCCGTGCCGACATTCAATCGATCGGCCAGCCCCCATTTCACCCACCATCGTGACGGGGGAGACCCATATTCAACCATCGTCTGTTCTGCATCGCGCCGGAAGATCACACCTGGGTGAATGTCTCGAACCTTCAATAGGGGCCACAGGGTAAACAGTAGGGTCGACAAGAGGCCGAGCGTCGCCCCTTTCACCAAGGGCCATATCGAGGACCACGACAATTCTGAGGAGACGCCCAATTGTCCGAGGAGGTCGGACGCAAACAGACCAGCCATGAGGGGAGGCAATCCTCGTTGGAACGCAATCCCCAACAGGATCCCAGCGAGGCTCCCTACAATTCCCAAGAAGATCGCTTGCACCACATACGTCAAGACCACCGTAGCCGAATCTGCGCCGACCGCTTTCAAAATCGCGATCGTCCGCAGCTTGTCCCGCAAGAACGCATGAATCGAGGTCCCGACCCCTAGTCCGCCGATGAACAGCGCGGTGAGACCGATCAGTCCGAGATAGCGGGAGAGTTGGTCGAGAAATTGCCTCAATTGTGGCTGAGCCGTGTGATAGCTGGATATGCGTGCGGAATCCGCTGCCAGCCGACCGCGCAGTTCAGAGAGGAGGGGTTCCACCGGCATATCGGGTGGCATCTTTACGAGATACCGTTCTCGCACACGGCTCCCGGGCTTGATCAGCTCCGCCGCCTGTAATCCCTCTTGCGCAATCATGACCCGGGGACCCAGGCTGAAGGCATTGGCCATTCGATCCGGCTCGATCCGCACGATGCCGGTGATCAGGAACATCGCTTGACCGATCTTCAATTGCTCCCCGACCGAGAGCCCCATCCGAATCAGAAGCGACTCCTGGACAACTGCACCAAAACAGGAATGCCCGCCACAGCGGCGTTCATCAGGATGGAGCAGGGTCTCAAGCGGTTGCACTGGGTCGACTCGGATCGCCCCGTACAGGGGATACGTCGGCTCCACCGCTTTGAGTTCTATGATCTGGGTCGGTTGGGTCACAGGGGATCCGTGATTCAAGCGGGCAGCCATGGCCACGAGCTCGCTCACATGGGTAAAGACCATGTCCCGCTCGTCCAGTGAGTACAATACTGTCTGTCCTGCGAGGCTCAGGGGATGCGTCACACGAATCTCGAGATCGCCGCCTAACAATCCCCGCGCTTCTTTTGTGATGGCGCGATCCACACTCGTGCCAAACAGCGACACCCCGACCAAGGCGCCGACGCCGATTGCGATACAGGCAAAGAAATAAAGAAAGTGCCGCCAGGCACCCCTGGTTTCACGCCAGGCCATCTTTAAGATAAAGCGGTTCACCGGGATGATTCTGCGACACGAATGTCTGAGTCGTTGAGAGTATCGGATTCGATGCGGCCATCCCGCAACGCAATCACGCGCTCCATCGAGGAGGCGATGCCCCGATCATGCGTGACGAGGACTAATGTGGTGCCGTAATCTCGATGGAGAGAAAGGAGTAAGCTCATCACCTGCCCTCCCGTGGCAGAATCCAAGTTACCGGTTGGCTCGTCGGCCAACAGAATCGGTGGATGACAGGCGAACGATCTGGCCACAGCCACCCGCTGCTGTTCACCTCCCGACAGTTGGACCGGATAATGATGCAGTCGATCTCCAAGGCCCACAGCCATCAACAGGTCCGTCGCACGATCCTGCGCCGTGCTCGTCCCTGCCAATTCCAACGGCACCAGTACGTTTTCCAGGGCCGTGAGCGTGGGAATGAGATGAAAGGATTGAAAGATGTAGCCGATGTGATCGCGACGATACCGCGCCAAGGCACTCTCGCGCATCGCGGAGATCTCTATGCCGTTCAACTTGATCGAGCCGGACGTCGGCCGATCCAGTCCCGCGATGAGGCCAAGCAAGGTGGACTTACCACTCCCAGAGGGACCGACGATGGCTACGCGCTGCTTATCGGGAATCTCCAGTGTGACATTATCGAGGATCGTGACTTGATGCCCCCCCCCAGCCAAGCGCATCGTCAGGTGAGACAGGGTGATCATATTGTCCGTCCGGCTCCCACAGTATCGTCCATGTGAATCATACATATATTATACTGCAGCATGATGCGCCACTCCTGGATTCTCACAACGTTACTATGTCGTCTCTGCCTGTCTTTGCTCTTCCTCTATGGTTGTGACCGCGGCAATGCTCCCTCCGCTCCCCCGCCGTCTTCGAGCACTCCTCGCGATGGCTTAGGACAACGTCTGGGGATCGAAGTCACGTCGCAACCGGGCCGACCGAAGACCCAAGTAGCGACCGAACGCCCACGCATCGTCGCATTCGGCGACAGCTTGACGGCCGGCTTAGGTGTGGCACCGGATGAGTCGTATCCAGCTCAACTGCAGCGGAAACTGGACGCAGCGGGCTATCCCTACCGAGTCGTGAACGCGGGAGTCAGCGGTGATACGACGGCCGGCGGAATCCGCAGGGTCTCCTGGATCCTGAATAGCAAGCCGTCGATCGTCATTCTAGAACTAGGCGCCAACGACGGGCTCCGTGGCCTCAGCCTTCTAGAGACGAGAGCCAACCTCGAACAGATCATTCAACAACTTCAAAACGCCTCGGTTACCGTCGTACTAGCCGGGATGAAACTTCCCCCGAATTATGGGGAGGACTATACCTCTGGATTTGAGGCCCTCTACGATCCCTTAGCGAAGCAGTATCATCTTACATTAATTCCGTTCTTTCTCGACCGTGTGGCAGGCTCGTCCTCGCTCAATCAGGCCGACGGCATTCATCCGACTGGAGAGGGCTATCGCCTGATTGTCGAGAAGGTCTTCTCTGTGCTTGAGCCATTGCTGGAGCGAAGCGGGTGAAGGCGGCCCATGGACATGGGCGCAGGGTGAGAACGGTCCCTGCCCGATATGGGAACACATCAGGCAGAGACCGAGAGTCCAACTGATAGATGGAATGTCGGTTCTTAAGATTTTTTAAAGAACGAATCGTAGACGCCGTAGGCCAGAATTATTCCGATTAATACGTAATACATGCTGCTGATCCCACTATAGTCCGGCGGCCCCTCACCTGCTGGCGCATTCGCCAGCACATGAGATACTCCGGCCAGCAAGACCATACCCACTACTGCAACAATCCCTGCGCACATTTTGTTCATGACAGGATCCTCCCTTAGGCAATTGGACAAAACAAGGCGCACAGTATACTAGGGTTGCCAGACTGGACGCAATGGCTCTTGAAATGTGAACGGAGTTTAGGAACGAAAGCTGACCGGGGTCGGCTAAGGGATGACGGAGGTCTTCGCAAAACCCTTCAATGCTGTCGAGACTTCCCTGAAAGAATGGGCGAGTTTGTCGAGTTGAGCCCCCTTTGACAATACCTCGCTTGAAATGGACTTAAGCTGACTGTCATAGCTTCCGACCTCCGAGGCAATATCGGAAACCTTTGCGAGCATCTCCTTACAAATGGTCAGTTCTTGCTGCAGCTGCTGAGAACTGGCTTGACTAGTCTTGACCTCTTCCATGGAAGCTTGAAGCTGTTGCGTCAGTCGGCCGACATAGGCTTCTCGGTCCCGCATGTCGGATTCCATGTTGATTCGTACTTCTTCACTCTCGCGCCGGCGTTCCTCCAGACTGCGAATGACTTGAACCCAGGAAGCGAGATCGCCGCCCAGCTTTGGCGAATCGGGCAACAATTGCCCACGCTCCAACGCCTTTGTCGCAGGTTGCAGCCACTCGACGAATGCCATCACCTCGCCCAGCTTCAGGTCGGTCGCCGAAGCGGGACTTGCCGCAGACGAGCCATTGACATTCTGAGAGGGTTGCACCGGCTGCTGGGGCGGGGGCGGTTTCGACTTCTTCTGCTGGCCATTTCTGGGCTGTGCCCAACGATGGTACTCCAGCAGGACTGCAATACAATGACGGCACATCGGCTCTTCGGGCAGCGCGCAGCTGCACTTTGAGATGAGATGTCCTTCCTTGAGACGAATCGTCTGTTCATAGAGGCCGGAATTCCCGATGACGGCGGAAGAAATCTGAGCGTCATCCGCCTCAACAATCCGAACACGATTTTCTGAGAGATACTGATTACCGATATGAAAGGCATTGCGATCAACAACCGCCTGGATCATTGGGGGATCCAGAAGGCTTAACCGCTCAGCGGAACAGGGGATCTTGTTTCGCATGCGCTCCGTTCCCAATCGCAAACAGCTCCAACTGTGTTGCGGCGTAGTCTGAAACAGACAAGGGAAACTGTCAAGGGTTCATCGGTTTCCAACGGACAGAGATATCACCAGAGGCTTCCTCCATCGACCCCAGGCAGCACACACTCCAATGATAGCGCGACGCCGGTTCAATTGGACCTTGGAGACCACTTATCTCCCGCAGAGCCACCGAGTCATTCGCGCTCACCATTCGGATTCGCTGCCGACACCATATGATTAGATCCGCGAGTGAGATCCATCACAGAAGGGAGGTTTATTCGTCTGCTTACAGGCACAGAATGCCACCCGTTTCTTTTCTCCAATATGAACTTCCATCGGGGAAAACCCCGTCCCCGTGTGAGATCCATCGCAAAACGGTTGCGTTATCGATCGACCGCATTGACACCAATAGACAGTTCCTGGACCAACTTCCTTTATGCAAGGGATTCGCTGAGCCATCACCGGCTTCTCTGACATGGAGTCCTCCTCATAGCTATCAGCCATACGTAGATGGAAAGCGTATCCAAGCACCTTCAGCCTCTCACCTTCCAGAATTTCATAAGACTATCAGCATCGCCGAGGTGGCCCCTGCATACTGACCGGTGTCAACCACAGATAATCCGCAATCTTCTCGCGGATCATGTCTTGCAATTCCGACGTGCGCGCAACCTCAAAGGAGGTCATGTAGACACTGACCTGGCGAACCTGGTCACCCAGGCGACGGGCCACTCGCTTCGGAACCGGAAGGTTGTACTGAATATGTCCGCCCCCTGTATAGCTTACGAGTGGCCCAGCCAGCATATCGGTCCCCGAACGAATCCGGTTGAACCGATGGACCAATGTCTTGGCCATCCCTTCGTCGCGAACCATGGAGGCTTCGAACATCGTCTGATAGAGGCTGTCAGTCCCTCCGCCATGACAGGCTTGGAGTTGCTGAAGAATCCGCGTTCGATAGAGCGGATCATCGACGATGGCTTCATCCTTCATGCCCCACTGCGCCATCAATGGGTCAGACTCCGCCCCAGCCAAGCCGTTCTTGGCGACGATTCGCACCAAGGTCTTGGGAGGATTCATAGCATCAATAGACCAATGTTGTTCTTTTGCCAACAGAACCAGCGGTTCATAATCCTCGTACGGACCACCCCAGTTCTGTTGCCATCGGACGGCCGCCAGGAATTCCTCGCGGCTCTCTTCGGAACCGGAAAGGTACTGATCCAGTGCCGCCTGGCCATCCCAGCCGAACATTTCCATGGCGAGGGCCGGTACACGCCCCTCCGCCTTCAGTCTCCGCAGCACTGTCATCGCCGCATCTATATGAAATTTATTGTGATGCTCCTCGCCCAGATAAATGATGTCCTGCTGGAGCAACAACGCCGACCACTGGTCGAGAGAGATCGCCTGACCGGTCGCCGTATCAATTATCTGCCATTCCTTGAACGGCACATCGTGCCCCTCCTGGGAGGCGGGAGAAGATCTGGCGTCCCCACCACTTGTGCAGGCCACGGTAATCCAACATACCCCGACGGCCAACAGCACCTTAAATGTGACGAGGATCGCTCGTGTCGCGAACAGCGCCGCTGTCATGCACATGGCCTCTACCTAGCACAGGTTTCTCGGGGCAGGCAAGATGGCAACCTTGACGCTTACGGACCAGCTCGTTATGCTGCCACACGTCCATCAACCGACATCAACAGATCCACCATCACGCGCCACGCACCAACGAGCTCATGAGTTCCCACGCACAGGTTCTTGCAGACTTTCGTTCACAGGTCACTCAGCTCTTGCAGGAGCGCGACAAGGAGTGGGAGGACTCACGCAAACTTGTTGAGGCAAAGCAGCTCCCTGCAACGTTGGAACGGTTGATTGAAGAAGCCCACCGCGTCGATCTTCCCATCATCATCCGCGATGCGATCACCCTGGCATTGGGAAACACGCAAGCGGCACGAATTCAGGATCTCCCTGGTCCCCGACTCAAAGAACTCACAGGGCTCCCTCCGACCAAAGCTGTGCGGGCCCTCTGTGTGTGGTTTGGCGTCGTTGATGGTCCGACTTCCCAGTGGCCGGTGACCTCCCTGCGGAGCGAAGAAATTGAGGCGTTTGCTCACTCCCACTTTAATCCCTTTGACCTACTACTTGACGCAGACGTGGCCTCCCTCCTCGATCTGGGAGCCGGCGACCTCTCATTTGCCTCGGAGCTTGTGGAGTTATATGTAGCTCGCCTTCAACAGCGACAGCGCAAGTTGATTCTTCATAGCCTTGATCGGCTTCAGCCAGGCTCAAAGCTGGGCGGCCCACTCCATCCGGAACGGGAGAGACTCAACAGCTTGCGATCTCGGACTGGGCTCTCGTTTCAATTCTACGGGAACCAGGACATGTTCGATCTGGGCAACCTTGACCAAGCCGGGAAACTCGCACCGCGCTATACGATTGCGACCTGCTGGGCTCCCGCGACACCCGCATTTGCCTATGAACCGACCCGATTGTCCGATCAGATCATCACTGAAGAACTTCATCGAACCAAAGGCACATTCCGGCAGACCCGCTTTTCCGGCGAACCGGCTCTGGAAGTCCAGCATGGGGACCGTGCGCTCCTCTTTCCGCCATGGAAGTTCGAGATTCGAGGCCCCCTCGCTCTGCTCGATCTACTGTCACGCCGAGGTCTCCTCTGTGTACTCGGAGCCATCGATACTCAAGTCTTCTGGGAAATCCTGGCACAACTGCTTGACGACGCCCGCTATCGACCAGACAATCAGCCATTCACACCAGATAATATCCCGACGATTTTCGGCGGCATCTTCGAACGGCTCTCACACCTTCCGCTCGGCGAAACCCTGAACTTGTCAGACTGCGGCCCATTACGCAGACAAATTCCACGAGTCCTCGCCCTTCACCCGACTCAGGACCTCTCCTATCGTTTCCGTTCCGTTCAGATCCGCCATGGAGCCGTCTTTCCAGGAATCCCCTCCAGCAGTACTGCCCGAAGCTTTTCTGACATGGTGGAAGAAATCCCTCCCTGGATGTTGATCCTTGTACCGGAATAGATCCAAACACGAACAGCCCTACCCGCGCAAACCCCTACGAGTCGCCCTCTCCAGACTGGTTGATGCAAAAACTCACGTGAGAATTGACCGTGTCCAGCCCCTTTGTTAGACTTCGATCGTGTCAGATCACCATGCATTCCTGAACTACCAGGACCACTAACCCCAACATGAGTTCACTTCAGACCATCCGGGCAATCCAGGACAATATCGCGCTGATCATCAAGGGGAAATCCCATGTCATTGAGATGGCAGTAGTCTGTCTTCTGGCCCGTGGTCATCTTCTGCTCGAGGACGTTCCTGGCGTCGGCAAAACCACGCTGGCACATAGCTTGGCCCGATCGCTTGACTGCTCCTTTAAACGCATTCAATTTACCAGCGATCTCTTGCCTTCCGACATCGTCGGCATCTCCATGTTTAATCGGCAAAAACAAGGGTTTGAATTCATACCGGGTCCGATCTTCGCCAACGTTGTACTGGCCGACGAGATCAATCGCACCACGCCGAAGACCCAGAGCAGTCTCCTGGAAGCGATGAGTGAGGCACAGATTTCCGTTGATAATCAGACGCATCCGCTTGAGCAGCCCTTTATGGTCATCGCCACGCAGAATCCTGCAGAATATCATGGAACATTTCCTCTTCCGGAATCCCAACTCGACCGGTTTCTGATGCGCCTATGTATTGGATATCCCGCGCTCGAAGAAGAGAGGAAGGTGCTCGACCGTCCGCATTCCCTGCATCCCGCTGAAACACTGGAGGCCGTGCTATCGGCCCACGAAGTTCTGGCGCTACAGGCCCGCGTGGATGACGTCCACATGGAAGAGAACTTGACGGATTATCTGCTCGCGATCGTGCAGGCGACCCGACAGAGCGAGCTCCTATCCCTGGGGGTCAGTACTCGTGGCGCGCTGGCACTCAGCAAGGCTGCCAAGGCATTGGCGGTTGTCCGTGGACGCGACTATTGCCTCCCCGACGACATCAAGGAACTGGCGCCGATCGTGCTGTCCCACCGCGTCATGCTGAACCGGACTCATGGCATGCGCACACAGAGCTTCGACCAGGCAGAACGCATGGTGCTCGACATTGTCGAAACCGTTCCCGTTCCTGTCTAGCCAGTCACGGATGAACGCTTCAGGTAACTGGATGAGCTATGGGCGTGAAACACAGGCTCTTCAACCTCCGTGTCTCCCCACTCTTCTTCTTCGTCCACGGCATATCCCGACGGCGATCTATTCGTCTCACGCCTGAAGGGACGAAGTTTCTTCTGTTCACATTCGGGATCGGGCTCGCCGCCATTAACACCGGCAACAATTTGTTCTATTTACTCCTCGCGATGATGCTCAGCCTCATCGTGATCTCCGGATTGCTTTCGGAGCACTGTCTTAGACGATTGGAATTTCGTCGGCATGTGCCCGATCTCATCATGGCCAACGAGCCGACCATCCTCACACTTTCGGTCGCCAACCGGAATCGGTACCTGCCCAGCTTTTCCCTACGTCTACTCGATGTCGTCGAAGGCCAAGATGTGGACCGAGGTCTCTGTATCCATCTCCTCCCCCCGCAGAGTTCCATGCTCCTGTCTTATCCACTGCTTGCCACAAGACGGGGCAGGATCCGGTTGGAAGGCATCCGGGCTCAAACGCTGTTTCCCTTCGGACTGTTTCTCAAGAAAGGACTCTACTCCACGGAAACGCATCTGCTCGTCAGTCCTCCCATCAAACCGCTCACCTTGCGATTCGTGGATGAATTGGTCAGCGAAGGGCAGGGGGAGTCCCTTTCGCGACGAGGGCATGGGACCCAACTGTATAACCTCCGCTTGTATCAAGCGGGCGATGACTCGCGAGCCATCCATTGGATGACAACGGCCCGCACCTCCCAACTGATCGTGCGTGAAACCGAAGCAGAAGACCAACGGCGTATCACAATCGTCCTCTCAATCGTAGCCCCCGAAGAACACGAGCCCCTATTCGAACGAAGCGTGACGTTCGTGGCATCCCTCCTCTGGCAGCTGACAGAGCGGGCCTATCCGGTACGACTCATCGTGGGAACGGAAGACTCAGGGCTCGGGTCGGGATCCGCTCATCTTTTGGCGATGCTGCGTCTGTTAGCGTTATGCGAACGGCAGCTTCCTGAGGCCGATGGAGTCGACTATCACGATCAACACGCCCCGCAAGCCTACGAAGGCGAATGGGGCTATACGGTAGCGGTGATACCCTGGTCGGGTCAGGCGGTACCCACAAACACGGGGCAAGCCGACCGGGTGCTCCATGCTACGCAACTCGAGGAATTGACGCATGCCTTTTGATCAGGCCTTTGCCCTCAGCTCAGTCCTCCTCGCCACCTCGGCCTTCAGCGGACTCGTGCTTGCGGAGAGCGTCCCGTTTTGGCTTGCCCTCCCCACAGCGATCATCCTCATCGTCTCGCTCCTTCAAGCAGGAGGCGTGCTTTTCATTCAACGGACTATGGCGAAGGTCACAATTTCGCCAACCCTGTGGAATGTTCTGTTGATCGGCGCCTTTCTCATGTTTTTGGTTGATCTCACCGTGGTGTCACAAAGCCTCCTCCCCGCTGGCATTCACTTTTTGGTCATGCTGTTGGTTATCAAGTTGCTCACCCTTCAGCAGCGGCGTGACTATCGACACCTCTATGCCATTAGTCTCATGGCAATCCTGGCTTCCGCAGCACTCACGACCAATGCCTGGTATGTCCCAATTTTTTTGCTCTACCTGCTTGCGGCTATCTGGACACTCTTGCTGTATCACGTGACCCAAGAAACGGGCGAAACCACTGCCCTTGTCACACCAACGAGCACGGCAGCCTGTCAACCGACATTCCCAAACCGTATCACCTACCGCTTCTTCTGGCTGACGAATGGAACCGCCGTTTTGACAGTGACCCTCACGCTCACCATTTTCTTTCTCATCCCTCGCATCGGCGCAGGCGTCCTGCAGAAGACAAGCGGGGAGGCGTTGCGGACGACAGGATTTTCCGATCGAGTCGACCTCGGGACGATCGGGTCAGTCAAACAAGATCCTCATATCGTCATGCGGGTTGAACTACCGGATCAACCCGCTGCTGGGAAAGATCGCCTCTACATGAGAGGTCTCGCCTACGATCAGTACAACGGACGATCATGGAACCGCAACGGAACCCGTCGGCGCCCGTTAAGTCTCGTGGCTGATGGAACGTTCCTCGCTCGCACAGCCGGCAGCCATCCTTCAGACAGTCTGTCACGAACGATCCGCCAAGACATCCTGCTGGAAACGCTCGATACCGCAGTCCTGTTTGCCGCGCCATTCGCTGAATTCGTAAACGGAGAGTTTCCCACAGTGCAGGCCGATGCCATGAGCGGACTCCACTTGCCGTTTCCTCCTTCTTCCCGCATCCGATACTCTGTCATCTCTCAAATCTCACAGCTCACTTCAGACGAACGAACCGCGTCGGTCCTAGCCTACCCCGACTCGATCCGTTCCCACTACCTTCAGGTTCCCGTGGAATCACAGCAGGTTGCAGAGTTGGCGCACCAAGTCATCCAGGAAGTCGCAACCCCATTCGGGCAAACACTGGCGATCCAGCAACATCTCTTGGAGAACTATAGCTACAGCCTCGAAACCGACACGGCCACGCTCAGTCATCCGCTCGAGGAGTTTCTTTTTACACGCAAAACCGGGTACTGCGAACATTACGCAACCGCGATGGTCGTGATGCTCCGGACCGTGGGGATTCCCGCTCGGCTGGTGACCGGATTTCTGGCCACGGAATGGAACGAATACGGGGGTTATTTTACCGTACGCCAGCGGGATGCCCATGCCTGGGTCGAGGTCTATTTTCCACACTCAGGTTGGATCACCATGGACCCCACCCCTAGCGTCAGTACAGCGGCCGTGACCTCTCGCTGGGAATCACTTCGTCGATTCGAGGAATCCGTTCGTTTACAGTGGGATCGCCTGTTCATCCGTTACAGCGCGAAGGATCAACTGGCAGTCGTTCATGGAGTACGAGAAGGCAGTGGTGCGTTGCGTGAAAAAATGAGCCGTTGGGTTTCGTCGGTGACTGGCTCGATTGGCCAGGCCCTCAACCGGTTAGCACAGATGGCCCGAACATTCCGGCTTGGTATGCTAGGACTCCTCACAGGAGTGATAGTAATCGGCCTGGCCCTGCTGCTTCTTATGCTTCGGGACAGGATAAGACTCTGGGCAAGCACACATCTTCCGACATCGCACCCGCAGCTTGCGATCGTCCAACTCTATACCCGCATGCTTCGCACGGTGGAACGACATGGTGTGAGCAAATCTTCAACCGCCACACCCAACGAATTTGCCAGACTGGTTGAACAGGAATGGAAGGCGGGCGGTCCCATGGTTGCTGACGTAACCGCCCTCTACCATCAGGGACGATTTAGTCGAACTCCACTTACCCCGGACGAACTCTCTCGCGCAGCTCAACAGGTGGCCCGGCTACAATCCCTGCCACGTGCAGCCCGTTAACCGCCCGATCGCTGCATAGATTCGGTCTCATCCTGGCGTAGGCAGTGTCCTGGCCATTCCACATTGCCCCCGGTAAGCACCACGCCGACCCGCTTGCCGACGAGTTGTGGTTCTTGCCTGAGCAGCGGAACCAACGCCACCGCGCTTGAGGGCTCGATCACGAGCTTGAGTCGTTCATAGGCGAATCGCATGGCCTGTACAATTTCCTCTTCTCCCACCACAAAAAATCCCGTCACGTGCCGACGGAGAATTGGGAGCGTCAGCTCCCCAAGACTCGTTCGCAGGCCATCGGCAAACGTATTCGGATTGGGCATGGGAACGATACGGTTCTGCTTCACCGAGTCCAGCGCATCCAAGGCGCCAGCTGGCTCACAGGCAAAGATGGCCATTCGCGGTCGGAGTGCCTGTGCCGCGAGACAGAGACCGGAGAGCAAGCCTCCACCGCCGACCGGCGCTAGCACGGTATCGAGATCGGCAACTTGATCGACAAACTCGACCATCACTGTCCCTTGACCGGCTATCACAAACGGATCGTTGAACGAATGGACCACTACAGCCTGATAGTCATCCACAAGTTCGCACAACTTGGCATCAGCACGGCTCCGATCTTCGACCACATGCACCCGAGCTCCATACCCAAGCAGCGCACGATGCTTCGTGGCAGAGAATGGTTTGGGCATCACGATATGCGCGGTGGCTCCTTTCATACGGCAGGCCAACGCAAGTCCTTGCCCATGATTCCCCGACGAAACCGTCGCAAATACACGAGACGACTGCGAGGACATTAAGCGAGCGATTGCATGGTATGCCCCGCGAAACTTGAAGGCGCCGACACGCTGAAAGTTTTCGCACTTGAGAAAGACCCGTGCACCGGATCGCGAATCAAGCTGACAACTTGTCAGTACTGGGGTGTGGTGCGCAACGCCATGCAGAATGCGAACGGCCTCTTCAACCAAGGCAAAGGTTACGTTAGGCATGTCTGTGGTCTGCACTGCCTGCAATGGAAAACCACTGCACCGGAAAACGGAACAGTGGTCACCAGCCTGGATGCATGGCGAAAGAAGATTTCTCGCCAAGAAGACTGAATATTGGAGCGGGAAACGGGATTTGAACCCGCGACCCTCGCCTTGGCAATTCGGAAAGTAGAACTAACGAGAAGGCTTGAACGGACCTTGGTTTCCCCATTTTTCTTTTTAAAATCGGCTTGTTTCAGACATTCTATTTGGTCTAAGAGATCTATTGAGAACTACCTTTCTCGGTTGCTTTCATCACAAATCTAGCACAGGTCTTAGCTCTGTCTGAAAGTGCCGAAGGCGGGATTTGATTTGCGTAATCTCCCACAACCCACGTGTGCCGAATGCTTCCTACGAGATCCTGAGATCAGCCACCAGGACACCCTCATCGAGATCCTTGAACACCTGGCCCGGTGATTCGTCCTGCCGCCGATCCGTGAAGGATGGTGTACAGCACAGCGAAGAGATGGTCTAGAGTTGGCCAAGACCCCTTTGGAATGAGTCCGTCCTTCTGCAGTTCTCCCGCCACGCATCGCGTATGATCCGCTCGAACACCGAACTCGGAATTTCCCTATAAATAGACGGATGACTTAGCGAGTCTCTCAATCAAATCCTTGATCTGGGGTTCAACGGATGACGCGACTTTTACCCGTCGCGCGCCTCCCCATAACTTGAGTCGCATTGTTACCTCCTGGCGCCGCGTGAGGGTCACTGTACGAAATCCATGGCAAGGTCGGTTTATCAGGCTCTACTTGACGTGTCAGATGTCAGTCATGGGTCTTGACAAGGTGCGAAAAACTTCACAGAGTCAGCCGCATGAACGAAGACCCTCTTTCCGATGAATACAAACAGTGGATTCACGAACGTGCTAACCAAAAATCCACCATTCCCGAAACCATCATGCACACTGGAGGTTTTCTCGGAGTGGCCGGGTTATGGGGTTTCGGGATGGAATTATTTAGCTACTTGAAAAGTGGAGTGCGTCCTAACTGGACGATGCTTACAGCGCTAGGGGAACACTTTTCCAAAGGCTTTCAACTGTGGCTGACCTCGCCGGAAAGTTGGCTAGGTCTCCACACGCTTGTTATGGGCGTCCTGAATTCCGATATTTGCCTCGTCCTGTTGCTGACGGGATGGGCTACGCATGTGATTGGCGGTATGTTCGACGTGTGACGCGATCCCAAACACAGCCCGCCCACTACACTTCCATCTTGTTGACTGCGTCTCTCAGAGTGCCCAGCGGGAAACTCGACCTCTTGCAGATTGATCGATTCCTTCGTAAAATATCTTTCCCGTATGTCACTCTGGACGCACCCAGAACTGGCAAGACTCTTCCGCACTCTCCCACAACCCACGTGTGCCGAATGCTTCCTACGAGATCCTGAGATCAGCCACCAGGACACCCTCATCGAGATCCTTGAACACCTGGCGAGGAACGCGGGATACCTCACGCATGATACCTGCGCCATTTGCAAAGGATACAAGCCGGTGATCCGTCCTGCGGCCGATCCGTGAAGGATGGTGTACGGCACGGCGGAGAGATGTTCAAATATATGAATGACGAAGGAACAGAAGGCCTCTCTCGACTATTGGGAGGATAAAATTTCCTCAAGGAGGATTGCTACGGAAGGTGAACAACTAGCTCCCTGCCGACGCCTGACCCTGCAATACTGGTTCGGGGCGTTAGTGGTCGCAGTACTTCTTCAAGCGGGAGTCCGAACTTGTGCCCCCAGCGAAGCACCAGAAGCCGTCGAGCCAGCCGCGAACTTGAAATAAGAGAAGACGTGTCTCGAGAAGGGTCATTCATCAACCCACCTTCACTCCTTCCACCACTTCGCCATACCGCAACTTCGACAATTCATCGAGTAACAATTTCGGTGGCAGCTTGTCCCGAGGCGAGCTAGGCGGGGTCCTAGTTTCTGACACAGTGTCGCCACGGTATGGTTATTCTAGGATCATCCCCCACATGAACCATAAAGGAAAGAGGTGGCATATGGTGGTTGAAACGCTGTTGGGTCAGAGAGCGCGTGAGGTGGTTGACGCGAAGGAGACAAACGAAACCCACTTGTATCTCGTGGATGGAGTGAGCTCGCAGGAGCGCATCCGCGAGTACTACCAGATGCCGCACCTGTTAAAGCATGACGCGGCAATTGAGGCGGTTGCGTGGCTCGTGGCGCTGGGCCTGTTGTTCACGGCGATCGGGCTGGTAGGTACACTGTGAGTCAAAGATTTGGGAAATGCGCGGTACCACTGCGCTATCAGAACAGGTCATTAAATGAGGCGGAATTCGACTTCATGAATAACCATTTTCAGGTCCGACAGATGGCCTATCTTCGGTGGAAGCGGAAACATGAACTAATGGGGAATTAATTTCGATGCCGGCTCTTACTATTGGACGGTTGGGCCACGCCGATACGCCACTGCATTAGAAAAATGGACTTTTATGGTCTACGCTTGAATAAAAGGAGGACAGCCATGGAGCGCATCTTATCGGGCATCGAGTCCATTTTCCGTCCCATTGCTAAAGCATTGATCAAGGGCGGAATCGTTTTGGCTGATGAGGTCTCTGAATTTGCATTTGAGTCGGGCGAGCAGTTCAAGGATCTCGTCGCCGAGGCAAAGGCGGAGGTAAAGAAGCCGGAAAGCCAGGAACAGAAAACGGGAAAGAGTAAGGGAAAGGACAGCCACAAAAAACGGAGCGCTTGGACCGGCGGCAGTCCCGTAAAGGAATGACGGGTGTCAACGGGTCCAGGCGCACGCAACCGATATTGGTCGATCCGCACAACTGGATTCACATTCTGATTGGTTCGAGGAAATTCAAGATCTCGGGTATTACTAATAGCGGTACTTCTTCATGAGGTGCGTGACCCGAAGGGAGAGGGGGAATGAATTTCGCGTTGGGGAGTTGATTCGAAAGTCTGGACCCTAAATCGATAGGTACGATCTTATCGTGCTGACCCCAGATAATCAGGGTCGGTGAACGGATAGTGGTGTAGGAAGATACGATGTCCTCAATATGCGGTGGGATGATGAGCTTCGCTGTTTTGATCAATGCCGTTTTTGCGCCCACCTCCTTAAGGGGCTTTGCATAGGCCGCGATCGTGTCCTTGGTGATTTTCGTTTTGTCGTGATAGACGACTCCAAGTATGAATGCCACCTGTGCCTCTTCTGAGAGTACATCCATAAACAGCCGTCCCAATAACGGGAGTCGCAAGAGTTTGATGAAAAACGGCAACGCTTGTTCATAGGCGATCGTGTCGATGAGGATGAGGGAATGGGGTGCCTGCCCCTGAGCTTGAAGGTTAAGAGCCGTGAGGAGCGCGACGGCCCCTCCAAAGGAATGCCCTATGAGCGTGACGTCGGTGAGCCCTTTTTCGATGATAAAGTTGCTGATGAGATCTGCTTGATCCACCGCCGAATACCGATCATCGGCGGGCTTCGGCGAAAGTCCAAATCCTTTCAGATCTATTGAAATCGTTTTGTACCGTTCACCAAGCCGTGGGATCACGTGCTTCCAGGTATAGGTATTTGCTCCAAAACCATGAAGGAGCACGAGAGGTCTTCCCTCACCTGTTTCCTCGTAGTATAAGTCCAAGCCGCCTGTCAGCATGGCAATATATTTGATTACAGGATCTGCCTGGCCAATGTTTCCAGCATTCGCCAATTCACTTCAGGTCGCCTGCCCGAACATGTTTCATGAAATAGAAGCGGGGCAGACATTGTCGGGAGTGGTGTGACCCCCAAGGATGGACTCAATGGAATTCTTGAGGGAATGCCCCCGCGGATGTGAGGGACGTGCAGCCATGGCGTCCTCGAACGATGCCAGCAGTCCAAGCACATCCAAAATCGTCGGGGTGATGTCGACAAGCGAAGCATGACAGATCGTCGCGTGGGGAAAGGACCCTGGATCGCTCCCCACCGCAAAAACCATGGGCACGACCGACTCGGCAGACCTCAAATGCCCATGATCGGAATGAAAATGCTTGTGACTGTCCGTCTTGAGTTTCTCGATGACACGCCATTCCTGCTTGTTGGCATAGGTCAATTGTTTCGTCCGATCTGCCAAGAGAATAATGTCCGGTGCGCTCGACGGGTCCCCCGATATATTCGAGCCCAGCCCGTTGAGCCTTTCAACGGCCATGGGAAAGGTCGCGGTGTTGAGCGGACTGTCCTCCACTTCCTTTGAGGGGAGGAGTTGAACGCCAGACCCAGTCACGGTGTAGGGAATCACGACGTACCGGGTGCCGGTAAGATACAAGACGGCTTCAGGCCCATAACCGTTCGTATGCAAGGTGAAGAGCAGGTGCTCAAGTACAGGCCTGACTTCGTTGGCATAATTGGGCCGTTGATTCCACGTTCCCTCTTTGGGTTTGAGATGAAGGCCCAAGGCGCCCCCATTGAGGGTCACTACCACATTGGCCTGTCCGGAGATATGTCCCTCCTCGACGAATCCCCATAGAGCTCGAATCTTCGACCAGAAGGTCTCATTGACCAGTGAAGGCTCTTCCAAACGATAGGCCTGTCCCTGGTTCTCGCTGAGTTCCTCGAAGACGAGCTTGAGATCTTCGAGGCCGACCGCCTCGACCCATCGCACCGGCGCATGGCCGTGATCGGACGCGAGAACCAGCAACGTATGTTGCCAAGCAGGAGTATTGATAATGCCTGGCCATGCGATCGGGTCTGCAGGGACCGGCTCCGATGTCGGGTTGTGAAAGTGATGGCGGGTGATAGCTGGATGGCCTGCGAAGAATTTAGCAAGGAGATCGTCGAGATGCTCGAGATAGACGAGCCGTGCGTCCTCATTTCCTGACATTCCTTCCCAGGACAGATGCTCGACATGGTCCAACCCGGAGAAGTAGATGGTGAATACGGAAGGCAGACCGGGCACTGGCTCCTCAGGATTCTTCTGGTGTGGGTCGAGTGCATGGACTGCCTCCCAGAGGGAATTCTCGTCCACGGCCATACTGTGGTTACGCTGATAGCTCCAGAGCGTATCGAAGTCGGGCTTCAGGGCGAGACCTCCTCGCGTCACCATATTGTGCACCACGATGCTCTGGCCTCCGGCTGCTTGGACATATTCATGGAGCGTCTTAATATGCGGATTGATGTCGTTCGAGAGAAAGTTCTTGTCGAACTGAGCACGAACCGCATCGAGATGATATTCCGTGTAATAACGGGCGATTTCACGATCGCGAAAAAATAGAGTATTGCCGGTGATGCCGTGCGTCCCCGGGTAGAGGCCCGTGAACATCGAAGTCCATGAGGGATACGTATAGGAAGGAAATACTGTAACGGCCTGCTGCACGGCAACGCCTTTGGTCATCACGATGCCGGACCCGTCGCGTTGTACTCCGAAGAGATCGTGCAACCCGCCCTTCTTTTTCCCATCGGCTCTTTGCAGATAGGTCTGCAAGGTATCCTGCTTCAGACCGTCGATGGCAATGATGATCACGTGATCAATGCGATGTTTATTCACGACGCCGGCGGGTAATGGTTGGGCGGCCTTCTGAGCTGTTGCACACCCGTGTAGGAGCCCGACGAGGCTTCCAATAAGCAACCACATGAGGTAGGACATGATGAAGGGATCCCACAATGAGCGGCCACCGGATGGCGGCCGCTAGTGCTAGGGAATTACTTGACGGTATGAACTTTCCCCGACTCCGCATCAATGTAAACGTGGCGCGTTTTTTCGCCGCGTCGATGATTTCAATTTTGTAGACGACCTTCCCATCGTCTTTCCCCATATTGACCTCGACCGGCTTCCCAGGCACCGCGCCTTCGGCGGTCTTGAGGGCATCAATCATACTGATGCGGGCTTTTTCGCTCAGTTGCTTATCCGTTTCGAAGAGGGCCCAGGCTGGTGTGAAGCTTAATGCCGTAAAAAGTGCGACTGCTGTGAAAATAATCTTCATCTCTTCCTCCTCGGTTGAATAGGTGAATTGACTACCGCCTAATTGATCGTCCAGTTCAATCTGATATAGTATGCTCAGAAGATAGAGGACAGACTGGTCACAATTGCTCAGCTTGGATTTTATTATCGCAGTGCTACTCCAGACCTCAATTTAAACACAAGTATTCTCCGCCCGCTGACCTTTCGCCATACTTTTGAACGTCCTGTTGAGTCGTTTAGTTCTGGTCAATGGGCATGACCATTAGGTCCGCCTTCAAAGTAGAAATCCAGAACAAGAATTTACAAAATTTCTTGGATGCCTCGCCCACTGTTTCGATTAATGTCGTCCTCCTCGATTAGATTTCAGGCCAGCCTTGACCCGTTCTACAATCATGCTCCGCTCGAATTCCGCGAACACTCCGAGCATTTGGAAGAGTAGCTTCCCTCCTGGGGTGTCGATCCCCTGCTTGTGGAGGTAGAGGTGCGCGTGTTTGCTGTGCAGTTCGTTGAGGAAGGCCACGAGGTCTTGGAGGCTCCGCCCGAGGCGATCCACAGACCCTTGCGACTGAGCTTCAAATACACGGCACGACGATCCTCGATCGATTAACGGTTTGTACTCCATCCCTTTCACACAAGGTCCTGCACCACATCGACCAAAGTTGGTGGCTCGACGCGAAATCTCGATGCCACGTCGATCAGCCGAGCGCTTGTATACTGCTGGAGATAGCACAGCAACCCCGCTTGGAGCGGCATCACTCCAAGCGGCGCCAAGGCTCTCCGTAAATCGCCCTGCACCCCAAAACATCAGCTCAAGCAAGCACCTGCCGTGAACTGCCGTAAGCTGCTCCAAACTGCCTAGATCACATGGTCGGCTCCTAGTGGTATGGTCCGCGGCGTACGCACCGATGCCGTTGTACTTGGATACATCTGGCTACGCTTGGCTACATCTGACTAATTCTCATCTCCAAGATGAAACAGTATTGTGAGCATCCATGATTCACATGAGGGCGAACATGGCCGAAGCCAGGACAAGTCTGCTGGAGAAGCGCTGCTTCGTCAGGATATCGCGCGAAGGAGTTCTTTCGGCACGTTGCTCCCTAAAGCATCCTGAAGCGCACATAAGCATCCTTACGCCTAGTTCCCAGGACGAGTAGTCTCCCGTCATGATCCGTATCGACGATCTGGACCTATCGAGCGAGAGGGATACTGAAATGATCGAATTCAATATGAACGGAAGGTTGTCATGACATCGTCGAGCACTCGTCAGGACTCGCGAAATGTCCTTACCAGTCCCCAACTGTCCCAAACAGTCCTAAACAAGGTGCTTCCCCTCGGTTCGTGTCACGGCTATCGTGCTGGAGAACGACGAATGCGAAGTCAAGGAGCGAAATGGGAACAGTCGGATGGCAGCGAACGACGGACAGGCTGCGCGCGACCGCCGGCGGCTAAAAGCGTCGCGCCCAGCAAAAGCCCCCGTCTGGTAAAACGGGGGCACTACCCACAGGGATCGTTACAGGAGGTCTAAAGATTCGATGAGTTCACCCTTCACCCTCACCATGGATTGGCTCGCCTTCACCCTGCCGGCAGGCTCTGCCCAAGACACGATGCAGATGCTGGGCGGCGATTGGACGAAGGGTGCAACGCCGGCTTTCGCGGCTATCCCGCGTCCTGGATCACCGCGAGTGCCAGCCGGGGGGTGGGCAAACTGGGGACTGGCGCACCCCGTGCGCCCCTCGAAGTCCATGTCGATCTCTCGGGTGGGATTGTCGCGCCGTGGCCGTCAGGGAAGGTCCGCACGGTCCTCCAATGGATTCTGAAACAAGATGGCCATCTGACGCGTCTCGATTGTGCGCTCGATGATCGGAACAGTTGCGTCCCACTCTCGACCATCAGACAGGCCATCGAGATCGGTCAATGTGTGACGCGGGCGGATCGTATGCAGCGCATTTCGTCCAGATCGATCCATACAGACACGCCCAGCGGAGAGACGCTCTATCTCGGGAGTCCGCAGAGTCAAACCCTGCTGCGCATCTACGATAAACGCCTGGAGCAGTCAAGCGAAAGAGCGAGAGGATTGGCAGGACTACGGCATCCGGTGGGAACTGGAATTGAAAAAGGATCGGGCCCAGGTCTGTGGACAGGTCCTGTCCTATCTGGAGGAACCAGACTGGCTCGAATTCATGGTGGGGGTGCTGCGGGGCTATGTCGATTTCCGAGACACAACCCGAGACGAGGAGGACGAGTTTGGGTATCGAGCCCCACTCCTGGAGTGGTGGCTGCTGCTCACCGAGGGGTTCAAGAAGGGCCGTCTTGTCGTGGAGAAGGAGGCCCAGACGTTACTGAAGGTGAAGCGCTGGGTGAGTCAGTCCGTGGCCCCGATGCTGGCGGTCATCTATGCGGAACATCCCGGTGGGCCAGCCTGGTTGGAGAAGCAAATTATCGCGGGGAAGCGCCGATGGAACAATAAGCATCGAGGGCTGCTGAAGAAAGAGACACCATCGAGTTCCAAGCAGGACGCCGGCGGTGACGCGGGCGCACCGTTCCAGGGGGGTGAGGGGGTGTCGTAAGACTCCCCCTGCTCAGGATCTGGACATGATGTTAACGGTCAAAGAACTCTCAGATTGGCTTAAGATTAAGCCATCCACGCTGTACCTCTGGGCCACACAAGGGAAGATTCCCTGCCGACGCATTCACTCCTTGATCCGATTCGAGCAGGACGCCATCCAAGAATGGCTTGAGGCTTTTCCTGAGTTGCACCTCACACCCCTCCCGAAGTTACGTAAGACTTCCGCAGCGCCTGACCTGGATGCCCTCATTGCGGCTGCCAAAAGGGAGTCCTATACTCCCCCGCATGGGGAAACCAAACCGATATCAAGCCTCATCGAGAAGGAGGATGTGGATGGGGCTATTTAGACGTCATAAAGTGTGGTGGATGAGTTTGATGTATCAGGGCCGACAGGTGAGACGGTCCACGGAAACCACAGACAAGCGGTTAGCCGAAACCATTCTTGCCAAGCTGAGAGTCAAGATCGCTGAGGGCCGCTTTCTCGACGTACTCGAAGAGAAAGATCGGACCTTCAACGAGATGATGGACCGCTATCTCATCGAACAATCGGTGACAAAGGCTCCAGCAAGCCACCAGCGAGATGAGCAATGCCTCGGGCATCTGAGGCCGGTATTTGGGCCGCTCAGGCTCATAGAGGTGACACCGAAGCTCCTCGCAGCCTACAAAGCCCAGCGACGGCAGAAGGCCAAGCCGGCGACAGTCAACAAGGAACTCGGGCTGATCCGGCATGCCTTTAACATCGCCATACGGGAGTGGGAATGGTGCCGCGATAATCCGATGCGGCGGGTCTCACTAGAGAAGGTCCGCAATGAACGTGACCGGTGGCTGACTCCCGACGAGGACACACGGTTACTGACTCATTCGGTTTCCTGGCTCCAAGACATCCTTGTGTTCGCGTTGAACACGGGCATGCGTCGGGGTGAGATTCTCGGGTTGGAATGGCGAGCCGTCGATCTGAACCGACAAGTTCTCGTGGTGATGAAAAGCAAGAATGGAGAGAAGCGCACGGTGCCGTTGAACAGTTGCCTTGTGGAACTTCTACGCCGCAAGGCAGCGATCAGCGCGAAAGACCCTTTTGTGTTTACGACTTCCTGTGGGACAAGGATTGATGCGAGGAACCTGACGCGGGCATTTTATTCGGCATTGGAAAAAGCCGAGATCACGAATTTCCGTTTCCATGATCTGCGGCATACCTTTGCCACGAGACTCGCGCAGGCTGGTGTGGATCTGTACAAGGTGCAGCGGCTGCTCGGTCACAAGTCTCCGACTATGACCCAGCGCTATGCCCACCACTCACCGGAGAGCTTGCGAGAAGGGGTGTTAATTCTCGAACGGCACCACCCTTCCGCGTTAGCACAAAACTATCACACGGAGGTCGCGAGCCAGAGCCAACACTGCGTAACTATTGGAGCGGGAAACGGGATTTGAACCCGCGACCCTCGCCTTGGCAAGGCGATGCTCTACCACTGAGCTATTCCCGCTCGGTTACAGTCGGTTAGAGGGGTTGGATTTTACTGAGCAGGGACGGGACTGTCAAGCAACCCAGCGAGCCCTTTATCATCATTGCCTTGCTGTCTTCGCTACATAGCTCAAAAACGCTACCAAAATACAACGCAATATTAATTATTAGGATCACGCTCTTGTTTTTCGGTGTTTGTTTCATGACCCTTGGTTAGCGCTCGCCAAGTAATATTAGCTGGTACTTAGCGGTACAGTAGCTCTATCGAATTGGCCTCGCATATTGCGGTCCTGGAATCCCCAGGGTCGAATGCAATACAATCCTCTGCCTTGACAATGACTCATCAGCCAATGGTCTTTTCGACTATCCTTACCTTCTGGCAACTCTCCGACAAAGAGAGATGGTCCAAGCTTTCCGCCGTGCCTCATTGAAGTCGCGTGGGCCTATTGAAGCAATCCAGAACCGGTGCCGCGGGTACAAGAAATGTGTGGAAAAATGGAAGGACCCGCTGATGGGCAGTGAACCGATGGAACCGCGTTGTACGGCGGCCCGCATCGGCAAGACCCAGATGCAGAGTTGATGCGGACCGGGGAAGACGGACTGTGGGCAGAAGATCGGGGGCACGTGCTCTATTGCAGATTATCATTCCGCTACGCTGTCATCCTGGGGCCGAAAGTGTTCGATACCCAGATCCACAGGAGGCGGTTTGAGATGTACAACGATACCATGCTGGGGCTCCACACAAATCGGGCAAGGGAAAGACACGTGCTGTTAGACCCAGCCCTGTAGAGTCTCCACCGGTCTTTTGGCTCGGACCGGCTGCGCCTTCTGTACACTTGACGCGTACTAGGGGGTCCAGTAGAGTTGTTGCAGCATACGGACTCTCTTTCTCCACAAGCTGGGGTACCATCGGCGTGACCTCTCGTCAGCAACCATCCGTTCCGTTTGCTGCGCAAGCCATACCCTTCGATGAGTTTCTGGCTTCAGGAAAACTCCCGGAAGGCTACCTCGCCAGTGAGTATCTCGCTCAGCAATTCGTCGAACGCCTCGTGCATTATGTCCTCAGTGTTCCGACCGGCAGTTACACCATGGCTCAATTGAGCCATCTCCTGGAACAAATAGACTCACGCTCCCAGGTCTTCTTCTTCAAACGTCTCAAGGAAACCAGCCCCGAGAGCCTTAAGGATTTCGCCCCCCTCTATTACGGCTTTATGAACGAGTTTCATTCTCTCCTGTTTACCTAGCCCTACAATTTTTTGCTTGTCGCGATTGCATTCTCGTGTATAATCGAATGGTTAATAACTTGCGCAAAGGAGTGACATGAATCCTACCCTACAGCGAGCAGTGACCAGCTTCTATAATCTCATCTATGAAGCCCAAACATTTGCCACCACGATGTCTCGGATCGACACCGCTGAGCAGGAACATTATGCCGGACGTATCGAAGGCTTGAATTGGGTGCTCGATCGCTGCCAAGAACTCGAAGATATGGATGCGAATTTGACCCCCTCGTCCCTCCAGCGAGTACTCACCGAAGTCAAATCCGATCTGGATCATGAATTGTCTGTCCAGCGACGGGAAAAGGGACGCCGTGCGGACGGCCGAGAGGAGGCCCTGAATTTTGTCGCTGATTATTTGTCCAGTCTGATCACAGCAACGGACATTGAGTCAGCCAAGACGCCGGCGGTGTAACACTCCTGTCTTCAATTGGACTAACCGTAGCAGCTTCACCTGTCGCCTTCCAAGACGCATGGCTGATCGTTACATGATGCGAGAATGGATCATTTTTGCGGTCTGCCTTGGAGCCGGCGGCCACATTGCGCTCGGCATCGTCATGCATGCCCCCGGCCTCTGGCCATGGAAGATGACCGGACTCTATGGCTTCTTAAGCGGACTAGCTGTCTATGGTCTGGTGCAAGCAGGGAGAGGGGGTTGGAAACTATTCCGTCAGGGTCATAAGTTCCCGCCAAAGAGCGGTCCCGACGCTTCATGGTGAAAAAGCGACTAGCCCGAGTTCAGACTCTCAGCGTTGACCATTACCGCCTCATCTGCGTAAAATTAGGTTATGCCAGGTCTTCCGCGTAAACCAACCGGCCCAACATGGCCGCATGGACTATCCCCTAGGACAGCTCGACCGCCAAGACCGGGTGTCACGGAACAAGCGAGCCAATTCAGGTCTCTCAATGCCTCGCTGCTCTATTGCCCTTCCTGCCGAGTGGCAACTCCGACACGCGAGCGACTCCTGCTTGTGCTCCCAACCGGAAATCTCTACGAATATCTCTGCCAGCACTGCGGAACGTCGACCGGATCCAAGACCGATAACCAATAGGCGCCTGCATCTATTGGCACGTCTCCACGACGATCGATGTGATGCTGGTCTTTCTCCTCATCACTCGTGGGACAGAATGTTCAGATGTGATGCGCTACCTGCGTTTAAGCTGGACCAAGATGGCTGGTGAATCGGCCCGCTAAATCATCCCTTCCAGTGGGATACCTTCTTCGATGAGCATGACAGGAATGTCCTCTCGGATGGGATAGAGCATCTTTCTGTCGCTTCTGATCAACCCTCCATCGAGAGGTTCAGTGACCGGCTTACTCGCCTTATTTTTCAATTGTCCAAGGCTCACCGCCTCGTTCAACTTGGCAATCAGTGCCTCATCAGCCAAACTCACATCCTGTTTCGTGTCGGGGCAACAGAGAATGGCGAGAAGATCCTTGTCAATATTGACTGGACGCCTTGCTTCCATACGTTCTGCCATAACGTCCCCCTTGTGTGAATCTAGTTAATCCTTTATTTTTAGAATAGATCACCGCGATCTAGGAGATCAAGTCCTGCGTGCAGGCTTTATTCATCTCATAGTTCTGCTAGACTAGGAATCTCCTGAATGCATATGAGGAAGCCAGGCACGATGTCAAAGACCTTATGGCAGTACTCCTTGGCCGGTTTGTTGACCCTCGTGCCGATCTGGGCCACATTCTTGATTCTTTCCGCATTATTCCACGCACTCAACGAATTGATCCAGGATCTCCCATGGAATATTGGAGCCCGAGAGATGCCTGTACGCAGCCTCGTCTTGTTTCTGTTTCTTGTGGTTCTTATCGGGGCTATTGCCACCCATGTAGTCGGACGGCGCATGATCACCCAGACAGAACGGTGGATCGAGCATATTCCACTAGTCCGCAGTGTCTACCTCACCCTCAAAGGAATGACCGATCTTCTTCATTTCCGTTCTCGCTTCGGGCGCAGCACTGTGGTGGCCTTCCCCTTTCCTCGAGACGGTCTCTGGGCGATCGGTTTTGTCATCGGAACCGCGCCGGCGGCGCTGCAAGTCGCACCGACAACACGTTTGCTCATGGTCTTTGTCCCGACGGCTATCCATCCGTTCACCGGCTTCCTCGCGTTTATCCCTCAGCCACAGCTACGCCCGATCAATCTACCACCGGAAGACGCCATCAAGATGGAGTTTACCGCCGGTTTGTACAAACCGGAAACTGGATGGCTACAAGCCCCCAAGTCTCTGACCTAAGCCCCATGCCAGTCCTCGACCACCTGAACATCAGACACGCCAGGCCGGAAGATGCGACGACGATCGCCTCGTTCAGTGCAGCCATGGCTCTTGAAACAGAAGGCCGCCGCCTTGATCTCGACCGCCTACATCTCGGAACCATTGCCCTGATCGAAACCCCCGTTCGTGGCTTCTTCATAGTCGCAGAACTGGAACAGGGGAACCACCGGCAAATCCTCGGACAGCTGATGGTCACATATGAATGGAGCGATTGGCGCAACGGGCTCTTCTGGTGGGTCCAGAGCGTGTATGTTGCGCCAGCCTGGCGCCGCCGCGGTGTCTACCGCACAATACATGACTACACCATGGCTCGAGCACAGGCTGATCCCCAAGTCTGTGGAATTCGACTCTATGTGGAGCAGGACAATCACACCGCTCAAACCGTCTATCAACGTGTCGGACTCACCCCATCGGGCTATGCAGTCTATGAACAGGACTTCGTGCTCGAACGGCACCGTCCACCACACTCATCGTCACAAGGGTAGGAGACTCCATGATATTACGTCGATCCCTGCTGCTCATATGGCTTGCCATCCTGATTCAAGGTTGTGTCGTGAGCAGAGGAACGATCGGCGAGCCCCTTCAAGAAGAAGCCATCTCAGGCATCAAGAAAGGCACGACGACCATGGCAGAAGTTGTCTCCTCGATCGGGGCACCGGATCGAATTATCAGAGGCAACGATTTGGATATATTTCACTACTATTACTACGACGGGAAATCGCCCGCCCTGTTGCTCATATTGCTGAATTTCATCCGTATGGATATTAAGAGCGATAATCTCTACGTGTTTTTCAACAAGAGCGGAATCGCGGAAGAAGTGGTCTACGGCAAACGCACAGGTCGCACAGAATTTCGGTTGTGGCCATTCGGTGACTAACGTGGCGACTCGCTTCCCCTTCATCAAATTAGCCGTTTGCACGTTCTCCATCCTCCTCTGTGCTGGCTGTACAGTCCGCCGAGTGGTATTCAACGACGTCGTGACTCCGGAGCAGGTCAATTTTATTCGTGTCGGAGAGACGACGATACTTGAACTGGCCGATCACATCGGAGCCCCTGATGAGATCACCGACTCTGAGTTCGGAGTCGTAGCGCTCTATAGTTGGAGCGATGCTAAGTCTGCGGGCCTCGACTTCGGCGCAATCCCACGGCTGTTCTTGCCCTATTCCCCGACGATGACCCTAAACAAAACCGGGATCACACCGGAACTATTTCAGGTGGTATTCGATCCCCAGTGGACCGTACGCGCCTACGGATTTTCCCGGAGGACTACGGAAGATCCCATTATTTGGTTCTGGCCATTTTAGGACAACGCATCCCATCAGGAATTGCCGGCCATCTTTAAGCCCGCTATAATTGCCTTCATGATTCCTCCATCTGATCCAGATTCCACCAACATCGCCGCAGAATCCTCTTCCTACATTCCGGCCGATCGCGACACAGAGTTTCTCCAACGGGAAGAACTCCGATCCGTCCGCATCGGCCTCGAACTTCTCAAGCCCGAGTTGATCCAGCGGGAACAAGGTGTCCGGTCGACCATTGTTGTATTCGGCAGCGCGAGATTACAAGAACCGAGTGCCGCGCAAGAAACTCTGATACTGAAGGAAAGGGAGGCCGCTCGATCCCCCATGGACCCCATATGCAGGCAGAAGGTGGCCATTGCCAGACGGCAACTCGACCTTTCAAAGTACTATGACGTGGCACGAGAATTCAGCCGCCTCGTCTCGTCAACCTGTCAGACCAACGGGCAATGCGACTACGTGGTGATTACCGGAGGGGGCCCGGGCATCATGGAAGCCGCGAATCGCGGTGCCGACGACGTGAAGGCCAAATCCATAGGCCTCAACATCACTTTGCCTCATGAACAACATCCCAATTCCTACATTACACCTGAGCTTTGCTTCCAGTTTCGTTATTTCGCCATCCGTAAAATGCATTTCTTGATCAGAGCCAAAGCACTCGTCGCGTTTCCCGGAGGATTCGGCACGCTCGATGAGCTGTTTGAAACGCTCACGCTGGTCCAAACGGGAAAAGCCCAGAGTGTGGTCATTGTCCTCGTCGGTCGGGCCTTTTGGGAACGTCTGATTAACTGGCAGATGCTCATAGATGATGGGCTAGTTGGAGAGGAAGACCTGCGTTTATTTCACTACGCCGAAACGGCGCAGGAAGCCTGGGAACTGATCGGGCGCCACCATGGATTTCTCCCATTATGAAATTCTTCTTTCACAGCACGATCCGTTACCGGAAGTCGCCACATGATTGAAGCGAGAAGGATTTTTTGGCCGATGCGCGTACACCCATCCCGGCTCCAGATAAGAACTCTCCTCCTGCTGATTCTGGCTATCGGAATCTGCTTAGCCCTATCTTTTTCAACCCAAGCCGGCGAGCCTGAAGAATCCCGCTCACGGGCTCGTACCCTTGGCATCATCGTCGGTTCCCATACTCCGGGACCGTTCAACGCAATCACCGATGTGGCCGGGGTCACCGTGGGGCACACCACTCTCATCTCTGGGGACGGACCGCTCAAGCCCGGGCTCGGTCCGGTACGAACCGGCGTGACCGTCGTGATCCCCCGCGACGACGTGTGGCACAAGAAAGTCCCGGCTGGGTCGTTTGTCCTCAATGGAACCGGCGAGATGACCGGGCTCGCCTGGATCAGCGAGTCGGGTTTCCTCGAGTATCCGATCGCCCTGACAAATACGTTGAACGTGCCCCGAGTCGCCAACGGGGTCATCAACTGGATGCTCGCGCGCTACCCGGAAATCGGCATTACCGACGATACCCTGACACCAGTGGTCGCCGAATGCGACGACGGGCGACTCAACGACATTCAAGGGCGGCATGTCTCCGAGGCAGATGTGGTTCAGGCGCTTGACAACGCCTCGTCTGGGGCCGTGCGGGAAGGATCCGTCGGTGCGGGAACAGGGATGGTGTCCTATGGGTTCAAGGGTGGCATCGGGACCTCGTCACGGCAACTCCCAGACAATGAAGGGGGGTATACGATTGGTGTGCTCGTCAACGCGAACCATGGGCGACGGCCCGAGTTAGTTGTGGAGGGCGTTCCGGTCGGCCGTCTCTATGAGGCTGCTCCGCCCGTCGCGCAGGCTTTTTCACCTGGACAAAGTGAGGGCTCGATCATCGTCATTATCGCCACCGATGCTCCGCTTGACGGCCGCCAGCTCACGCGCCTGGCGAAACGTGCCGCGCTGGGGTTGGCGCGAACAGGCTCCACGGCTCGCCACGGAAGTGGCGACTTCATGTTGGCCTTTTCAACTGCGAGTGTCATCCCGCACTATCCCAAAGACCGAACCTATTCATTGACCCATTTGGCCGATACCCATATGAACCCGCTCATCACCGCAACAGTTGAAGCGACTGAGGAGGCGATCCTCAATGCGTTGACGATGGCCACCACCGTCCTGGGACGCGACGGCTATCGTGCCGAGGCGATCTCGCTCACCAGACTCCGTACTATCCTCGATCACCGCGCCAAGTAACTGCAGCGAATCAGTGTCCTGTGAGGACAGAACATTCCCTCACTTGCATTTCCCTCTCCTGGCTCGCTATCCTCTCGCGACTCTCTCGCGTCTGGAGGATTGTATGAACGAGTACCAACTCGGTGGTGGTTTGAGTCTCCTCACCGCACTGGGGAAAACCGATGCATTCGCTGAGTTTTTAAAGTCACGCATGGTCCGTGCCTTAGAGACAGAAGATCCTACAGAACTGCACTATCTCCTGGCCCAACTCGACGATTATCATTCCTTCATGTGGCGCTTCTATAACAAGCTGGCCAAGGACCGGCCGGAACGGATGGACCCGGGGGTCTAAGAAACTCCGAAAACACCATTTCGGTACAACAGAACTTCAATAGCCTGCACGTCTGGAATAAGAGGAGAACACCCCCGTAGGATACTCAAAAAGTCCGTCTAGCAAGGCCTCCGTATGGGATAAGCAATTCCCGGCGCGCAGAGGTTGGGCCGGGGGAAGAGCAATTTTTTCAGCATCCTGCTGACGTATCGGCGATCGACAGGCGAAACGTTCGCAACATCATGATGACTCCATCTATAGGCACGACAACTCCGGCAAGGCTTCAATTCGCGACCGCACTTTCGCGTAAGACCGATACGGAAGCCGCCACCCGCGATCTCGCGGACGCCATCCGGGTGAAAATGGGCACAGTCCCCATCGACCTGGCCTTTGTCTTCTTCTCCACCCACCATGCGGCTAAAGCCTCTATGATCTCGGTCATGCTGCAAAGGGAACTACGAGCGAAGGCTTGTATAGGCTGTACCGGGGAAGGGGTCATCGCCGGCTGTGAAGAGATTGAAACCGCTTCAGCCATGACCGTCTGGGTCGCGCGTCTTCCTCACGTCGAACTGAGACCGCTGCAGCTCTCCGTGTCTCAGCTGCAAGACCAAATCCGCATGCCTGGGTGGCCGGAACCGGGACTCGAGGATTCGACTTTTATCCTCCTCGCTGATCCATTTTCGACACCGATGCAGGAAGTCCTTTCCCTCATGAGCGACCGATATCCTCACGGCAAAGCTGTTGGGGGCCTCGCCGGGGGAGGCCAGGATTCAGGAGAGAATCGACTGCTCCTCAATGATCAGATTTTCGACGGCGGTGTGGTGGGAGTGCAACTGACCGGACCGATCGCCGTGCGCACCGTGACCTCACAGGGCTGCCGTCCGATCGGCGAACGGTTCGTCGTTACCAGGGCGGAGCAGAACCTCATTTATGAACTCGGCGGCACCTCGGCCTTGAAACGGCTCCAGGACGTCTTCGAATCCTTGGGAGGAGTCCAACGCCGCGATGCCCACCGCGCGGTACACCTGGGGATTGTGATTGATGAGCATCAAAGTCATTTCGAGCGGGGCGACTTCCTTGTTCGGAACCTCATCGGAGCGGATCAACAGGCCGGGGCCATTGCGATCGGCGATATCGTTCAGGAAGGCCAGACCGTCCAATTCCACCTCCGCGATGCAAAGTCTGCAAGCGACGACTTGCACTTTCTCCTTGCCGCGGATCGAACGATGCACCAGAGTCCCCCGCTCGGAGCCCTCTTGTTCAGCTGTTGCGGGCGTGGAGAAGGACTCTTCGGCCAGCCCCATCACGATAGCGGGGTCGTGCAAGAACGGTTAGGCTCCATCCCAACGGCGGGATTCTTTGCACAGGGCGAGATCGGTCCGGTCGGAGGGCGCAACTTTCTGCATGGATACACGGCGAGTGTAGTCATCTTCTCCGAACCTGACTCCCGCAAGGAACATCTGTGAGAGCAGTGTGCTCTTCGAGTTTTCGAAAAGGATTGCTGGTTGACAGGAGATCCTGAGCGCTGCAATTCTGAACTATGTTATCGTTCATAGTCGTGGTCGAGTGACCGACAATCAGGAAAGGAGCAGACATGCCGTTTCAGAACACAGGTGCCGAAGGGAATGAAGTCACGACGTCATCGGGATTGCAGTATGTCGACCTCACACTCGGAACGGGGGCGACGGCAGAGACAGGACAGACCGTCACCGTGCATTACACAGGCTGGCTGGAAAATGGAAACAAGTTCGATAGCTCAGTGGACCGAGGCCAGCCTTTTACTTTTCCTCTCGGCGCTGGACGAGTCATCAAAGGATGGGACGAAGGCGTCAAGGGCATGAAAGTTGGCGGAAAGCGAAAGCTGACCATTCCTTCCAAGCTCGGTTATGGAGCGCAAGGAGCAGGTGGCGTGATTCCTCCGCACGCGACGTTGATTTTCGACGTCGAACTCCTTGGCCTGTGAGCCGCGTCGTGCAACGAACCCCGCTGATTACGCATCATCAAGCCTGCGGTGCCAAACTCGTTGATTTCGCCGGATGGGAGATGCCCATCCAATACCGCGGTGTCCTGGACGAATACCATACAGTCCGTTCTCATGTTGGCCTCTTCGATGTGAGCCATATGGGACGGCTGCAAATCTCGGGATCGGGTGCAGCCTCGTTCCTCCAACGAGTCACCACCAACGACGTTGGCAAGCTCGCCATCTCCCAAGCCCACTATTCCATGGTCTGCAATGAGAACGGCGGGATCAAGGACGACGTCTTCGTCTATCGGCTCACCTCGGATGAGTTTTTATTGTGCGTGAATGCCTCAAACCGCGAGAAGATCCTGTCGTGGCTACAATCCCAGCTTCCCAAGAACAAGACCGTTCGTCTCGAAGATCGGTCGATCGAATTGGCCCAGGTGGCCGTTCAAGGTCCCAAATCTCGCGAGCTACTCGTTAGTCTCGGCGGGACGGCTCTCGAAGGACTGAAGCTCCATCACACGTATGACGGGACGATCGGCGGCCTTTCCTGTTTGTTGGCCCGGACCGGCTATACCGGTGAACTGGGCTATGAGATTTATGTTGCCGCAGACAAAGTCGGCCGCCTCTGGGACCTGCTCATCGACAAGGGGCAAGCATGGGGACTCAAGCCGGCAGGGCTCGGAGCGAGGGATCTCCTCCGGCTGGAAATGGGCTATCTGCTTTATGGCAATGACATGGGCGAGGAAACGACACCCCTCGAAGCCAATGCGGACTGGACGGTCAGCTTCCAGAAAGGTGAGTTCATTGGCAGCCAATCGCTGCTGGCGCAGAAAGAGGGCGGAGTCCCTCGCCTGCTCGCCGCCTTCGAACTCGTCGAGAAGGCCGTGCCTCGCCATGGATTCAGAATCCTGGACCCAGCGACCTCCCAACCCATTGGTGACGTGACAAGCGGCAATCTCTCACCGCTCCTACAGAAGGGCATTGGGTTGGGCTATGTGCCTGTAGGCCATGCGCAGCCCGGCACCTCCATCCTGATCGAAATCCGTAGCAAGAGCGTCCCCGCACACGTCGTCAAGCCACCGTTCTATAAAAAACGCAAGGTCTAACCATTGCGCAGACACAACGCACTAGGCGAGAAACTGGGACGATACAGAACTCTGACCTATGCTCAGCTCTTCACCCCATGCCTCTTGCCTTAGGTCTCTAGCCTATGCAAACCAAACACATCTATACAGGCATCGTCGTGAACTTGAACGTCGACACCATCACGCTGCCCAATGGCCTCACGGTCGACTTGGAAGTCGTGCGCCATCCTGGAGCAGCCGCAGTGGTGCCGCTGAAAGACGATGGCACGGTCATTTTGATTCGGCAGTACCGCCACGCAGCAGGAGGGTTCATCTACGAAATCCCCGCAGGGAAACTTCATCCTGGTGAAGACCCCACGGTCTGCGCGGCCCGCGAACTTGAAGAAGAAATCGGATATCGGGCCGGCAAACTTGAGCTCCTCTCCAGCATCTTCACCGCGCCAGGCTTCACCGACGAAGTGATCCACGTCTACAAGGCGACCGGGCTGACAACGGGTCGGCAACAGCTCGATCGTGATGAGGTCCTCGAAGTAATCGAGATGTCTCTACTGGAAACGATCAGGATGATTGAAACTGGAGCGATCAGAGATGCGAAGTCAATCGTGGGATTGCAAGCGGTGTATCTTCGGAACAGGACGAGGTAGGAAGAGCGCCCGAAGGGCCTCCCGCTCTAGGCAGGAGACCCCTCAAGCCAGCTAGCCTCGCCAAAGAAGAGGGATTACTTGCCCTTCTCGTCTTTCTTCTTCTCGTCCTTCGTCTCGCCGAACGTATCGGCATGGCCGCCCTTCTTCTCGTCCTTCTTGTCTTTCTTCTCGTCACCGTACACGAGGACGTGGCCGCCCTTCTTCTCGTCCTTCTTGTCCTTCTTCTCTTCACCGGCGAAAGAAGGCGCGCTGAACGTCACTGCCACTGCCACTGCCATGATTGCCATCAAGATGCGCTTCATAGTATGTCACCCCCTTTTAATGATTGAAGATTGTGCCTTTCATCGTCGGCACTCGCAGGGAGTATTCAGCAAGCTTGGTGCCGGATCGCTGATATTTATGGCTCGTTATATTTATCAATCTGTTATGAATTTTCATTGGCCTGCCTCTGAAGGGCATGACCTTCGTTATCCTGTGGCAAAATGGCTGAAGGCTGGCTAAACCGCCTCAAAGCTAGGGTGGCACATCCCATTCGAGACTGAGGCACAAAACAGCAAGCAATTTCGTCCACGTAAGAGGCATCACCCTTCATGATGAAGAATCAAGCGAACCATTTCGGAATATCGACGAGAAGAACCGTTGTGCGGCAGTCACGAAAAAATCTGTCTCGCAAACGGCTCACCGATCACATAAAGCCAGGTGTCCGGATTCTCTTCGTCGGCATCAATCCAGGCCTTCGTTCAGCAGCTACCGGACATCACTTCGCCGGTTACTCCACCCGTTTCTGGAAACTCCTGTTCGACTCGAAGCTGGTATCTGAGCCACTGACCTACCAAGACGATTGGCGCCTCCCGGATTGGGGACTCGGTCTCACAAACATCATTCAACGACCCAGTGCAGGAATCGATGTGCTCACACCGCGAGAATATACAGTTGGCCTGAAGAGACTCATGGTCACAGTGGCACACTATCGCCCTCACACGGTTGCCCTGCTCGGGGTCACGATCTATCGCGCCCTGTTTCCAGACCACCAGACCGGACGGATTAGCCTCGGATTTCAGAACAAGACCTTGGCCGACCGCCCTTTGTTTGTCTTAGCGAATCCGAGCGGTCGGAATGCTCACTATCCCTACCGAACGATGCTCGCCGCTTTCCGGACGCTCAAGCGACTTAGGTAGGTTAATTCGCCACACACTATCGTGGTCGATTCACAGACGCGCCTCAATCATGCTATCTTCATAACTTGGCACACGGCTCAAAAAGGCATCAGCGAGATTACTACGAGCGAAGGGCCGATGCGATCTCCTCAGCGGTATGTTGTGGGTTTAATAAAGTGAGCGCTGTATGGGAAAAGGAGCGTCACGGCGCGTCAGAGTTGGTCGGATGAGAAGGGCGGATTTTTTTTCCTAGCCCTGCTAGAGCCGCCAGGAACATTATGGGGGAGATGGAGACGATGAGCCTACTGACAGGAAAAACAGGACTGATCATCGGCGTCGCAAACAAACACAGCATCGCCTGGGCCATCGCACAATCGGCGGTGAACCAGGGCGCCCAGTTGCTGTTCAATTATCAGAACGACCGGCTACGGGAGAACGTCGAAGAACTGGTCGCCACCATGCCCAGCGCGAAAGCCTTTCCCTGTGACGTGGGAGATGATACGCAGATCGCAGCATTGATGCAGAGCGTGGGGAAAGTAACCGCTAAGCTCGATTTCCTCGTCCACTCCGTCGCCTTTGCCCCGCGCGAAGAACTCACGGGGGAGTTTGTGAATACCACGCGTCAAGGATTTGCCACGGCCCTCGATGTCAGCGCCTATTCGCTCGTTGCCGTCACCCGAGCTGCCCTGCCGTTGATGACCGACGGCGGCTCCGTTGTCACGCTCACCTACCTCGGAGCGGAACGGGTCGTGCCTCACTACAACGTCATGGGGGTGGCCAAAGCCGCGCTCGAAGCCACCGTCCGCTATCTGGCCCATGACCTCGGCCCCAAAAACATCCGGGTGAATGCCATCTCCGCCGGTCCGATCAAGACCCTTGCGGCACGCGGCGTCTCCGGTATCAGCAAGATGGTGGATCACCACCGGGAGTTCGCACCTCTCCGTCGCGCAACGGAGCAGGGGGAGGTTGGCGACACGGCATTGTTCTTGGTCAGTTCACTAGGACGTGGGATTACAGGGGAAGTAATTTACGTCGATGGCGGGTATCACATTCTAGGTTCGCTCGCGGCTGTGGACTGACGCCTTGCGTCGTTCCTATTTCGTGTGTCGCTTTTCAGGGCCCTCCCTCATGGTTTTTCTGCGGTTACTCGAGTGTTCGCCTCAAGGTTTTCAATTGTCCACGCTTCGTCTTGCTCTCCAATCGTCTTTGTTTCGAACCCTTGGTCGGCTTCGTGGCTCTACGTTTCTTGCGCGGGATGGCGACGCTCTGAATGAGATCTCGCAATCGATTGAGCGCATCCTCTCTATTCTGCTCCTGGCTCCGATACTGCTGGGCTTTGATGGTGATTACGCCATCCTGAGAGACTCGACTATCCTTTAATTTCAACAGCTCTTCCTTGTAGAACGGGGGTAGCGACGAGGCGGCAATATCGAACTGCAAATGGATCGCAGACGAGACTTTGTTCACATTCTGCCCGCCAGCACCCTGAGAACGCATCGCATGGATGTCGATCTCAGAATCCTGGATTATGACTTGCTGTGAGATATGGAGCATGGAGTTCAAGTTCCTTCGAGGCTCTTCAAGGGACCTGGCCCCTGATTCCCAAAGCCGTCAGGGCACGAATAGCACTGGCGAGATACAGCAAGACGAATGCGTAGATGCTTCCCCTGCGAGCTATTGGAACATGTCTGAGAAATGGACTCAACCCAGAGGAGCAGGCGGAATGGAAGAGCAGAGAGCGTTAGGGAATGAGGGCTACGACAATTCCGGCAGGCGATCGATAATCCTCAACCGCACCTCATCTCCCACCTGCATTTGCACCATCTTGGTCGTCAGGCTCTCGCGAACCCGATGGGCATCCTCCAATTTAAATTGAATCTGCCCGCCACATTGCTCAACGAGATGAAAGAGCAGCAAGTTCGTGAGGTGCTGCAAATCATCGTCACTCGTATGCGCGCTCAGGTTCAAGATCTTGGACATCGGAGAGGCTCCAGTTGGATCATCAGGCCAGCGTCATTTATCGCCGAATCCTCTGTTGTTCCACAATGCCCCAAAGGAAGGGGTGGAAGACCTGTGACTGCAGGCCCATACTCCTCCCCAACACTTTGAATCACACTCAATTGCCACGGCATTCCAATGACTTACATGTGATAGGCCGAGTGCGGATTGCGAAAACACTATTGTGGCGCGCCAGCAGTTTAATGGGTCACACGTCCGGGACAAGCGGAGGCCGCCGTGCAGGGTAGCCGCAAGCGGAATCAGGCTTGGGCGTGCGGCTTGAGATACTGACCTTTTCGGCATCCTGCTAGACTCGCAACTTGAGAATCTCCCGGAGTGCCTGTTCAATGTCCTCCGATGAGGTGAGTAAGCTTGGCGCCAACCGCGCATACTGCGTCATGTAAGGCGTGACACTCCCGATGATCTTCCTTTGCCGAAGCCGCTCGACCACTTGATGGGGCGGCATCCCTGCCACTTCAAAACAGACGATGCCCGCCGACAGGTCTTGCGACATCGGCGTGTGCAACGTGATATGCGGCATCTTCGCGACTCCCTGTTTCAATTGCTGATTCAGTTCGTAGATCCGATGGGTCACACGGGCCTTGCCGATCGCCTGATGAAACTTGAAAGCCTCGCCGAGCGCCCATCGGTGCTCGAAGGAATGGAATCCTCCCGGTGTCATGTACACGGACTTCGGTAAGTCCTTCGGTGGCCTGAGCTTCATCCAGATATCGTAGGCTTGAGTATTGAACGTGGGAATAATCGCGTTGGCCACAGGCCAAGCCCGTTGATGCCCCCACACCAGACCGGTTCCTCGTGGACCGCACATCCATTTGTGCGTTCCCGCAACCAGGAAATCACACCCCACATCGTGGAGGCGGAAATCTTCGACACCCAGCGCATGGACTCCATCCACGCAGAAGATCACTCGGTCCTGCTCAGGGCGGGATTCGTTCAGATTGTAAATTTCCTGGGCCATCTCATGGATCGGGAGCTTCAACCCTGTGCTCGAATGGACCCAGGTCACGGCGACGATACGGGTATTGGGTCTGATATTTTTAATCAGGTTGTTGAGCAATTCAATGCGCGACACATTCTTGAGTGAATGATAGAGCGGGATCTGGCGTACCCTAGCCCCGGTGTGTTCTGCACGAAGCCGCAAGGACGTTTCGGTTGCGTAATGATCGTGCAGCGTCGTAAGGATTTCCTGATCTTCGCGCAGGCTGAGACCGCCGTAGAGGAGTCCCAGCCCCATCGTTGTACTGTCAGTCAGGGCGATCTCCGTCGGATCCACCGCAAGGTACTCTGCTGCGGCCCTCAACACTGCTCCCTCTTGCTTTTCCTCCTGCTCCAACCAATAGCCAATGGGATCGGCATCTAATCCGCGCCGGTGACGTTCGATCGCCGCTCTGACCTGAGCGGGATGGGACGCGAGAAAAAATCCCGCCAGATGGATGAAGTCACCGGACAGTTGAAATTGTTCCCGTACCGCCTGCCAACTGTCGAGCTTCAGCGTCGGAGAGTCAGCGAAGGCTTTCAAAAGGGGACCGTCGGCGGCCACCACTGCCGCACCGATTGCCATTCCACTGCGAACGAGAAATTCCCGCCGGTCAATCGCACCCATGGAAACCTCTTTTCCGGATGAGAATGTTCGGATGCTTCTCACTCTACTGCGATGACTCAATGGTGAGCAAGCCGGGTGATTTCACGGGAAGGATACCAAACTGCCGAGAGGTTAAGAGAGAAAGAACAGGAACGTTCTCACATCATAGGCTGCTCAAAAATACCTCGCAACTAGGCCGCAGGCGCAGTAAACAGCGGAGACGTACCTTCACACTGAGGATGTTGGCGAGCCGAGAATAATGTTGCGAATCTTTTCAGCAGCCTGATTTGCAGCTAGTAACTGTCCATCGGGGGGCACGTGCAGACGAGATGGCGATCTCCATAGGCTTCGTCGATGCGGCTTACGCTAGGCCAGAATTTATGGTCACGTACCCAGGGAGCGGGAAAAACAGCCCGTTCTCGACTGTAGGGACGGTTCCATTCAGATGCCGTCACAACCTGTACCGTATGGGGGGCATTCTTCAACAGATTATTCGTGCGGGGCTGGCGGTCCTCGACGATGTCTTGGATCTCCGCATGAATCAAGATCAGCGCCTCGCAGAACCGGTCCAATTCTGGTTTCGACTCGCTCTCTGTCGGCTCGATCATGAGCGTCCCGGCAACCGGAAATGAAACCGTCGGAGCATGAAACCCATAGTCCATCAATCGCTTCGCCACATCCATCGCTTCGACTCCCGCACTTTCCTTGAACTGACGAAGATCGAGAATAAACTCGTGAGCGACGAACCCGGATGTTCCCGTGTAGAGAATGGGATAATATTTCTCCAACCGTTTGGCCATGTAGTTGGCATTCAGGATCGCCACCTGCGTCGCCTTGGTCAAGCCGTCGCGTCCCATCAGGGCGATGTAGACCCAGGAAATCGTCACGATGCTGGGGCTACCGTAAGGCGCCGCCGACACCGGTCCAATGGACTCCGGTCCGCCCAGGTTCATCACGGGATGCCCGGGAAGAAATGGCGCCAGATGTCGCACGACACCGATCGGTCCCATCCCGGGACCGCCGCCGCCATGCGGAATACAAAACGTCTTATGCAAATTCAAATGGCACACATCCGCGCCGATGTCCCCGGGGCGGCAGAGTCCCACCTGCGCGTTCATGTTGGCTCCATCCATATAAACTTGCCCGCCATGGGTATGGACGATCTGACAGATGCGCCGCACATCCGCCTCGAAAACACCGTGAGTCGAGGGGTAGGTCAACATGAGCGCCGAGAGGCGATCGCGATGCTGCGCGGCCTTGGCTTCAAGATCGGCTAAATCCACATTGCCCTGTCGGTCGCAAGCGACCGCCACGACCGTCATTCCTACCATAGCTGCACTGGCTGGATTCGTACCGTGCGCGGATACGGGAATCAGGCAGATATCCCGATGCGCTTCACCCTGGCTCCGGTGATACGCCCGGATTACCATCAGTCCCGCGTATTCACCCTGAGATCCCGCGTTTGGTTGCAAGGAAACGGCGGAGAGTCCGGTGATCTCGGCCAGCCAGGCCTCCAGCTGAAGGAACAACTCTTGATACCCTTTGGTTTGCTCGTACGGCGCAAAGGGATGAATCCGTGAGAACTCCGGCCAGGTGACCGGTAGCATCTCGGCCGTTGCGTTCAGTTTCATGGTGCAGGATCCCAACGGGATCATCGAATGGACGAGCGACAGATCCCTCGACTCGAGGCGGTGGATATACCGCAACATCTCATGCTCAGCGTGATAGCGATTGAACACCTCGTGGCTCAGGTACTTGCTGGTACGGGCGAGATTTGTCGGGAAACTTGTCGTGACGCTGCGGCTCAAGTCTCTTACCTGAAATGGCAGGCGATCATGGCCGACGATGATTTCCATCAGACGCCGGACTTCGTCTTCCGTGCTGACTTCATCCAGCGAAATCCCGATGGAGTTGTCTTCATGTCGGCGAAGATTGATACCCGCTTCGTTGGCCCTGGTCAAGATAAGATCAGACTGCATCTTCGCAAGACGTACCCGGATCGTATCGAAGAACTCTTCCGTTGCGACATCGAAACCGAGTTGCCGCAATCCCGCTGCCAGTATCACTGCCAAGCCATGCACGCGCTCGGCAATCCGCCGCAAGCCTTCCGGGCCGTGATAGACCGCGTACATGCTCGCCATGATGGCTAAGAGCACCTGCGCTGTGCAAATATTGCTCGTCGCCTTCTCACGCCGGATGTGTTGCTCACGGGTCTGCAGAGAGAGTCGGTAGGCGGACTTCCCCGTCACATCTTTGGACACGCCAACAATGCGTCCCGGCATCTGCCGTTTGAATGCCTCGGTGGTCGATAGAAACGCCGCATGAGGCCCCCCAAATCCGAGTGGCACACCAAATCGCTGGCTGGAACCCACAGCGATATCGGCCCCGAATTCTCCCGGCGGGCGCAAGAGGGTCAAGGCCAGCAGATCGGTGGCGACCACCACAAGTACCCCGGCGGCGTGAGCTTGAGCCACAAGCCTGCTGTAATCCCCGACATAGCCGTCGGTGGCCGGATATTGAAGCAGAATGCCGGCCAGCTGAGGATTGGAAAGATCGATGGCCTGCGTCCGCCCCACGCACAGCGCCATGCCGAGGGGTTCAGCCCGCGTCTGCATCACCGCAATGGTCTGGGGGTGACAGTCCTGCGAGGCAAAAAACCCCTTTCGTTCGTGGCCGGACGAACGGGAAATGGCTAGACACATGGCCATCGCCTCCGCGGCCGCCGTGGCTTCATCCAGAAGTGAGGCATTGGCTAACGGCAAGCCCGTGAGGTCGGTCACCACTGTTTGAAAATTCACAAGGGCTTCCAATCGGCCCTGGGCAATCTCCGCTTGGTAGGGCGTGTACTGGGTGTACCAGGCCGGATTCTCGAAAATGTTGCGCTGGATCACGCCGGGTGTAATGCAGTCGTGATAGCCCATCCCGATCAATGAACGGTAAATCCGGTTTTCTCCTGCGATGGAGCGAATCTCTTGCAGCACGGCTTGTTCGCCGCGGTGAAGAGGTAGGTCCAATCCCTTCCGCAAACGAATGTCGGCTGGTACTGTTGCCTCGCTCAACTCCTCTAGCGACTGCAAGCCGAGCGTGGCAAGCATCTCGCGAACATCGGCGTCGGTGGGACCAATATGGCGAGGGATAAAGGTGTCGGTCGGGCTTAGAAAGTCCGGTGTAGCAGCCATGGCGTTCGTTTTGTCCTTCGTATATTCGTCGTCGGTCGAGAGCCCTGATGTACTGGCTGACTCACTCTCGGCCTGCAGAGTATCATGCCCTCCCCCTATTCTCCAAGAGTCATCCCGAACGTTTCCGGACTTGCCTTCGGACTGGTAGTCACGTATGAGTGCAGGGAATTGATGGGGGATCACCTGGCCTCGTGGCCTGAAATGACAGAAAAACAGGTATTCAGCAGACTATGAAATTGCACGACATCCTTATCATCGGAGCCGGTCTGGCAGGGATGAGGGCGGCAGTTGCCGCACCGCCAGACCTCGATGTCGCCGTGATGTCGAAGGTCCATCCGGTTCGCAGCCACTCTGTGGCTGCGCAAGGGGGCATCAACGCGGCACTGGGAGAGAACGATTCCTGGGAAGCCCATGCCTTTGACACCGCAAAGGGCGGGCTCTATCTCGGCGATCAGGATGCCATCGAAGCCATGTGTCGTGAGGCTCCCAATGACATTCTCGAATTAGAACGTCTGGGAGTCATCTTCAGTCGCAACGAACTGGGACGTATCGCCCAACGTCCGTTCGGCGGCGCGGGCTTTCCCCGCACCTGTTATGCCGCAGATCGTACCGGCCATGCCATCCTCCACGCCATGTACGAACAACTGCTCAAACGGCGCATCGCCGTGTATGAAGAGTGGTATGTCACGGCGTTGATCGTGGAAGATGGGGTCTGTCGGGGCGCTGTGGCATGGGATCTGATCCATGGAGGGTTGCACACCATCGGGGCCAAAGCCGTCATCTTGGCTACGGGAGGCAGCGGGCGCGTCTTCCTGACGAGCACAAACGCCGTGATCAACACCGGTGACGGCATGGCGCTCGCGTATCGTGCCGGTGCTCCACTGGCGGACATGGAATTTGTCCAGTTCCATCCCACCACACTCAAAGGCACGGGCATCCTCATCACCGAAGGCGCTCGCGGAGAAGGAGGCTATCTCCTGAATACACTGGGAGAACGGTTTATGAAGACCTATGCCCCGCAGCAGATGGAACTGGCCACCCGTTCCACTGTCTCCTTGGCGATCGGGCAAGAAATCCTCGAAGGCCGTGGTGTCGATGGATGCGTCTTGTTGGACTTGCGACATCTTGGACGCCAGCGCATTCTCGAACGGCTTCCTCAGATCAGAGAACTCGCCATTGAATTTGCCGGCCTCGATCCCATCGAAACTCCCATTCCTGTTCGCCCCGGCGCGCACTATCAGATGGGTGGCATCCGGACCAATCAATGGGCCGAAACAGGTATCACCGGTCTCTATGCGGCCGGCGAATGCGCCTGCGTCAGCGTGCACGGCGCCAATCGGCTCGGAGGCAATTCACTCCTTGAAACGATTGTGTTCGGTCGACGCGCAGGAATTCGAGCCGGAGAGTATGCTCGAACCATCGCGCCACAGGCACTCATAACAGACCAGCTCACGACTGAACAGAATCGCGTTCATCGACTGCTGGCACAGGGGGGATCGGTCAGGGCATGGCAGATTCGAGAAGAGCTCGGTCGGTTGATGAGCCTCAATCTGGGCCTCGTCAGGAATCACGAGTCCATGTCTGCTGCGATCTCAGCAATCACGGCACTGACCCATCGTGCCGCCTCCGTCGCGGTGCAGGACAAAGGGCGAGTGTTTAATACCGATCTCGTGCAGGCCCTCGAGCTCCAGTCCCTTCTTGATGTCGCGGAGACTATTGTCGCCAGCGCTCTCGAGAGGAAGGAAAGCCGCGGAGCCCATTACCGGTCAGACTATCCAGTCCGCGACGATCAGCATTGGTTGGTACACAGCCTCATCCGTCGAACATCCGCGGGAACAGTGTTGACCTATGAGCCCGTAACGATCACGCGCTTTGCGCCAACCTGATGCTCCCCCTAGCAGGCTGCGAACGAGCCATCCTGGCACGCCTGAAATCCAATGGCCCTCGCGTCTGAGACAAAGATAAGCGGCCGGGGGCGAAAAGAATGTTTGGGCCGACTCACAGGGGCGGGTGAAAGGAATAACTGTTTCGATATACGCCAAGGCGATTAGCCGACGCAGGTTTGGTATAATCCGCCAACGACGACTATGCGCATTCTAGTCATTGAAGACGAAACGAAAGTCGGCTGTTTCATCAAGCGCGCGCTTGAAGAGGAAAGCTACGCCGTCGACCTCTGTGAAGATGGTGCGAAGGGCCTTCAGATGGCCCTCAGCACCAATTACGATTTGCTGATCGTCGACTTGATGCTGCCGTCATTGCCCGGATTGGAAATTCTCAAGGGCGTTCGCCAGGCACGGATTCAAACCCCTATACTGATTCTGACTGCTCAATCGCAAGTAGACCAGCGCGTCAAAGGCCTGGACGCAGGAGCGGACGATTACCTTACCAAGCCCTTCGCCATCGACGAACTGCTCGCCAGAATTCGCGCCCTGCTTCGCCGCGGCACCACCGATACTCCCGGCGTACTCCAGATCGACGATCTGGCACTGAACCCGGCTACGCGGGAAGTGACCAGAGGCAATCAACGGATCGACCTCACCTTGAAGGAATATGCCCTGCTCGAGTATCTCATGCGCCATACGGGACGCGTGTTGACCCGTCCCATGATTTCAGAACATGTGTGGAACCAGGACTTCGACACGTTCACCAATGTCATCGACGTCTATGTGAATTATCTCCGCAACAAGATCGACCGGGGACGCTCAAAGAAGCTGATTCATACAATTCGCGGAAGCGGATATATACTGAAGGCCGACTGATGCCGCTTCGCGTCCGGCTCACTCTTTGGTATGGCACAGCCCTCGCGCTGATCCTGATCATCTTTTCAACCATCCTATACGTGATTACCGCTCGAAGCCTCCGCGATGCGGTCGATCAATCGTTGGAGGAGACCGCTGCCGCTGCCGTTCGGTCCCTGGAAGAACGTGGGTTCCTTCCTCTCATCGACGAAGATGAGCTCATGTCCCAGTTTCCAGAACTGGCGCGCATCGATAAGTTCTTCCAGATCTTCAGTCCTTCCGGCACCATCACCATTCGTTCGCCAAACGTCAAACAACATGAGATGCCGTTGAGTCGCCAGGCCTTGGAAGTGGCCTACTCAGGCCGCACGATCTTCGAATCGGCCAAATATCCCAAGGAACCGCCATTACGCCTCATTTCGGTTCCCATCATCTATCGGGGTAATCTGCTCTACATCATCCAGGTCGGTACCACGATGGATTCCGTCGAACAAACCCTGAACCGCCTCCTGTTGGTTCTTCTGGTGAGTATGCCTATCGCGCTGGCCGTGTCGCTCGCCGGCGGCTGGTTCATGGCCGGCCGAGCACTTCTGCCGGTCGATGCGATCACTCTGGCGGCCCAACGCATTGCCGGAGGCGATCTCACACAACGACTGACTGTTCCGGCCTCGGCCGACGAAATCGGCCGTCTGACCAATACGTTCAATGACATGATCGCCCGGCTTGAAACCTCCTTTCGGCAGATCCGCCAATTCAGCAGCGATGCCTCGCACGAACTGCGCACGCCGTTGACGGTCATGAAAGGAGAAACCGAACTCGCGCTTCGACGCCCTCGCGAAACCGACGACTACAAAATTGTCTTGGAGAGTAATCTCGAAGAAATCGACCGGATGACGCGCATTGTGGATGAGCTGCTCTTTCTCTCCAGGGCCGACATGGGCGAGGTGAAGATGGAACATCTGCCGGTCCCACTGGATGCGCTCATCGATGACGTCCACCGGCAAGCCTCGCTGCTGGGGCAGGAACGGGACATCCAGGTCGTGCTCAGAGCCACCGCGTCGGCAGTAATATTGGGAGATGAACTACGCCTCCGCGAACTGTTCCTGAATCTCGTCGATAACGCTGTCAAGTATTCTCGCCCCGGCGGCACAGTCGATATCGCACTGACGATCGAGCAGGGGCACGCACAGGTATCTGTGACCGATCGCGGCATTGGGATTGCGCAAGAGGATCAGCCTCGAATCTTCGACCGGTTCTATCGTACCGGATGACGCACGAGCCCATACCAAGAAGGGCACGGGCCTTGGACTGTCCATCTGCGCCTGGATTGTCGAATCCCATCGCGGGCATATCGAAATCCAGAGCAAGGTCGGCGAAGGTTCGACCTTTACGGTGATGCTGCCTCTGGCCTCCCCATCGGCTTAACGACTTCTAATCCCCTCCTAATCCTCCTCTCATTGCAACCTGTTACGGTACTCGCAGACTTGAAGCCACTCACAGGTATTTACCTCGTCTGATTAATTCAATCGCAAGGAGGCAATCATGAGACAGCCCGTTCGTCAGACTATTGGAAGCGCCATTGCGGTGGCATCGCTGAGCGCCCTGCTTATATGGGGCGGCCAATCGTTATCCTCTTCCCATGCTTCGAGTCCGGCTGCTTCGACGGCGACACCGGTTGCCCTCACGATGAGCACCGCGCCATCGAATGGATTTACGGAGGTGGCGAAGGCGGTGACACCAGCCGTGGTCAACATTACCACTGTCACCACCGAGAAAGTGTCAGACAGCCGTGGCGTACCGGATGAACTGCGTGAACGGATGGAGGAATTCTTTGGGGGACCGTTCGGCCCTCGCGGATTCCGTGGGCCGCAAGGTCCTGGTCCCGGTGAGCCGCGGGAGCATCGGGGCGGCGGGCAGGGGTCCGGCGTCATCGTATCACCAGACGGGTACATTCTGACCAACAACCATGTGATTGACGGGGCACGTACCGTCACCATCACATTTCCGGACAAGCGGGAATTCACAGGCAACATCGTCGGGGCAGATCCGAAAACGGATCTCGCCGTCGTGAAGATCGATGGACAGAACCTCCCCACGGTCTCCTGGGGCGATGCCACCAAATTGCAAGTCGGGGAATATGTGCTAGCGGTTGGAAATCCGTTTGGCCTGAATTCCACCGTCACCCTCGGCATCGTCAGTGCATTGGGCCGAGGCCGCATGGGCATCACCCAGTATGAGGACTTCATTCAAACCGATGCGGCAATCAATCCCGGAAATTCCGGTGGCGCCTTGGTCAATACCAAAGGCGAATTGGTGGGGATCAATACCGCCATCTTCTCTCAAACCGGCGGCTATCAGGGTGTGGGCTTCGCCGTTCCTACCAGCATGAGCAAGCCGATCTATGAAAGCCTGATCAAGAATGGGAAGGTCGTGCGTGGGTTCCTTGGAGTCTCGATTCAGGATCTTAGCCAAGATCTGGCCAAGTCGTTCGGCATCAAAGACGCGAAAGGTGCCCTGGTCAGCGACGTAAAGGACGAAGGCCCTGCGGACCAAGCTGGCCTCAAGCAAGGCGATATCATCACAAGCTATCAAGGTTCGCCGGTTGAAGACGCCGTGGCACTCCAGCGGCAGGTGACAAAGACGGCGGTGGGTACGAAAGTCACTGTCCGAGTGATCCGTGATGGCCACGAGAAGGATTTGACCGTGACGATCGGCGAACAATCGGAAACGACAAAGATCGCCAAGGCAGAGACTGGTGAAACGGACTATGCCTTTGCCGGGGTGGCCGTCCAGGATCTCGATCGGGACACTGCCAAGGAACTCGGGGTCAAGGGGAAGGCGCAGGGCGTGGTGGTTACAGCAGTCGAACCGGACAGCGGCGCAGAGAAGGCCGGGGTGATGCGCGGTGACGTGATTCGAGAAATCAACCGGCAGCCGGTGAAGTCGGTGAAGGATTTCGAGAAGGTGTCGTCCGGGCTGAAGAAGGGCGAGAACGTCTTGATCCTGATCGATCGGCGCGGCAATGCGTTGTTCCTCAGCGCAAAGGTTTGATGAGAACAATAAACGAAGATGGGGCAGCATCCAGCTGCCCCATCTTGCATTTCTTAATCCCTCTCGATTCCTTCCAAGCCCATCCGCATTCTGCTAATCAAACACCACGGTTTTTCTGCCATACACCAACACCCGTCGTTCCACATGACGGCGCACAGCGCGGGCCAGCACAATCTCCTCCAGATCCCGTCCCTTCCTCACCAGATCATCGACGGTATCCCGGTGGCCCACACGCATGACGTCCTGCTCGATGATCGGACCTTCATCCAGATCGTCCGTGGCATAGTGCGCCGTGGCTCCGATGATTTTCACGCCCCGGTCATAGGCCTGCCGATAGGGATTGGCGCCGATGAAGGCCGGCAGAAAAGAGTGATGGATATTGATGACCGGACACCCGACCTGTGAAAGAAAGTTGGCGCTGAGGATTTGCATGTACCGGGCCATGACCACGAGCTCGACACGATGATCCTTCAGCAGGGAGAGAACTTGCTGTTCCTGTTGCGGCTTGGTCTCTTTGGTCACAGGACAGACGAAGAAGGGAATCTTGAACAGTTCGGCCCACCCGGCGCAGGTATCGTGATTGGAAATAATCACGGGGATATCGATGTGCAACTCGTCGCGTTTGTGCCGTTGGAGCAGATCCGCCAGACAGTGATCCTGTTTCGAGACCAACATCGCGACTCTTGTTCGGTGATTTGAAGGGCGAACCTCATAGCGCATCTCAAAGGTCTTCGCCACCGGGGCGAACGCGGCTGCGATTTCATCGGGGGGAATCTGCAAACCCTCGGTGGCAAACTCCATGCGCATAAGAAACTCGTTCGTCTCTTCATCGGTATGATGGTCCGAATCGAGAATGTTCCCGCCGAAGTCGTGAATGAAGCCCGAGACCCGGGCCACAATACCCCTGCGATCTTTGCAATGAATCAGGAGGACGACAGAGTCTTTTCGGTTTGCCATCGTGGGACTATGTTATTCCCGATTAGAGTGACATATTGAACTCGAGGAGGAAGGCGACAATCTCGGTGGGAAACGGCGCTAGGCGACGATGTGGCCGACAAGGTCGTACATGGCCGCATCGGTGATCTCGACCTTGACGAGCTCCCCTGCTCTGGCTGATCCATCATTGATATACACGACACCGTCGATCTCCGGAGCCAGTCCTTCGATGGCGCCCCTCGAGCAGTAACTCTGTTTCTTCGGAGACCCCTTCGACCAAGACCTCCATCACGGAGCCAATGCGGGCCTGGCCTCGTGCGGCCGCAATTCCTTCTTGGACAGCCAGTATCTCATTCCGTCGCTCGTCCATGACCGACCGCTCGACCTTGTCATCAAGCCCGACGGCCGGCGTGTCTTCCTCGTCCGAATACAAAAACACCGCCACCCGATCGAATTCGGCTTCTTCCACGTAGCGTCTCAGTTCGTCGAATGCCTGTTCCGTCTCTCCTGGAAACCCCACAATGAAGGCCGTGCGAAACGTGACGCCGGGAATGCGCGTCCGGATCCGATCCACGAGAGAGGTGATGGCGGCCCGATCACCCAGCCGGTGCATCCGCTTCAGCATCCGATCGTTGATGTGCTGCAGCGGCATGTCGATATACTTGGTAATCTTTTCTTCTCCTGCATAGAGATCCAGCAACTCGTCCGATACCTGTTGCGGATAGAGATAGAACGGCCTGATCCAGCGCAAGTCTTTCACCTTCACCAACTCGCGAAGCAGCGTGACAAGGCCTTGGCGCACCCCAAGATCGACGCCATAATTCACCGTATCCTGGGAAATGAGGTTGATCTCCTTCACGCCTTCGGCTGCGAGGCGAGTGGCTTCGGCTACGATCGATTCCACCGAGCGGCTTCGCTGCTTGCCCCGCATCAGGGGAATCGCGCAGAAGGCACAATTCCGGTTACAGCCTTCGGCGATTTTCACATAGGCACTATGGGCCTTCCCGAGACGGAGACGTGGCGCGTCTGCGTCGTAGAGATACGGAGGCTCGCTGATCCAGAGCCGTTGCTGCCGTTTCTTCGGCGCCAGCAGATCCCGGCAAATCTCCGCGATCTTCCCGAACTCACCGGTTCCCACCACGCCGTCGAGTTCCGGCAATTGCTTCAGAAGGTCTCCTTGATACCGTTGCGCCAGACAGCCGGCGGCGATCAGAACACGACAGGATCCTGTTTCTTTTAGTTTGCCGTGCGCAATAATCGTATCGATCGACTCCTGCTTGGCTTCTTCGATAAAGCCGCAGGTATTGATGATGACCACTTCGGCTTTCTTCGGATCGGCGGTCAAGGCAAACCCGTCCGCCACGAACGTGCCCAACATGACTTCGGAATCGACCTGGTTTTTTGAACAACCCAGATTGACGAAGCCGATGGTAGTCTTCTTGCTGCTTGGGCGAGCTGGGGTGATTACATCGTGATGGCATGGGACACAGTCTACGGGACGGTTGAAAAGCCTGTCAATCAACAGTCCCTTGCAGGCCATTGGCTGATTCCCCTACAGTGAGTGCCAATGATCCGCACATTCCAGGGTATCAAACCCACCATTCCCGACGTCCTGTTTTATCGAAGAGACCGGCGTCGTCATCGGCGATGTCGTGCTGGGCGAGCACTGCAGCGTCTGGTTCCATGCCGTCATTCGCGGGGACGTGCATTATATCCGGATCGGCGACCGGACCAATGTGCAGGACCTCTGTATGCTGCATGTCACCCACGATACCCATCCGCTGATCATTGGCAACGAGGTGACCATCGGCCACGCTGTGATACTCCACGGCTGCACAATTAAGGATCGGGTGCTGATCGGGATGGGCGCCATCATTATGGACGGAGCCGTGATCGGGGAAGACTCCGTCGTCGGGGCGGGCGCCTTGATCACGGAACAGACAATTGTCCCACCTAACAGCCTGATCCTCGGCTCACCCGCCAAGGTGAAACGATCCGTCACGGCTGAAGAACTCGCATGGATTAAGGAGTCGGCGGAGAACTATGTGAAGTATGCGGGCCAGTACTTGGACAATTCATCAAGAACCAAACCCGGTTTCCGAATCTAGGTTTTCAGGCGCCTTGTCCAGCCCCTTTATCCCTTGCCGATTTGAATAAAACAGATCGGGTCGCCCACCAACGCCGTCGGATAGTAGCGTTTCCCAACCACGGTAAGACACTCGATGCCGGTGGCACCACTCTGCAATCCACACGACTTCTTCTGTGGTGGTCGTGACGAACCCTGGCTGGGTGAGCTTTTCCATACAACGTGCAACCAACGCACGCACGATACGGCGCTCTGTATCAAACTTCAGCGGATCAAGGGTGAGAGGATTGCCCCGTCCATACGACAGAGGCGACAGATGCGGGAACCGCTCAGGATCATTCAATACGCTGACCATCCAGAGATGATCGAATCGGCCCTTCGCTCTCGCTGCATCAACCGCATGGAACGTGAGGGGAATCGAGTGACAGGCACGGTTGAGGGCCAGGACCTCTGCCTTCCGTAGATTGTAGGGTTCCACCGTCCGACTAAGCTCCGCCGTTTCCATGATCAGAGCTGGAAGCTCCGCCACTCCGGCACCGACGTATAAACTGCGGCCGTCTCGTCCTAGTTTCCGCCTCAACACAACGGCGACTCGACTCCCGAGGCGGTCACAGAGCCCCCGCTTTGCGCCCCAGAACTCGTCGCCGCCTTCATAACAGTAGACCGGTCCTAATGCATCATAGTCGAGACGGCCATATACCTCGGTCACGAGACGACGGGTCGCGGGGGTCAGCTTCGTACGACTCGTCTTCATGGTCGTATTCCAGCGATCTGAATTGCGGTCGCGGTCACCATCGCAGCCACGTCGGAGAGAAAGTCGATATTCAGCGTGTCCACCGTATCAGTCTGACGATGGTAATGCGGGTTCCTGAAGTTGGCGGTGTCAGTCAGCATGACAGCTGGATAGCCTGCATCCCAAAATGAGGCATGATCGCTGCGACGGGTATGAGGCATTGCCTCTCCTCGACCGGGCACCAATAATGAGAGCGTCTTGAGCCCGGGGGCCTGTCGCTTGGCGCCCTGCTCAAGCAGAGTCACCAAAGACCGGGATGCCTCGTTGCCCACAATGGCAAGAAAGTCTCCCTGGGTTGGCACTGCGATGGGCACACCGGGCGGGACCTGCTGAGTGCCGGCCTCGCTCCTTACGAACCCGACACATTCCAAGATGATTGCACCGGCCAACGCGTGGCGCACGGTGTTCAAGCGGGACACGAACGCCTGACTCCCGAGTCGATCCTGCTCTTCCAGACAGAATGCCACGAGCCAGATCGGTCGCGCGAGAGGTCGCGCGCGGAGGCGCGAAGCCACCTCAAGGAGAACCACGAGCCCGCTCGCATTATCATCCGCGCCCGGCGACGCAGATACGGTGTCATAATGAGCCCCTATCAGAAGCGGGGGCGACTCCTCCCCTTGTCCTGGCCGGTCCGGACACTTGGTTGCCACCACATTGCGATAGACCTTGCCCCACGCACCTACGAGCTGGCTACTGGTGGCCCACCCGGACTTGGAAAACTGCGTCGCCAGGTAGTGCGCCGCCTTTCGGAGCGCACGAGGACTGGTCTCCGGATGGCGCTCGCCGACGAGGGACTCAAGATGGCGGTTGATTCGGAGGCGCTGGTTCACAACAAAAGACTGATCGGATTGACTAACTATGATGCGATCTCGGTCCCAATACCTTTGCGCGTGAACACTTCGAGGAGAATGGCATGCGGAACTCGACCATCGATAATATGGGCTTTGCCGACGCCGCCTCCGAGCGCATCCAAGCAGGCATGTACCTTGGGCAACATCCCTTCGCTGATCGTGCCTTTCTTCACCATCCGCTGGACGTCTTTGCGTGAGACCGTGGAGAGATGGCGCCCATTTGCATCGCGAATACCTTTCACATCGGTCATCATCACCAGTTTTTCCGCACCCAACGCGGCGGCCATAGCTCCGGCCACCAGATCGGCATTGATGTTGTAGGTGTTACCTTCCCGGTTGGTGCCAATCGGCGCGATGACGGGAATGTAATTATCCTGTTGAAGCTTCCGCACCAATGTGGGGTCAATGGACTGGACTTCTCCGACGAAGCCAAAATCCTCGTCCCCGTCGCCGGCATCGAGATCCTTTTCCAGGCTTGCCGCCCAAGCTTTGGCCGTGAGCGGTCGAGAGAGCATGAGCCCGCCGTCTTTTCCACTCAAGCCAACCGCGAGACCCCCATGGCGATTCAAGAGATCGACGATTTCCATGTTGATCTTGCCGGCCAAGACCATCTCCACGATTTCCATCGTGGCCTCATCTGTGACCCGCACCCCGTGGCGAAACTTGGCTTCGATACCCAGGCGATGAAGCATCTTATCGATCTGGGGTCCCCCGCCATGCACAATGACCGGATTGAGACCCACATATTTCAACAGCACGATATCCTGCGCGAACCGTTCTTTCAGTGGCGCATCGGTCATCGCGTGACCGCCATATTTGACGACAATCGTCTTGCCCTTAAAGGTGCGGATGTAGGGCAAGGCTTCGATTAGCACGTTCGCTTTCTTAATCAGTCTGTTCATGCTTGGCTCCCATGGCGAGAAAAGCGTGAAAAGCGAGAGACGCGGAACGAGCAAGCTCGCTTTATGTACTGTGCGCGATGCGCCCGATTATACGGCGTATCGATGCTGAGCGTCCGTTCCGGCCACTTCGACCGTATGATAATCATGGCTTATCGTCCTTCGCGCTACGCATGCTGGTCGAGCGACCGGCTCGCGGGTGAGTCTTATCATAGACGGCTAGGAGCTGATCCGTGGCCAGGTGCGTATACTTTTGCGTCGTACTCAATGAGGCATGCCCAAGCATCTCTTGGATCGATCGCAAATCGGCCCCTTCGTCAAGGAGATGGGTGGCAAAGGAGTGACGCAGCGTATGGGGACTCACGGAACCACCAGCAAGCCGGTTCGAATAACGGGCCACGATGCGAGCGACGCTCCGAGTCGTCAAACGCCCGCCTCGTCTGTTGCGAAAGATCGGGGACACATCACGCTTCGTCGTGAGATCTCGAGAGTCCATCAGGGGCTGCTGATTCCGATACGCCTGAATGGCCCTCAGGGCCACGTCTCCGATCGGCACGACGCGCTCCTTTCGACCTTTTCCTCGGAGATGGACCAGCCCCTCGGATGCACGGAGATCTTCGACATTGATCCCCACGACTTCACTCACGCGAGCCCCGGTCGAATAGAGTGTCTCCAGCAAGGCGCGGTCTCGGAGAGACCCTCCCGTCTGATCGGCAGGAAACTCCATCAGCGCTGCCGCATCGTCCTTGGTCAAGACACGCGGAAGATGTTTGGGATGTTTCGGCGTCCTGATGGCCTCGGCGGGATTCAGGCCGACCATGCCCTCTCGTTGTAAATAGCGATAGAAACTGCGGAGCGAGGCAAGCTTCCGGGCCATTGAGGTGCTTTTCTCACGCTTGCGATCCAACCAGTGAAGATAGGCCCGAATAGACTCCGTTTGCACGGTGGCGGGATCAATCTTTTGGGCGTCGGAAGACTCCGTCATCATGAACGTCTGAAACTGCCGGAGGTCCGAGACATAGTTGCGAACTGTTTCGTGCGACGCATGACGTTCCACGTCGAGAAACGTCATGAAAGCCCGGATTGCGTCATCCATGCCGTCAGATCCTCAAGTGCCCGTTGTCCTGTGAGCCGCCGCTTGTGTTCCTTGTCTCTCGTCGGTGTCGCAAGGGGAGGGAAAAGTCCAAAATTCGTATTCATCGGTTGAAAGTGACGAGAGTCTGTCTTCGTAATGTAGGACACCAGACAGCCATGCGCCGTCGTGGGTGGCGGCGTGACTAACGGCAATCCCGCAAGACCACGGGCAGCATTGATTCCTGCAAGCCCTCCCATCGCTGCAGAATCCGTATACCCCTCGACGCCGACCAGCTGGCCCGCAAAAAAGAGAGTGCCACGCGCCTTGAACTGAAGGGTGTCGCGCAGCAATTGGGGAGAATTGATGAAAGTATTGCGATGCAGGCTGCCATAGCGGAGAAACTCAGCCTGTTCAAGACCGGGAATCATCCGAAACACTCGCTTCTGTTCCCCGTAGGTGAGTTTAGTCTGGAACCCCACAAGGTTGTAACAAGATCGATGGACGTTTTCTGTCCGGAGCTGTACTACAGCATAGGCTCGGGCACCAGTTTTGGGATTCTCCAGGCCGACCGGTTTCATCGGACCGAACTGCATGGTCTGGCGGCCCCGTTCGGCCATCACTTCGATGGGGATACAACCTTCAAAATAGGACGTCTTTTCGAATTCTTTGGGTTGGACCTTCTCCGCCGCAAGCAATGCTTCATAGAAGGCGTTATAGGCCTGCTCGTCCATGGGGCAGTTGAGATAATCATCCCCACCCTTGTCGTAGCGCGATGCGAGGAACACGACATCCATATTAATGGAATCGGCATCCACGATAGGAGAAATCGCGTCATAAAAATACAAATGTTTCGTGTGGGTCAATTGCGCAATCGCCTGGGACAGTTTGTCGGATGTCAGCGGGCCGGTTGCCAGAATACACAGACAGTCCGTTGGAATCTCAGTGACCTCCTCACGCAGAATGCGGACGTTCGGATGCCCTTCCAGTGTCTGAGTAATTTTGAGTGAAAACTGTTCGCGATCGACGGCGAGAGCCGATCCCGCTGGCACTCTTGCGTCATCCGCAACCCGAATAATGAGCGAGTTGAGACGACGCATTTCCTCTTTCAAGATGCCGGGAGCATTCAGGATATCCGAGGAGCCAAGCGAATTCGAACAGACCAGCTCCGCCAAACCACCGGTCTTATGCGCTTGCGTCATCTCCTTGGGACGCATTTCATAGAGCGTCACCTTCGCTCCACGGTTTGCCGCCTGCCAAGCCGCTTCAGCCCCGGCCAGACCACCACCGACAATGACAATGTCGTCGCGCATGCGAATGAAATGCCGTGAGGAATAAAGTGAGAGACGGGGCATTGTAGGAACCGCGTTTTGGGGATGTCAAGGCGACTTCGTTTCGCACGGCGCGTGGCGTCATGGTTGATCCAATTTATGACCTCATGCTAGACTTTGTCTCCAATGGGCGATTAGCTCAGGGGTAGAGCGCTTCCTTCACACGGAAGAGGCCACAGGTTCGATACCTGTATCGCCCACCATCTTTTCAAACACTTGAGAGACAGCGGCATCAGACACCCCTGACACTGTGGTCAATTTTGTGTCACGGTGTGGGCGTCGGTCTAATATTTCCACTCCATCCCTCAAGCTCTCCGGGTAATGATGCGCATACCGCTGCGTCATCGTCGGAGACTTGTGCCCGAAAAGCCGCTGCACCTTGTACAGATCCACCCCCGATTGAACCAGCCGAGTGGCGAATGTGTGCCGGAGGTCATGGAAATGAAAATCCTGAAGACCAGCCTTCCTCGTTGCAGGTCCGTAAGGCTCGTCGAAGATGGTTGGGATCAATCAGTGTGCCGGTCCGACTCGGAAACACCAAGTTCGTGTTCAGGTGCCGCACCTTGGCCTTTTCCTTCAGGAGAGCCATCACGGTCTGATTCGCAGGAACGCGTGCGTCGCTCCCCGTTCTTCGAACGAAACACCGTCACTGTTTTCCGGAACAGATCCACTCCGTTCCACGTGAGCGCCAGAATCTCGCCCAACCGCATCCCGCTGTGAAGCGCGAAGAGCATCAGTTCCCGCAGCCATGACGGACACATGGCCAGCAATCGCGCCTCCTCTTCTTCTGTCAGCCAGCGGTCCCGTTTGTTTGCTCCTTTTTCCGCGGACACGCGGCTCACAGGATTATCCCGGCACCACTCCCACTCACGCTTGGCGAGGCTGAAGGCCTTTCTCAGACACGTCAACTCTCGGTTAATTGTGGCTGGTTTCACACCCATCGTATAGCGGCTGCACTTATATTCCACAATCAGCTTGGGGGTGATCTTCGCCAAAGTCCGGCCTCCAAAGAATTCACGGAAGTGTTTGACGAACACCTCACAAGTCTGCCGGCTCGCCAACTTGACCAGATGTTCCCGTTCAAAGCGATCCATCAGCTCGTCGAACGTTCGTGTCCGTTCCTCCATGCGGTCAAAATACTGTCCTTCGATAAGCTGAATCTTCACCTTGGCCACGATCGATTCGGCCAGGGCTCGATTCGTTGTCCCTGTGGACCGTCGTATCCGATGACCCTGAAACATGATATTCATCCACCAGACGTTCCCTCGTTTAACGAGCCCCATCGTCTACTCCTTTCCCTTTGGGCTCGCTGTTGGTCTGGTTTCCCCGTGGCGAGTATAGGCTTCCCGTTTTGCGGCTTCAATCAGCTCGTCTACGTCGTTGTGCTGGGTACGAGGGGCTGACGGCATGTACCCCGGAGGCTTTCGCTCAAATGATTGGAGCCACACCAGGACTTGTTCCCGCTCGAACCGAATCAGCCCATGAATCTTCCGACACGGAATCTTTCCCTGAGCCGCCCACAGATACAGCGTAGACGGCTTCATATTGAGCCAGGCCGAAAGATCTTTCACCGTAAGCAACATACCCATACCTTCTGAAGAAGCAGGGGGAGTCTTACGACACCCCCTCATCCCCCGTTGATGGTGCGCCCGCGGACTCGCCGGCGTCCTGCTTGGAACTCAATGGTGTCTCGTTCTTCAGCAGCCCGCGATGCTTATTGTTCCATCGGCGCTTCCCCGCGATAATTTGCTTCTCCAACCAGGCTGGCCCCCGGGATGTTCCGCATAGATGACCGCCAGCATCGGGGCCACGGACTGACTCACCCAGCGCTTCACTTTGGGGAGGGTCTGGGTCTCCTTCTCCACGACGAGACGGCCCTTCTTGAATCCATCGGTGAGCAGCAGCCACCAGTCCAGGAGCGGGGCTCGATACCGAAACTCGTCCTCCTCGTCTCGGGTGGTGTCTCGGAAATCCACATAGCCTCGTAGCACCCCGACCATGAATTCGAGCCAGTCGGTTTCCTCCAGGTAGGACAGGACCTGTCCACAGACCTGGGCTCGATCCTTCTTCAATTCCAACTCCCACCGGATGCCGTACTCCTGCCAATCCTCTCGCTCTTTGGATTGCAGCTCCAGGCGTTTATCGTAGATGCGCAGGAGGGTCTGACTGTGCGGACTCCCGAGATAGAGCGTCTCTCCGCTGGGCGTGTCTGTATGGATGGATCTGGACGAAATACGCTGCATCCGGTCCGCCCGCGTCACACATTGCCCGATCTCAATGGCCTGTCTGATGGTCGAGAGTGGGACGCAACTGTTCCGATCATCGAGCGCGCAATCGAGACGCGTCAGGTGGCCGTCGTGCTTCAGAATCCACTGGAGGACCGTCCGGACCTTCCCTGAGGGCCACGGCGCGACAATCCCACCGGAGAGATCGACATGGACTTCGAGGGGCGCACGGGGCGCGCCTGTTCCCAGTTTGCCCACTCCCCGGCTGGCACTCGCGGTGATCCAGGACGCGGGATAGCCGCGAAAGCCGGTGTTGCTCTTGGTCCAGTCGCCGCCTAGCATCTGCATCGTGTCCTGGGCGGAGCCTGCCGGCAGGGTGAAGGCGAGCCAATCCATGGTGAGGGTGAAGGGGGAACTCATGGACTCTCTAGACCTCCTGTAACGATCTCTGTGGGTAGTGCCCCCGTTTTACCAGACGGGGGCGGGTCTGCCTGCGCGCGGCCGGCACTGCCGCCCGGCGCGCAGGCTGAGCGTGCCCCAAACCTGGCCTCTGCGTTCCGCCGCAGACACGTGAGGACTTGGTGGAGATCAAACCGGTACGCGGTCCTGACCCGTGTCGCCGGAATCTCACCCTTGCGAACCGCTCGCCGAATGGTATCCGTGCTCACGCCAAGGTAGGCCGCGAGTTCCTTGATCGACAGATTCTTTGTCTTCATGCGCCCTCCTTGGTTCAACGTCTTGTCCCACCCTACGCCAGAGATCCTGCCCTGGGAATTAGGCAGGATGCTTATGGCTGCTTATGGATGCTTTGGTGCGCTTTAGTGATCATTCCATCGCGCTCAGGTGATCAAGCCTGCATCCGCTCGGCGTGATCACGAGCGTAGGGCAAAGAGGAGGAGAAGGGAATTAGGCAGTTGGGGGCAGCTTAGGGCAGTTTAGGACAGTTAAGGACATGCAGGCCTCAATTGAGCAACGTCCCGGTCATTCCTTGACGCGGCGTTGTGACATGTGTGCGTTGACTCGTGACGTACGAGTGGTCTACGTCGCGAGGGGAGGGACTAGCAATGCGACGAGGAGAAGAGAAACTAGCACCAGTACCCTATATGGGGCAGTCAATGCCGCTCAAGCGGATGCGCTCAGGATGTTGGTTGTGCAGGGCTTCGATGGTGTCGCCGTCGAGGACGCTGACTGTTTTGCTGAGAAGGTCAACTGCAAACATAGTTTAGAAGGAGAAGAGCAGCGGCAGCAGAAGGAGGAAGAGAACCCACGTGGTGAGCCTCAGATAAGCTCTGGACATCTCGGCTGTTTGTTGCTTTACACTGTTGGTGCAATTTACCATACCTTCATGACGTGCTTTGCTGATCGCATACCGGCAATAACCCATAATGGGAGAAAAGAGCTGCACCAAAAGAACCAGTTCTTGAGACTGAGAGGGCGGTAGCCCAATCCTTTGAGAAAGAAGGTCCGAGCTTCCTTAAATCGCCCTTCACCGAAACAATATCCTCCCCAGCGCCCAATAATTGTTGCTCAAGACGCCAGTCAACAAATGATGATGCTGATCTGGTACCCAGTGAGATCGCAAGTGCTTCTCACGAACGACAGTATGAGCCTCTAGCCACCGAGGACTGCGTGCCTCCAGGCCTCCCGACAATCCATTGTCTCGAACTCTGTATTCACAGAATACCCGATCTACATAGATGGCCGGGTGGTCCCGTGCGATCCGTAGCCACAGATCGTAATCCTCTCCAACCTTAAGCGTTTCGTCAAATATCCCAGCTTCGTCTAACACATTGCGGTGGAGCAGGACCGTGATCGTACATATATAGTTTCCGAACAGGAGCTCCCTATACACATTGCCATAATACACGTCTGGGATCTGGGTCGTATTTCTCTCGCACCAATTCTTGAGCCTTTTACTCATCAGCGAGTCCTGAACAACCACCCTATTACGGGACACAAGGGTATCCGCGAAGACCAGTCTCGCATGTGGATAGCTCTGTATTGCGTCCAGCTGCTTAGCCAGCTTTTCTGGAAACCAAATGTCGTCGGCGTCCTGAAATGCTATCCACTCGCCGGAGGCGTGTTGAATACCTAGGTTCCGGGCGGCTGACGCACCGCGTCCAGGCACTTGCGTGATATACGTTATGCGGTCCCTGTATTTCTCGACCACTTCTTTTGTATTATCCGTTGAGCCATCGTCGACCACGATGATTTCCATATTCACCCCTGCTTGCAACAGCACAGAGTCTATCGCCTCTGCAAGATAGGGTGCGCAGTTGTAGGTCGGGATGATGACGCTCACTAAAGGCGGCACCTTCTTTATACGATCACTGCACCCAACAATCTGATCCACGCTATACATACCAGTGATGGTCCCGGCTCACAGGCACTGCCGTCTGCTCAACAAGGTCCGTGTTCACTCGGCGAATGACCACTGCACGATGGTGTCCGGATCCCTTGGAGAGTGACTCCTCAGGATGCCGCGTGCCTCTCAGCAAGCGCTATCGTGTGTGGGAAAATTTACAAGGAGACCACAGCAGGAGGAGGACGCGGGCCTTGAGGCGCCACGAACAGAAGAACCCGTTGGGGCACTGCAGCCGATTCAAGAGTCGAGGGGGGCAGGAGAGGGCTCGTGGGTGGGCAGCAGAGCACGATGAGGACACCGGGATGTCCGACCTTTCGATGCTTCGCCTCATCATTCTCTAAGAGGACGAAGCCAAGTTCCGGGGAGTTGGAGACCCGGTTCGACAGGTGAACGGAATGGTCCTGATGCGTCACATTATAGGAGTGGGAGTATTCCCCCGGGAGGTCAGGAGAGAACACCGTATGCGCGAGACCGCCATGAAGAGAGGCCGGTCCCTCAGTGATGTCTGGGAGATGAGTATGGAACAGAGGGACGGTCGTCACCCACGCAATGAGCCACGCCACGATCAGCAGACTCAATGGGGTGATCTTGCGACCGACTGGACGCATGGGCAGGTTGCCGGAGAGCCGCCATCCGGTGCACGAGAGATTCCAGATCGTGCCTGGGCCCTGAAAGGGGCCGGCGCTGTAGGAGACGGAACACCGCCGCACAGGGAAGCGACGGTAGGGACGAATCGAGAAGGGCATGAACACCTCGCAGGGAGGCCCATTGTAGGAGGGTGGCTAGCTAGGCGCAAGAGATGAGCGAGGGGAATGCTGGTGTTTCAGTTGGCAGGGTTTGCCTGCGCGGAGTTCTGTTCTAAATTGCGACACCAGGAGTACAAATCACATAATGCACGGTATCCGCGAAGTGCGAGCGCAAATTGAACAGCGGGCCGCTCTCTAGGGTGTCCTGATCCTGGATAGCCCATCGGCCTATGCTTAAACCAGTTGTAATCGGACCAGACAAACAACACTGCAGCTCTCAGAAAATCCTCATGGTTGGCAAGTCCTTCATAGATCGATTGTGCTGTGGCTTGCTCCTCGAAATGAAACTTGCTCGCTAACGCATCTACGTCGCTGTTTAGTTTTTTTCGTCCCTCCATTCTTCCATAGCTCTTAAACGACTCAAATATTTCTAGCAGTCGCTTTATGGCTACAGGAGGTCCGTACTTTTTCAATGAATTAGAAACTTCTTCAAACTTAGCCATGTCGAATGGGTCTGTATTGCCGGCGGTACATATTGCGTACTCATATGCACAAGCAATTCTCACAATTCCTGAATTGAAGAAATACCCGGCGGTCCAGTCTTCGAGACCTTCGTAGTAAAGGTTTATGGGCTTTCGAATTCTATCCGCTTCCGCTTGTGCCTCATGCAAGAGATTATGTAGGATTTCCGGCCGAGACTCGTACTGCTTTTTGAGATTGTAGTGACGTGTCCCGATGTAATGTGGGCGCGCGCTCAATAGCGAAGCAGCAGCGCCAACAATCAATTCATACGTATAACGCCATCTGCCGTCCGGTTCTGGTGCTGGGCAAGCTTTTAATGCGTCAAGTATTGTGCAGGAAAGATCCATAATTCATCACTTCTCAAACAATTCTTAGACAGAGATGGATGTGCGGCGGTCAGGCTAGGCCGTCCGTGGGGAGGTGTCAAGGTTTACAGGTCGCAGATGCCGAGGAGCACCAGTCCCATTTTTACCGCTTTACCGCTTCAATCTCTGTTATCGGCTTGAGGCGTTCTGAGAGACTGCGACATATACCGGACAGGAACTAGCCTCCTCCGGTGTGCTTCTCAAGCCTCCATGTTTTAGTCGTACCCCTTTCTGACTTGAAGAAAATCGTCGAAGCTCGTGAAAATAAAGGGCGAAGTCGTAGTCGGGTTAAAACACGGGTTCAATCCACGTTTCGTCAATGCGGTCGTTGTTAGCTAATCGCCATTACCCACTGTCTACTATCTACCTCAAGTCAGGAAGGATCGCCTATACGGTTTGCGGATCTACGTACTTTTGCTGTGGTCATTTTTGTGCCAGAAAAAATCCAGAAGCAACGGAAGGGAATGAACTCAGTAGAATAAACAGAACGCTCGAACCTCTCGGAATCGCAAAGATAAATGGGGAAACCATTGCAACAGCGAGCACTTTTAAAAAGTACCTGATTTGCCTTCACACGGAAGAGGCCACTGGTTCGATACCAGTATCGCCCACCATCTTCTCCATCTCCTCTTCCCAATCCATTCTTTCGCTAAAACAGGCGGTTTTCATGATGTTGCCCGAATCGCTCCATGCCTGGACAGAATGCTGCAGGTCGGCTACACTTCAGTCAATTGGGAGACCGTCGACTTTGAACCATACGAGACAAGTGAGGTCATCTATGCGGACTACAACTCTTGCATTGGGAATTCTTCTGCTCGCCACCGCGGTCGGTTGTGCTTCGAGCCACCAACAGCAGGCGACGACCGATATGGATGGAGGCTATGTAGCACCGGCCAGCATTTACAGCGTGATGGACCCCACATCCTTGGTCTACACCGATGTGGCGGCCGGAGCAGCCGCATACGATAACCCCTGGCGCTGGGCCGGGTTTCTCATTCACCCAGCAGGGGTCGCTGTGGATTACATTGTAAACCGCCCGCTTTACACGCTCTCGAGCCACCTGCCATACCTTTTCGGATACACAACTGAAGATTCTATGCTGGACAGTCAACGGCGATAATCAAACGCAATCCCTCTCAGATTCAACGCCCGCTTCTCCCACGAGAGCGGGCGTTCCCTTGTCGGTATGTTGGCAAACCCCTTCCGTTTTCATGTATGCTCCATTCGTGAGTCGGAACCCACCTGGCACGCAAGCACCTCGTACAGTGCCCTTTCAGCCCATTCAACTGTGGGTAGCCTGCGGGCTAGGACTGAGCCTCCTGCTAAACGCTTGCGAAACGCAAGCTCCAAGACCCAACCTCCCGCCGTCTGAAAGTGATCTGGTACTCCTCAAGTCTACAACCCTCTGCACTTCGAAGTCCGACCTCCTCAAGACATATCCTGCCTCTACCCTCAAAGCACAAGCCTGGGGCGCCGGACAAGAGCTGGTTCTCACCTGCAGATCGAAGCCAGTCACATGGCGACGAATCCTATTTTTTCGACGAAGATGGGCTGCTGGTGGGGGCACTTTTTACCTTTCCGTCCAGTCTCAACTTGGATCCGTACCCAGTGCTCCGCCATACCTTGACGCTCCTGAAACCAACGCTGGAGTTCTATTTGAACGTTGCCAATCTGTCTTCTCAGTCGAGCATGGATTCCAGCGCCCTGTACGAAACTGGCGATGAGAAAACCACGACACAGTACTTGGTCCTTGGCACGCGCGAACATCCGGCGTTGCTCCAGGCTTCTGTGACGATCGACCCCTATGTGCGGTTGTTCTCACCCTATCGCCGGGAGTTCTTGGAACGGTTGCGCCATCCAAGCAGCAAAAAGCAAGGCCAAACGCTCGACAGTCAAGGCGCGGAGGACAAGGAACCCTTTCTGTCGCTCCAGCAATTCGCGCGTGGTGAAACCGCACAGCTCTCCTACTGCGGGACCCAGAATTTTGATACCGCAGTCAAAGCCTATCAGAAAGCGATCGCAAGCGGGTTTACGAATAAAGTGTGGTTGGCAGAAGCTCACCACAAACTGGGTCTGGCATGGGAAGGGGAGGGACAACATGAGAAGGCCAAGACGGAAATGCTTCAGTCATTGGCCATCAGGCCCAACACTCCGGAAGTTCTGAACAACCTCGGCACGGTGTACGGCAAGCTGGGAGACAAGGCGAATGCGCTCGCCTCATTCGAAAAAGCCGTCACGCTCCGCCCCAACTATGCCATTGCCCGCTTCCACTTGGCCGAGGCCTATGAGACCACGAATCCCAAGCGGGCCATCTCGGAGTACGAGACTTATCTCGCGCTCGTCGAAGGTATCCCCGATGAAGCCAGTCGCATCGCCCTCGTCCAGCAGCGCGTCAAGGCGTTGAAACACTAGCCTCTGTCCATCAATCCTTTCGCTCCCCTCAAAAGTGATCGAATGTGTGATTTCATTAGGTTCCCAGCATATCTCGCGGCAGGCTCGTCCCATCACTTTGCATAGAAGGATGGGAGAACGACATGGAACGACCTATCTGGGCTGGTGTGCGAGCAATCGTCTTGGCAGTCATGGCTCTGTTCCTCCTGCCGCTACAGGCTCAAGCCGAACGGGACTGGGAGTTTTCAGTCGGAGGGTTCGGAGGCAAAGCCTTTAACTCCAACGAAGACGTCAAATTTAACTTTGGTCAAGGGAGTGGGGCTACGACCGGAACAGCGCATGGAGTAAATTTGAATGATTCTTCGGCCTTCGGCGCCAAGATCACGGCCTGGTATCTGCCTCGACAATACAAATGGCAGCCACAAATCGGTCTTGAGTTAGATTACACAAAATTTACCGCGGATCTCGACCCCCAGACAGCCGGAGCCGGTGGTACCTCTCTCACACCTGGCATGCAAGTCGTATCTGTCACCTTCACCACGCCCCAAGATATCAGTGTGAATATTCTCGCGGCGAATCTACTGTTTCGCTACCCCATATGGGCAACACCGGAGCTTCCTCAAGGGAGATTCTACCCTTATATCGGAGCAGGTCTTGGTGTGCAGCGCGCTCACCTCTCAGTCTCCGCAATTTCATATCAAGAAACGAGTTACTCCCCGGAAGTCCAAGGTATTTTCGGTCTCAAGGTTTTCATTTTTCGAAACTTTGCTCTCTTCGGGGAATATAAGAGAACTACGGGCTGGAACACGTTTAATTATAACGGTGCCGGGGCTCCACCGGGATACAGCGCGCGGTTCACTATCGCGTCGAACCTCGTGGTAGGGGGGATTGCACTGCACTTCTAGACCGGTGGAGCTGGAAAAGAAGCACAGGTTCAGCGCCGGATCTTCTCCGCCTGTTCTTCGAGTGTCTTGCAATTGATGCAGAGGGTGGTCACGGGACGGGCTTTGAGTCGGGGAAAGGGAATCTCTTCTTCGCAGCGCTCACAGATGCCATAGGTGTTCTGGTCCATTCGATCAAGCGCTTCGTCGATCTTCTTGATCAGCCGTCGCTCGCGCTCACGGATACGCCACGAAAAATTCTGGTCGGCCTCTGCAGAGGCCTGATCGCTGACGTCCGGGAACGCCTCCTGTCCGTTTGGATTAGTGAGGCCCTCGCCCGCCTCAACCAGCATGGCCTTGCGCTGCCGCACAAGGTCACGACGAATGGCCTCGTACTTTTTACCCTGGGACGATGGCTTGGCTCTGCGCTTGGCCGTGACAGACCGCACAATTGACGGAGCAGACGAGATGCGTTTGGAGGAAGGGCTTGCTTTCACACCGCAACCTACCTGAGAAGTAAAACCGTCCGGAACGAGCGGGACTATAACAGGGGCTTGGAGAGGGGGTCAATGGGAAGCATAGTGCCCGTCAATCTCGCCCAACTCGCCTCCATTAGAGATCCCGACGGCCTTCGATCGACTTGAGCAGCGTCACTTCGTCGGCATACTCGATATCCATCCCGACTGGAATTCCATAGGCGATACGTGAGACCCGCGCCCCGAGAGGCTTCAGTTGGTTCGTCAAATAGATGGCGGTCGCCTCGCCCTCGATTGTCGGACTCGTCGCCAGGATCACTTCCCCGACTGTCCCAAGCTTCACCCGGTCGACCAACTCCTCGGCCCTGATATCTGACGGTCCGACGCCGTCCAACGGAGACAAGGCACCGAGCAACACATGATACAAACCACGGTAGGCCCCAGCCCGCTCAATAGCATAGATCGTACTCGGCTCTTCCACCACCAGGATTCTCGTCTGGTCCCGCTTCGGATCGAGACAAAACTCACAGAGTTCTTCCTCGGCAATGTTCCGGCACTGTCGGCAAAAGGAAAGCCCATCTTTGACCGCACGAATCGCTTCGGCCAGGCGGAGCGCGTCTTCGCGTTCGGTCTTCAAGACATGGAAAGCCAATCGCTGGGCCGTCTTTTGGCCGATACCTGGAAGACGGACTAATTCGCGCACCAACCGTGCAAGCAATCCTTGTTGATCAACCGCCATGACGTGATATTCCGCTAGAACAGCCCGGGGACATTCATCCCACCGGTGAGCGATTTCATGGCATCCGCCATCATCTCACGAGCTTTCTGAAGGGCGTCGTTCGACGCAACCATGACCAAATCCTGCACCATCTCTACATCGCCACCCTTGACCACTTCGGGATCGATGACGATGCCGACAAGCTGCATGGCACCATTGGCTGTGACGGTCACACTGCCACCTCCAGCGGTCCCGATGACGGTTTTCGACGCGGCCTCCTCCTGCAACTTTGCCATTTGCTCCTGCATCGCCTGCGCTTGTTTTAGGATATTTCCCATATTGCCGAACGGGTTTTTCATTCCTGGACCTCCTTCTGGCTTGACACCTGCCTAACCTCTGCCAGCTCCGCACCAAAGATCTCCAACGCCTGCTTGACGACCGGATGTGCCCGCGCTTGCTCGAAGAGAACCAGCCGTTGTTCCTTTTCCTTCGCCGCTCTGAGCTGAGCCATTGTCGGTCCTGGGGGATGCGACTCCGTCAATTCCACAATCCGCAGCCGAACCGTCTGTCCGCTCAATCGTTCACATATTGATGTGAGCACCGCCATATTTTCGGGGTTCTCGATCATTCCGCGAGCCGACATCTCTTGCTTGGCAAATCCAATTGTTACGACATGGCCGTCCACACCCACAAACCGCCCTCTTTCCAGGAATGCGGCAATCCTTGAAGAGGCATTGGCCGCTTCCTCTTGAACCTGTTCCCAATTGAGCGCCACCACGGGGCGTCCGTCATCAGTTGGAGACGATGCCACAGGCGTCGAAGCCTTCACATCATCAGCAGTGCCAGGGGACTGGACGTTGGGAGGAGTTATAGAGAGTCCTCGTGAAGGCGCCGTCTTTCCGACAAGAGAAGACCTCGACGGCGTCGGAGCGACCGCCCCAGGAGCCGTCGACTGCGGGGGCCGCGATGGCGAGAGAGGCATTGCCTCTGTAGGAGGAGCCGAGGAAACTGGCTGGCCTGTGCGCACTGGAACAGGCTGAGGTGGGAGTGTCGTCTGGCCTGGCTGCAGCGCTTGGGTTGGCTTCCCATCCGTTCGACGCAGCAGCCGGGTCGCACGCACGGCTGCTGTTTCGAGCACGAATCGGGGATGGGCGCTGAGCCTCAGCGAGTCCTCTGCTTGCGTGAAGATCGAAAACAGTTCCTGAAGTGACTCGGGCGAGAAAGAGCGAGCGTCAGCCGCCATTTGCGCGAGGTCTTCTGCGGAAGCTTCGATTAAGCCCTGCCGCTCTTGTGGCGAGGGCACCACCGACACCACCAACATATTGCGCAGATACTCGACGACCTCCGCACAATAGGCTCTCAGATCGTGTCCTTGATCTAACAATTGGGCCAGTACGCAAAGCGCCGCGGCACTCTCCTGAGCCATAATCGCCTGAATCATGGCACGAACGAGTTCTTGTGGGACCGCTCCCAGCAGGGCTTCTAGATCCGCGTGCACAATCGTCTTGCCGCCGAACGCCACCGCCTGATCGAGCAGGCTCAGCCCATCGCGCATACTGCCTTCGCTGGCCCGGGCGAGAGCCATCAGGCTTCGTTCCTCGATCGCGATGTTATCCTGATTGATCACATGGCGTAGCCGCTCGACGATCTCGGTCCGCGCAATTCGTCGAAAATTGTAATGCTGACAGCGGGACAGAATCGTCGCCGGAATCTTGTGAATCTCAGTGGTAGCAAAGATAAACACCACATGCGGAGGCGGTTCCTCCAGCGTCTTCAAAAGGGCGTTGAAGGCCGAATTCGACAACATATGGACTTCGTCGATGATGTAGACCCGGTACTTCCCACGAAACGCGGCGAACTTGACGTTCTCGCGGATCTCGCGCACGTCGTCCACACTCGTATTGGACGCCCCATCAATCTCCATGACATCGACGGAGGTCCCCTGTGCAATTTCGAGGCAGTTGGAGCAGGTGCCGCAGGGCGTGCCGGTCGGCCCCTGCTCACAATTGAGCGCCTTGGCGAGAATTCTCGCGACCGTGGTTTTCCCCACGCCGCGTGTTCCGGAAAAGAGATAGGCTTGGGCAATTCGTTTCGTGGTAACGGAATTCACCAATGTTTGCACAACGTGTGGCTGTCCAATCACGTCATCAAACGTGCCCGGCCGGTATTTTCTGGCAGAAACTTGGTAATCCATAGCTTACGCGGCAAGGGCGCTGGGTGAGACGTTAGAGGCTCGACATTCTGTTTGACCTATCGCCCTTCGCCTCTGGCTTTTATGCGTCACAATGAAAAAAGTGGGGCCAGGTGATCCTGCGGCACACAGAACTAACCGCTTACCGTTGCTTCCTTCCGGACCTGGCGGGGTTCACAGGGTTCTGTTGCACAGGGCCCAGCCCCTAAAATACATTGAGACCTTATCCGCTGATCATGACAGTGGCTCGCCGTCGGACGACCCTTGTATGGCGGAGAGGGTGGGATTCGAACCCACGGTCCCATTGCTGGGACGCATGCTTTCCAAGCATGTCGATTCGTCCACTCTCGCACCTCTCCGCACCGATTTTCACGAAGCGGCATCTTAACATGCGGTCTGATGACCAGCAAGGTGACAACCAGTGCGAATCGCCATGGCATTGATCCTCCCAACTCTCCCACTTGGCGGTCGCCATCCTCTTGTTGCCTTTTCTCATCAACCTCTCGATTTGACCAAAGTACTCGAAGGTGTTGGTCATGTGACGGTGAAAGACGGCAAGATCGACGACGTCGAGCCGTTAGGATCGCGCGCGCGGGAGAACGTGTGCAAAGATATCCAGGCATGGTTAATTCACCAACTTACATTAACATTTAGCGCGATTTTCATACTTGCGATAATTTTAACGCTTGAGGTGAATGAGATTCTGGGCTATATCAGTACCTCTTCTCCGAGCTTAGTGACCTTATCGACCAGAGTCGTTGTCAGTCGTAATGAGCTTTATGCGCGGAACTGTGAATCATCCTGGTCTGAGGAACTCTCTCTGTATGGAAGAAGGGATCTTGGTTTCTCGTTCTTCTTACTTGTTTGATTGAACCCAGGTTCCTCGTGGCAGCCGATGTTTCCGTGTTCATTGTCTCCACTGCTACTGCACCAGTTCTGCTTGACGTCGTAGCCCTGAGAGATGGGAGTATCTTTTTCTAGCTGATCACGTCGGAGGTATGCCTTTGATACGTCCTCTAGGCCGTCATAGATCGGCGGCTGTTGCGTTGAATCTTTCTCCCAAGGAGGAGAGACCATGCTGAAAGAATTCAAAGACTTCGCCATGAAGGGCAACGTGCTCGACATGGCAATCGGTGTCATTATCGGCGGAGCATTTGGGAAGATCGTTTCCTCGTTGGTCAGCGACGTGCTGATGCCGCCCATCGGTTTGCTGATGGGGAAGGTGGATTTCTCCAGCCTATTCATCAATCTGTCCGGGGCACCCCAGCCCTCGCTGACAGCAGCCAAAGCGGCGGGAGCCCCCACTATCAATTACGGAGTCTTCCTTCAGGCGACGTTCGACTTCATCATCATCGCGTTCGTGATCTTCATGCTGGTGAAGCAAGTGAACCGGCTGAAGAAGGAGCCGACTGCTGGACCTCCTACAACCAAAGATTGTCCGCAGTGTTTGTCCACCATTCCGATCAAAGCCACGAAGTGCGCACATTGTACGTCCAACGTTAAATGAACATACCTATAAATCACAACTGAAGGAGAAAATAATGTTGAAGTTTCTTAAGTTAACGCTACTCGGTGTGATGGCATTCGGCACAGTCACCGGTTGTGGCGGTGGGAAAATTGAAACGATGAAAGATGCGAACTGTTGCGACGGCGGCTTTGAATACCGCCACCCGAGCGCCTGGGAAAAGGAACAGCAGCGGTTGAGGGATGAACTGGCGGCAGCACGAATGCAGTTGGCCGATCGCGATCGGGAGATCGCCTCCCTGCGGTCCGGCTCCAGTGACTCCCTCCGATCGGCCCAGGCTGAACTCGACCGGTCTAAGTCGCGTAACGCGGAGCTTGAAGCGGCGACTCGGAGCTGGCAAGCAGTTATCGACTGCATCAAGCGAAAGGGCGATTCATCGAGTGCTGGCGCAGCCAGTTGCTCCTCTGCGCCGAGGCGGAGACAAAGACAAATGTTCGACCTAGCTGCTGCACATCGCGGCGTCACATGGCATCAACTTGCCGCACTTCAAGCCGGAGCGGAGACAACAACCGGCGGATAGGAAACGAATTACCGAACTCGAAGGGCAGCTGGCAGGTCGCGACAAGGAACTTGCCAGTCTTCGCGGCGATCTCTCTACCGAAATGGCCAAGCTGAAAGAGGCTCAACGCGGGCTTATCCGTGCACTTCGTCCTCAGGTTGAAAAGGAGACCATTACCGTCGATCTGAACAACGACCGGCTCTTGATCAACCTGGCTTCGGGCTACCTGTTCGGATCCGGCGAAGACGAACTCAAGCCTGCCGGAGCCGACGCGCTCAAGCAGGTGGGGGCGATCTTGAAGGATTTCCCGGAATACAAGGTCGCGGTGGAGGGCCATACCGATAACCGGCCGATCCGCAGCTCACTGAAAAAGAAGTTCCCCACAAACAAGGAACTTTCTGAAGCCCGTGCAGCCAACGCAGCCAAGGCTCTGAACGAAGGTGGCCTTGGCGCCGCGACCACAACCGGTTACTCAGACACCAAGCCGGTCGCGCCGAATACGACCGATGCGGGTCGGGCAAAGAACCGCCGCGTTGAGGTCCGCGTCACGAAGTAGGAGTTGCTGCTCACCTATTGTATTTGAGACGGGGGCAGTGGTTGACACTGCCTCCGCCTCTCATGAACAGCTCAACGTAACCAGCCTCCGGACTGGGCGAAGTCGAATTCGCCATCGAGCAACAGGCCAATCAAGAGAAACACGCTGCCAGGGATGCGGTTCAGGCTGGAAAGGCTTTTAGCTGTACTGATCCCACGTATCGCATTGTTTGATCGACCAGAACACCGCTTCTTTGAGTTTCTTAAACTGGACATTCCCCGGATCGCGGATCCCTTGTAGCTTCGTGTCGAGATCGTAGAGCGGCTGGATCGATCGTTTGTCCGGAATTTTGCCCAAGGCCCAGGCCACTTCCGTGAGCACGGACCAGTCTGTCTTGGGATCCTTCAGCTTGGCCAGCAACGGCGGCACGACTGAAGCATCCCCGTGCAGTCCGCCGAGTTGGCCCAACCCCTTGGCGGCTGCGGCTTGCACCTCGAGATCCGGTGACGTATTCATGACCTCAACCAACAGCGGAATGCCTTCCCTCCCGAGATTGCCCATCGCAGCCAACGACTGTTTCGCCAAGTCTCGATCCTGGAGCGCTTGCTTCAGCCTGGGCAGGGCTTCGTCAGCCTGCATCTCGCCGAGCAGCGAAATAATCTTGACCTTGCGCGCCTGGCTGGTCTCGGTCGAATCCAGCAGCTTCAGCAGCCGATCCGGTTGGCCCCACTCTGCCGTCACTAGGAGCGGGAACTCGTATTTCTCCAATCCTTCATTCAATTTCGCCATCGCGTAGGCGCCGGGTTCCCCGGCCTGGGCGGATTGGGCTGCCGTCACCGCATCTTCGAAGTCGGTGCGCACCTCCCGTTGCCATTTGACCTTCATCTCTCCCAAAAGATAGGTCAGCTGGCAGGCAGGCCCCTTCCACAGCCGCGACGGAGCATCAGGCAAGTCTGCGTCGCCGCCGGCCGCAGTGGTCCCTTCCCACGTCTTCCGCTGCTCACACTTCACTTTAAAGACTGCGTCATGAGGCTTCGCACGATCCTGCACCATCGTATAGCCCAGTTCGGCCAGACGACGCGAGACGGTCTGGGCAATCGGCCCCGCATCGACTGCTCCCTTATCTGTAATAGCAATGGCGTCAATCAGGACCGTCTGGATCTTGGCGAGTTGCGCCTTCTGCTCTGTCGTAAAATAGTCTCGATACGCCCACGACGTCCCAGGCAGGAGAACCAAGACCCAGGTCATGCAGAGGAGAAACTCTCTCATCACGCACCTCCTTAATCGAGACACAGGCCTCCTGGCAATCAGCTCGATTGCGATCCCCGTTCAATTCCACGACCAGCTTTTTCGTCTTTCGTCGTATACGGCTTGTGCACACGCATATAATTTCTAGTATTATACCCTCCATAAGACCCGGGTGCTATCGGGCTCTACCATAACAAGCCATGTAATCAGAGCGATTCTTCTTTCTCAGGAGCTCCTCCCCAATGTCCGCACCTGGATCAATTTGGTGCCGGTAAACGCAGATCCCAATCCCCCAGGAGTATGGGTTGACAGTGGGATACATCCAACGGTACAAAAGGCTCACAGTATCATGTGATTTCGCTTGTTTGCTTTATCTTAGGGTAGGCTCCTGCACAACCCCACCATGCGAGAGTGGCGGAACTGGCAGACGCGCGAGACTTAGGATCTCGTGGGTAACCGTGGGGGTTCAAGTCCCCCCTCTCGCACCAAACCGTGACCGGGCGGCCGACGACGGCTCGACGGCCCGTTCGGGTGGCTTCTTAAAGAAAAGGGTATGCACCAGCTATGAAAATGGAAGTGACTGAACTAGGACCGATGAAACGTGTCCTCAAAATTGAAGTGCCGGCCGATGAAGTCACTCAACGGTTTGCGCGCGCCTATGTTGAGCTGAACCGTCAGGTGAATATTCCAGGATTCCGCTCCGGCAAAGCACCCTTGGCGTTGCTGGAAAAACGCTATTCCAAATCCGTGGAAGAGGATGTGATTCGAAACCTCGTCCCGGACTACTACGACAAGGCCATCCGCCAAGCGGGGATTGTACCGGTCCTCGTCGAAATTCCCCCACTCGACCGGGTCAAGATTAAGAAAAACGAACCCTTCACTTTTACCGCGACCGTCGAGATCAAACCGAACATCGAGCTGCGAGACTATAAGGCGCCGAGTCCAATCTCGCTCAAGCCAGACAAACGCACCGTCACCGATGAACAGCTGGACCGGGGACTCGAGGTCTTGCGCGAACAACAGGCGCGCCTGGAAGCCGCACCGGGAGGCCAAACCATTGTGAACGGGAACTATGTCGTGCTGGATGTGCAAGGCACTCTCGATGGAGCACCTCTGGATGGGACGAAGAAGGAAGGTCAACTCCACAAGGTAGGGTCAAACGCATCCCTCTTGGGATTGGAAATCGATTCGCTTATCGTAGGAAAGAAAGAAGGTGATGTTCTCGAAATCTCCCAGCCCTATCCAGCCAGTCATCCCGACCCTCGCGTCGCCGGCAAGACAGTCCTGTTCGCGCTGGCCATTAAATCCGTCAAGGAAAAGAAACTGCCTGCCCTAGACGATGAGTTTGCCAAGGACTGTGGCCCCTATACCTCGCTTCAGGAAATCAAAGACAAGCTGCGGAACGGGATGGAGCAGGCCCTGAAGCGGGAGATCGAGGATACCTATAAGGACACAATCATTAAACGGCTCGTGGAGACCCACCACTTCGACCTCCCAGAAACCCTGGTTGAACGCGAGCTGGAGGCCATCCTCCGCCAGCATATAGAGCAGCAACGACGAAAGGGTAGCAACCAGGAAGCGGCTGGCACGGAGGATCTCACCACCCTTCGCCAGCAGAATCGGGAAGAAGCGTCGCGCCGCGTGAAGCTCGGCCTCGTGTTGGAAGCGATCGCCGAGAAAGAAGGGTTGACGGTCACTCAGGACGATCTCAACGCTGAAATTTTGCGACTGGCGACGGAACTGAAGATGCCCCCTGCAGATCTCGTCAAAATGGTCAAATCCGGCGGACAAGAGTCCATCGATGAGTTGCGCGCTCGGATTTTGGCGGATAAAGCCTTGGATTTCGTTTACCGCAATGCGGTGATTCAGGGATAATGCCGAAGGCTGCAAGCCCCTTGCGCCTTGGCTTCAACAGGCTGTAAGCGGAAAGGAACGACGTGAATGCTGGTTCCCATAGTTATCGAAACGACTAACCGCGGCGAACGCGCCTACGACATCTATTCTCGGCTCTTGAAAGACCGGATCATCTTCCTCGGTGCGCCCATCGACGATATCTTTGCCAACCTGGTTATTGCCCAGCTCTTGTTCCTCGAAGCGGAGGACCCCGAAAAAGACATCAATCTCTATGTCAACTCGCCCGGAGGAAGCGTCACGGCAGGATTGGGCATTTATGACACCATGCAGTATGTGAAACCCCCGATCAATACCATCTGTCTCGGCCAGGCCGCCAGCATGGGGGCTTTTTTGCTGACCGCTGGCACCAAAGGCAAGCGATTCGCCCTGCCGAATGCGAGAGTCATGATTCACCAGCCCATGGGTGGATTTCAGGGACAAGCCACTGAAATCGACATTCATGCCAGAGAGATTTTGAAAATCCGCGAACGACTCAATGAGATCATGGCCAAACATACCGGCCAGCCTCTGGAGAGGATATCCCAGGACACCGAACGGGACTACTTCATGTCGGCAGAAGAAGCCAAACGGTACGGTCTCATCGACGAAGTCATCACGCGGCCACCGAAGCTCCTTAAGGCCGTCAGTGGTGACGCAGGGAAAGACGCGACCAAAGACAAGTAACAGGGGGGATGCATGGCTAAGCAGGATAAGATGGATCGACATCTGCGTTGCTCGTTCTGTGGAAAGAGCCGCGACGAAGTCCGCAAACTGATTGCCGGGCCCACCGTCTACATCTGCGACGAATGCGTCAATCTCTGTAACGACATCATTGCTGAGGATTGGGAAGAAGCGAAGGAGGAGATTTCCTCAAAGCTCAAGAAGCCGGTGGAAATCAAGCATCACCTGGATCAATACGTCGTGGGGCAGGAGCGGGCCAAGAAAATTCTCTCGGTGGCCGTGCATAACCACTATAAGCGAATCTCGGCCAAGGACAAAGATGTTGACGACGTGCAGCTCCAGAAGGGCAACATCCTCATGCTAGGGCCCACGGGCACAGGGAAAACGCTATTGGCCCAGACTCTCGCGAAATACTTGGACGTCCCTTTCACGCTGGCCGATGCCACCACGCTCACAGAAGCAGGGTACGTCGGCGAAGACGTGGAAAACATCATCCTCAAGCTCCTGCAGGCGGCGGACTATGATGTCGAACGGGCCGAGCGGGGCATCGTCTATATCGATGAAATCGACAAGATCAGCCGCAAGAGCGACAGCCCCTCCATCACCCGCGATGTTTCGGGCGAAGGGGTGCAACAGGCGCTGCTCAAGCTCATTGAGGGAACCGTCGCCAACGTGCCGCCTCAAGGCGGCCGCAAACATCCGCACCAAGAATTTATTCAGGTCAATACGAGTAACATCCTGTTCATCTGCGGTGGAGCCTTCGTCGGACTCGAACAGATTATTGAACAACGCCTGAACCGGAAGGCGATGGGATTCGGAGCCGAAGTTCGGGGTCGGAACGAGGTGCGACTTGGCGAACTGTTCGCGAAAGTTCAGCCCGAAGACTTCCTCAAGTACGGCTTGATTCCAGAGTTTGTCGGTCGGCTACCGGTCATCGCCACCTTGGATGAACTGGATGAGCGCGCCCTCATTCGAATCTTGACCGAGCCGAGAAATGCGCTCACAAAACAGTATGAGAAATTGCTCTCCTTTGAGAAGGTGAAGCTCAAGTTCACGGAAGGTGCGTTAGGAGCGATCGCGAGGAAAGCATTTCTTCAGAAAACCGGCGCGCGAGGATTGCGTGCTATCCTCGAAGACGTGATGCTGGACGTGATGTATGATGCCCCTTCACAGAAACAGATTAAAGAAGTCCTCCTTACCGAGGATGCCATCCTCGGTAAGCATGCTCCCATCAGAATTTTCGAACAAGACAAGGATGTGAAGACCGCTTAAGTCATTATAAGTGTAGACTTTTTCGCCAATTCACAGGTGGTTTTCTCAGGATTATCCTGGCTGGATTGTTCACTCACATCCTCCTTCCACGAATACTCTCTGTCTCCTTATCCAATCCAGCCTGCGACGATGCTCACAACTCTGCACTTTTCCTCGACAAGATGAAATGCTGCGCTATACTTGCGGTACAGTCTTGAGCGTGGAGGACGTGTGAAATATCCAGTGTCTTCAAGTCTTCGACACAAAGGCAAGGCCCTAGATCTTGACGCAGCCCGTGAAGTGATCACCCTTCTGGGAATCAACGGCGAACCCATGGGCAACCTGTCCTGGGACTTTGTCATTGATCAGATTCTGGCCTATCGCAAACCCCCGGTGAGCCGAGAAGCCAGGAATGAGCCGCGCGTGACACTGACCTTCCGTGTCAAATACAAAACCCCGGAAGGTCAGCATTTTGAAAGTCGCGCAGGCGGCATTGGTGGAGGCGGACTTTTTATCGAGAGCCACAGCCCACTACCGGTGGGCACCAAGCTTGCGCTTGAGTTTTCACTACCGGAAAAGCCGTCAGAGTGGTTGCCAGCGAAGGGTCTTGTCGCGTGGGTATGCCCTAAAGCAGACCAATATACATTTAGCCCGGGCATGGGGGTGCGCTTCACTGAGATTAGCCCCGATATCCGTAACCGCGTGCTCGAACTGGTGAAATCCCTTCAGACGGTGGGGCAGCCGGCCTAGTGATTACCTATCTGCGACCCCATCGTCCAGCGATCGATACAAGGACATGGCCATGAAGTTTCCTGTGACCACGACGGAAAGCCATGAGGGAAAAGTACTTGAGATGAATGCCGACCAGGAAGTGGTCGCTCTTCATAGTGCCACAGGAGAACTGCTCGGAATATTGTCGTGGGGAGAGATCATTGAACAGGTTCTTGCCGGCAGCGACGACACCCGGTTCGCCCATGCGCGCGCTCATCCGAGAGCCCCACTCGCCGTCAAGGTCCGCTACACGACCCCGGAAGGTAAACAGTTCGATAGCTTAACCGGTGGTATCGGGGCTGGCGGCTTGTTCATTGAAAGCAGCACCCCGCTGGCTCCTGGGACTGAGCTGTCCGTTGAGTTTGCACTGCCCGATCGTCCTTGGGAAAAATACAAGGCCAAAGCGAAGGTCGCCTGGACCCGTAACAAACCTGAGCGGCATCTGCTGTTTCCAGGAATGGGCGTCCAATTTACCAACATCGACGAAAAGGCCCGCAAGGAGCTCGTCGAACTCGTTGATGCATTGAATCGCTCCCGAGTAGCGACCTAAACACCCCGCTTCGCCCACCGGCGCACCCCGCTATCCGGATCCTTCGTGACCGTCATGTTGAGCGCAGCCCTCGTATCAGGATCATTAAACGTTCCCAGACGATAGGCCGCTTCTGCTCGCACCCCGGGCGAAGGGTCCTGGACCAAACGCTCTCTGAGCCATGGGGCGACACGCGACCCTCCCCACTCACCCACCACCGCCACAATCCCCTGGCGAACCTCCGCATCGGAATCGCGTCCTGCCTCAATGAGCGCAGGAACAAATTGGCTCGAGTCGACTTGTAGCAAAGCCCGCACCGCCGCTCTCCTTATTGTCGTATCCGAAGATCGCAGTAAACCCACGATTGGCTCCAGCAATCGGGAACCTGGTTCGATCTCGCCGATCGCCACAATCGCCGCCTGCCGGACCGATTCGACAGGATCCCCCAGCGCCTGCATCAACAGAGCAACCACTTCATCAGTGGCCGTGGGCTTCAAGCGTCCCAGGGCCCTCACCGACGCTTCGCGGACCACTGATGCCGGATCGTGTATGAGGGGAAGAATGGAGTCGGCGACTCGTGGGTCGCCGATCTTGCCGAGAGAGTCTGCAGCCGTCCGCCGTGTCTCAGGCCCCTCATCGCGGAGCATCTCCAGCAAGAGCGGAACTGTGCGTTCCTTCGATGAAAGTGGTGAGTCCTGGACACAACCGGCGAGACAGAGGAGTGATACGACGACTAAGCGCCCTACGGCGCGAGCGGAAGTGCGATGGAGCAGGTTAGACGCATCGAGTAGGTTGACGAAGACCGTCCCCCGACTCATGCGTGTTTAGGTGGCTCTTCGTGCACGGTAGGCAATTCTTTGGCCGCCTCGATGGATTGCTGGAATTCCTTCTGTGCAGAATCCATCTCAGCTTGGATTGTCCGCATCTCGGGATCGACCGAATTGCGGACATCGGCTACGGCCTGTTTGAATGTACGCAACGCATCGCCCAGTCCTTCTCCCAAACTCTGCATGTCCTCCGGAGACACGCTGGCTGGCGGCATGGCCTTCGCCTTCATCGCCGCCTGCTGCGCCTGCACACGTGCGACGGCATCCTTGTTGACAATGGCCGAGGGGCGTTTTGCCACAGGTTTCGCCTGGGCGCCTGCGGGAAGAGGAGGGTACTGCGCCCGCATCATCGGCGTGGGAGCAGCCGCCCGTTCTTCCATCGTGGGGGGCTGCTGACCCTGCCCTGTTGATTGAGCCGAGACTGGCTGGGACACCGCGGATGTCGTCGATCGGGGTGGCTGTGGCGGAGCAGCCACGTTGTACATCAAGGCAGCGGTGGTCCCGGGAGTCATTTCCGGTCCCGGTGTATAGGGTGCCGTGGGCTTCAAAGAGGCTGGAGCCGGTCCCGGCGCAGGTGCTGACACAGGCTGCACTGTCGATTGGGCCTGCATGGATGCCGGCTGATTCGCTTCGGGTGGTGTCGCATCCGGCGGGGGAATATCATTGACTTCTTTCTTGAATCCTTTGAGCGCTTTGCCAACTCCTTCACCGATTTGTGGAAGCTTTCCCGCCCCGAAAATGATGAGGACAATGACGAGGATAATGATCAGTTCCGAGATCCCCATGGTACCAAACATGGTGTAGTTCCTTTTTGCTAGCTCCGGCAAACGCCGTCGGCCCTGCCTTTTTGAGAACCAAATCAACTCTATAGGGCAGCGGGAGGCACTGTCAAGGAAGGGAAAGAGGGTTAGAAGAGCGGTACGATCTCATCCTGCAACGGCAAACCGAAGACCAACGCCTCGCGATCAGCGAGATACACGTCCAGTTCGCTCCTGATCCCAAACTCGCCGGGCAAATAGATCCCTGGTTCAATAGAAAAACAGGTTCGCGGCATCAGACGGCGGGTGTCTTGCGTTTCCAAGCCATCGATATTGGCTCCGTTGCCATGCACCTCTTCGCCGATCGAATGGCCTGTGCGATGGACGAACTGATCGCCATAGCCGCCGCGTTGGATGACCTGCCGACAAGCATCGTCGACCTCCCAGCCGAATGGGCGATGGCCGGCGGCTATTTCTGTCCGGACAAAGGTCAATGCCGCATCCCGTCCCTGCCGGACCAAGTTGAAGATCTCGCGATGTTTCACAGGCACCGAGTGACCGACATAGCCGGTCCAGGTAATATCGGCGTAGACCGAGCCGGCCTCCGCTCGCTTGGCCCAGAGATCGATCAAGAGCAACGTATCGCGAGTGACTTCAGCTGACCCCGACTCTGCCGGACCATAATGGGGGTCAGCACTGTGGGCGTCAATAGCGGCAATCGGGGCGCTCGACGTGACCATCCCGGCATCCCGAATACGAGCCAGAATAAACTGTTGCACTCCAAATTCAGTGAGGCCTCGGCCTTGCACTACCGTATCTTGCACATGACTAAATGTCTGATCAACGATGCGCCGTAGCGCCGCGGCGGCAAATTGATGCGATTCGAGTTGACGGTCCGTCCAACGCGCTTCAAACGTTTGGATCAAATCCGCTGAACCGACCACCTCGACGCCGTAACTTCTGATCAACTCGATCGTACCGGCATCCACGCGCGACACGTAGGGAACCGCGTTCAGCGGGGAATACTGCATGGCAACGCGGGGGCCACCGGCGAGCAGGCGCGCAAGGACCTGCCGTTGCTGCCCCCATGATACATAGCAATCGGCCTCCCCCGGCAATGTATCGAGCACATGCGCCTCAATGCGATGCAGCAGCTTGACTGGAATCCCCTGCGCCGGAATCCAGTAGTACCATCGCCTCGTCACGTGGAGCATCGGATCGAGCTGGAGTATGCGATAGGCGAGGGGGTCGCTCCCGCGGAAATCATAGAAGAGCCAGCCGTCAATCTGAGCATCACGAAGCGCCTGCTGAATCTCGCCGACACGTTGGTGTATGGCCGTTGTCATCGTAGATGGCATCTTATCGTCGCGATGCCGCGCCGTCAATGAAACGGCCGTTGAGATCGGCGGTCATGCTACAATGCGAACCATGGCAATCGAGCCTGCATCGGAGACTTCTCAATTCCGGGTGACGCTGTTTGTCGGACCGCAGGCAGTGGAAGGAAGGCCCTTCACTTCTTCCTGTGTATTCAATGTCAAGAAGCGGAGCTGGAAGGGCGGGACCCAGGTCGCTGTCGACATCACTCAGAGCCAGATTGATACTCTCAGCACCGATGTTGATTTCTCCCGCTGGTTGGCACAGGCCCTGATCAATCTCTCAGACGAAGATCGTCTCTCTCATGAAGAACGAGCCCATGAGCTGTTTATTCAAGCAGTCTGCTGGTGCAAGCTTGACCTTGTGTTGCAAGCCGGCATCGCTCAAGAGAACCAATGTCTCACAGCCGACACATGGATCGCCGAAGTCAGAGACACCGTGATGAGGCGGAGGAATTTCATCACATCGTACGTTGCGTCTGAACTGGATCTCATACCGAGGGATGCCGCCACTCCATAAAGAAGGTACTCCGCGCAGACGCGGCAGGGGGTTTGCAATCAGAGTTGAATTTGTTATAACCCCCTATCCCTAAATCGTGGTTGAGCGCCCTGGTGTCGACCACTGTCGCTCAATTCGCTCTGTCGAAGAAGGAGGATTATCTGTGAATACATGCTCGTCTTCATCCAATCGCCCCCGTGAGGCTTCCAGTTTCAAACTGGTGGCACTCTTTCTGATCCTGGCCCTGGGCACCGTCACGATGGTCCCATCGGCATGGAGTCAAGAAAGCGCGCCCCTCCCTTCAAGCGAAGGCACTGAGGGCGGAAATGCATCTAGCGCGGGCATGCAGGTTGCTGCCGGTTTCTCCACTCTGCTGTACCTTCCACTGAAGCTGGCCTTCGCCATTGGTGGAGGGGTTGTCGGTGGACTCGCCTATGCGTTTTCAGGCGGGAATGAACAAGCGGCCAAAAGCATCTGGAACACCAGCATCTACGGCACGTACATCATTACCCCCGATCACTTACAAGGCAATCGACCCATCCGCTTCCTTGGGGTGGCCGACCCAAACACAGATGCACCGGCACCGGCACCAACACCGGAGCCGACGCCTGCTCCAGAGCCCGTCCGTTAGCCGATGAAACCGATCATCGGCGTCACACCAGACTTCAATGCCGGTGATCGGAAGGAATGGGGTGGGCGCGAGCCCACCTATTTTTTGCGCGCACGTTACATTCGTGCCATCGAAGAACTCGGTGGCATTCCGTTGGTCCTTCCTCTCCTGGAAGACCGGGCCACAAGACAGCGCGTCCTGCAGCAGATTGACGGACTTCTCCTCACCGGAAGCGGCCCCGATCTTCCACCGTCATTGTATGGGGAACGACAGGGCTATCCGTTCAAAATCGTGAGCGAACGTCGCGCGAGTTTTGAACTGGACATCGTCCATCTGGCGAGACAGGCTGATGTCCCCCTGCTCGGCATCTGCGGAGGCATGCAGACCATGAACGTCGCCTGCGGCGGCAGCCTGTTTCAAGATATTTCATCTCAAATCTCAAGGTCGCTCCAACATCGTCAGCGGACTCCTGCGACAAATCTCAGTCACGCCGTCACGGTTACGCCAGGTAGCTTACTCCGTCGCATCGTACGAACGGTATCGATCCGGGTGAATAGCTCCCACCATCAATCGGTCAAAACCGTCGCTCCGTCATTACTCGCCAGCGCCCTGGCCTCCGATGGTATCGTTGAGGCGATCGAATCCCCGACCCACCGCTTTTTTCTCGGCATCCAGTGGCATCCGGAATTTCTCTTCGATCGGCATCCCCTTCACCGGCGTTTGTTCGAGGCCTTTCTGCGCGCCGCCCGCCGCCGGGCCTCCTAGAAATCCATGCAAGCACCTCTGGCCTCCCAGCTAAGGCGGATTGAGAATGCCTGCTATACTTGATCCCATATGGAACACAAACTCATTGACACTACGGCGCCTTTTGCCGTCCCCGTGGCTAGAGGAGGTACGGTGATCAGCCGACTCTTTCGAACCAAATCCATCGAACAAATCCTCGCTGACGCAGATCATCCCGAACATCGTTTGAAAAAGACCCTCACGGCCTGGGACCTGACGGCACTCGGGATCGGCGCGATCATCGGCACCGGCATCTTCGTCCTGATCGGTACCGCCATCGTCGGCGATGCCCACCGGCCCGGGGCTGGGCCAGGAATTATTCTATCGTTCATGCTATCCGGGATGACCTGCGCCTTTGCGGCACTCTGCTATGCGGAGTTTTCCGCCATGATTCCCGTGGCCGGCACTGCCTATACCTATTCCTATGCAACATTGGGGGAGTTTCTCGCCTGGATCACTGGCTGGAATTTGATTCTTGAATACGGTGTGGCCTGCGTGGCGGTCGCCATCGGGTGGTCCGGCTATTTCAACAATCTTCTCAGTTTGGCCGGCATCGAATTTCCGCACTGGGCTACGCATCCACCCGGAGGATCTGACGGAGGCGTGGCAAAATTCCCAGCCGCCATTATCGTGTTACTCGTCACCATCATCCTCGTCATTGGAATCAAAGAAAGCGCTCGCGCAACCAGCATCGTTGTGTGCTTGAAACTCGCGGTGATCCTCTTCTTCATTGCCGTGGGGACGCCAGCCGTGAATGTCGGACAACTGGACACCCTTCATGCCGCAGGGATTCGCCGGTGTCGGGGCCGCCGCGGCGATCGTGTTCTTCGCCTATATCGGATTTGATGCCATCTCGACGACCGCTGAGGAAGCCAAGAACCCTCAGCGGGATCTGCCGATCGGGATCATCGCCTCACTCAGCATCTGCACCGTTCTCTACATTGCCGTGGCCGCGGTCCTGACCGGCTTGATCCCCGCTGCACAGATCAACATCCATGCGCCGGTGGCCGAAGCGCTGCGTATGGTGGGCTTCAAATGGGGAGCGGCGATTGTGGCGATTGGAGCCGTGGCCGGAATTACCAGCGTGCTCGTCGTAATGATGCTGGGTCAGATCCGGGTCTTCTTTGCCATGTCGCGCGATCACCTCTTGAGCCCCTGGCTTTCAACCGTGCATCCGCGCTATGGCACGCCTCACTATGCCACCATTCTTACCGGTATCGGCGTGGCCACGCTGGCTGGCCTGATTCCCATCGGCGATGCAGCAGACATGACGAACATCGGGACTCTCTTTGCCTTTGTCCTGGTCTGTATCGGTATCGTGATCCTGCGCTATACGAAACCAAACCATCCTCGCCCATTTCGGCTTCCCTTCATGCCGGTCGTCCCCATTCTAGGCATGTTGGCCTGCCTCGGCTTAATGTGTTTTCTCCCCTGGCTCACTTGGATTCGGTTCGGCGTCTGGACCGCCATCGGCATTGTGGTCTACATGGGATACGGCTTAAAGCACAGCAAATTGGCCGCGCCCTCCTGCCCCTGAAGGCTCACGTTCCACAACCATCACGGTTAAATGATAGGGTCGGGTTAGCTTGATTCGTCTGCGGGCTGAGCTGCCGGGGCTGGAGCAGGATGAAACCGGAGAGGCTGCCGGTCGGGGCTGATTGGCCCGCTGGTGCTGATGCGAGCAGCGGACACCGCTGGTTTGGGAGCAGCGGGCGGCTTGGGAGGAGCAGGTTTCTCCGGCTTGATGCCTCCTTCCCACGAGGGACCGGAGTACATATCCGCCGAGAGACCCTTCGTTTTCCATTTCTCTTCGAAATCCGCGGCCGCCTTATTCGGAGTGTCGCCACTCCCCACGACATCATTCCACGGATAGGCCTTCGGGCCGATCTGGCACCCGGTCTCCGTCCGCTTCAAATACAAGGCAATCGGATTCCCGCGGTACGGTCCAAGATAGATATGCACGCAACCGGCGTATTCGAGCAAATGTGCCATGCCCGTCTCCAAGAGGGTGGCATGATGCCACAAGAGGCAAGGGGAGGGCAAGGAGGTAGCTCCCTTTTGCTGCGAAACGAGCACAGTTGGAGGCAACTGGGCCACCCCTTCTGAGAAAAGATGCGACTCGCTGCATGAAGCGGAAAGCTAGGGTGACGTGGTCGGGGATTGCGCAGGGCGTTTGCGAATCAAGTAGACCCCGATGGTGAGCACCATGATGACCGTCACGTTCAAGCCCACGTCCATGAGGTATTGATAAAATTGTGTGTCGGTCATGTTGGGAAGATGGGAGAGTTCCGCACTGGCGGTGAGGACTCGCCTCGTGCAAGCGATAATGCCGACGGCCAGATAGGGTTCGAGGTCGAGGATTTCCGTCTGCAGAAACCGGAGGACGGTTCGGAACAACTCCAGCAGAATGATGACGAGCAGCAGGTCGTTTAAGAGCTTCAGGCCTGAGGACAGGAGCCCAAATTCGCCGGCTTTGGTGACGAAGACAAACCAGGCATGGGCGAAGATGAGCATCCCCAGGACCAGCAGACTAAATCCGGCGGTGAGATACCCGAGCCGGTCGAGCCATTCCATGACCCCGCACCAACGTTTCATGAGCTCTTTTCGGTGCTGCATCATTCCTCCATCCGGGACCATCTAGGCTGTTCCCGCCGGCCCTGTCACAGTCTGGTTCAGGTCCCCGCATCTGGCCATATTGAAGCTCCCGCATCGAACTGGCAGTCAGCGAATGACCACAGCAGCGAATTTCTGTGAAGCCGGCTCCGCCATCTATAATCATGACGCGAAGCCCGCAGGAATCCGGATACAGCTTCTTTTCATCGAGAACGACGGCAGGAGGCAAGTTCCCCTTTTTCCGTCCACGCGCGGATGTCACATCGGGCACCAGGTCTTCTTCTGTCAGGGCATGGCCGCAACAGACGATCTTCTCAAATCCCTCGCCGCCGCCCATGACTTTGACGACCAGCCCACAGGCATGCGGGTGCCGCTTGAATTCGTCGAGGATATCGCCTTTCTTCAGTGCCACAACCCCTCCATCCTCATGAAACGGATCTCTACTCGCCCTATAACGTTGGAACCTTCGATAACCGCGCCCGAACCTGTTCGATCGTGTGCAACAACGCCTGATGGGTTCGGCATCCCGCAATGAGCTTCGCGTCGGAGATCGTCACCGGCCTATAGGGCGCCACAAACCGGTCTTTCAGGCGGGCGATTCGAGCCGCCGAGAGGTTCAATCGTTCGATGGAAATCGTGCCTGACGCCACCGCCTGCTCCACGGCCCCGAAGGCGGCGACTTCCCGATCCCGATCTTTACAAATCAACAAGACATCGCATCCCGCCAGCACCGCACGAACCGCAGCGTCTTCCATGCCATAATGGTCGATGATCGCGTGCATTTCCAAGTCATCCGTCAACACCACTCCGTCGTATCGCAGCTCCTGGCGCAAGAAACCCGTAATGATGGTCGGCGAGAGCGTCGCGGGCAATTCGTGATCGAGGGCTCGATAGAGCACGTGCGCGGTCATCATCGATGCGACACCCTGCTCAACGGCACGGCGGAACGGGGGAAATTCGACGGCCTCCAATCGCTCCCGCGATGCCTCGACCACCGGAAGTTCTTTGTGGGAATCGGCATTCGTATCGCCGTGACCGGGAAAGTGTTTTCCGCAGGCCACGACCTTGTTGTCTTGCAGCCCTGCCGCCGTCGCCAACCCCAGCTCACAGACCACGTCCGGCGTCGTGCCGAACGCACGGTCGCCGATGACCGGATTGTCCGGATTGCTGTTCACGTCGAGCACCGGCGCCATATTCATGTTCACGCCCACCGCCCTCAGCTCTTTGGCAATGGTGGCCGCAGCCGCATACGCCAATTCGGTTGAGTTGCAGCGGCCCAACAGGTCGCAGGGCGGGAAAATCGTAAAGCCCTTCGGAAGACGGGAGACCCGACCACCTTCTTGATCGATCGAGATCAACAGCGGCGAATGGGGGCTGCAGGCCTGCAGATCGTTGGTCAGTTCGACCATCTGCTCGACGGATTCCAGATTCCGCGAGAAGAGAATGACACCGCCCGGCTTGTATTCTTTGATGAACGAGGCCAGATCGGGCGTCACCGACGTGCCCAGAAACCCGACCATGAAGAGCTGCCCGATCTTTTCGCGCGAGGTCATCCGATATCGTTCCAACGCTAGAGACTCCGATCAATCAGATACTGCAACAATAACCTGGTTCCAATCGCGGTGGGACCCTTCGGAATATAGGCCCGTTCCCGCTCGCTCCAGTCCGTACTGGCAATATCGAGGTGCACCCACGGGCAGTCCCCCACGAACTTGCTCAGAAAGAGCGCCGCGGTGATCATGCCGCCGCCACGGCCGCCGATGTTGCGCATATCGGCGACGTCGCTCTTGAGCTGTTCGAAATATTCCTCCCACAAGGGCATTTCCCACACTCGCTCGCCGGCCTTCTGCCCCGACTTCCGCACCTGTTCTTTGAGCGCCTGGTCGCTCCCGAACATCCCGATCGCAAATTGGCCGAGCGCCACCACACAGGCCCCCGTGAGCGTCGCAATGTCGATCAAGGCCGCCGGCTTATAGCGCATCGCGTAGGCGAGACCGTCGGCCAGGATCAGCCGGCCTTCCGCATCCGTGTTCTGCACTTCGACAGTCTTTCCCGAAAGCGTCTTCACGATATCGCCCGGCTTCATCGCCCGGCCACCCGGCATATTTTCCGCCACAGGCAGGATACTGATGAGACGCAGCGGGAGCTTGAGTCTGGCCGCCGCCCGGATCGAGGCCAGGACTTCGGCTCCCCCCGTCATATCGGCCTTCATGTGTTCCATATTTTCGGCAGGCTTCAGTGAGATCCCGCCCGTATCGAAGGTGATCGTCTTCCCGACCAGCACGACCGGACGCTCGTCTTTTTTCTTGGCTCCGTTGTATTCAAGGATGATGAACTTGGGTGGCTCCTGGCTCCCGCGCGCCACGCCGAGCAGCGCACCCATCCCCAAGCGCTCCATCTCTTTCTGCTCGAGAATCTTGATGCTGATCCCTTCAGCTCTTGCGATGGTCTTCGCTTCGTTGGCAACCCTCGTAGGGGTCAGGACGTTGGAAGGATGGTTACAGAGGTCTCGGACAAAGACGGTCGCCTCTGCCGTGGCGACGCCGCGCCGGACTCCTTCAGTGACCTGCCGCAGCTGACCTTTCTGCTGGATCAGAATCCTCATTCCCGTCACGTCTTGTCCCGCAGCTGCCTCGCTCCGATAGGCGGTGAACTGATAACTGCCCAGGATCGCCCCTTCAACCATCGCCTGCGCCACCTCGACCAATGACATTCCGGCAGGCGTCACCGTCGGAAGCGCCACCGCAAAGGAACCGACCTTCGCTTGACGGACGCGCTTTACCGCTGAGCCCATCGCTTGCCGGATCGTCTCAAGCGTGACCTCGCTCTTCTTGCCCAAGCCGACCAGCACCAGCCGCTTCGCAGGCACCGTGCCCTGCGTGTGATACAGCAATACTTCGTTGGCCTTGCCTTCGAATTCCTTGGATTGCACCAGCTTGCGCAACGCGCCCCCGAGGGCTCGATCGAGCAGGACCGCATCCTGTTTGGCCAATCCCTCTCCTTCACAGTGCGTCAGCACCAACACCTCTGCGGATGCGGTCTCTGCTCGCCCAACCTGTACCTTGACCTGCATGATCTTCATTCACTTCTCCTTGTTCGTGTGGTCAGTCGTCGAGCCCGCTGAGCCTGTTTGCTTACTCTGATCGCTGACTATTGAGAACTGAGTGACGACTCCTCACACCCCTCGCATGTCCGGCGCCCAAATATACTTGTGCATCTGCAATTGAAAACGGACCGGAAGACGATCGGCCAGAATCCACTCTGCCAGCTGACGCATATCAAGCGCGCCGAAGACCGGACTGAAGAGCACCGTACAGCGGCTGGCTAAGTCATACCGGCCAAGAATCTCACGGGCCCAGTCGTAATCGGCTCGATCGGCCAGGACAAACTTCGCCTCGTCTTTGGCCGCCAGCTGAGAAAGATTCGGCCAGTGCATCCGATCTGTCATCCCGCTCCCCGGACACTTCACATCCAGGATGACATGCGCACGTGGATCGACCGGCGCGATATCGACTGCGCCACTGGTCTCAAGGAGGACCGTATAGCCGGCATCGCACAGTCTGGTCATGAACGGGAAACTTTCAGGCTGGGCAAGCGGTTCTCCTCCGGTGACCTCCACGAGGCGGCACCCATAGGTCTGCACCTTCGCCAGGATCTCATCGATTGAGCACTCGTTCCCTCCATAAAAGGCATAGTCGGTATCGCACCAGGTGCAGCGGAGCGGGCATCCGGTCAGTCGGACAAACACACAGGGCTGTCCGACGTAGCTCGACTCGCCTTGAATGCTATGGAAGATCTCGGTGATGCGCATAACTTAAGACGTTAACGTTTATGGTGAAGCGCGAGCTGGAAACGTGTGGAAACTGTATGTCCGTCGAATCGGTTAATGTTGAAGATTCACGACGTTACTTCCACGTCGTGACAGGCCAGCCGCGGCGGCGCGCCGTACGCGCCATGCCCCGGATCGGGTTGACCACCAAGGGATACCCGACCAGTTCAAGAATGTCGTGATCGCCTGGGCTGTCGCCATAGGCGTAGGAACCGGCCAGATCGAGGCCCATTCCCTGAGCGTGGGCGAGGATCAGCTCACGCTTGCCACGACCATAGGGCAACGGGGGAATCAACGCACCGGTATAGACTGAATCCCGTTGCTCCGGCTTCGCCGCGAAGACCGTGGTCACGTCCAAGAACTCCGCAAGGGGCACAATCAAAAAATCAGGCGCGCCAGTCACAAGAATCAGCTGGTGACCGGCCTGTCGATGCGCGTCCAGCCTCGCGCGACCCTGCAGGGACAGCTTGCCGATCATTTCTGCCTGACAGAACTCCCGCGCATACGATTCAATGTCTGCGGGGCACTTGCCCGTCAGATACACTTTTCGTTCTCGGAGCGAGTGCAGCGAGAACGGGGGCACGTGCCCCGCCAGCCAGGCCGCACTCCGACTCAATTCGCCCCATCCCACCAGACCGCGCCGCCACAAAAACCGAAAGAATCGCACCTCGCTGGCTTCTCCCGGCAGAAGTGTGTTGTCGACGTCGAACAACGCAGCGACAGACCCTTGTGCCCGTCGTTCAGCGACATCATCAAGTGTGAGAAGTGAGGATGTGGTGACTCTCCACAACGTTGGGGGACCCGGTGAGTATGAGCCGCCCGATTCTACCGGAGCCGCCTATTGATTGACAAGGATTTTGGCCCACTTCTATAATACGCCTCCCTCGTCGTCAATGTGCCCTCATATGCCGAAGTGGTGAAATGGCAGACACGCACGTTTGAGGGGCGTGTGGCGCAAGCCGTGCGGGTTCAAGTCCCGCCTTCGGCACCAACTCATGCATCCCGTAAGTCGCTCCCAGTCTGCATTTTCAGCATTTTATACTTTCCCGGCACAGGGTAGGATGCCCTGTGCTCAGGAATTGTGTGTGTCTGGTTAGCTAACTGTGGGAGGCAACGGTCGAGTTCTCTATTCGATCGGCGGCGTAGTCTTGAACGCAACTTTGGAAGGAACCAATCTTCCGATCGAAGATGGCCTCAGAGGCTGAGCATAGCACGATGAAGGGCTTTATCTTGGCCCTAACTGAGGAGCGGATTCAGACCTGAAACGGAAGGGGTTGCTGCTGAAAGGAAGTGATTCAGTCAAATAAGAACCCTACTGGTGTCGCTCTAAACCGTTCTCTTATTCTATCCATGACCTGCGGAAAACAGTCCGCACAGTAGGTGTGAGTAAGCAGGTTATTAGCCGGATTCATATCATGCGTCTTTCTATATGTCTTTAGCGTGACCCAGCGTTCACGATCAACGGAAGGCCCGGTGTCGTCTCGAAGGCGTTCGCATATACAACAGATGGGGATTAGTGATAGAGCCTTCCTCGAGGTGGAGGACGTCTTGTCGATGACCTGAGTGCATAGGGCATTACGAGCCATTTCCCACCTCTTTCACCATCGACGGTAACCAGCACTTCGATGTGCGAAGTCTTCGTATTAAGCATGCGCTTGGATTGTTCTTTCCAAACCTGGGGATCTCCCTGGGTCTAGCCCAATAACACACTGGGTTATCCACTTGCGTGCTGTGTAGTTGTCTATCTACTCCCCTTAGATAGTCCTCTATTGATATGGTTACGAGAGAGTTGTCTTTCCCCAGATTGATCGGGCTGTTGGTGAGAGGTTGTGAACCCCTTGTATCTGCAATATCTAGGGCGGAGCCAGTACGAAGCGGAGAAGCCCGGAGATGTCCTGAGTCTCAGCGGAGGACATCACTCGATTGGTTTGCAAGTTATAGCCTCCCTCCAGGGAGATCAATGTTGTCCATCCTCGTGATTGTTGAATATCCCACGCGAGAATGCCTTTGCCTCCGATGTTCTTTGTGTCGACGAGTCGATCGCTCGATCGCACATCGGAATAATTTCCCATGGCGGTGACAAGGAGTTGCTGACTCTGCTTGTAATTCATGGCGAGAGAGGCTGAAGGCGAGTCAGTGCGGACACCGGACCATTCTTGCTGATCCGTCCGAAAGCCGAGCGTGGGAATAATCGTGAGGATGTTGAGCGGACGGAGCGAGGCCGTAACTGTCTGCAAATTGACGCGGTTGTCCGACCCATTGTGAAGGAGATCGGCTCCGACCATGTAACTGGATGTTAGGCCTGCATTCCACGCGGCGCTATCATATTTGAGAGTCGCCTCGAGTGAATGATTGTTTGTTTTCCGTGGAACGAGGCCGATCGCATCCGGTGCACTATTGAGTGTATTCTGCGTATAGGTCACGGCGAACTGTGGCCAAACGGCCTTCTCCAGCGAGAGACCTATTCGGGTGTAGTTCTGCTCCAGACGAGTCCGGCTGGGATCCCCAGCCACGTTATTCCATTGTTGCCCGATGGCACTGCGCACGGTGGTTACCCCATGCCTCCATTCGCCCCAGACTTCTCTCAGCGATTGGTCTGGCCCATTGTAAAAATCCTGGCCTGCGGTCCGATACGTCATGCCGTAGCGGGCCGGACCCGAGGCAGCAACCAGGTTGAATCGCATCATGCGATCTGCCGGGTCGGTGTGGGTGTCGCCCGGAATGCTGTTTTCCCCTCGATTGTTCGCCACTTCGGTTTCGGCCGCGAATGCGCCTTTAAGCCAGGTTGTTGAAGCGAGAATGCCCTGTGTGCCTGGCCGTTCAGTATCCAGTGCAAGATTCCGAACATTCGCCGGAGCCACCGGGAGAGTAGAGGAAGTCTGTGTGACAGTCGTTTGAAACAGCGGTGTCTGTGCTGGTGTTGGAACGATCTGTAGTCCTTGAGCGGAAAACCAGGAAGACCAGCGCGGAGGGACTCCGCTACTCCAGACAGGCCCGGCAATGAGGCTAATGAGGCTGATGACAAGCACACATGTGAAGGCGGTACGCATTTACCTGTTCCGAAACTACCAACGCAGCCGGGAAAAGCTCTACGGATACGATAGGCATCCGGTCAAATGTAATTATTGTGAGCATGAGGCGTACCAGTACCTGCAAATCGTCATACCGCGGGTCAATCAGTCATTTAGGCATGTTTGGCTTATGGGTTGCAGATCGGGAGGGTTGTAAAAACGTATGGAACTCCCTTCGGCCATCGAATCTGAAGGACTACATCCAGACCGTGTTAGAATCCCACTTGAAAGAATTAGAGCGGAAGGGGATTACATTGAGTTTGCCGAAAGGGAAGGCCTAGCTTTGCTAATGGCCCGATTATGAGACCGCGTCTGGTGCTGTTCTACTGGATCTGCATGGGCGTCTTCCATATCCGGTTGCGGAACGGCTAACCAGGAGAGCAAAAAGGACTATCCTAAGGCCCAAGTGATTGGGTATGGTATACAAGGCTCTGGTTGGCTCGGGATGGGGATGACTATTCCATTGCCTGGCAAGAGCAGCAATGTCCCGCCTTCAAGTGCATCAGGCTCAGAGGGAGCACAACCCCGACAGCAAGTGATCGTGCCGATGACCGGATAAAAAAATACCGGCATATGCGGAGGGATGCACGGCAGGAAAATATCGGCGTTCGAGCGGAAGGGTATCCTGTCGAAGGGGAAGTGATAAGTGCCAACTGACTGCTCAATCAAGAGCTCGAACGAAAGTGGTTGCTAGCGAAGGGAAGATTGCTGCTCACACACACGAGTCGTGCATGCCAGGTGAAATTCCCGACTTCAGCAACCATCTGCTCCAAGCGATTGTTGATCACACTCCAGCCTTGATCTTCTATCAAGGACAGAGCAGGCCGATACCACCTCATTCGCGGAGCACGCGTTGACTAACAGCGAACAACAACTCCGATTGGCTCTCGCTGCGGCACGCTTGGGGATCTGGGACTGGGATATCCCTACGAACCAGGTAACATGGTCGGAGAATATCACAGAGATCTTCGGTCTGGGTCAGGAGCCTTTTGCCGGCACGTATGAGGCCTATCTCAATCTCGTCCATCCTGAAGACCGGGCCAACTTACTGGAGTCCATTCATAACTGTGTGAATACCGGGGCCGAATATGCCATTGAGCACCGGATTGTCTGGCCGAATGGCACGATCCACTGGCTCGCGTGCCGAGGCGATGTGTTCCGCGATGGGCATGGGAAGCCCGTCCGGATGCTCGGCACGGTCATGGATATCACTGCACGTCAAGAAGCGGAACACAGAACTCAGGAGAGCCAAGGAGGCGGCCGAAATGGCGAGTTATGCCAAGAGCCAATTTCTGGCCACGATGAGTCATGAGATCCGGACGCCAATGAACGCCATCATTGGGATGGCCGATCTCCTGCGCGAGACTTCCTTAACCCGCGAGCAGCTGGAGTACGTGGGGATTTTCCGACGGGCGGGCATGACGCTCGTCAATCTGATCAGCGATCTCTTAGATTTCTCAAAAATGGAGGCGGGTCGCCTTGCGCTCGAAGAGACCGAATTCGATCTCCGGGACGCCATCGACAAGACTACGGAAATGATGGCCCTCCAGGCACAGGAAAAGGGATTGGAGTTGGCGTGTTCTGTCGCGTCCGACGTGGTATCGGCGTTGATCGGTGACCCCCACCGGCTACGCCAAATCTTCCTGAACTTACTCAGCAACGCCATTAAATTCACGGATCAGGGGCGAGTGGACTTGCGGGTGATGAATGATCCCGATGCGAAGGAGCCTGGTGTCCTCCGCTTCATCGTTTCGGATACCGGGATCGGCATTCCGCCGGAGAAGCAGGAGCTGATCTTTGAGCAGTTTGCCCAGGCCGATACGTCGGTGACGCGCAAGTACGGAGGGACAGGGTTCGGATTGTCCATTTGCAAGCAATTGGTCGAACTAATGGGCGGGAGGATCTGGGTCGACAGCCAGCCTGGACGCGGCAGTGCCTTTTGTTTTACGGCACACCTGGTGAGGCAGCAGCCATTGGCGCAGCCAACCACGGACTCGGTGTTGAACCTTCAGGGGGTCCGCACGCTCATCGCGGACGATAATGCCACGAACTGCCTGATCTTACGAGAAGCGCTGTCTGCCTGGGGGGCTGTGGTCACGGAGGTGAGCAACGGTCAGGCCGCGCTCACGGAACTCCGACGTGCCGAGGCGGCGGGCCACTGGTACCAGCTGATCCTATTGGATTGCCTCATGCCGGAGATGAGTGGGTTCGAGGTCATCGAACGATTCAAGGAAACGTCGAACCTGACGGGGGTCACCTTCATGGTCCTCACGTCGGACAGTTGCAGCTCCGACATCGCACGGTCCTATCAGCTGGGTTAGGGTGGATACCTCGTCAAGCCGATCAGGCGCATCGACCTCCAGAAGGCGATCATGATTGCCATTGGCCGAACCAAGGCCGCCGCGGGCGGGGGGATTCAGGCCGAATCGCGGGAGATCCAGCAGCAAGTCCCCCTCAACATCCTCTTGGCCGAAGATTCATCCGACAATCGCCTCCTGATACAATGCGTACCTCAAGCACACATCCTATCAGCTTGAGATGGTCGGCAATGGCCTCCTCGCGCTGGAGAAGCTGAAGACCAAGCCGTATGATCTCGTGCTGATGGACATTCAGATGCCGGTTCTGGATGGCTATGCCGCCACGAAGGCGATTCGGCAGTGGGAGCGAGGAGCAGCACCGTGAGCCGATCCCGATCGTGGCGCTGACCGCGTTTGCGCTCATCCGGAGATGCCGAGAAAAGTCTCGCTGCCGGCTATACAGCCCACCTCTCAAAACCAATTCAGAAGGCCGACTTGCTGGCAGCCATTGCAGCCTATGCCCGTCGTACCTCGTCGTGAACGTGGGCGAGGATCCAGAGTTTGGGCTGGCTTAAAAGTTCGACGCCTAAAGAGATCGTGGCGCTCGAAGAACTGGCCATCTCGAACATGTGGACAAATAGCCTATCGTGGAATTGCTCGAACGGAAGAGGCTGCTGCCCAAAGGAAAGGGATAGGTTGCCATGCGTGGAATCTCAAGATTCCTACTGTGGATCGGGGTAAGCGTGCTTCTCGGGGGGACCGTGGGCTGCCAGTACTACGAAGAATTTCGTGTCAAGAAGACGACGGCGGACCTCAAAGAAGAACAGGCCGCTTTGCTTCATGATTATCGCCTCTGTCTGGAGAAGTATCAGGATGACCCCCCCAAAGCAAAGGATCTCTGTAGTCCCTATACGCAACGTCTCAGAGAGATCGAAGTCACGCGCCAGTCTGGAAAGTAGAAGCGCATGTTTTTTCAAACGCTCTGACAACACAGGTAGCCTATTGAGCCGTCAGTTGGTGCGAGAACCGAACCCTGCCGCTGTCATCGATGATCGTCACGTCCAGCATGGTTCCCCGTACAGTGACCTTGCCAAAGTTCATGAACCCGCCTTCGCTGAACAACGTGGTGGGCTTGAGTAGAGGGTCTGGCAGTAGGGGGGCCATGGATGCAGCGGACAAGGGTCCACAGATGAACTCATGAAAATCGGTTACCCCGTCGCCGTTCGCATCATAGGCGTTCGCCTGTACGTAATGGACGTCTCCGGCCAACCAGACGACATTCCGAATCCGTCGCGAAAGAATCGCATCGACGATCACGCGCAACTCAGTTTGAAACCCCGTACCGTCCTTTCCCCTCGCCCAACTGTCATTTCCCGGCATAATTAAACTTCCGCCCTTCGGGATCGATAGCGGTACGCTGGTCGCGATCAGCTTCCACTTTGCGGTGGAGCGGGTCAACCCGTCCAATAACCACGCGAGTTGCGTTTGCCCAAGCATCGTCTTATTGGGCCCGTCCAGATCGGCGTTGCGGCTGCGATATTGCCGAGTGTCCAGGATGAAGATCTCCACATCGGCGCCATAGCGTAGTTGCCGATACAACCGGGTTGGATCATCGGATGGGGTGCGAATCGGCCAATATTCCAACAATGCCTGTCGCCCGAACGGCATCTGAGGCTCATATCGTCCAGAAAAATTGTTTCTGACATCGTGATCATCCCACGTTGCCCAGAGAGGAACCGATGCAAGAAACCGTTGAAGTGCTGGCGATCCATGCTGGTAGCGATGCTTCGCTCGATACTGACTCAGCGTGGAAGCCGTGAACTCGCTGCCAGAGGCATTGGGTGGAGATGGACACGTATCATCGCCGTAGATGAGATCGCCCAGCAGAATCGCAAAGTCCGGCTTCTGAACCAGCATCAGATCGAAAATTGGATAGCCGGTCTGTTCATTCCTGCATCGATTTTGTCCCCCCAGATCGGCGCTCCACAGAAGCGTGGCGGGGGCAGACTTGTCCGGCGGAGGCGCGGTCATGAATTCGCCTTGCGTTGTCATTGCCGTGGATGCAGATAGCTGTGTCGCCTGGATGGTGCGAACATCATAGCGGTAGCGGGTGGCTGGGATGAGGCCTTCGAGCGGGACCTTCAGCGTGAAGTCTTGTTCCTTCTTAGTGGTGAACTGCTCGACTTTCACTAAAGATTGTTGCTGCGCTCCTCCCAATTGAAATTGTTCCCAATTGTTGAGTGGGGCAAAGCGGACTTCGATCTGGGCCGGACCATCTGTCCTAAGCCAGATTACTGCAGCGTCGCTGGTGACATCGCCAGTCGCAACTCCGTGGGACACCGCTCCAGTCAATGAGGAAGAGGCCGTATCGGACGGGCTACCTGGATGCGAGCCAGGATGCGACGGCGAGCCACAGTTCACAACTGAAAATAAGAGGCCAATCGAGATCAGCATGATCGAGGGGCTCGTAATCCGGGATATCATTTTTAGGCTCAGATCGCTTCGCACCATAGACCGATGGCCTCCCTTTGCAGCGGTTCCAGTTAGAGGACAATCACAAAGACCGTGAATGAAATGGATTGAACAGGTACTGATGCAAGCCTGTTCGCAGGGTATCCGTTACCACCGTCTGAGAGACAAGGGACGGTTTAGAGTAGATCGATAAGGCCACGTTAGTGAACCGATGGTAGACAATAGGTTTGCTGCTCCAGCGGGTAATATCCATCAGGCAAATTGGGGAAGTCACTAATCGCGTAGCGACCGGTTTTCCACACGTGCACGCATCGGGCTATCAGATAGGGTGCCGGTCGCTGGGTGCCCTTGATATTGACTAGTTGAGTCCCTTCCACGAGTCCCACCATGAGGAACTTATTTCCTTGCTGAAGCCCTGCGGAATCCATCTGTCCCCCATACAAAAACACAAACCAGCCACTAGATTTAGCTGTTTCCACAACACGAGTTGATGCTTGTGTGAGAGGTAATTCCTCGGCTGTAATTAAAATTCCATCAGACGTCTGCTCCATGGCCATAATCCGACCGCCTGCCTGGGCAAGATGGCCTTTGAAATAGATGTCGGCCTCCGGATTAAAGATCCCCATTTGCAGAGCAGGGTCCAGATCCTTGACCGCAGCGGGTGGGAACAATGGTTCTGTACATGCCACCACCGAGAACGTAAGGAACATCCCGCATAGGCTGATTAGAAATTTGGCCTTCCACGCGTTTTGTCCATGCGAACGACGGGGGAGTACTGCAGAGAGCAAGGATGTCCTGAGTGCGACAGGGGTGGGAATCATGTGCTTAGAATACTCTCTTTCTATTGAGTTTGCAGTGTTGAATTCAAGCAATCATGTGCATGAACCCGCTCTGTTTGTTCACCATTCCTTCCTTCCCCTTTTGCTCCCTAGAACTCTTCAAGAGTAGAATCCGTATCTAGTGCGCGCCCGGGCATGCACTAGACGATCGGTCTGTTCGGCTCTGCCGAGGAGTTTCATGAAGATCGTGGTCAGCGGAGGAACAGGATTCATTGGTCGGCCCTTATGTGACTCATTGTGTCAGAAGGGGCATCAGGTCACTCTTCTTACGAGAAAGAAGACAGAGGCACAAGCGGTTGTGTGGCTCAAGTCTCACTACCGTCGAGTGGAATGGCCAAGAGGCGGGAGCCTGGGAGGCCTGTCTGGAAGGTGCCGAAGCCATCATCAATCTCGCTGGTGCGCCGATTGCCGACGCGCGTTGGACCGATGGCCGCAAGCGACTGCTCACAGAAAGCCGTGTCCTCACGACTCGTCTGCTGGTAGAAGCCATCTCACGCCGTTCTTCGAAACCCCTTACGTTGCTCAACGCCTCTGGTATTGGTTACTACGGGGCCGGCGACGATCGTACGCTGGACGAGGGGGCCGCGCGGGGACAAGGCTTTCTAGCCGACCTCAGTTTCGCGTGGGAAGCGGAGGCGCTTCGGGCAGAGGAGTTCGGTGTGCGAGTTGTCATGTTGAGGACCGGAATGGTGCTTGAACAGGACGGCGGTGCATTACCCAAGATGCTGTTGCCGTTCCGGCTTTTCGCCGGAGGTCCGATCATGCCAGGGACTCAATGGGTGTCATGGATCCATCGGCATGATCACATCGGTCTGGTCCAGTGGGCACTTACGACGCCAAGCGTTTCCGGTCCGGTCAATGCGGTGGCCCCCGAGGCTGTGACGATGAAGCGGTTTTGCGAAGTGCTCGGACGAGTTCTCCACCGGCCGTCCTGGCTTCCCGTGCCGGGCTTCGCGTTGCGTGTGGCATTGGGTGAACTGGGGACGCTCATGACAACGGGCCAACGGGTCAATCCGGCGAAGGCACTCTCTGGGGGATACGTCTTTCACTATCCGATGCTGGAACCGGCATTGCGGGCAATCGTGGGGAAGGTATGAAGGAGGGCGTGGTATGGCTCCGGTGATCGAATATCTGCATGCGACTCGCCAGCGCCATCCTGGTGGGGAAGGTCGTCCTCTTGTCATTTGTAGTAGCACCGATTCTTGCAAAGAGTCTGGAGCGGGAACCGTTTGGGAGAGTCGTACGCCAGCTGTTTCCGGCCTATTACGCCTTGGGGATGGGAGCTTCCATCCTTGGATTGATATCGATTGGTAGTCTGGCGATGATCCGAGGCATGAGCTCTTCGCTGATGGTCGCGGGTGGGATCTGGCTCATCATTCTGTCAGCCGAAGTCTATTGTCGATCCTTCCTGACGCCTCAGAGTAATGAAATGAGGGATCGGCTCAAAGAGCAGGAATCGCGCGGGGCGGCCGATCCCGCTCTGCAGACCGCGTGGAATCGATTGCATCAACGGTCGGTCTATCTGAATTCGATGGTGTTGATCGCCGGACTCTATCTAATATGGCTCGCACAACGACTCTAATTCACGAAGTAATCATATGAACGCGAAGAAAAAAGACCCGGCCGCGTTTCTCTTTCCGACAGTTCTGTGTGCTCTGTCAGGTGGTGCGAGTTAAGCGTTGGCCGTGGAGAGATAGGACAGGTACCACTCTATAAGGCCGAGAAGGGATCGCATGGTGGTCCGGTGCGAGAGGGGTGATTCATGATCAACAGCCTGAAGACGTTCGCAGCTCTTGGACTCCTGGTCATGCTTGGCGCGGGGCTTGCGTTTGGGGAGCAGGCCAGCTCCGCGCCTAGCGTAATGCGGACCAGCCTGGCGAAAGCGCATATCTATCTAGCGGCCGGCGATTACCGTCGGGCGCTGGAGGTGTGCCAGAAAGAAATCGACGATGCCCCCTCTGTCGACGCCTATATCCATTTGACCTATGTGTTCCATGCGATCGACGCCTACTTAGATCATTTGTCTCGGGAAGAGCGGTGGAACACAGTGGAACAGTTATATCTGAATCTTGCCTATAAGGATCCACAAGACTTGATCGATCCTCCCGGCGGGTTGACTCGTATCGCAAAGGAAATGATTCAGACCGGCGTCCATCAACAATCCGACGTGAGTGCCGCGATGGCCACTCGTCTGAACAAGAGCGAAGCCGAACGGTTGTGGCAGCAGCAGACTCAATGGCGTACGGCCAATCCAGACACATGGTGGGCGGGCATCCCGGACGCATGGCGTTGAATGCGAAGGCGAGGTGGAAGGCTCAGCTATTGCCCATCGTAGATCACCGATTAGCCGGCGAAAATGTTTAGCCTTCGGCCAACAACAGAGGACGAGATGACGCCCGCACCACTCCGTCTCGGCATCAGCCGTTGTCTCTTAGGAGACGAAGTCCGTTTTGACGGCGGACATAAGAAGGACAATTTTCTGACAGAGGTGTTGGGTCGCTATGTGGAGTGGATCCCCGTCTGTCCCGAGGTAGAAGCCGGTCTAGGCACGCCGCGGGAAGCGATGCGGCTGGTTGGTGATTCCCAGCATCCACGGCTCGTGACCATCAAGAGTGGAACTGATCATACGCGTGCGGTCGAGAGGATGACCGCGTATCGTATCCAGGAACTCGAGGAGCTGGACCTGTCTGGGTATGTGTTTAAAAAGGATTCGCCGAGCTGCGGTATGGAACGGGTTCGTATTTACAATGACCATGGGATACCGGACCGGAACGGGGTTGGACTGTTTGCGCGGGCCTTTATTGAGCAGTTTCCGTTGATTCCAGTCGAGGAGGAAGGGCGGCTCCGCGATCCTACGCTCAGGGAGAATTTTATCGAGAGGGTCTTCTGCTACCGCCGCTGGCAGGATCTCGTGCAGAGTGGAGTTACGAGGCAGGCCCTGGTGCATTTCCACACGATCCATAAATATTTACTCTTGGCCCATCACCCGCTGCAATACCAGATGCTCGGGCGGCTGGTCGGCCAGGTTCATCAGCACCGTCTCAAGGAACTTGTTCACCGGTATGGGGAACTGTTCATGAAAGCGTTGGCCGTGAAGGCGACGGTGCGCAAGCATGTGAACGTGCTGCAGCACATTCTGGGCTACTTCAAGGACCGACTGGGCGCTCAGGAGAAAACCGAGCTCTTGGGCGTGATTGGCGATTATCATCATGGGCTCACGCCCTTGGTTGTCCCTCTGACGCTGATCAAGCACTACGTCCAGATCTTTGACGTGAGCTACGTCCGGGATCAGGTCTATCTCAATCCGCATCCGAAGGAACTCATGTTGCGCAATCATGTGTAGAGTCAGTGTGAGATGAAAGGAGTGAGGTAATGGCGAGTGCTGTACGAGGAGTTGTTTTGGTCGGTCATGGCGGGATTCCCAAAGATTGCCCACAGGAATTGGTCACGAGGCTGAAGCGGTTGGAGGCTCAGCGGCGAGCCGCGAAAATGCCACGCTCTCCAGAAGAAATCGAGCTGGATACCAAGATCCGCCGGTGGCCGAGGTCCGCAGAGACCGAACCCTATCAAGCGGGTCTCGAAACGGTAGCGGCGCGCCTTCGTGCTCAATTGGATGGAGCGCTCTTCGCTGTGGCCTACAACGAGTTTTGCGCCCCGACGTTGGAAGAGTCGGTGGAGGAGCTGATTAAGAAAGGCGCGACTCACATTACCGTGACCACGACGATGTTCACTCCCGGCGGGTCGCACTCTGAAATCGAGATCCCAGAAATCCTTGAGCAGCTCCGGAAACAATATCCAAATATTGTGCTCCGCTATGCCTGGCCATTTGACCTGAATCTTGTCGCGAACACCTTGGCAGAGCAGGTGAAACGATTTTCCTGACGATGTCTCAGGTTGCATCCACTCATGAAGACTACTTCGCGGCAGGCAGTTCCAGGCTCTCTGCGTCTGGGGGCACGGTGAGGACGCTGGCGCCAGGCCGACAGCCAGATTCCGGAAAACAGGGGGGAATGCCGCGGGCGACTGCCTGTTTGTCCCCGTTGAGCGACACGGGCGATTCGGCGAGCAACGTCTGTGGTATGTACAAGGGGGTGATATCGTTGATTGTGACGGCACCGGATGGAGCGAGATAGAACGCCGGTATATAGACCTCTGGGTTGAGATAACCGGAGAACTCACTCAAGAGGCCAACCCCGAGGAGTGGGTTACCGGGGATTGGGAGCGGATTCAGGATGGTGCTGTTGAAGAGCACAAACCCCGGAGGGTTATTGAGAAGCGCGAGGGTGTTACTCGGAGAGACCGTGCCGGTGAAAACTCCAGAAACGGCTCCAATGGTTTCGGTCACAGCTCCAGCTACTGCCACGCCGAGCGTCCCTCCTATGACATTGACCGTGATCGGCGCTAGGATAGTCCCTGTCACGCTGGTGACCCCACCCAATGCTTGAACCGTTGAATTCAAGCCAGCCGTCACATTCGTGCTGGATCCAGCCGCGCTAAGGACAGAGCCGCCGTTGGCCGTGACATTGACGGCGCCACCTGTAACGAGCGATCCCAGTGTGACGTCTGTTCCAGCCGTATAGTTGATGACGCCGGCACCGCTGGTGGTCGTGGCTGCCGGGGCCATCGTGATCGGACCGGTCGTCGTTGTCACCGTGACGTTGTTCGCTCCATTCACTGTGAGGTTCGCGAGTTGTATCACCGTATTGGCTCCGCTCAAGTTGAGGCTTCCACCGGTCGAACTAACCGCACCTCCTACGGTTAGGTCTGTGGCATTGACTGAGACAGTCCCTGAGGCTGTTGACGCATTCAATGTAAGCGCATTCGCATCCACTAACGCCACGTTGTTGCCGCTGGTGATGCCGACCGTGCTGAAGTCATTGCCCGCATTATTCAAGGTGATATTATTCGCTGCCCCGGCCGCGAGCGTGGTGGCGCCGGTCACGGTGAGCGGACCACTCTGCGTCACGGCCCCGCCTGTGTTCACGGTCAAGGTCCCGGAGACCGTCGAGGCACCCAGATCCAGCGCATTGCTATCCGTCAGCGCCACATTATTGCCGCTGATGATGCCGACGGTGCTGAAGTCGTTCGCGCGCATTCGTCAAGGTAAGGTTGTTCCCTGCCCCTGCCGTCAGGGTGGTCGTCCCGGTGACGTTCAGGGCTCCACTCTGAGTCAGCGCGCCGTTCGTCGTGACGTTCAAGGTTCCGGAGACCGTGGAGGCGCCCAGATTCAAGGCGTTTGCGTCGGTCAACGTCACATTGTTCCCACTCGTCACCCCCACCGTACTGAAGTTGTTCGCGGCATTATTCAGCGTGATGTTATTGGAAACCCCAGCGGCCAGGGTCGTAATGCCCGTGACGCTGAGCGCGCCGCTCTGGGTCAGAACGCCATTGCTGGTGACGGTCAGCGTGCCCGACACGGTCGAGGCCGCGAGGTTGAGGGCATTGGCATCCGTAAGACTCACGTTATTGCCGCTGGTCATGGCCACGGTGCTGAGAAGTCATTGCCCGCATTATTCAAGAGGATGTTGTTTGTCACCCCGGCCGCGAGCGTGGTGGTCCCGGCCACCGTCACTGGCCCGCTTTGCGTCAGGGCGCCGGCGGTGGTGACGTTCAAGGTGGCCGAGATGGCCGAGGCCCCGAGGTCCAAGGCGTTCGCGTCCACTAACGTGACATTATTGCCGCTGGTGACCCCCACGGTGCTGAAGTTATTGGCGGCATTGTTGAGCGTGATGTTATTGGCGGCGCCGGCATTCAGCGTGGTGGTGCCTGCCACATTCAGCGCTCCGGACTGGGTCATGGCCCCGTTGGTGGTGACGTTCAGGGTGCCGCTCACGGTGGAGGCACCTAAGACCAGCGCATTGATGTCGGTGAGCGTGACGTTGTTGCCACTGGTGATCGACACGGCACCGGTGAAGTCGTTCGCGTTATCGAGCGTGATGTTATTGGCGGCGCCTGCGGCCAAGGTCGTCGTGCCGGGCACCACGAGATTCCCGCTGTCCGTAATGGCTCCGCCGGCCGTCACACTCAAGTTGCCCCCTGCCGTGAGGGTGAAGGCCGGAAGGGTGACGGCCGCATTGTCATAGGTCAGCGTGAGATTGCGGAGGTTCGTCAGGCTCGCCAAGGCCGGGACGGTCGCCCCCGCGTTCACGTTACGGAGCGACACATCACGGAAGTTGGCCAGTGTGCCAGCAAAGGACAGGGGGCTGGCGAAGTTATTGGCCTGGGTGCCGAGGAGCACATCGCTATTGGCTGCAGTCGCGGTGAACGTGGTTGTGCCGGTCACGGTCAGAGCACCTGACTGGGTCAGTGCCCCACCGGTCGTGAGGCCCAACGTGCCACTGATCGTGGAGGCGGCCAGGTCCAGCGCGTTGCTATCGGTCAGCGCGACGTTGTTGCCAGTGGTGATGCCCACGGTGCTGAAGTTGTTGCGCCGCGTTATTCGAGGATGATGTTGTTGGCGGCGCCGGCCGCCAAGGTCGTGGTGCCCGTCACATTCAAGGCCCCGCTTTGCGTGAGGGCCCCGTTCGTCGTGACGCCCAGGGTGCCGCTGACTGTGGAGGCGCCCAGGATCCAGGGCGTTGACATCGGTCAGCGCCACATTATTGCCGCTCGTGATCCCCACCGTGCTGAAGTTGTTGGCGGCGTTATTGAGGGTGATGTTGTTGGCGGCGCCGGCGGCCAGGGTGGTGACGCCGGTCACCGAGAGGGCCCCACTCTGAGTCAGCGCGCCATTCGTCGTGACACCCAAGGTCCCCGAGACGGTGGAGGCGCCCAGGATCAGCGCGTTGGTATCCTGTACCGTGACGTTTCGTCCACTGGTGATACCCACCGTGCTGAAGTTATTCGCCGCGTTATTGAGCGTGATGTCATTCCCTGCTCCCGCGGCCAGGGTGGTGACGCCGGTCACCGTGAGGGCCCCGCTTTGAGTTACTGCGCCCGCAGTGGTCACGTTCAAGGTCCCCGAGACCGTCGAGGCACCCAGGTCCAGCGCATTGCTATCCGTCAGCGCCACATTATTGCCACTCGTGACGCCCACGGTGCTGAAGTTGTTGGCGGCGTTATTGAGCGTGATGCTATTGGCGGCCCCCGCGGCGAGGGTCGTAGTGCCGGGAACGACGACTGCCCCGACCTGGCTGATTGCTCCACCGGCCGTCACATTCAGATTGCCACCTGCCGTCAGCGTGAATGCGGGGAGCGCCACGGGGGCGTTGTTATAGGTCAAGGTCAGATTGCGCAGATTGGTGAGGCCGGCAAACAACGGGACGGTGGCTGCGGCATTCACATTCCGCAGGGCAACGTCGCGGAAGTTCGCCAGCGTGCCCCCGAAGGACACGGCACCTGTCAGGTTATTGGCTTGACTGGCCAGCAGGATGTCAGTGTTCGCCGCGGTGGCGGTGAAAGCGGTGGTTCCGGCCACGGTGAGCACACCAGTTTGTGTCACGGCCCCGCCTGTACTCAAGGCGAGGTTGCCGCTCACGGTGGAGGCGCCGAGGTCAAGAGCATTGGCATCGGTCAGTGTGACGGTATTGCCGCTCGTGATCCCCACGGTGCTGAAATTATTCCCGGCATTACTCAGGGTGATGTTGTTGGCGGCGCCGGCGGCCAGCGTAGTCACCCCGGTGACCGCGAGGGCCCCACTTTGGGTCAGGGCGCCGTTCGTCGTGACGCCCAAGGTACCCGAGACGGTCGAGGCGCCTAAGATGAGGGCATTGGCGTCACGCAGATTGACATTGTTGCCACTGGTGATGCCCACGGTGCTGAAGTTGTTCCCGGCGTTGGTGAGGGTGATGTTGTTGGCGGCGCCGGCGGCCAGGGTGGTAACTCCCGTGACCGTGAGCGCCCCGCTTTGGGTCAGGACGCCGTTTGTCGTGACGCCCAAGGTGCCCGACACGGTCGAGGCAGCGAGATCCAGGGCAGTGGCATCGGTCAACGCGACATTGTTGCCACTCGTGATGCCGACCGTGCTGAAGTCATTGGCCACATTATTCAAGGTGATGTTATTCGCCGCGCCCGCCGCGAGGCTGGTAGTGCCCGCCACCGTCACCGCGCCACTCTGGGTCAGGGCTCCAGCGGTCGTCACCGTCAACGGCCCTGCGACAGTCGAGGTCCCGAGCACCAGCGCATTGGCGTCACGCAGATTGACATTGTTGCCACTGGTGATGCCGACGGTGCTGAAGTTGTTCGCCGCGTTATTGAGGGTGATGTTATTCGCCGCGCCCGCCGCGAGGGTGGTGGTGCCCGCCACCGTCAGCGCCCCACTCTGGGTCAAGGCGCCCGCGGTGGTCACGTCAAGGGTACCCGACACGGTCGAGGCGCCTAAGATGAGCGCATTGGCGTCGCGCAGGTTGACATTGTTGCCGCTGGTGACGCCCACGGTGCTGAAGTTGTTCGCCGCGTTATTGAGGGTGATGTTATTGCCCGCCCCCGCGGCCAAGGTTGTCACTCCCGTCGCGGTTACTGCGCCACTCTGGGTCAGGGCGCCGGCGGTGGTGACAGTCAACGGTCCCTGCGACAGTCGAGGCCCCGAGCACCAGCGCATTGGCGTCGCGCAGGTTGACATTATTGCCGCTCGTGATGCCGACCGTGCTGAAGTTGTTGGCGGCGTTATTGAGGGTGATGTTGTTGGCGGCGCCGGCGGCCAGGGTGGTGACGCCGGTCACCGAGAGGGCCCCACTCTGGGTCAGCGCGCCATTCGTCGTGACACCCAAGGTCCCCGAGACGGTGGAGGCGCCCAGGATCAGCGCGTTGGTATCCTGTACCGTGACGTTTCGTCCACTGGTGATACCCACCGTGCTGAAGTTATTCGCCGCGTTATTGAGCGTGATGTCATTCCCTGCTCCCGCGGCCAGGGTGGTGACGCCGGTCACCGTGAGGGCCCCGCTTTGAGTTACTGCGCCCGCAGTGGTCACGTTCAAGGTCCCCGAGACCGTCGAGGCACCCAGGTCCAGCGCATTGCTATCCGTCAGCGCCACATTATTGCCGCTCGTGATGCCCACGGTGCTGAAGTTGTTGGCGGCGTTATTGAGCGTGATGTTATTGGCGGCGCCGGCGGCGAGGGTCGTAGTGCCGGGAACGACGACTGCCCCGACCTGGCTGATTGCTCCACCGGCCGTCACATTCAGATTGCCACCTGCCGTCAGCGTGAATGCGGGGAGCGCCACGGGGGCGTTGTTATAGGTCAAGGTCAGATTGCGCAGATTGGTGAGGCCGGCAAACAACGGGACGGTGGCTGCGGCATTAACATTCCGCAGGGCAACGTCGCGGAAGTTCGCCAGCGTGCCCCCGAAGGACACGGCACCTGTCAAGTTATTGGCTTGACTGGCCAGCAGGATGTCAGTGTTGGCCGCGGTGGCGGTGAAAGCGGTGGTTCCGGCCACGGTGAGCACACCGGTTTGTGTCAGGGCCCCGCCTGTACGTCAAGGCGAGGTTGCCGCTCACGGTGGAGGCGCCGAGGTCAAGAGCATTGGCATCGGTCAGCGTGACGTTATTGCCGCTCGTGATCCCCACGGTGCTGAAATTATTCCCGGCATTACTCAGGGTGATGTTGTTGGCGGCGCCGGCGGCCAGCGTAGTCACCCCGGTGACCGCGAGGGCCCCACTTTGGGTCAGGGCGCCGTTCGTCGTGACGCCCAAGGTACCCGAGACGGTCGAGGCGCCTAAGATGAGGGCATTGGCGTCACGCAGATTGACATTGTTGCCACTGGTGATGCCCACGGTGCTGAAGTTGTTCGCGGCGTTATTGAGGGTGATGTTGTTGGCGGCGCCGGCGGCCAGGGTGGTAACTCCCGTGACCGTGAGCGCCCCGCTTTGGGTCAGGACGCCGTTTGTCGTGACGCCCAAGGTGCCCGACACGGTCGAGGCAGCCTGAGATGAGCGCATTGGCGTCGCGCAGGTTGACATTGTTGCCGCTGGTGACGCCCACGGTGCTGAAGTTGTTGGCGGCGTTATTGAGGGTGATGTTATTGGCGGCGCCGGCCGCGAGCGTGGTGGTCCCGGCAACGGTCACCGGCCCGCTTTGCGTCAGGGCGCCGTTCGTCGTGACGCCCAAGGTGCCCGATACGGTCGAGGCGCCTAAGATGAGGGCATTACTGTCTTGCAAGGTCACGTTAGTCGCACGACTGACTGCTGCCGTTCCAAAATCATTCCCGGCGTTGTTCAATGTGATCGTGCCATTCCCGGTCGAAAGTTGAGCGGTTCCGACATTTAGTGAGGTCCCCGCATTTTGCGTGATGGCTCCGCCGGTGAGATTCCCTCCCGTGTTAGTCGCCACTGTCAACGTGCCTGCTGCGGGCACCGTGATATTGTCCAGAGCGGCTGTGCCAGTCCCACCTCCGGCCGCGTTTACATTGATTTGCACAGCGCCCGCGGTGGTGTTCGTCGTCGTGATCGAACTACCCGCATTCATCGTAAAGGCCTGATTTCCTGCTCCGTCGGTATTGGCATTGATCGTGACGGTACCTGAGCCGGCATTCACTGCCCCAGAAAGGGACACGGTGTTGGGTGAATTGATCGAGATGTTACCGGTGGTCGTGCTTAAGTTGCGCACGGTGGTGATACTGCCAGGGCTAAAGGGCGCCGCCGCTGAGGGATCGATGGCCAGGGTAATGTTCCCTGTGCCCGCGCTGAGATTACCCGCCGCCCCAAACACAATATCACCCGTCGTTCCTCCGGTGCGGTTTGCAGCAATCGCTGTGGAATCGTTGGCCTTGAGAGAAATATTTCCATTGGTCGTGCCGACGCCGGCATTGACGAGGATGTCACGCCCCGCCTGCATAGTAATTCCGACACCATTGGTGGTCATCGCGATCGCATTGGTAACCGTGATATCGTTGTTCGCCTGCAAGGTCACGTTGGCCGCTGCAGCATTGATCGTAGCCGGGGCAATTGTCTGAGCCGCAGCAGGCGTGTCTGAAAATTGGTCGACCTGGGCCAATGTTGCTCCGCCGCCAGTCGCAACGGTGATGGTGAGGGGGTCGAGAAGCAGGGTACCGATGGTTCCCTTTGGCGCAAGGGCATTGACCTGGCCAAAGAATCCAAGGTTTTCATGGCCAGAGACCTCGATATTGCCTCCGTTGCCGCCGAACGCACCGCCTCTTGCCAAGATTGTCCCGCCATAGATCGTATTCTTGTCTGACCAGAGCACGACATTGCCGGCGCTGGAATTACCCACTCCGGATGTATCGATAACACTATCACTTGCAGCGACTGTCTTCTCAGTAGACGAGATAAATACGCGCCCGCCTTGAGCACCTTCTGCGCCTCTGGCCAGAATCGTCCCGGCGACACCGACCATCTCTCCGGTAATCGTCACCTGTCCTTGAGCAGCGCCAGGTTCCGCCGCTGAGACGTCGATCGTCCCGGTGTTGAGCACCGTTCCGTCCGCGTTCTGGACTTTTCCGAGATTCGCTTGCCAGCCCACGGTGCCTGTGTTCGCGACCGGGTCAGATCCCTCCAAACGAACCACTCCACCATGATTGACCAAACTCTGCGCTCGAATGACTCCGCTCTGATTGACTACGGACGAGAAGACGTCTGCTGAGGCCCTAGCCGACAAAATTACCTGTCCGCCGTTGGCTTGGATGGTTCCGGTATTACTTACTGCGGAACTGAGCGGCTTACCGTCCGGTCCCTTGACCTGGTCCAAAACTTTCCCGCTGATGGCGTAATTGATAAGTCCGTCTCCCATCAGATCGAGCGTGAGCTTTTGACTGGATCCGAGGACTGTCGTGCCGAGATTGGCCACGATCAATCCTTCATTCGCGACGCCAGGCGCGACTAAAAACACGAATCCATGATCAGACACATGGATGGTGCCTTGATTAATCACCGTTCCTAGGGTCCTCGTGGGATCCTGCGCAAAGAGAAAGCGGCCGGCCATGAAATCACCGTTTCGAATCTGCAAAGTCGTTGCGAGAAGTCCACCCACATTGATCTGGGCTCCGTCTCCAAACAGAATGCCGTTCGGGTTGATAAGAAAAATGCGACCGTTTGACTGAAGCCGACCAAGGATGACGGAGGGGTCTACGCCAATAACCCGGTTGAGGGCGATGGAGCTGGTCGAAGGCTGGATGAAGCGCACCGCTTCATCGGCGGCAATGGAAAAGCTTTTCCAATTGAGAATCGCCTTGTCGGTGGCTTGCTGGATCGTGAGGGCCTTGGGATTTGTCTGATGAATAGTGGCTTGGCCGCCGGCCACGTGACCATCCGTCGGAAGGGCGGCAGCCAGCGCGGGCAGCAGGATTTGGATGAAAGCCAGCGCCGCACAAAGCAGGCGATATCCCTCTGAATAGGCCGTTCCCCTTCTATCACGCTGTCTGTACAGCTCGTTCATGAGCCAGTTCCTTCAATAGAAAGTATGGCACGCCACACCAAGGACCGCATGACCCGGAGGGGGCCCCTCAATAGAAGGGTGATCCATCCGATATAGTCGGCCAGCACGATGGTTCCTGTACTGTTTCGAGAATTGCAAGACATAGTCGTCCGTAACAGGGATCGCTAAAATCGGGTCATAGCTTGCAAGTAGAATATTGGAGATCGGTCTCCGGCAATGGTCCCGCCGTTGGGTTTGGGGCCAATGGGAAACCCGACGTCAGCCCGGAATCTCATGCTGTAATAGGGTAATTCTGTCTGCAAGCCCACTCCTGTCCCGGTCAAGCTGGTGGAGGCCTGTTCTCCCGGTTGCGGGTTGCGGAGGCGACCGGCTCCATAGTCAAGGAACGCGACGGCCTGGGTCGACTTCAGCGCCGTCGGCAGGAACGAGGGAAACAAGGGCACGCGAGTCTCAGCGCTGAGGGTATAGCCCTCGTCGACGAACCTCTCTCCCAATTGGTAGCCTCGAACCGAATCCGGACCGCCCAAGAGCATTTGTTCGATCACCACGAGCGGTCTCGTCGTTGCCTGGCCGTTGGCTTTCAGTACTATCAATACGTCATGGCCGAGGCTTTGAATGCGCCCTGCTGCCAAGGTAGCTTTCGTAAATTGGTCATCCGCTCCTTGCCTTGTTGACATCGGAGCATTGTTGTCCATGCCGCCCAATAGCTCGCCGAGCCCCTGGAATCCATACAGTGAGAAGTAGGTTCGGCCCGACAGGTCGAGGCGATCGTAATTCACACCGAGCTTGGCCACGCGGATTTGGGAATCTCCGGTGAGTGTCCCCAATGTGAAAAGTTGTGTGTCTTTGGAGGCAAACCCGGCCTCCGCGAGGAGGGTCTGGAACCTGGACTTGATAAACGGATGTGTGACCGAGATGTCATAGGTCTTGATCGTGCCGCGAATCTGCAATGCCGCGAGTTCCGCACCTACGTCGAACCGTCCATTTGATCCCGAGAGGACCAGCTTCGTGCCGTGGACTCCCAGCGGCACCGCATAACCCAAGGTTTCGAACTGCAACTGATCGGGATGGTCACCGATGATTCCGTTAAGATTCAATGTCGCGCCATCGAACAGGACGTTGCCGATCTCGATCCCTCCGCCGAAGCGGTTGCGTGAAATGGTGTTGAAGCCGTAGTTGTTGTAATCAAAGGACACATGTATAGGGAATGAATCCTCAGCCTTCACGTGCACGTTGGTCGAGCCGGTCGAGGTGCCGGGCTCCAGCAAGGCTGAGACCTTCAGGTCAGGGTAGTCGTTCAAGAGCAACAGCGCCCGTTCGAGCGATAGGTTGCGGATGACGTGTTCTTCCATGGCCTGCGCGAAACTCCCACGAATGAAGTCGGTCGAATAATGACGGTTGCCGGACACGGTAATCTCCCCGAGGCGTCCCTCTAGAACCGCAACTTCGACGATACCGAACCGGATGTCCTGCTGGGGAATATAAGCCGACGCGAGGGTGTACCCTTTGCGTTGATACAGATCCGTGACGAGCGCGGCGACCTGTTCGAGGGCGCCCAGGTCGAGTGATTGTCCCACATAGGACTGGGTCACGATCTCGAGTTCGTTGCGGCTGATGACGGTGTTGCCAGAAAACGAGAAGCCTTTGACAAAAATGCTCGTGGACGGGGGCGCTTCTTGCCCATAGCCGAGACTGGAGGCGAGCAGGATGACTGGCGACAGCAACAGCATAACTCTCCAACGGCATAGGCCTAGGCGCCCTGTACCTCCTTGCAAGGGAGTTGTGGCGTGCGTGGGATTGTCCGGCACTAGTGTCAGATGCACCTCTTCACATTGCAGACGGGCTGTGCCAAGATGTGGTGCGGCAACGGAGTCTCCTCATTACAGATCAACCACTAGAAGAGAATGTTCGATTGTGCTGAGATGGTTGCTCGTGATCGGTATCGTCTGGGCGTGCCATGGCTGCGCCTTGTATCCGGACCCTGCGTCGGAACCTCGCGCCGATGGGGAACAGGGAGAGGCGCAACCTCCTCCTGAAGTGGAACGGACCCCCTCGCCCAAACGTCCTTCGACTACGTGCCCACCCGGGATGAAGGGCTCTTGCTAGTCCGGTTGCGGGCAAGACTCTCCAATCCCAATCTGAACGTAACGTGCAAAGGTGTAACGGTCAACGAAAAGACTGATTTCACGGGGTTGCTAGCATGACGAGAGTGTGGGCCAGTCTGGATGGATAAGGAGATGTGGAATAGCATGACGACACCAAAGGAAGAACTCGCAAATGCGTTCCATGAAACACAATCATTCAAGTGGGATCCGGGCGCAGGGTTTACGCTCGCTTCTGGTTTGAGGAGTCCGTTCTACATCGATTGTCGGTCTCTGATGGCCCATCCAGGATCGCGCCGTCTTGTGGCCAAATTGGCGTGCGAGGCGTTGCAGCCGGTCGAACTCGACTGTCTCGGCGGATTGGAAATCGGAGCGATTTCCATTGCGACTAGCATTTCGGATTTTGCCTTCGCGGCGCAGTCGTCCCGAACGTGGCGGACTTTCGTGGTGCGGAAACAGGCGAAGGATCACGGGCTCGGGAAACTGATCGAAGGGGCATTCCAACCAGGGGATCGGGCCGTGATCGTGGACGATGTGCTCACAAGCGGGGGGTCACTTCTCAAGGCTGTTGGGGCTGCCAGGGATGCCGGCTTGGTTGTGACGCATGCCTTGGTGATTGTGGACCGGAAGGAACAGGACGGGCGGCGTAAGGTTGAAGCTGAAGGGCTGACCCTCGTAAGTCTAGTGACTATCGACGATCTAACTCGCGCGCAACTCATTCGGTCCTAATTTCAACAGAGACCCCCCTACTTGCACTGAAACTGAATGCCCCATCGGCGCTCCTGCATCATTTCCTGAGCCCCTTCAAACGATCCAGCCACGCGAGCCCGTCCTTTGGTCTCCCCTTCCCGGACGATGGTATAGGGTCCGCCGCATTTCTCCTTCATGAGTGCGAGTGCGTCTTTGCGGAACGATGACAGCATCGCTCCCTGTTCTCCCTTGAAGGGATAGACGACAACACCTCCGTCTTCCCTTTCCGAAACCAGTTTTGCCCCCTCGGCACAGCCGACCAGGACGATGACGAAGAGTAGGGCGAGGCTTGACCAGATCTTCATGCGTTCCCTATCATACTCGTAAGAGTGATGCCTGTCGGATGAATCATTGCTCTGTCTATTGTAAGGAGGCCAACCATGAACGCGCGCATTATCATCATCTTTGTCGTTCTGTTTCTGCTGTCTGCGATCTCTGTCGGTGGCGTGTCGGCCTATCATTCTTACTTGCTTACGGTCCAGCAATTGCGTGCCGGGTTGACCAAGGCGCCCTCGATGCAACAGAAGGGGTTCATCTTGATCGATGTCCGATCTGCGGAGGAACATGCGACAGGATTCATTCCCGGAACCGATCTAAACATCGACTTCAGGGAAATAAAGGCTCGGCATCGGGAGATCGGGGCCCAGTTGGAGGACCATCTGGTTGTCTATTGCCAGTCTGGCCATCGAAGCAACATTGCGGCGGAAGCGCTGGCCGATTTGGGCTACCGTCATGTCTACAACGTCACAGGCAGCATGAATGCCTGGCTCGCGGCCGGTTTTCCGGTTGAATCAGGACGCCGTTAGTTCGACGCCATCCCGACGCGCTCATCTGTCAACTGTCTTGGCGCCGGCTTGCTCCCGGCGCGGACTGATCCCGATCACGGCCGGAAGCCCGACGTGGGTTGTGGTGCTGCCTTCTAACAAGGGGATCCAGGTATGGAAGCCGGCCATCTTCGATGTGGCTTGTCGGAGCGAAGGGCTGACGGCGACGTCGGAGGAGGATCCGCCATCCATTGCCATGACCTGACGTAGGGAGGGAAAGGCGTCTCGCAGACATTCCCCAAGGGCATGGAGTGATACCATTTCGGTGGTCTTGAGGACGAGGAGATGCCCATTGACCTGTTCTGCGACGAGCGTCTGATGTGCGCGCTTCCCCGTTTGGCGCACACGAACTTTTCCTGTCCGGTCAAGGAGCATGAGGGATTGTGCCACTTCGCGATAGGGAGGTTGCCGTTCGTCGAAGGTGTCAAAGGTCAAGTCCAAGACTCGCGCGCGACGTAAACGATCCTCCGCCGGTTCCGCCACAAACAATCCGAACCAGATGGCGTGACGCTTGCTTCCAAGCGAGTGGCCGTTTCCATAGAGCAGCCCGAGATATGCATAATTCTCACGGAAGAGGCCGGCATTGAACACCAGGTCGTGGCCGGTTCGTTCTTGCCATTGGCGAATATCGAGCGGGTCCGAGAGACCGTCTTGCTGGTAGTAGTGCACGGTGAAGCGATAGCGATCGGGATCAATTTCAACGGCAACCAACGGCGCGACCTCCGGGCATTGCGATCGGGGATCCCAGACGGAGATGGATAAACCGTCTCCGAGCTGATCCCCCGCAAGGGATTGAGCCATCGTCATTGAGGGGCCGCTGAACATGACAAAGATAATACCCAGGAGAAACGGGGCGACATGGGAAAGAGAGAGAGACCGATGGAAGCTGGTGTTTCGTACCATAGTGTTTCAGGGGCGAGTATAGAGAGAGCAGATATGTAGGGTCAAATTATTGGAGGGAGAGGGGCAGCAGTCGCGAGGGGAGTCTCGCATGGTTAGCGCGGGATTGGTTGGGACGCCGACGTGGCGGCGCCGGTCTTGTCCGATGGCGTGCTGGCATCGAGCAGACTGCGGACTGCCCGGGCGAGCACTTCAGGAGTGAAGGGCTTTTGCAAAAAACTGCTTGTGCCTTCTTCTTGTCCGGCCATGATGCCGACATCATCCATGTAACCCGACATGAACAGGGTTCGTAAATCCGGTTTGATGACGGAGAGATGCTGTGCCAGTTCCCGTCCGCCCATGCCCGGCATGACGACGTCGGTCAGGAGGAGCTGTAACGATCCCGCTTGTTGTGTCGCCAGCAAACAGGCTTCAACGCCGTTCTTGGCCTCTATGACACTGTAGCCCAGTTTCCGCAGTTCGTCCCGCACGAGCGTACGTACGCTCGGTTCATCTTCCGCAACGAGAATCGTTTCTGTGCCTCTTTGAGGCCGTCCAGATGGTGCGGTTGGCGCGGTGGCGAGGATGTCCGACTCGACGCTCGGGAAATACAGGTCGAAGCGCGTGCCGTGCCCCACTCGGCTGGTGACATCGATGGCACCGCCACATTGGGTGACAATGCCAAACACGGTAGAGAGGCCCAGACCGCTGCCCTTCCCCTCCCCTTTCGTGGTGAAGAACGGTTCAAAGATATGGGATTGGGTCTGGCGGTCCATCCCGCAGCCTGTGTCGCCGACGGACAACCGGACATAAGGACCCGGCGGCAACGGGGTGAGGTGGTAGACCGGACTGCGAGTCAGTTCGACCTGGGCCGTTTCAATCGTGAGCGTTCCGCCTTTCGGCATGGCATCTCGCGCGTTGACGACGAGATTGACCAGGACCTGTTCAAGCTGGGCTTGGTCGGCTCGCAGCCGCCCATTCGCCGGGTCGAGTTTGGTGACGAGGTGGATGTCCTCGCCGATGAGGCGGCGCAACAGGCTTTCCAGGTTCGTGACAGCGGTATTGAGCGAGAGGACTTTCGGGTCCAGCGATTGTTTGCGACTAAACGTGAGTAGTTGTCGGATCAGCATCGCGGCCCGTTCGCCGGCCTTCAGTGTCTCGTCGATCTTTCCGCGAAGGGGATGCTGAGGGCCGAGATCCGTCGAGAGGACTTGGCTGTAGCCCATGATGACGGTGAGGAGATTGTTAAAGTCATGCGCGATCCCTCCGGCCAACCGTCCAACCGCTTCCATCTTCTGAGACTGCCGAAATTGTTTCTCGCTCTGCCGAAGAGCCTCTTCCGCCAGTTTCCGCTCGGCGCGGTCATCCAGCTCGCGTAATGCGCGCTGAACAGAGGGCACCAGTCGCCCGAGCCGTTGCTTGAGCACATAGTCCGTCGCGCCTTGATGCATGGCATCGATAGCCAGTTCCTCCCCAATGGTGGCCGATACAAAGAGAAACGGCACGTCAGGACAATGCTGACGTGCCAAGATAAGCGCTGTCATACCATCGAAGCCCGGGATCGAATAGTCTGCCAGGATGAGGTCCATCCGGCCTTCCTTGAGGGCCGCCACAAAGGCCTGACGTGTATCGACGAGCTGCGACTGGCAGGGAATGTCGCCCTCAATCAGGGTGGTCAGGATGAGTTCCGCATCGACCGGATTGTCCTCGAGTTGGAGTATGCGGAGCGGCTTTTTCACAGGTCCCTATGGGGTCAGGAGATTAATTGATCGGCTTAAAGCCTTCGGGTGGGGGTTCGTTGATCACGCCCCAAAAGACCCCGAGCTCTTTCACGGCCTTGATGAACTGGTGAAATTCAACGGGCTTCACTACATAGGCATTGGCTCCCAATGCATAGCTTTGGGCCAAATCGCGCTCCTCGCGAGAAGACGTGAGCATGACGACGGGAATCGGTTTCAGGTTTATATCGTTCTTGATCGTTCTCAAGACCTCGAGTCCATCGACTTTGGGCATCTTGAGATCCAGGAACACGACCACGGGATTGCCTTGCTGCCTGGCGGCAAAGATTCCGCGACAATAGAGGTAGTCGAGGACTTCAGCTCCATCATGGCAGACCACTACTTTGTCGGCGATGTGATGTTCCTCCATGGCGGCCAGTGCAAGCTCGGCATCACGCGGGTTATCTTCTGCGAGCAGAATGGGTTTGACCGTGGTCATCTAAGAGGCCTCGCGAGCGGGAGCGAAAAAGAAAAGGTGGCCCCTTGGTCTGGTGCTCCTTCGGCCCAGGTCCGTCCACCATGGCGATGGATAATTCGACGTACATTGGCAAGTCCGATGCCAGTGCCTTCAAACTCGTCGTTCCGATGGAGGCGTTGAAAGACACCGAATAACTTATTCACATACTGCATGTCGAATCCTACACCGTTATCACGCACGAAGATCTCAACTTCACCGGGATTTCGTCTGGTGGCGCCGATCTCTATCTTGGCCTCCGGTCTGGTCGCTGTGAATTTCAGCGCGTTCGAGATCAGATTCACGAAGACTTGCCGCAACATCGCCGGATCACCCGAAACCTGAGGTAATGGGTGCATTGTCCAGGAGATTGTGCGCCCTTGCAAGTCAAGACGTGAATCGTGAAGGACGGTCTTGACGAGTTGATCCAGGTTGACCGTCGTGCGGAGCATGTCCTGGCGGCCCATGCGGGAAAAGACGAGCAGGTCATCGATCAGCTGTCCCATCTGCTTCGCGGAGTCAGAAATCGTCTGCAGATAGCGGCGCGCTTTGTCGTTCAGCGCCTCCCCGGCGGCCTTGGATAAGAGGGCCGCATAGCCGTCAATATGACGGAGCGGGGCACGCAGGTCATGTGACACGGAGTAGCTGAACGCTTCTAATTCTTTGTTGGCCGCCTGGAGCAATTCGCCCCGGCTTTCTAACTCAGCGGCCACGCGGCGTCGCTCGGTGACATCGTGATGGATCAGAAAATATACGGAAGCCAAGAGGACCAATTGCAGGAGGGCACCGAGTCCAAGCAAGGCGATGGTATGTCTTGTGCTTCCGGCGGATTGATCCACACGCAGCAGGAGCGCTCGTTGTTCGGCCGAGTCGAGTTCCGTCATAAGGTGACGGATCCCCTCGAGTTCGTTTTTTGCCGCTCCGGAGAGTGCGAGATGGCGGACAGCTTCATAGCCATGGCTCTCACGCTGGGTAATGGCTCGCGCCTCCGCCCCCAGTTGCTTGGCGATGAGCTGTTCGAGAGTCGCCACGCGGGTCTGTTGCTCAGGGCCCTCGCTTGTCAGCCCTCTAAGATACCGAAGATATTCGGGCATTTGTTCGACAACGGTCCGGTAGGATGTGAGGTAGGACTCGTCGCCAGTGACGAGATAGCGCCGATGGCCACTTTCAGCAGCGCTGAGGGCTTCTCCGACTGAGTCGAGCAGTTGTACCAATTCGTGGCTCTTGGTATCGAGCCGGCTGTTCTTGATCAAGACGGCGGTATTGCGGTAGGAGATGGCACTGATGACCACAATGCCGGCAAAGACGAGGCCAAACCCTGCAAGGACGCGTCGCTCGATCGACCAATGGGTGAACCACTCCATGAGCCAGTGGGTCCTGGTACTAACGGCTGGACCGTTGTCGGGAGCCGGTTCCGATCGAACGGGTGCTGGCGTGGCCGGACGTTCCTGCGATACAGATTTCATGATTCAAACGCGCGTGGCCGTGGGGATATAGGCCGATGTTTTAGACTGTACCCTCCCCCGTAAGACCCTGCAAGAAATATTTATTAGAAAGCTCGCTGGATGCCGAGGAACCGTCGCCGATGGACTCAGCCGCCGAAGGGGAGGACAGGGGCAGGAATGGGAAGCGATGCGGTTGGTTGAGCCAAGTTTGAAAACATCAAGACGGCCGAGACAACCCAGTCGGTGAAGGGTTGCGGATAGATGCCGATCGTGAGGGTGCCGGCGAGACAGATGTAGACCACCACCTTGATCGGGCCAGAGACCTTGAGAGGCGATGGGTCATGGGGTTCGCTGATGTACATCTTCTTCACGACGATGAGGTAGTAGTACATGGAAATGACAATATTGATGAGCCCCACAGTAATGAGCGTGAAGAGCCCCTCCTTCATGGCTGCCACAAAAATATAGAGTTTACCGATGAAACCGGCTAGCGGAGGCACACCGGCCAGCGACAAGAGAAAAATCAGCATCGAAAAGGCGAGAAAAGGCGACCGACGGCCCAGTCCGCTATAGTCGTCGACTTCCTCGCTGCCGATTGCTTCGCTGACGGCGATGATAATGGCGAAGGCACCAAGGTTGGCGAAGAGATAAGTCAGGAGATAGAACAGAATCGCGTCGCTCCCCATCTTTGTACCGGCCGCGAGGCCGATCAGCACGTTGCCGATCTGGGCGATACCGGAATAGGCCAAGAGCCGCTTCATGTTCTTTTGGGCAATGGCCACGATGTTGCCATAGGTCATGGACAAGATGGATCCCGCGACGAGCAATAGGATCCAGATCGGCTTAAACGTTGCGAGAGCGACGAAGAACATTCTGAGGAGGATGGCAAAGGCCGCACCCTTGGGCGCGATCGAGAGAAATGCCGTCACCGGTGTCGGCGATCCATGATAGGTGTCGGGAATCCACGAGTGGAAGGGCACGGCGCCGATTTTGAATCCCAATGCGCCGAAGATCAGCAGGAAGCCAATAGCCAATCCCGGCGTGGCCTGTGCCGTTTTCATATCGGAGAAGACCAGTTTGCCCGTTTCTCCGTAGACCAAGCTAATGCCATAGGCGAGAAGGCCCGCGGCGAAGACGCCCAGGATAAAAAACTTGATACCCGCTTCGTTTGAGGCCATGTCCTCGCGGAGATATGCAACGAGGACATAGAAGCCGAAGGTGGAAAATTCCAGTGTGACGAAGACCGACAGCAGGTCATTGGCGGAGGCCATAAACATCATCCCGAGGGCCGACATCACGATCAGGAAATAATATTCCCCGCGGAAGAACTTGAATCGATGGATGTAATCGATTGAAGCCAGAATGACGAGGATCGTCGATCCGACGATGAATATTTTGAAGAACAGTGCCATCCGGTCGAGGACAAACATGTTCGCGAAGAGGGTCCCGCTGATGCCGGTGATATCGAACCAGGCCAGGCAGCCGAGGGTTGCGACGAGCCCGGCGATGCTGAGATAGGCTAATTGTTCGTTGGGCAGTCGAGGAAACGAGAAATCAATGATCAGAATGAGACACAACCAGGATGTGAGCAGGATCTCAGGTAACAGCACCAGGAGATCGGAGGGAGATATCGTGAGAGAAAAGTTCATTGTGGATCTCGCGCCCCGCGACTCGCTATGGGGTTGTTGGCAAGAAGGTGTGCGTCAAGAGTTTCGACAGGGCCTGTCGCTTCCGCCACGGTGCCGAATCCAGCGTCTGAGGCTGCAATCGGCACGACGCGAGTGATCTTGGCGATTAAGGGATCGACGCCCGAACGCACTACATTATACAGATGCATGGGAAAGAAAAAGAACCCGATGCTCACGGTGATCATGATCATGAGCGGAAGACGATCAACCACGGCGACTGCGTCGTGCGCGTGACTGTACTTCTGGTCCATGGGTCCGTAGAAGAGTCCGCGCATCATCTTGAACAAGTAGGCCAAGGTCAACACGATGCCGACTACGGCCACGATGACTTGGAGCGGATACTTATTCCAACTGCCGACGATGATCATGACTTCGGCGATGAAGTTCACGGTACCGGGCACGCCAACCGAAGCCATGCAGCCAATCACGAAACAGCCGGAAATGAACGGCATGCGATTCGAGAGCCCACCAAGTGAGGGGATGTCACGGCTGTGCGTCTGATCGTAGACCCACCCGGCCATGGCGAAGAGCATGCCTGTGGCCATGGCGTGGGCGAACATATACATCACCGCGCCGGTCAAGCTGATGTAGTCCAGGGCGGCCATGCCAAGGAAAACGTAGCCCATATGACTCGAACTGGAATATCCGATGACGTACTTTGTATCTTTGGCGTAGAACGCGACGAACCCGCCATATACGATACTGAACATGCAGAGCACGGCTGCGATGGGCATGAGTTCCCTGGTCGTCTCCGGCAGAATCTCAAAGGCCACCCGGATAATGGAGAAATGGCCGAGCTTCATCAGCACACCCGCGTGCAACATGCTCGTGGCGGCCGGCGCGGCTGCATGGCCCACTGGAGACCACGAGTGCAGTGGCCAAAGCGGAGCGATTGAGGCAAAACCAATGAAGATCAGCAGCCAAATAATCTTGTCCAGCGTCGTGCCCAAGACGGGGATGTTCATCAACTTGGCCTGTTCGCGCAGGACCAGGATGTCGAAAGTATTGAGCCCCGAGTATTTGTAGATCAGCAAGATGCCCATCAGGGCCATGACAGCAAAAGCCGAGAGGAAGAGAACCAGTTTCATCGCGGCATACTCTTTACTGTTGGATCCGAAGTTGAAAATGAATCCGACCGAATCCCGCTGTTTGATGCCTTCCGGATCCGTCATCTCGTTGTACTTTTTTGTGTGGCTTCCCCACATGCCCAACAGGAGATACATGGGGATCACGGACATTTCATAGAAGAAGTAGAGAAAGAACAGATCCAACGACATGAATACGCCGATCGTGGCAGCGGCGAGGATCAGCAGCCAGATATAGAATTCTTTTGTCCGGTCTTTGATGTGCCAGGAGACGAAAATTCCCGCGAACAATAAGATGCTCGATGCCAGTACCAGCGGGGTGCCGATCCCATCTACCCCGAGGTGGAGCGAAATGCCCAGCTGTCGAGACCATTCGAATCGCTGGACGAATTGGAATCCCCCCTTCATGGGATCGTAGGCGTAGAATAAGTAGAGTGAGGTGAGCAGGCAGACAAGGGCTGACCCTGCTGCGATGCCCCGCACGAGCATTGCTTGCCGGTTGGAGACGAAGATCAGCGCAATGGCCCCCACGAAGGGGGCAAACAGGATATAGAGCAGTGCATAGTCACCCATATGAATTAATCCACTCCTACCGGCTGTTTGGACTCGATCGACGCGACGGTTCCCCGTTCCAGTCGGTCGACCAACGCTTGCACTGATCCATTCATCATTTTCAGGAAGGGAGCGGGATAGAGGCCGATCCAAAGGATCATCACTGACAAGGCCGACGCGATGATCGCTTCGCGGGGATGCAGATCACTGACGGAGTCCTTGACGGCCTTGCCGATCGGTCCCAGCATCGACCGCTCGTAGTACCAGAGAAAATAGGCCGCGCCGAAGATGACGCCGGTAACCGCGATCCCACCATACAGCCAATTGGCCTTAAAGGCTCCCAAGAGGATGAGGAACTCACCGACGAAGCCATTGGTGCCCGGCAAGCCGATCGACGCCAGCCCGATGAACAAGAAAAAGCTTGCGAGCAGGGGAGTATGTTTGGCCATGCCGCCGAAGGAGCTCAGTTGGGTGCTTTGCTGACGTGAGTAGAGAAAGCCCGCGATAAAGAACAAGCCCGCCGTACTGAACCCCAAGTTGATCATGGTGAGCAGGCTGCCTTGGAGCCCCTGATAGTTCAGGGCGAACAGGCCGATCACCACGAATCCGAGGTGACTGATGCTGCTGAACGCCAGGAGCCGGCGAAAATCTTGCTGGATCAGCGCCATGATGGCCCCATACAGAATCGCTGCCAAACCAAGTACCGTAAGTACCGTGACGGCAGTCGGACTTTTCGATGCTTCCGGCAGCAATGGAATGCTAAATCGGATGAAGCCGAACGTTCCGAGCTTCAGCCCAGCCAGCACCACCGCCATGCCGATCGGGCCTTCGAAGAGGGCGTCTGGCAGCCAGGTATGGAACGGGAATACCGGGGCCTTGAATGCGAAGCCGAGGAACAACAGCCAGAAAATAAGGATTTGCTGGCTAAGCGGGATAGGGACTGAGAGCAGTTCCAACAGATCGAAAGAATAGGTCGGTTCCATGTGGCGAAGCGTCGCCCACTGATGATAATTGATGTCCAATAGGGCGATGCCCACTAACATGAAAACGCTACCCAGCAAGGTATAGAGCACGTATTTCAGTGCGGCGTAGTGCCGCTCCGCTCCTCCGCCCCACAGTTTGATCAGAAAGTAACTGGGGATGAGCATCAGTTCCCAAAAGACGAAGAAGAGGATCAAGTCGATGGAAAGGAAGACCCCCATCGTGGTTGTTTCGAGCGCGAGGAGCGCCATCATGTAGAGTTTGACTTGATGGCGGACGGTGTCCCAGGAATAGATGACGATCAGGACCGTGAGGAAGGCCGTAAGCCCAACGAAGAGCACACTGATCCCATCAACCGCGAGGTGGTAGCTGACCCCGAGAGCGGGAATCCACGGCACATGTTCGGAAAACTGCATGGCAGCCGATTCGGGAATGAATCGAAAGAGCACGAATACGGCAAGGGCTAACTCCACGAGAGACACCGTCAAGGCAGAGGTCCGGACCATGTCCTCGTCGTCGAACAGCCACAGGGCGACGGCTCCGATGACGGGGAGAAAAAGAATACAGGTGAGAATCGGAAATGCTGACGCCAGCTCTTCTAACATGACAGTGCCTACAGTTGCATAATAAATTGGATGACGATCGCGAGCAGGAATAGCCCTGCCACAATGATGGCCGCATAATGATGCACCATTCCGCTCTGCAGCTGCCGCCACTGGCGGGCGACAAGATGGTTGCCATAACCAACCACGTTGATGCCGCCATAGACCATGTATTTCTCAATCCAAGTCGAACCGGCCGCGCCCAACTCAGCCATGCGTGCGACGGAGCGCACGAGGCCATCGATCACGGTGCGGTCGAACCAATCGAACAGAAATCCCAACCTCTTGGTCGGCTCGACGAATAACAGGTCATAGAGCTCATCGACGTAGTACTTGTTGAGCAAGGTCCTGTAGGCTCCCTGAACCTTTGCGGCTAGGCGATCCGGCGCCGAGAGGTTCACGCTATAAAAGTAATGCGCGAGGCCCCACCCCAGCAGCGCAATTCCTGTGGCAATCATCATGAGCGTGAGCACGACTCCGGTGCTCACGTCATGTTCGCCTCCCCTGCCCGCAACCGGCGCGAGGAATTGATGGAGCCAGCCATGTTCTGGGGGAAACCCCAGGAACCCACCGAGAATGGAGAGAACACCTAACGCCATTAATGGAACGACCATCACCATGGGAGACTCATGCACATGTTCTTCGGTGTGATGATCCATGCGGGATGTGCCATGAAAGGTCAGGTAGGTCAGGCGGAACATGTAAAAGGAGGTCAGTAGCGCGCCGATGGCCGCAATCCCATACAGGAGATATTGATGGTGCGTGAAGGCATGGGCGAGGATTTCATCTTTGCTCCAGAAGCCTGCCAACGGGGGAATACCCGCGATGGCAACCGTGCCAATCAGAAACAGCCGATAGGTCCAGGGGATCTTCGCGCTGAGCCCGCCCATCTTTCGGATGTCTTGCTCGCCCGAGAGTGCGTGGATCACCGATCCGGCCGAGAGGAACAAGAGCGCCTTGAAGAAGGCATGGGTCATGAGGTGGAAGATGGCAGCCGTATAGGCCCCGATCCCGCACCCGAGAAACATGTACCCGAGCTGGCTCACCGTCGAATAGGCCAAGACGCGCTTGATATCGGTTTGCACGAGGCCGATGGTGGCGGCGAACAAGGCCGTAAGTCCGCCGATGATGCCGACGATCGTCATGGCCATCGGTGACATATCAAAAATGGCATGGTTCCGCACGATCATATAGACCCCGGCTGTCACCATCGTCGCCGCATGGATGAGGGCGCTCACAGGTGTCGGCCCCTCCATCGCATCTGGGAGCCAGGTATACAGGGGAAGCTGGGCGGACTTGCCGACCGCCCCGACGAGTAAGCAGAGAGCGATCGCTGTGGCCATATCGGGAGAGAGTTGCCCGACTTGGGCGAAGACCTTCGTGTAGTCGAGCGTTTTGAAATTGATGAAGACGAGGAAGATGGCCAGAAGGAAGCCCGCGTCGCCGATGCGGTTCACCACAAAGGCCTTTGAGGCGGCCTTCGCGGCGGACACCTTGTCATAGTAGTAGCCGATCAACAGATAAGAGCACAGTCCCACCCCTTCCCAGCCGATGAAGAGCACCGCATAGTTATTCCCCATGACGAGGAGCAACATGGAGACCATGAAGAGATTCATGTAGGTGAAGAATCGCGTGAATCCATCTTCCCCATGCATGTAACCGACGGAATAGACGTGAATCAGGAACCCGACTCCCGTGATCACGAGCAGCATGACGCACGTGAGAGGGTCAACGAGATAGGCCAGATTGATGGTGAGGTCGCCGCCGAATATCCATTGATAGGCGATGACTTCATGGGGTGTGCCGGTCCGCAGAATGTCGACAAACACGCCGATCGTGCAGAGAAATGACAACCCCACTGATCCCCAGGCAAGCCGGTGCGCGACCTCGTGGGAGTACCGCCTGCCCACGAGTCCATTCAGGATTACGGCCAGCAGGGGGAACACCGGAATGAGTTTTATGAGTAAATCGGTCACGTTACCACTTTAAGAGATTCATCTCGTCCACGTTCGTGGAGATCTTTCCACGGAACACGACGATGATAATGGCGAGCCCGATCGCCGCTTCACCGGCTGCAATGGCGATGATAAAGAGGGCCACCAGCTGGCCCGCCATTGATTCAAGGTAATATGAAAAGGCCACGAGGTTGATATTCGCCGCGTTCAACATGATCTCGACGGACATCAGCACGATGATGAAGTTCCGTCTAATCAGTACGCCGAGCAGGCCGATGATAAAGAGTACGGCGCTGACGGCGATATATGCGCTTAAAGGAACCATAGACCTCGTGGACTGCGAACGGGGATCCGTGAAACGAATGGGGCGGTCCTGCGGTCTCCGTCGAACCCCTTATCTCTCACGTGTGTCAGCGATCGGCTTGGGCGTTTTCGCCAGCACGATCGCTCCGATGATGGCGCCCAAGAGGAACACCCCGACAATTTCGAACTGCAGCAGATAATCACTGAACATCTTGATTCCGACCGCGAAGGTATCACCGTCCTGGAGTACCGATACGATAGGTGCATCACCCTTTACACCTCCGAAAGGCGAACGGAGCAGGAGTGCCAGCACATATAACGATCCGATGGCTGCCGGGGGCAGAAAGTACAGGTACGAGGAGTGGAAATACCGATCGTCGGTTTTCAAGTTCAAGAGCATCAGTACGAAGAGATACAAGACGAGGATTGCCCCGGCGTAGACAATAACCTGCACGGCCCAGAGGAACTCGGCGTTGAGGAGGATGAAGAGTCCGGAGACATGGAGCAAGAGGGCCAGGAGCGCCAGGCCGCAATGCACCGGATGCTTTAGCGATACGGTCAAGACGCCCGCAGCAATACTGGCCAGTGCAAAATAAGTAAAAAAGACCAAAACCATCGATCGACTTAGCCCAGATGCTTGGGTGGTGGTTGGGTCGGCTTCAGTACCGATTGCGGGAAGTAATACCGATACTCCCGGCTTTCCTCAACATTCTTTTCCTGATTATGCGCGTACAGGTATTTCTTTGCATCGTCGAGATGGCGCTCGCCGATTTCATAAAGCCGTTTCTTGTCGAAGAGTAAAGTGCGTTTATCGTGGGTCGAGTACTCGTACATCTTCGTCATGGCCAGCGCATTGACCGGACAGGCCTCGACACAATAGCCACAAAAGACGCATTTTGTAATGTCGATGTAGAACTCGCTGGCGAATCGTTGCAGCGGACGCTCCGTGTCTTCCGAACTGATGACCTTGATGCAGCGGGAAGGGCAGGCGGCCTCACAGAGGTCACAGCCGACACAGCGTTCTTGATGATCGTCGTAGCGTAGGAGCGCGAGAGCCCCCCTGTGGGTATCGGGGAGGGTCCGTTGTTCTCGTGGATATTGGAATGTAATGGGTTTGTGGAACATGTGCTTGAACGTGACCTTCATCGCGTCCCAGATCTCATAGAACAGCGCGGCTTGGAGGATTTTCCGTATCAACGCGGTCACACGCATGTGCGTCTTCTGCTCCCTACTCACGCCTTTTCGATCGTCACGCGGGTCTGCTTGAACGAGGGAACTCCGGTCGTCGGATCTACCTGGACCGACATCAAGTCCTTCACGGGTGGTTCATTGAAATGTTCCGGAAAGAAACAGGTCTGTGGGGCGACGGATTGATCTGGTTGCACCGCCAATTGCATCGAACCTCTGTCCGACGTGAGGCGCACCGTCGTCCCCTCATCCAATGCGAGCCGTCCCATATCTTGAGGATTCATCCTGAGACGACCGGTATTGGGGGCGATCTTGATGAGCCCGGGGGCCTCGGTGGACATCTTACCGGAATGATACAGGGTCTGTCCCATCAACAACGTGAAGGGCCGCTGGTTCTTTGAGTCTATTGGAGCGGAGGCTCGATAACGCGCTGCCACATCGGCTGCGTAGCCGTTTGAGAGATAGCGGTCTACCGTCAGTACAAGCTTGCGCGGTTGTCCAAGGTTGTAGTACCCGGGCAGCACCTTCATGATCTCGGCTTGAATATCGTTCGAGGATTCATACTCCCATTGACAGCCCAGCGCATTGGCCAGCGCCGTCATGATGTGCCAATCCGGCAAGCTTTCCCCGAGTGGATCCATGGCCTCGCGGACTCGCAGGACTCGACCTTCCAGATTTGTGAAGGTGCCGTCCTTTTCTGCCGAGGTACAAGCCGGCAGCACCGCATGAGCCATGCGAGCGGTTTCGGTCAGGAATGGATCCTGGACGACGAGCAACTCCAGCCGATCCAATGCAGCTCGGACTTCCATCGATGCGGGCAACGTGGCGAGCGGGTTTTCTCCGATCACATAGAGGGCGCGGATCTGGCCGCTCCTGCAGCGCTTGAGAATCTCGACGAGATTCGCACCGGAGCCGGCCTCCGGGAGTGTGACGTCCCAGGCCTTGGCAAAGCGGTCACGAGCAGTCTGATCGTTGAACGAGGCTTGACCGGGCAGGAATTCCGGTGCGACGCCCATGTCCACGGCGCCCTGCTCGTTCGGTTCTTCTGTAACCGTATTCACTCCGCAGCCCGGTTGGCCCAACTTTCCCGTGACCCAGGCGAGGTCAATCAGTTTCAAGATGTTCCGATATCCGTCGGGCTGGCGGACGATGCCTTCAGCGCAGAGGATGATGGATCGGGGGGCTTCGGCGAAAATCGTCGCGGTATCTTTCAACGCTTCGACCGACATGCCGGTCTGCGCAGCCACCTGCCCCAACGATATGTGGGCTACGGCTGCCTTCAGTGCCTCGAAGGCTTTCGAGTGTTTCTTGGTGCTGTCCTCGTCGATCAAGTCCAGCTCCAGTGTGGCCCTCACGATTCCATCGATCACGAGTCCTTCTGTACCGGGTTTAATCAGGACGGGATGGGACGCGAGCTTGGCCATGTTCGTGAGGGCGGAATCGATGACCACCACTTGCGCTTTATAGACGCGAATCGCTTCTTTGATGCGCACGGCCGTAAGCGGATTTGTTTCCGTAATGTTGGAGCCAATGAGTATCACGGCCTTGGCTTTCGTCAGGTCTTCCCAGTCGTTCGGGCTCCGCCCGATCCCTACAGCGTGCCGGGAGGCATGAACGAAATTGAGGTGGCCATAGCGCGCGCTACTGTCGAGATGGTTGGTCCGGAACCCGGCACGCATGAGTTTCTGGAAGAGATACAGCTCTTCGTTGGTGCAACGGGCGGTGATGAGGCCGGCAATCGAGTCGGACCCGTGCTTGCGTCGGATTTCGGAGAACCGGTCAACCACATGGTGCATGGTTTCGAGCCAGGGGGTTTCGACGAGTTGATTGCCCTTGCGGAGAAGCGGTTGCTTCACACGTGCGGCGCTATCGATGTATTCGAATCCAAAACGTCCTCGTACACAGAGCCCGCCGTGCCCCTTGGCCGTGTCAGCCCGGTCGCCCCATTTGTTCTTCCAGGACAGAGGCGAGGTCACGCGGACGACTTCAGCGTCCTTGGTCTCAAGGTACATCTGGCAGCCATCCCCGCAGTAATTACACGTCGTCGTGGTTTTCTTCATCTGCCATGGCTTGTACAAATATTTAGAGAACTTGTTTGTGATGGCGCCGACCGGGCAGACGGCAAGGCAGTCTCCGCAGAACTCGCAGGAAAGCGCGAGGTCGCCCTTCGGCACAACTTGATTGAACCCGCCCTTCTTCATGAACTGGAGCGCGTCGATCATCAATACGTCTTTACACACGTTGATGCACTCTGCGCAGGCGATACAGCGGTTCATGTTAAAGTCGAGCACCGGGCTGCGCGTATCTTCTGGAATGAATTTCTGTTTCGCATTGGCCAGGTTCGTGACCCCATGCTGGAAAGCCATGTCTTGCAGTTCGCAATGGCCGTCGGCGTCGCAGACCGGGCAGTCGAGCGGATGGACCGAGAGGTGTTTTTCCACCGCCTTCTTCCGGGCTTGAAAAAGGTCGTCCCCCTCGGTTCTGATGATCATACCTGCAGTCGCTTTGGCGGTGCAGGAACGGACGGGCGCTTTTTTGCCTTCCTGCATGACCAAACACATGCCGCAGGAGCCGAACGGATCGAAGGTATAGTGGTAGCACATGGCCGGGATGATCTTGCCCGTGCTCGAGATCACGTCATAGAGCGAGACCCCATCGTTGGCAGTCACGGATTTCCCGTCGATCGACAGCTCTATCGCGACTGCCTCAACGTCAGGATTGGTTGCCGGCTTCAGTCCCATGTCTTCCTCTGTTCACGTGTTCTTCATGAGGCCAGATCGTTACTTTCTGATTGCCCTTGTCCAACGATGGGGAACGTGATGTCCCCCTCTCATCTATCACACTCGCCCATCACAATGTCGTAGGTCCCGAAGAGCGTGATGGCATCGGCAATCATGTAGCCTCTGGACATATGGTCAAATGCACCCATGTGAATAAACGAGGGGGCGCGAATTTTCAAGCGGTAGGGTTTCCCGCCGCCCGTGCTGACGATGTAGAACCCCAACTCCCCCTTGTGCGCTTCGGTTCCGCAATAGATCTCTCCCGGAGGGGCGTCGAAGCCCTGCGAGAAGAGCTTGAATTGCTGGATCATGGACTCCAGATTTGTAAAGACTCGTTGCTTCGGCGGCAACGTGACGCTGGGCACATCGGCCATGATGGGGCCGTCCTGCATCTGCTCCAGGCATTGCCGAATGATCTTCACGCTTTCATAGAGTTCCTGGACGCGGATCCAGTATCGATCATAGGTGTCGCCGTTCTTGCCGAGCGGCACGCTGAATTCGCATTTGGGGTAGGCCGAATAGGGCTCGGCTTTACGGAGGTCGTAGTCGACGCCCGAGCCACGGAGCGTCGGCCCACTGAGGCCGAAACTGACGGCGTCTTCAGCCGAGATGACGGCCACTCCTTTGGTTCGCGCAACCCAAATCCTATTCTTCTCCAGGAAGACCACGTACTCGTCGATTTTGGGCGGAAAGTAGTCCAGGAATTGCCTCAGCTTGTCGAGCAGCGAAGGGGTGAAGTCTCGCTCGACACCGCCGATGCGATACCAACTGGTCGTGAGCCGCGCGCCGCAGAGTTCGTCAAACCAATCCAGCAGAATTTCCCGATCCCGGAAGCAATAAAAAAAGACGGTCATGGCGCCGATGTCGAGAGCTTGGGTGCCGAGCCAGAACTGATGGCCGATGATCCGTTGAACCTCCGCTACGATCGTACGGAGATACTCCGCACGGTCCGGCACGGTAATGTTCATGAGCTTTTCGACTGCGCGACAGTATGCAAAATTGTTGTACATCGCGCAGACATAGTCGAGCCGGTCGGTATGAGGAATAAATTGGTGATAGGTGCCATCTTCCGCGAGTTTCTCCACACCGCGGTGCAGGAAGCCCAACACGGGGGTAGACTTGACGAGCCGTTCACCTTCCAACTCGAGGATCACTTTGAGCACTCCATGGGTGCTGGGGTGCTGGGGGCCCATATTGAGCAGGAGTTCCTCCGTGCGCAGGGTCGGTAGGGTCTCGCTTTCCGGATGGGCCGGGTCGACCTTATAGACGGTTGTTCGTTGATCCTCAAAGGCCATCGATGATCCTATCGAGCCGTTTCGTCCAGGAACTCGAACGTATCGCGCCAGCCCTTGCCGCGGAGTGGAAAATCTTTTCGCAACGGATAGCCTTCAGTGTAATCGTCTGGCATGAGGATCCGGCGGAGATCCGGATGGTGCCGGAAACGGATTCCCATCATGTCGTAGACTTCCCGCTCCATAAAATCCGCGCCCTTCCAGAGATCTGTCAGGGAATCCACGATGCAATCCGCCTCGGGTACCCTGGTCTTGAGCCGGATACGCTGGCGTTTCTTGATCGAGTAAATCTCATACACGACTTCAAAGCGTTCTTCGTCGTCGGGCCAATCAACCGAACTCACGTGCACTATGTAATCGAAGTCCATGGCCGGGTCGTCATGGAGAAATTGTGCAACCTCATGGAGTCGGTCCCGCAAAACGGTCACCGCAAGATCGCCACGCCATTCGACGGCTTTGACGAAGCCGGTAGCAAAATTCTCTTGGAGGCGGCTGGCCAGTTGCTGCAATGACATCGAGACCTATACTTTAAGCCCGGGCTTGACCTGATCCGGTTGTTTGAGGAACACGCGTTTCAGCATGATCCGCTCTTGTAACTTGAGGATGCCGTCAAAGAGCGCCTCCGGCGTTGGAGGGCAGCCTGGCACATAGATATCGACCGGCACAAAGCGATCGACACCTTGGACAACGCTATAACTGTCGTAGATATTCCCTGACGTGGCGCAGGATCCCATTGCAATGACATACTTCGGTTCGGGCATCTGATCGTAAATCTTCCGGATGACGGGAGCCATCCGGCGGCAGACGGTACCCGCCACGATCATCAGATCGGACTGGCGCGGTGAGGCTCGGAAGACACCTGCACCATAGCGGTCCATATCATACCGTGACGAGACTGCAGCGATCATTTCGATCGCACAGCAGGCCAGACCAAAAGTCATGGGCCACAATGACCCCTTGCGAGCCCAGTTGACGGCTTTTTCCACTGTCGTGGTTACGATATCGGGCGTGCCGTCTTTATCATGACGACCAATTTGGATCAGTCCCATTCCAGGGCCCCCTTGCGCCAGGCATAGACATAGGCCACCAAGAATAACGCGATGAAGACCAACATTTCGATCAATCCGATCAACCCAATTTTGGTGAAGACCACAGCCCAGGGATACAGGAAGATGACTTCGATATCAAAAATAACAAAGAGCATCGCGAAGATGTAATATCGGACCGGGAACGGCATTCGAGCATCCGAGAACGGCTCCGATCCGCACTCATAAGTGGAGAGTTTCTCCGATTCTGGATATTTCGGCTGCACCAGATGACTGAGGACCAACGTCACCACGCCGAACACCAGCGCGACGAAAATAAACAGTAGAATCGGAAAGTATCTGGTCAGGTACTCAAGGAGTAACTCAAGACTGCTCATAGAGCTGACCTTTCAACATCTTGAGATGCAAGGAGACCGGGATATTAGACTCTGAATTACGGGGATAGCAAGCGTCCAAAGGACCTACGGTTTCGACCCGAAAGTCCTAGGCTCTTTTGATTTATGACGTCGCCAGTGTGTGCGAGTTATCTAGTGTTTGGGCATCTATGCGACCAGCGCAAAGGGAAGGTTCAGCCAAAAAATACTCCAAAAAGAACTCATTCTACTCTACTCATGAACTTCTGCTGTCCGGCTGAAGTAGTTTATTTACGAGGGGTTTTCATTTTATTCGGTGGAGTGGGTGCCATGCGACCTGATGGCATGCGCAGGTGAGAAGGCCGCACTTGGTCAATTTGATCCCATTCAGCCTCCAGAGCCGAGAAGGCCTTGGCTTTCTTGCGTCGGTGAATCTGGGTCTCAATACGGGGACGATCTTGGCTTTGAGCGTCGTGGTTGGGAGGTTGGTCAGGCACCATGGATACTCTCTCTTAGTCAAATTATTCTTGGAGCCAGCTTAGCATTGGTGAATTGGCGGGTCAACGAGGACAAGGCCTCAATATTCTTGACAATACAGGACTATTTGCTATGGTTCTGACAGTACTACTTGCCTTTACAGAAGGACAACCACCATGGCTAACTATCCGATGAAATGTGTCGTCTCTCTCATGGTCTGGACTCTCGCCACGCCGATCATTCATATGGCTTGGGCTGCAGACGACCTCAATGCAATTCGATCGATTCGTTTTGGAGAACAGGCCTTGGCCTATTGGTCTGGCTCCATCCAGCGATCGACTCCACAAGACGGATTTGTAAATGTGATTACCGGTGATAACCAGACCACCGGAGATCGTATGATATTGGGCGGCAGGGACATCGTATATCTCCGGCTGAAGAATTCGGGTGATGTCGCGCCGGGAGATCTTTTTACGATCTATAGACGCGAGCACAAAGTATTCCATCCAAACACCGGTCAATACCTAGGCTATTTGGTCGATCGGCTCGCTGTGGGTCAAGTCATCCAAATTGACAAGGAACTGACCACGGTGAAGATCTTGGCAGCCTTTGGAAGTATATCGCCGGGTGACCCAGTGATGAAGTTTGTGCTTCCCACTGACGAGGGAGCAGCGGTTGACCAGTCTTCTGCCGGCGATAATGTGGAAGGACGGGTTGTGGACCTCCAGTCCAATATGGGCATGGGGATAGGACCTGCTCGTGGCGCAGAGGAATATCGTCTATCTAGACCGGGGACGCGAAGACGGGATCAGGTCTGGGGATCGAATGGAGGTGGTTCGGTCCGGGGGGAGCCTTCCTCAACGGGTCGTGGGAGAATTGAAAATCCTGTCCATGGAAGACCGAACTTCCACGGCATTGCTCACAAAATCGACTTCCAAATTCTCAAGGGCGATCGCTTCCAGGTCAAGGTTCGCGCTCCAGAGATCACGCCGGTCTCTCAGTCATCCCAGCAATCTCTGGATACTCCTCCTGCGTTAGCTCCTTCCACCAGCAAGATCCAGGTCCAGAATGTTGCCCGCGAAACCCGAATCAGTCTCAGTGATTTGATGAAACAGCTCCGGTTTGAATCGGGTGAAGCCACGATCAAGCCCGAGGGTTATCAGGTGCTCGATGAACTGATTGTGTATCTCAAGACCGATGCCGGCGATCGGTTGATTCGGGTCGAGGGCCATGCAGACAATATGGAAATCGGTCCCTCCCTCAAGTCGCGCTACCAGACGAACTGGGACTTGTCGAAAGCTCGGGCTGGAGGCGTTCTCCGCTACTTGATCGAGAAGGGCGGAATCGATTCGGCGAAGCTTTCGTCAGTCGGTTATGGCGATACGAAGCCTGTGACCAGCAATGCAACGGAAATGGGTCGACAGAAGAACCGTCGTGTGGATATTGTGCTCTATTCGCCCGAGTCGGCCGGGGAGCAGTCCGAACCAGCGGCAAAGCCGGTTGAGCCAGGTGATAAGGGATACAACCTGTCCCATCTCCGCTCAGAGGAAAGCGAAGCTCCGATTTCCGCAGGGGACAAGACGATGCCAATGGCACCAACCGGTTCGTCCGTGGTGGCTCCCTTATCTGTCCCAGCAGAACCTACTCCAGCGGCGCTGCCGGCACCAGTTGGCCAGGGTAATGTAGATCAGAACCCCGCTGCTGTCCCAGCCCCACGGTAAATTCATTTAGTACAGTGCGGAGGGTTGACGATTCAATGTCAACCCTCCCCGGTTCCCCTTCAGTAATCTTCCGTTCTTCTCTCTGATTGTTCCTACTTTTCCTGTGCTGCTACAATGCCACATGATTTCGACGCAGGCAGCCCTTCCGCGCACAGAACGTGAGGGGCTATTCGCGGATGTCATTGTCCCGCGGCATCTGGCAGGCCCGTTCACCTATACCGTGCCGATGTCGCTCCGACCCACGCTGCGCGTTGGGCATCGAGTGTTTGTGCCCTTTGGGCGATCGATTCTCCAAGGGGCAGTGGTCGCCGTTTTCCATGTCCTTCCTCATGGTCTTGACCGAGCACGCCTTAAGGAGATTCGATCGTTGCTCCCGGAGGGGACTGCGAGCGATGTCCCTTCGAACCTGTTCGAGCTCTCCCGTCAGGTGGCCGAACAATATATTGCGCCATGGGGACAATGTCTCAGGTTAGTGCTGCCTCCAACAGCCGAACCACGAACGCAGGTCAGCCACTATGAACTGACGGTGCAGGGGCGCGCTGCACTCGTGAATCGCGAGACCTGCTCGGAGAAAGCCCGGGCACTTCTCACGAGGCTCGGGAGGAAACCGCCAGGTCTTCGCCGGTCGTCTCGCAGTCCTGGTCCTGCCGATTTGTTGCACGATCTCAAAGCTCGTGGATGGATAATGGAAGTCCAGAGCCAGGACTTGCCATCTTTCCTGACGGGGCCCATTGCCCTACCTTCCAGACCGGCGAACCAGGGCAATTCCAGCATCGCCGTACCGTTCAATCCTGACCCGGCAATGTTTTGGGCGGCTCCACTGTTCGCCGCGTTGAGAGCCCAACGACCATCTCGGGTGCTGTTGCAGACTCCCTGGACGGATCGGTTGGGACTATTACACCAGGCCGTTCGCCTGGTCCTCGACCGTGGACAGACGGTCCTCATCATCGTTGGCGAAGCAGAAAGGGCCCAATGGGTTGCAAGCTTAATCCGTGATGATGAGAAAGGAATCTCTCCGGTCTGTTTCCATAGCGGTCTTTCAGCCCAAACGAAACTCGAGATGTGGGATAAGATTCATCGGCAGATTGTTCGAGTGGTCGTGGGGACCCGTTCGGCTATCTTTCTCCCGCTGCACGAACTCGGGACAATTTGGATAGAGGGAGAAGAAGACGGGGCGCTCAAAGAAGCACAAGAACCACGCTACCATGCACGGGAGGTGGCCTGGTTGCGAGCGCAGAATGAACAGGCTGTGCTGGTCCTGAGTTCGTCGCATCCCTGCCTTGAGACCACAGAGGCGGTGGACCTGGGCGGGATCGTTGTGCGTAAGGTCATCCCGTTCGATGCGAGACCGAGTGTACAGGTTGTTGATTTACGCGATCATGGTCGTGGAACGGTGTTGAGCCAGCCGCTCGTTCGGGCAATCGAGCTAGCGCTCGGTCGTCGGACTGGCGTTCTGTTGTTTCTCAACCGGAAGGGCTATGCCGGCGCCCTCGTCTGTCGTGACTGTGGTCATGTTCCTCGGTGTCCTGCCTGTCGCGTGGCGCTGATGTATTCTCGGCAGGCAGGACGTCTGCTCTGTTCCTACTGCGGTGGCGCTGTACCGATTCCCGAGACCTGCGCTTCCTGCGCCGGTCCTCGCATGCGGTTGATTGGGGAGGGCACGGAGCGGGTGGAAGAAGATGTGAGACGATTGTTTCCCCATGCGGCAGTGGTTCGGCTCGATGGAAATACCATGCGGAAACCGGCACAGGCCGAGATCCTCTGGCGCAGGATTGAGCAAGGGGAATGCGATATCATTGTCGGAACACAACTGGCGCTGCGGCGTCGGCCTCTCCCGGCGATGGGTCTCGTTGGAATTATACAGGCGGACGCGGGACTCAGCCTGCCGGATTTCAGATCCGCCGAACGTACCTATCACACGCTTCTCGATGCGGTCGATCTCGCCGGTCCGGCGAGGGCTGGTGGACAAGTTATCATCCAGACCTTTCTGGCATCTCATCATGCAATTCAGGCTGTGGCTCGGAACGACGAATCCATCTTTCTGTCCGAGGAACTGTCCCATCGGAGAGCATTGGGGTATCCGCCAGCGGTCTATCTCATCGCTCTTCTCGTATCGGGGACCAATGAGAAAGTGGTTCGCAACGCTGCTACGGCCTGGGTGGCGCGACTCACCGCCTGCTCTGCTTCACCGTCCATGGCCGGACAGTTTCCTTCGGCGGCTCAATCGACTGGTCGACCAGAAGGTCTGACTGTTCTGGGGCCGGTCCCCTCTCTCGTCCCGAGACTTCGGGGACGGTATCGGTGGCAAATTCTGGTGAAATCGCTTGAGCGGGAAGCGGGGCTCGAAGCGGTGCGGACCACGGTCCAGGAAATGGAACGGACTCATCAGCGCAGGGCCATCAAATTCGACGTCGACGTTGATCCGATCGATATGTGGTAGGTGTTACCTGCTTTTGCGGAGGCGTCCGGATTGCGGCGCGCCTGGATTGCTGTCGGCCGCATCGATTGAAGGAACAGTGCTGGGCTGACCGGCTCGCTTGAAGAGCCCATAAGAAAAAGTTATCCAGAAAACTGCTGCCAAGAGTCCCGTGAGAACGGCTGAGAGGATGGTCCCCATTTGTTCATCGGTCGGCTCCGTCGTGGTCGAGCGGACCTGAACCATCGTCACGATTGGCCACGCAAAACTCTCCATGCCAAGCAATAGGGTTGCCCAGGCCCAGACCAGTCCAATCGTGCGCCCCTTCCAGATGAGAAACCCTGCGCTACCTCCAGCAACTAGAAAGACTTCCCAGATTGAGAAGGAGTCCCATGCCAACCAGGCACCCGCCGCCACGACGAGACCGCCAAGAAGGGCATTCAGTCGGGGACTCCACCACGTGGTGATCATAGCGGTTGTTGTTCTCCGTGGCCAATGCGCGGGCTAGTGTGAGTTCTGACAGCGTCGTTGTCAATGGAAGAGTCCGTTGAGATCCGTTGAGACAGGCACGAAACAAGGCTACGCCTGCAATTCGGCTTGGACGGTATCGAGGAGGGTCTTCATCTCAAAGGGTTTCTGAAGGGTGCGGTGGGCTCCCAACATTTTGGCGACGTCGAGAAAATTGAGGATTCCAATCATGTCACTGCCGCCGGTGATCGCAATGACTTTCACATTCGGGAATTCCCGTCGCAACGTGGCGGTGGTCTCCAGGCCATCTTGATCGGGCATGAGAATGTCCATAATGACTAGGTCGGCTGGGGCCAACCTATACTGCTCGAGGGCCTCCTTCCCGTCACGGGCTTCCATGACGTGATAATCGGCCTGCTCCAATGTTTCGCGAATCAATTGGCGGATTTGGTCTTCGTCGTCAACGACCAGAATAGATGGCATCGTGTACCTCGGATTCGGTGAATGGCTCCGGGCCTCCGTTCGCTACGCTGCTGTGTCTATCAGGAAAGATTTCCGAACTGTACCATCTCCCTGGTTAGTGGGCAAACAAACAAATAATTCGTCATCGCCAGGCCGATGCCATCCCAACTCGTTGGTGATAATTCGTTGAGGATGAGCGATTCCGCGATTGTGGAAGTTGGAGAAGGTTCGAAGGCCATGTCGGCGATGAAGGCCCGACTTGTCAGTTGTGGGCAGTCTGGATCCAGCAACCTCATCAAGGCCCACCTCTACTAGTTAGTCCCAGACGGTTCATTGTGCAGAGCCAATTGGGCAGGCGGGAGTGTCTTATGGAACGGGAACAGAAGTCTAGATTCAAACGAACCGAAGACTCAGGGATCAGCAGGAAGAAAGAGTTGGTGCCGAAGGCGGGATTTGAACCCGCACACCCTTGCGGGCGCTAGACCCTGAATCTAGTGCGTCTGCCAGTTTCGCCACTTCGGCATATTGAGGTAGAAGCGGATTATCCTGAATTATTGAGGTCCTCGTCAAGCAACCGGCTTCAACTACCGATGTTGGCTCTCGCGTGAAGTCCACAGTCCGGCCGATGGGATGTCGCGCCGGTCGCCGCTGATCACCATCTTTTCCCGAATGAGCCCGGCGGCGCCGAGCAATGGGGCCGCCGCGATCCACGGCGCCTCATCAGCGAATAAGACGTCGAACCGGACGCGACTGAACAGGGGATCACTCAACACTCGCGATGCCGTGGTAACCACCAGCCGCCGATTTTGAATGAAGGCCTGGCGGTTCGTGTCTTCCTCTGCCGCGAGCAATTCCCGGATCTTCTTCGTCCCACCCAGGCGGACGATCTCTTCTTTGAGTTCATCAAACTCCGGCCGCATATCTTTCGGCACAGCAGCCTCCGGCACGAGTTCATCGATGCGCACCTTGGCAATATCGAGTTCCCCCTTCAGTTCGGCGCACTGACTTTCATACAACTCAAGATATTGATGCAGAGATTCGACGTTTTTCCCGACGGCCTGCAAGCTGAGTCGTCGCAAGAGAGGGAGATTCTCATACTCAGCCAACGTGGCATGCACGTCTTTAATCTTTGACTGTAGGTCGCTGACCTGCGTCAGCAATCGCCATTCCAAGAGGCGTACTTCATCGAGATCCTTTTGCTTCTGCCTCTTGTATGCCAATACCGGCGTCAGCTCTCGAAATCGCTCATACTTGCGCCGAAGCGCGGCCTTATCCGCGCGCGACTTGGCATAGAACTGATGCATCTGCGCTTCAAACCCCAGTTCCTGAATCCCGATACCTTCGACCTGCTGGGCCAACGCCATCTCATACCGACTTACCCATGTTTTATACATAAGCCCTAAGGCCTTCATGGCTCGCGCAACAGTTCCCACGAGTGCATCCGCTGTTTGATGATCAGGGCAGACCACCAGGATGCGCTTATTCGCGCGAATCAGTTCAATCGCAAGCACGGCCAATCGCTGACGCCTCACCGAGAGTTCGCCAGCCCAGACGGTTGTGAGGATCGATGAACCAGCGCCTGTCCCGGAAAATTCTCCTGCTCCCGTCGTCCCCTCGAGGAGGGGAACTAATCGGTCCGCCGGACCGAGTCGATAGGCATCGGGCTGCGCGAGCATGTCGCGCAACCGCTTGGCCGATGTGGCCAAAAGCCCGGCCCGATCGGGCACCACGGTCGCGTTGGCACAGGACTGGCCAATGCTATCGAATGTCTGGACAAGCATCACATTCCCTTCCCCGCCCAGCACGATGCCTTCGGTTGGCTCCATGTCGTCGGGAGGAAGAATCGATACAGGTGTGTCATGTTCGATGGACGAGCCATGCGGGAGCGTAAGCTCATACAAATGGAGTGTGCCGATGGTATGCCTAAGTCTGCATGTGACATCATGAATTGGCTGATCGAGGTCGGTGCCGCTCACCCGGGTCTGTTCGGCTTCAAGCCGGAGCGCCCATGTCTCGAGAAGGTCTTGTGCGGTCATAAGATTCTTGGGATGTTCTTCACGTACGGTGGCGGGCCATCATACGGTCGGCCTATCACACCTGTCCAGCCTGTCATGGGAGTACCCACCCGTTCACGACCGTTTCGGGACGATAAGCCAGTTGAACATCTTCCGCGCATTTCCTGTACATTGCGAATTGACTTTTTGCTGGTCCCCCAGTATCCTCTTTCCCTTTCCAACAGAAGGAGTTAGGGGCATGAAGGTCATTCTACAAGAAACGATGGACGGAATTGGACATCTCGGCGATCTGATCGATGTGAAAGATGGGTACGCACGGAACTTTCTGCTCCCGCGCAACAAAGCAGTGCTGGCCGACAGTCGTAGCATCAAAGCCTTTGAGCATATCAAGCGCGTGGCCGGCGAACGGGCGAAAAAAGAGAAGCTGGAGATCGAAACCCACGCCAAGAGCATTTCAGCCGTGACCCTCACGGTGCAGGCTCAGGTCGGCAAGGACAATAAGATGTTCGGGTCGGTCACGGTCAAAGACATTGCAGAAGGATTGGCGGAAAAGGGAATTACGGTGGATCGACGGAAGATTCAGCTGGACCATCCGATCAAGGAACTGGGTACCGTCACCGTGCCGATCAAACTGCCACGGGACGTGACCGCAACCGTGGTCGTCCATGTCGTGAAGAAACAGGAAACCGAAACGGCCCCCGCCGAGGACTAGGGTTGCGGGAAGTATATCGCGGCACGTCTAGGGTAACAGGTACGGCCCCTCAGAATAACCGCGTGGGACAAGGGGAATCAGGGCTCACGTGTCGGTTTCAGTATGTTCGGATGAGAAAAGCGATTGTTTCAGCATCCTGCTAACCAGGGACGAGCTGTCATGAAAGATGCAGTCGGTTCTTTAGACGCACTCAAAACCGCAGACCCGGATGTCTATGCCGCAATCGCGGCCGAGGAGGAGCGACAGCGTGACAAGTTGCTTCTGATCGCCTCGGAAAATTTCGCCAGTCCCGCGGTTTTGGCGGCTCAGGGATCACTCATGACCAATAAGTACGCCGAAGGATACCCGGGAAAACGGTACTACGGTGGGTGTCAGCATGTGGACACCGTGGAAAATCTCGCCATCCAACGGTGCCAGCAGATTTTCGGCGCGGAGCACGTGAACGTGCAACCGCACTCAGGATCGCAGGCCAACATGGCGGCATACCTGTCCGTACTGAAAACCGGCGACACGATCCTCGGCATGGACCTCGCCCAAGGCGGTCATCTCACCCACGGCAGCAAAGTCAATTTTTCAGGGATTCTGTTTCGGGCATTCTCGTATGGCGTGGACCGTGAGACCGAAACCATCAACTATGACGCGGTCCAGAAACTGGCGGAGGAATGCCGGCCACGCATGCTTGTCGTAGGCGCCAGTGCCTATGCACGCACCCTCGATTTTCCACGATTCCAACAGATCGCCAAGTCAGTCGGCGCCTATCTCATGGTCGACATCGCCCACATCGCCGGGCTAATCGCCGCGGGGCTCCATCCAAATCCTGTTCCCTACGCCGATTTCGTCACCACGACGACCCACAAGACCTTGCGCGGACCTCGTGGTGGCGTGGTGATGTGCAAGGCTGAGCATGCCAAAGCTGTCGATAAATTTATCTTTCCCGGGATGCAAGGCGGACCCCTCATGCATGTAATTGCGGCCAAGGCTGTCGCATTCAAGGAAGCTCTGTCACCGGCCTTTACGCGTTACCAACAGCAAGTTATTGCCAACGCAAAAGTGCTCGCCCAGGGGCTCCTCGATCGTGGATACAAGATTGTCTCAGGAGGCACGGATACGCACCTGATGCTGCTGAATCTGACCAACAAAGGTATTACCGGCAAGGAAGCGGACGCCGCCTTGGATGCCGCCGGGATCATTGTGAATAAGAACGCCGTGCCCTATGACGAGAAGCCGCCTGCCGTCGCCAGTGGCATTCGACTGGGAACCCCCATTGTCTCTACCCGTGGGATGCGGGAGGACGAAATGAAGGAAATTGTAAACTTGATCGACCAAGTTCTGCAGCATCGGCATGATTCCGCGATGCTCGAAAAAGTCCGCGGGCAGGCCAAAGCGCTGTGCGGCCGCTTTCCAATCTTCCATACCTATTAAACCGCGTCAGATAGGGCAGGATCACCACCTGTGAAATGTCCGTTCTGCGATGAACTCGAAGACAAAGTCGTAGACTCGCGTATGGCGAAGGAAGGCGAGGTTATTCGCCGCCGACGCGAATGTCTCGGCTGCAAGCGTCGTTACACTACCTATGAACGCGTTGAAGAAATCCTTCCCATGGTGGTGAAAAAGGACGGCCGACGGGAGTCCTTTGACCGTACCAAGATTCTCTCCGGTCTCAAGAAAGCCTGTGAAAAACGGCCCATCAGTACCGCCACTATCGAAACGGTGACAGATCGCATCGAGAAGCGCATTCAGGAAATGGGTGAAACAGAAATCGAGAGCCGGATCGTGGGCGAAGAATTGATGAAAGAGCTGCACCAGCTGGATCAGGTCGCCTATGTTCGCTTTGCATCTGTCTACCGCGAGTTCAAAGATATTGATCAGTTCATGGATGAGCTGAGAACGTTGGCCCAGCAACGCCGCGAGCGGTGAGAGCCGCGGGACCCGTCCTTTCTCCTCATCGTCTTCTCTATGTCCTTCCGCTGTTTATCGGTCAACAACATGGTACGATTTCTCAGCGAGTAGGCGTCAACATGCCCACAACCCAAGCCAAGTCTCCTAGACGACCACGCAAGACCGGAGCGGCAGGCGGGACGCACGTCGCCATTATCGGCGCAGGGCATGGCGGTACCGCACTGATGGAGATCTTTGCGACAGACCCGCTGGTGCAGATCGTGGGCGTGGCCGAAGTCCGGGCAAACGCGCCGGGTATCGCGCTCGCAAAACGGCTTGGCATCCCCGTGACCCGCGATTACCGGCGACTCTTAGGCCTTGAACGCGTGGATCTCGTGATCGACGTATCTGGAAATGCCAAAGTCTGGGAGGTGCTCCAGGACTTTCACCGGATGGGCGTCACGATCATCGGTGGGGCAAGCGCCAAATTCATGTGGGAACTCATTGAGGCCCGCATCCGTGCCACGGCAGAGATCGAGAAAACCTTGAATAAATACCAGTCGCTCTATCGCTTGTATGTCAAGGAGACAGGTGTGGCGGTGACGGAGGAACGGACACGCATTGCCTGCGAAATGCACGACGGCCTCGTGCAGAGTTTGGCCGGGGTGAATTTCAAACTGGATCTGAGCCAGCAACTGATTCGAAAAGATCCGAAGGCCAGCCTAGCCACCTTGCGCGAAAGCAAAGCCCAGCTGAAGCTGGCCATCCAGGAGGCACGGCAAGTCATCTTCAATCTCCGCCCGCTCCATTACGACAAAATGGAGCTACTGCCGGCCCTTACCAACTATCTCACCTCATACGAAACCCAATATCGCATCAAGACGCAGTTCCGCGTATCCGGCGATGAACAGATCTTGTTCCCCCGCACCAAGATATTCCTGTTTCGCATCGTGCAAGAAGCCCTCAGCAACGTGCAGAAACACGCGAAAGCGACTCAGGTGACCGTGGGGCTGGACATCAACCTCGAACGACTGCGAGTCACCATCGGAGACAATGGCGTGGGATTCGATATGGACGCGGTGCTACGTGATCCGGACAAATGGGATCACTTCGGGATTCGCGGCATCCTAGAGCGGGCCCGACTCGTGGGCGGTGAAGGTACTATTGAGTCGAAGAAAGGGCGTGGCACGACGATCGTCGTCGCCATCCCGCTGGTGAAAAAGGAGACGAGACCCCATGGAGAAGATTAAGGTGCTCATCGCGGATGACCATCGTGTCGTCCGCGAAGGATTGGCCGCAATCCTCAAGACGAAAGACGACATTCTTATCGTGGGCGAGGCACAGGATGGCATGGAAGCCGTCGAGAAGGTGAAGACGCTGGTTCCCGATGTCGTGCTGATGGACGTGAGCATGCCCCGGATGGGGGGAGTCGAAGCCACCAGACAGATCAAGCGAGAGTTCCCTCACATCGGAATCGTGGCCCTGACCATGTATGACGAACAACAATACATTTTCGATTTAGTGCGCGCCGGCGCCACGGGGTACCTATTGAAGGATTCCGAGTCCTCTCAGATTGTCGCCGCGATTCGGGCGATCTACAAGGGCGAATCACTGATCCATCCATCCGTAGCGAGCAAAATCTTGGCGGAGTTTTCCTTGATGTCCCAGAAGAAAGGGAAAAAGCCTGGATGGGTCGAACACGATCTGACGGAACGAGAGATTACGGTCTTGCGCCTGGTCGCTGATGGCAAGACAAACAAGGAAATTGCCAACAACTTGGACCTGAGTGAAAAGACCGTCAAAAACCACGTGCGGAACATTTTTCATAAACTCCAAGTCTATGATCGCACTCAAGCCGCGATCCTGGCCATTCGTAAGGGACTCATTGAATTGGATCCTCGGCCTTAACATTTGTTACTACCAAGAACAGACATCTTTGCCAGACGAGCGGCTTGAAGCTCCTAGCTCCTCCTAGGCCGACCTCTTCCCGCCTACACTTGTCAGATATCAACAAATCATAAGCCATTCCCGTCATCCCTTCCTGCCAATGGCTGCAATCAATTCCATAGTTCAGCATCACTGGCTAGCCAGGATTGCGGTGGGGATTGCGATTTTATAAATCATTGAAAAGTCACAGGTGTCATGTTTTTGCAACACGGCATCTTGTAACTACACTTTAATATACACTGTATTATCAATGTCTTACGTTTATTTATTGCAACCATGATAGCTGGCACATGAGTTGCTGATACCACTTTGGTAATTAATCGAGGGTGACTTTGTGAGAGTTCAGCAAACATTAGCAAATGCAGTGAGTTGCGCAGGAATCGGGCTCCATTCAGGACAGCCCGTCAATCTGATGCTAAGGCCTGCTCCGCCAGATACCGGCGTGGTCTTCGTGAACCGTAACGGCAAAAACGGAGCGTCCCTCGCGGCCTCCGTTGAGCATCTGGTGCCTACTGAGCTCTGCACCGCGATCAGCGGAAATGGGTTTCAAGTAAAAACGATTGAGCACGTCCTGGCGGCATTGTCCGGACTCGACATCGACAACGTGTATGTGGACGTTGATGCCGGTGAAGCCCCCGTGATGGACGGCAGCGCGGCACACTTTGTTCGCTTAATTCGGTCAGCTGGGATTCTTCCCCAGAACCGGCGGCAACCCTATCTGAAAATCACACGGCCCCTCGAGGTGGTGGATGGGGCTCGTCGGGTTCGTATCGAACCGTCCTCGACCACCAAGATCACCTATTCTATTCACTACAATCATCCGCTGATCCAGACTCAGACCTATCTCTACGAGCACTCGGTTCATGCGTTTGAGCGCGAAATCGCCGACGCCAGGACATTCGGGTTCTTGCAAGAAGTGGAAGCCCTCTGGGCCCGCGGGCTTGGCCAGGGTGGTAGCCTGGATAACACGATCATCCTCTCTCAGGACGGCATTCTCAATGAATCAGGCCTTCGCTTCGCCAATGAATTCGTGCGACACAAGATTCTGGATCTGATCGGAGACTTTTCGTTACTCGGCGCACCCTTTATCGGGCACTTGATTGCTGAACGCTCCGGGCATGCGATGCACACACGCCTTGTTCAACAGATTCTCAGCCACCCCGATTGCTGGGTCTTGCTCAATGCCGACCAAACCGTTCCCGTGTCTGAGCCTCGTTCTGCCATGGCCGCACCGCGATCCGCATCGTTGGTGGCCCTCCAAGCCTCCTAACGCTCATCCTCTTGAATGAAAATCTGCGCATGACCTGGCCCTGCCAATGCAGGCGAGAAGATTTGTGATGTGCGGGTAACTGAGATGTGATTAACGTCGGGAGCAAGTGGCCTCGCTCCCGACGCTAGAATCAAGGCGGGGACTACTTCTTCTTCTTCTTTGCTGCTTTCTTCGTCGCCAAGACTCTCACCCCCCTTCGTGTATTTTGAGGTCCATAGCTGGCCCAGACACACTACACTGCGTGGATCAGGGCACCTTCCAATGCTTCGAACGTATTCGGACCCACTTTCTTGAACCGCTTATCCCGCTTCAAGGAAGTGGCCACGGATGTCAGGGGTGTTTTCCCTTTGATCTGGAGCCCCCCCTCAACCAATCGCTGCACAAGTTCTTTTGCGTGCATCGGACGATTCGCCTCACGAAGCATTTCGTACGCGGCTTCCGACACACTTTTGCCGGAATACTTGCTCCGCCCCATGAGGATCTCCCTCGACTGGTCGGTGACATCCGTGTTCGGTCGCTGACGAGCACCTTTTTCGTCGGAATAGAATTGACTGGAGAGACTGGCGAGCTTGGCTTTGTCGGCTTCGACGCGGTATAACGTCTCTGCCAATTCCAAGTACTTCTTAATCGTCGCGATTTCGTCGTCCAAACGACGACGCTTCTTTTCGAGTTCTTGCAGCCGATTCTTGTAAGCGCTGATTCGCTGTTCAAGACCAACCAATATATCGGTGAGTTCTTCCACGGACTTGCCCCTGATGAAGCATGCTTGCTTTATAGCATTGCTTGCATACCAAGTCAACATATAAAGTTGCGGTGATAGCTTGCATAGGATGATCGCTTTTATACGAATACTGCTTGCTACGAATACAGCCAAAACCGGTCAGATCTTGGATGACGCCAATGAATGAGATGGCTTCTCTTTCGAACGATCTCTTCGTTCAACATAAGAGGAATACAGCCTTGTGCTATCATGTCCGCTCATGTCCCTATCACACAGCCAGGACATCCCCCTCGACACACTCATTTCAGTTGCCACCGACGCAGCCCGTCAGGCCGGAGCCGTTCTAGTGGAATGCACGCGGACCGGTTTTCGCGTTGAACATAGACAGATCATCAACCTCGTCACTGACGCCGACCACCAGTCGGAGCAACGGATCATTGACGTGATTCACGACGCTTTTCCGACCCATCACATCCTTGCCGAGGAACGCGGGCTGACAGAACAACTTCCATCTCGCTACAAATGGGTGATCGATCCGCTTGACGGCACGACCAATTTCGCCCACGGGTTCCCCGCCTACTGTGTGTCCATCGGAGTGGAATGCGACGGGCGCGGGATTGCCGGTGTGGTCTATGACCCGACTCGGGACGAACTTTTCACCGCGCAAATCGGACACGGAGCTCACTTGAATGGAATTCCTATTTCCGTGTCCTCGACGGATCATCTCGATCGCGCGCTGCTCGTAACCGGATTTGCGTACGACATTCGCGACAACCCGAACAATAACTTGAACCACTTCTCACGATTCGCATTGAAGGTGCAGGGATTGCGCCGAACCGGAACGGCGGCTTTGGATCTCTGCTATGTCGCGGCTGGGCGGTTCGATGGATTTTGGGAAGTGAAACTGAACCCTTGGGACATGGCAGCAGGAGTCGTCATCCTCCGAGAAGCTGGCGGTGCGGTAACGGACTTCAAGGGTAATCCTCATTCGATTTATGGACAAGAACTGGCAGCGAGTAACGAGACCATTCATCAAGCCATGCTCGACGTGCTCCAAGAAGACGTAAACCCATAGTAAGGTTCGCTACGTTCTCACCAAACCAATGAGATGGCCGAACAGTCCTGACCAGCCACGGGGCTTCTGCCAGATATACAGACGGAATGACGATGCGGTATGATTCCTTTCTTACAAGAGGGAAGGAGATTGGCTGCATGGCACGTTCAATACCCCCATCGGGACCATTAAAAAACGGGAACCCGCCTCAGATGACAGGAACTGAATCCAGCCCCTGGGACGTGGAACTGCTTCGGGTGCTCGTGAGTCGAAAGGGGACACAAGTCGATGCCCAATGGGCGATCCATCCCCAACTGAAACAGGACCTTCTCCCGCAGGAATGGCAAGAGGTGACCGACCTCATGGCCAAGGTAACCGGCATCGTCGGCACACGGTTTTCGCAGGTGCTCACGCAGGCTGATCCCGAACCATCCAGCAATGCGTAGGAGGATGCTGAAGCCCGTTCTTTCAGCTAGAGGTAGGGATTTTCGGGAACGGCCAAGGTCAGGTATTTCCCGCGCTCCTCGTAGAGAATCCGTGCAGTCGCCAATGCAGCAAGCGCCTGATTAATTTCTGCATCGGTGTTCCCGCTATTTCCAGGTCGGCTTGCCAACAGAGAGCGGATCTGGTCCGCGCTTTTGGCCGATTCGTTACAGACCTCAATAATCCCTGCCGCGGGCCAATCGTAGCGCCGCCGTATTGGTACCTTCGGGTTCCGACCATCGTATACCGTGACATAGTCCAACGCCTTCGAGTAGTAGAGAAACGGTCGATCGCTTGAACCGGCCCGTCGCCGCCACTCCTGCACCAGGTCCACCAATTCTTGGTAGACATGCGGGTCCACGTTCCAATCGTCCAACTCATACTCGAAATCGTAGGCGATCTTCTTCAGGTCCACCTGCCGTGTATCATAGATATACTCGTATGCGGTCCCCGGACCGGTGATTCGTACACCATACTCGTGCGGCCTACTGTAGTAGGGGCTGAAGCGCTCCAGCCAGAGCTTCCCGGTCGACTCCGGTGGTTGCAGGTGGAATAACGACGGAATCAAGGCGATCTGCCGACGGTAGTCCTCGTTCGTTTCTCCGGGAAACCCGAGCAGGATATTCCAGGAGACCGTGACATGATAGTAGTAGCTCCACTTGAGACAGACAATATTCTGCATCGGGGTCACGCCTTTATCCATCGCCTGCAGCTGATTGAGACTCAGGCTCTCCAATCCCGGCTGCATGCACTTCACGCCTCCGACAGCGAGCGTTCGGATCTGGCTTTTATGCAGGTTGCTCTTGGTTTCGATGAACACGTCGAGATCACAATGGTCTGCCGCAAACCGACCGAAGAGGTTTTCTACATATTTCATGTCGATGATGTTGTCCACCAAGCGAAATCGCGCCGTATCGTATCGGCTGGAGAGATAGGTCATCTCCCGGGCCACTTGCTCGGACGATTTGGCGCGAAACTTCATGCTTTGTGCGTTTAATCCACAAAACGTACAGTGATGTTTTTCCCCCCACCAACAACCTCGCGATCCTTCATACAAGAGGATGCGATCGAGCCCCTGCGCCGCCTCGCCCAGCTCCGCCAGGAGATGGTAGTAATCGTCATAGTCGGGCGGACCGGTCTTCGCAAAATCCGAAAAAAGTGAGTTATTCGGAGTGAATGCAATTGTCCCTCCGTTTCGATAGGCCACGCCGTTGGGAACGATCCCGGCCTTTCCCCCAAGGAGGTATCGAACCAATTCCGGGAACACCTCTTCCCCTTCCCCCACCACCACATGATCGATGAAGGGGAAGGCCCGGAAGTATTCCAGCCCCATCTCGCCATCGTAGTTCGCTCCTCCGAAGACGATCGTCACGTTGGGATAGAGATCCTTGATGAGTTTCGCCATCGTGAGGCTCGCGACGTTTTGATCGAACGTGGAGGTGAAGCCGACAATCTCATACCGCCCCCAGTCGATTGCGGTCAGAGCCCAGGTCAAGAACTGTGGCGCCGTCCTCGTGGCCATGTCTTCGAAGTATGAGGCCGGATGTCCGCTCTCTTTGGCGACTTGTTCAAAAACCGGCTTGAATAGGTGAGGATACTCAGCGCGCTTCGGATTGTCGCGGAACAGGAGATATGAAAAAAGCCATTCGCCGAACAGCGCCCGTTTCTCGCAGATCATTTCATAGAGGGGCACGCCGATCTTGTGGGCGAAACGCACGTTTAAATGATGGCAGTCGACGGGGATGCCCTTCGACTTGAGCAGCGCGGAGAGTGTGCCCAGTTGGATCGAAGGATACTTCGAATAGCTGAACGGCATATTGACGAGCGCCACCTGGGCCTTGTCGCTCATCTGATGCCTCGTGGGTTCATGAAACAACCATCTGCCTCGCGGTTAACTGGCAGCCACGCGAAACGGTTCGAACTCGCGATCGGCTTTGGCAGCCATGTAAAAGTCGCTCTCCGTCAGTCCATTGATCTTGTGCGTCCAGATCTCGACCTTGCACTTGCCCCAGGCGAGATAAAGATCGGGATGATGGCCTTCCGTTTCTGCCACGGCACCCACCCTGTTCACATAGGCCAAGGCCTTGGCAAAATCCTTAAACGTATACAACCGCTCAAGATGACCGGCCTGGTTCAGCGACCACCCGCGCCCGAGCTCTTTCAGCAGTGCCTGCACACGATCCGCTGGGACTGGAGGTACACCGCCGCGGCAAGGGATACATTTGTTGTCGGCAAGACTCATGGCACCACCTCCGGATATGGAAATCAATACCGCCTGTCGATCTTATCTAGACGGGTATTCTAATGGGGCTTCGAGAGGAAGGGCAAGGTGGAGAAACCAGGTGATTGAGCGGTTACTCTGCATCATCAACTGCGCCACCCGAGCGGGCCACGTCTTCCATCTTGATTTTTTCCGGATTGAATTTGGCCGTTGCGGTCGTCATCCGGTCGAAAGCCTCATCAAATGAGAGGGGAGAGGCATCTTTTGGCCGGAACCGAATCGGATTCACTCGGGCGACAACGAAGCTCTTGAGGTAGGGACTTGTCAGGCCTTTCGATTTAAGCGCCTCGACCTGCTCGATGATCTTATCGTCCAGCGCGAGGAGGGTCTTCGCTCGCTCACGGCGCAGAGTCATTGCCGCATGAAGCGGCTTTTTTAAGAATGCATCCACTCGCTTCAACACCGGATGGTAGGCCCCGCCGCTGAATCTCGGTCGCTCTTCATAACAGAGACCCAGCGTAATGAATGCCGGGGCCTCGAATTCCAGAGAATAGGTTTCTTCCGTCGCATCATCGAGCCGCGCCAATTCCTGGTACATCCGGATGACTTCGAGGGATTTCTCGCGTAGATTGTGCGCCTTCTCGGTGTTCATCGCGAGAATCTGATAGGCCGCTGCTGCTTCAGGCACCACAATCGCGAGGATGCACTTCGCCCCCAGCGTCTTCATCGCCGAGAGCCGATGGTTGCCATTGGGAGTCCAGTATTTCGCAACCTGATCACTCTTTGGCGCACGCACCGCAATGATCGGATCCAGAAACCGTCCGATCTTGCCGATCACGAGTTCCAGCTTCCGAACGTGCATGTCGGAAAGATTGCGTTGAAACGGGGTCGGCTCAACGAGTTCGATCGGCAAGGCCGCTAGCATCACCCAGTGTCCGCCAAAAGGCTCTCGATAGATCGCGAGAACCTTGCCGCCATCGCCATCGATCGCTCGATGCAGCTCGGCGACCTCTGCCGGAGGAGCCGCGGCTTGGAGTTCGATCGCGGCCAAACCAGTCGAGGCAGGAGCAGGTTGGCGACGACGGCGCACACCACTGGCGGCACGAGGGACTTTGGGTTGCTTCCCAGGCATCGCTCAGTATGGTAGGGAAGGAGGGGGAGAAAAGAAAGCCCCCGATCCCGATCTAACCTGACACAGCATGAGCCTTTCGCCGAGCAGCGAACCACGAGAGAAATCCTTTGCGCCAAAGATTGGCTGGTTTACGGCCTCCTGCGTGCTCGTGAGCAACATCATAGGCGGGGGTATCTTCACCACGACAGGATTCATGGCGCGAGACCTGGGCGATCCGATGGTGATTCTCTTGTTGTGGTTTGTCGGAGCGCTCTTTGCTCTCGGTGGCGCCATGGTCTATGGAGAGTTGGGGGCCGTCTTGCCTCATGCGGGAGGGGATTATGTCTACCTGAGAGAAGCCTATGGACCGCTGGTGGCCTTTCTCAGTGGGTGGACGTCGTTCACGATTGGATTCGGCGCCGCTCTCGCGGCATCGGCCATGAGCTTTGCCTCCTATGCCCTGCGTGTCATCCCCCTCACTGATCAGAGCGGATGGCTGGCAAGGGGACTTGGGCTCAGCCTGTTATGGGCGATCACCCTGGTGCATTGTGGAGGGATCGGAACCGGCGGACGCATACAACGGCTGCTGACGACGACCAAGATTCTCGCCATCTGTGGTTTCATTCTCGGTGGTCTGCTGTACGGATCAGGCCAGTGGGCGCATCTCACAGCCCTAGCCCCCGAATCGCACCCCTCGCTCGGCACCTCAGCTATCGCCCTCCTGTTCGTGATGTATAGCTACCTGGGCTGGAATGTTGTGAGCTATATCGCCGGAGAAATTGCCGACCCGCAACGCTCGTTGCCCAGGATTATGGTGGGAGGAACCGCCTCTGTCGCCGCGCTCTATCTGTTGCTGAACGTGGTCTATCTCTATGCACTGCCGATCACGAGCTTAGCCCAAGAACCACTCTTGCCCGTTGCAGAGAAAGCGGCGGCGGCCTTGTGGGGGCCTGGAAGCGCGCAGTTCGTGGCGGCGATGCTCTGCCTCGCGATCGCCGGGGCCATCAGCGCGATGGTGTGGGCCGGGCCTCGTGTCTATTGGGCGATGGCCCATGACGGCGTCATCAGCCCGTGGCTTGCCCGGCTTCATGCACGGAGCGGCGTGCCGGTTCGCGCGATCCTGCTCCAAAGCGCCTGGGTCTCCATACTCATTCTCAGCGGGACGTTCGAGCAACTGATCGTGTACAGCGGCCTCGTGCTAGCCCTTTTCATGGCCCTGACCCTCTCGACCATCTTTCACTTTCACCGCGATCCAGCCAACGTACGACATCTCTACCAAGCCCCCCTCTATCCGTTCTTGCCGGCCATCTTGATAACTGGAGCCCTCGCGCTCGTGATCTATGGCCTGCTCCAGCGACCAGTTGAATCGCTCCTCGGTGCCGCGACAGTCTTGAGTGGCATCCCGCTCTATGTCTTATGGCGTCGATCAAATTCGTCGGTATCGTAGCCCGGAAAGCGACGAACGAATTGGAATGAGCGCGAGATAACACTCTCGAGTCATGTGTCACTCAATCCAATAGGGGAAATATTAAGGGAGATTGAATCGGAGTTGGATATTCGCTCCGGTAGACACGGCACGGGCGACCCTGCACTAAGGTGGGAGGTCGCCCGTGTGCGGCGCTTAGGACGCCAGGTCAACTGTGTAATCGTCTTGGCCCATCCAAAACTAAGACCCGCACGAAAGCGAGAGCACTGGGCACCTCATCGGGGGAGAACGAATTCATCCCCGGCGCTTGTGTTCCTCGCGCCAGCGTCGAGTTCTCCATAATGTGATCAGGCTGATATCCTGTTGGTCTTTGGGTGCCGTTACGGCACAGCCAGTGGAGAACCGGCTAGCACGACCGATCAGAAGCCCGCCCTCGAATCGGCGAGCCTGTGCGGTCAGGTGGAGTCAGGTCATCCATCGCTTCCCTCCTCTCTTGTGAAAGTTGGCGGGGGGACCTGTTAACAGCCGCGCGCTCTGTCCGGTCCCCTTAATCGAGTGAATGAATGGGCCGTGGATTTTTCTTACGCCCATTAGAAAATCGTGTCAATGGGGAAAATCAATTTTCCAGGCAATGGCTCCTCCAGCATAAAACATACCCACCAGCTCAAGATCTTGGAGCGCGAATACCAGTGAAGCGGTTGCAAAGAGAAGAAAGAAGCCGTAACGCCTGGCGAGAGAGTTCGCCCCCACGCAGGAGCGAAATCGCATCCCCATCACATAGCCCACATAGAGAAAGTCGGTTTGGGCCGCACTGCCATCGCATGATATCTTTTTCATTTACTTACCGAACTACTTCATGAGCCACACTGACATCACCTGATAGGGTTTGCATAGCTTCATGTCCGTAACACTTGGTCAACAGACTCGTTACACGATCTTCAACGTATCGAAGTTGACCCCTGCGGGAGCAGGCGGTGTCTTCAGTTTCATGTCTTCCAACGCGTCAACGACACGATCGGCGACGACGAGATTTCGATACCATTTCCGATTGGCGGGTACGATGTACCAGGGCGCATGCTCCGTGCTGGTGGCCGAGATTACCTCTTCAAACACCGCCATGTAGTCGGCCCAGAGTTTCCGTTCTTCCAGATCCCCTTCACTAAACTTCCAACGTTTCTCCGGATCGCAGATGCGCGCTTCCAACCGCGCTTTCTGCTCCTTTTTGGAGATGTGCAGAAAGAATTTGAGGATCGCGGTCCCGTTCTCAGCCAGCAGTTCTTCAAACTCTTTGATCTGGTTTAATCGTTGGGCCTCCACTTTGGCTGAGATCATCTTGTGAACCCGCGTGATAAGCACGTCTTCGTAGTGCGACCGGTTGAAGATCCCGATCTGTCCTTTGGCCGGCACCTCGTGATGGACGCGCCAGAGAAAGTCATGGGCGAGTTCGCTATTGGAAGGGGTCTTGAAGGTCGCCACCCTGCAGCCCTGCGGATTCACACCGGACATGACATGCTTGATCGTCCCGTCCTTGCCGCTGGAATCCATCCCCTGCAACACGATGAGTACCGCGCGGTTGCCGTTGGCATAGAGGCGCTCCTGCAGCTCCTCAAGCCTGCCGATCAACTGATCCGTGACAGCCTTCGCCTTCTCTTTGCCTTGATCCGTTTTCTTGTACTCACCGGTATCGTCGGGGTCACACTTATCCAAGTTGAGTTGTGAGTCCGGCTTAACGCGATACTCTTTCATGCTCGGTGCCTCCTTCGCCCCCTCGGGCTCGTGTTCGAGGCGGTATTCTACTCCATTCGTTCCAGCTTGACAGCCGCGAGCAACTGGCAAAGAATGCGCCGAATATTCCAGAGGAGGTGCATCATGGCGGTCAATCCGGACAAGTTGAACGCATTCATGGGCAAGGCAGTCGGTGACATTGGGGCCGCGCTGAGCGCCAACATGGTGCTCCTTGGCGACAAGCTCGGTCTCTACAAAGCCATGGCAAAGGCGGGGCCGGTTACGCCGGCTGAACTCGCAAAGGCGACAAAAACGACCGAACGATACGTCCGTGAATGGCTGGGCAATCAGGCCGCAGGCGGATACGTGACCTATGACGCAGGAACCGGTCGGTACCAGCTCCCTGAAGAACAGGCAATGGCACTCGCCGATGAAAGCAGTCCGTGTTTTCTCCCCGGTGCGTTTCAGGTCATCGCGGCCACATTTTCAGCCAACCCCAAGATCGAGCAGCGGTTCAAGACCGGCAAGGGCCTCGGGTGGGACCAGCACGATCACCGATTGTTTGAAGGCACGGAGAGGTTCTTCCGGCCAAACTACCTGGGCAATCTCGTGGCAAATTGGATTCCGTCCCTCGACGGTGTGGAGGCAAAGCTCAAGAGGGGCGCGAAAGTCGCGGATGTCGGCTGCGGGTTCGGGGCCTCCACCATCATCATGGCGAAAGCCTATCCCGCATCCACCTTCATCGGCTTCGATTATCATAAGCCCTCGATTCTGTCGGCACGGAAACGGGCCAAGGAGGCAGGCCTGAAGAACCTAACCTTCGCGGCAGCGAAGTCCACAAACTATCCCGGCAAGGACTATGATTTCGTCGCCCACTTCGATTGTCTGCATGACATGGGCGATCCAATCGGTGCTGCAAAGCATGTGAAGAAGACGCTCGCACAAGATGGAACCTGGATGATTGTGGAGCCATTCGCCAATGACCGTGTGGAAGATAATCTGAATCCGGTTGGCAGGGTCTTCTATGCCGCGTCCACGATGATCTGCGTACCCGCTTCCCTGGCGTACAAAGGCCCGGCCCTCGGTGCCCAAGCAGGGGAGGCTCGGCTGCGAGACGTGGTCATGAAAGGCGGGTTCACACGATTCCGCCGCGCAACGCAAACCCCGTTCAATCTGGTGTTGGAAGCCAGACCTTGAGCCGACATGACAATTCAGTACAGGGGACGATTCACCTTCTAACCAGGGCCTCTTCGTGGGAGGGTGGGTAGTCGAACAACTCTGGCTCTTCTGGATCGCTCCCGATGATCGGAGCCGCATTGGCAGGACTGGTCTATCCCCTCGTCGCCGGCAGCCAAAAACGATAGAGTCGGCATTCTCGATGGCACAGGGTAAAAAGGGAGAGAGGAAAAACTACGGCAGCTTCGGCACGTCTTGGGCGCAGCGAAATCCGACGTTTGGGTCATGCTCGGTGGGATCGCCTTTCGTGCGAAAGGAGGACCGGAGCCGATATGGATTATTGATATACGAACCACCCCGTTGCACCTTCGCGGTGCCCTCGACCGGTCCGCGTGGATTGACGGTAGGATTCTTCGTGTAGAACTCTTCGTCGTACCAGTCGGTGATCCATTCATAGAGATTGCCTGCCAGATCGTGGACTCCATAAGGACTTTTCCCCTTGTCGCGATTGCCGATCGGCGAAACCGTATCGGCCCCTTCCTTCAACCCAAAAATCGCGTGGGCCGCGGTCGGCTGGTCGTTTCCCCATGGATAGACTCTTCCATCCGTACCCCGAGCGGCTTTCTCCCACTCCGCTTCAGTCGGCAATCGCTTCCCAGCCCAAAGACAATAGCCCATCGCCTCCATCCAGTTCACCCATCGAACAGGACGATCCGAGTGGACAACGGGCGTCTCCTTGTCCGCGAAGCCCCACGGCGGTTCACTTTGAATCGCCTCTACAAACTTCGCAAACCGACCATTCGTCACTTCGAATTTGTCCATATAAAAACTGTCGAGGAATACGCGATGGATCGGCTGCTCGTCGTCATCGCCCTTGTCGCTCCCCATCGTGAACTCACCGGCGGGAACCAGCACCATGGGAGCACTATCTTTTCCGGTGATCTCGGCAGGAGGTTGAGGCGCGCTGGCTGGCTTTGGCACGGCTCCCGCACTGGAAGGAGGGTGCACCTTCCCTGTGGGTTTCGACTCGCTTTCTGCCGCGCGTGGTTTGGGTGGTGCCGGAGCCGGTACCGTTTCTGGTTTGACAGGGAGAGTCTCATCCGCCAGTGAGAGACCGTTTGTGGCCCATACCAGGGACAACAGGGTTAACACCATCGCGTGAATGATATTTCGAGCCTGCATCATCGACTGTCTCCGCCTCGGCAAGTATGAGCAAGGGTCGCATGCGCACCCTCAACTGAGCAGAGTACCGAAAATTGCGAGGACAAATCCAGGGATGGAGATCCGATTCCCGACCTATTTAATGATTCCACTCACGTTGGATAGGCTGCGACCTACATTCCGTGGAAAGGGTCTCTTCCAGTGAGAGCAACTCGTATGTATTGGATATAGCCCCTCTTGGTCGCCTGGTGTGGTCGGGGTGCAATCACGATACGTTGTGAAAAAGTCGCCGGAGCCTTCGCAGAGCAAAGGATTAGCTAGAGGGAGAATGTAACTCAATGGTTTTATCCGCCGGCATCCATCACGATCAAGCGATGAAAAGCCGGCGGCACGCACGAAGTGCGATCATACTTCACTGGAGGCAGTGAAATATCCCCGCGCACATTTAATGTGCGGGGCCGCGCAAGCAGGAACCCAAGCCACTGGTGGAAAAGTACCACTCCGCCGCGATTTGATCGAACGCGGCGGATCAAGCGGAGCTTGGTATGGTGGAGGCGCCGGGAGTTGAACCCGGGTCCGAAGACCTTCAGCACAACGGATCTACATGTGTAGCCGATCGTTTTAATTTCGCAGCCACCCACGCCCATCGGCTAGCTTAGACTGGCCGCTAGCCCAGTATTGTCTCGTCCTCAGCCGCTGAGCACCAGCTTTGGACCAGCCCGCTGTATCGCGCTCCGACCACCCCCGCGGGCCTCAGGTGGAGGAACGTCGCAGTGTATTTAAGCTGCGAGTGCCAGTTCTTGATTGGCAGTTACATTTTCCCGGAGGATTTACGAGACCCCGAGAGCTCGACATGCACCGCTGACTTTAGTATCCCCGTCGATACCGGTCGCCCCCCTTTAACCAGAAGGTTGATAAAGTCCTTCAGCTTCGATCTCGCTCGCTGCGGCCTCGTTAGAGGCCTTTCTGATCATTCTGGAGAAGCCAATTATCCACACAGATGATCATCATACCGTACAAATCAAGGGGATGCCAGGGTTATGGCCGTCCTTCACCAGGCGATACTAAAACATGGGCCCGGTCTCCGATAAAGAGGGAACTTCTGCCAGAGGGAAGTCGCCAACGCTTACGAAGCTGAGGGACTTGAATATGATCGGCTGCACACGATGATCAACTGCGTCACGCGTAATCCGTCGCTCAGCAGCGAAGACAACTATGGTGTCGAGTAGCACGCTTCATGTGAAGTCATATGGAAGTGCCAGTCTTCGACCGTCGCTCGATCGGAAACTTCCGTTCCCGCCAGGCGTCGAGGCCTCCTTCGAGCGGACGGACACGATGGATGCCCTTCTTCTTCAACAGCAGCGCGGTACGGGCGCTGGACACTTCGTTCGGGCAGGTGCAGTAGAGGATCATATCACGGTCACGAGGAATCTCCTGGTGGCGATGTTCGATCTCTTCCATCAGAAAGTTCAAGGCCCCGGGGATCGTCTCGGGATCCAGCTCCAGGGCCAGTGGATGCCGTACGTCTACGACTGTGACGGGTTCACCGGCATCCATGCGCTGCTTCAGTTCATCCACGGTGATCTTCGCCATTCGAAGATCTCGCAGAAACTTCTGCCGATGGAAGTACTTGTACCCGATGAATCCTGCCAGGCCGACCCCGATGATCGTAAGGAGCCAGCCTCCGGTTTGGTCAAAGAGCAACGCGAGTTGCTCGAGTTGATTGCTGAAGAGCGCGCCAACTCCGACGCACAGTCCCGCCCAGATCAGCGCCCCGACTGTATCGTAGAAGAGAAACGTCGCGGCACCCATACCCACAATTCCAGCCAATGGGGGTGCCACAGTGCTGAATCCCGGGATGAACTTCGCTATGAGCAGGGCGCGCGGTCCATTCCGATGAAAGAGATTCTCCGTGTCCCTCACGCAGGAGTCCGGCTCGAGGGATATCCGGCACAAAAAACCCAACACCTTCCCACCCTTCATCCGACCCAGGTAGTACCAGGCCAGGTCGGGAGGCAGCGATGCGGCGATGGGAATAAGAAGAGCGGTCACCGTGCTCATCTTGCCGGCGCCCACGAGTGCGCCCGCGGCGATCAATAATGGGATAGCGGGAATCGGCAGACCCGCCTGCTCGGCGAGCACGACCCAGAATAAGACCGAGACACCATGATCAATGAGAAACTGCGAGGCATTCATGCGTCAATCCTATTCATGTTATGCGCTTTTGAAGCGGGTCACCTTGGCAAATACGATTGCGGCAAAAGGGAGGGCCAGCCCCAGGAATAACTGCACGATGAGAAGCGAGCCGAGCTGGCTGTAGTCGGCAGGCATTTGAATGGCCCCGGAGGCCTGGTCACGGACCTCTCGACTGACCACATAGATTTCGTTCATGTATTTCGTACCGAGCTGGCTCAACGACAAAGCCAGATTGGTAAATGATGCCATCACGGCAAAGAAGGTGGCTTTCAAGTTTGCGGGTGCAGAATTCGCAATCCAGGCCAGCATCGGAATCATAGAAATCTGACCGAGCGGCGACTCCAATGCCGTATCGACCAGCGCAATGAAGCGTGCATCGACAACGCCCCCCGTGATCCTCGCCGTCCATTCATGCAAGCCGTAGAACATGCTCACAATAGGGAGGGTCAGAATGGTGCCGATCACCGTGAGAAACCCCACAACATACGCGATAGATCGCTCAGCCATGAAGCGGCGAAAGACGAACATGCCCGCCAAGGTTAACGTGCTGCCGATCAGCGAGAGGACGGAGAGGAACTGCTGATCGAATTTCAGGTGGTCGATCATCCACCAGGTCGTCCCGGGCCCGGTCCCCGGAATCGCTCGGAATATGAAGACGACAATCGCCGTGCCCGACCAATGTGAATCGCTTGTCTGGTTCCAACTCGCGCACGAGCCTCACCATGAGGAACAGCACGATCGCCATTGAACCGACGAAGACAATCTCCTCGCTATAGTCGAACCCGCCTAATCCGACCGTTAGCGTGAACAGTACGAAGGCAAGGCTCCCGCCAAGAATCCACCAATTGGGTCTGGTCGCCTCCGCCAGGCTTCGCCGTTCGCGCACCATCTCGTTGATCTGCTCACGCGTGAACCCCTGCTCTCGGAGTTGGCGATGATGACGCTGCTGCAGGAACCAGGCGACTCCTACCCCGAGCACCGAGATGAACGGGATGACGAGCGCCATGAGGTATACCTGACGATAGATTCCGACGATCTCTGCCTGCGGCAGTCCTTCCACCCCGGTAAAGAGATAGAGATTGATCATCGCCACGAGGATTCCGCCGCCGATGATGGCCACGCGCCCGAGTGTCTGCATGGTGGTGTGCATGAGCTTGAGCGTCGACTGATCAAACGGCCGCCCCTGTTCATCCACCCGCGGCACCGCGTCGACCGTCATTGCATCCGCAACGGCGTCTTGCACCACATAGCCGATCGGTCCAAGCAATGTGCTGATTACATACCAGACTTCCGCCGGTAGGATGGAGGTCATCGCGTCCCGGCTCCCGATCAATGCCGCCATGATCCCAGGCTGGCGGCCAGCAGCCCGGCTCCCAGGCCCACGAGCCAACCCTTCCAGCGCCACAAGAGATCGACGAGATGTCCGATCGGCATCTTGAGTGCCCAGGGAATGCCGGCCCAAAATCCAAGCGCCGCCAGAAACGATGCGGAAAGGTTGAGGTAGTCCTTCACGAAGAAGGTTCCGACGATCCCCGTGAGTCCGGAAATCCCATAGGCCATGTAGACCATCAGTGGCGGCAGATAGGAGAGCCGCATCTCGCGGCCGAGGGAAAGTATGTTGCGGTCGATCCACTGGGCGAGACGCGTACACTTCACTATGGCGACACCCTGGTAGTCTGACGACGTTCGACCAGCGCCTGCACCTGCGCACGCATTTCGTCAGCCGGCAAGCGAGTCCGATCTCCATGCCCAGCCAGGACCCATTCGAAGCGGTAGTCGAGAAGTTTCCTGATGGAATCCACCAGGACCCACTTTCTCCAGACCAGCCGGTTTGGAGCACCGAGCATCTGCTGCGCCGAGTCCCACCACAGATGGTCTCCGGTGAAGAGGAACTGCTCCTTATACAGAAGCGCCATGCTGCCTGCCGTATGGCCCGGCACAGGAATGATCTGAAACTGTGGCATGACTTGTATGCTGTCATCCCCCTCAATAATCCATTCCGCATCCGGAACCGCTTCGATATCCGCCCGATGAATCATCCGCTTTGCGCCGAAGTGTCCGGCATACTTGTCCGCATCGGCCACGTCGTCTTCGTGTGTGAGGAAGACATAGGCGATGCCGCCCTTTCGTTCGAAGGCTTCGACGAGATGCTTGATATACCGCGGCGAATCGATCAGCCAGTTGCCGTCAGGATGCTCGATGAAGAAACTATTCGCACCGAAGGACTTCTCCGAATTGAAGCCACAGTAATAGACGCCGCCGTCCAGGTGGAGCGGAAAGCTCGCCATCGCATCCTTCATCCGCAACTTGTCGCTGTGCTCGGTGCCGATCGAGCCGACAGGACAGGCGAGGAGCGCTTGATAGGCCTGATGAATTTGCCCCTCATCGGTCGGCTGCCGGGTGACCGCGGAGAAATCACCGATTTCCTCGAAGCTCGTCTGTGCCAACTGGCGGCAGGTGTCGCAATTGATGCAGGTTGCATCGACATAAAAATTTCCCGCGACATTGGAGTCGAGTCGTTTGTTCTGATCGGCCATTGTGCAGCCTCTATGCGTTGACGGCTGGAATCGCCTTGAGTTCCTTCGCGCGATCGGCGGCCCGCCAGAGATACCAGGCTGCAGCCGTGCGATAGGGTCTCCAGCGTTCCCCGTGACGTAACACCTCTTTTGGCGTCGGCATCTTGCGAAGATCGTAGGCGATGCGAAATCCATTGCGCACGCCGAAGTCGTCGACGGGTAGGACATCTGGCCGCCCAAGCTGAAAAATCAGCAGCATTTCAACTGTCCAACGTCCGATGCCTCGTACGACGATAAGGCGCTCGACAATGGCATCGTCGTCGAGCTTTCTGACGATCACGCCTGTCGGCACCGTGCCATCGAGCGTCTTAGCAGCCAGATCGCGAAGTGCCGCAACCTTGGCCTGTGAAAAACCGGCGCCACGAATCGCCTGCCCATTCATCGCGAGGAGATCATCCGGTTGAGGGAAACGTCTCGTCGGAAACAAGGCAACGAACCGGCGCAAAATACTCTCCGCCGCATTCGCGTGCAGTTGTTGATAGGCAATCGCCCGTACCAGGGATTCAAATGGCGACCGGCGCACGCGCGGCGTCAAGCGATAGGGTCCGATGTCTTGGATTAATCGCTTCATGACCGGATCCGTCCCGGACAGATGGCTGGTTTCTAGTCCCTGTCGATCCATGTGAGAGCCCGCGCACCTACCCCTGCGCTTTCCCTCCGGCTCAGAATGGCATCGGCCTCGATCTCGACTAACATGTCCGGATCGATTAGCCGTTTGACCTCTACCATTGTCGTCGCAGGCCTAATAGTCCCGAATACTTCGCCGTGGGCCCGGCCGACATCCTGCCATTGATCGATGTTCACCAGGTACATGCGCGTTCGGACCACATCGGCGAGGGAAGCACCAGCCTGCTGGAGAGCTGCTTCAATCGTCTTCAAAGTCTGAATCGTTTGGGCATAGGGATCCCCCTTGCCCACAAGACCTGATGCCGTCATGGCCGTCGAGCCAGAAACCTGTACCGCGGCACCGACTCGTACCGCTCTCGAATACCCGATCTTGCCTTCCCAAGGACCACCGGTGGAAATATTTTGCCGCCCCATCCGTTCCCCCCTCCATGACTATGTCGCCGCCGATACGAATAGAGCCCCTTCGACCAAAGGACTACTCTGTCCGGTAATCAACCCACAATCGACTCTACCCTTGGAATGTACCGCGCTTTACCCTCACCGGAAAAGGGCCGACGGTTGCTCCCAGATTGCTGAGTACACCAACTCCGTGAGGGGCTTGCGGACTCTTGGTTGCACTTCCCGTGCACGCAGGCGGTCAGAAAGCAGGGCAGGGTCGCCTGGATAGCCGACCGCGATCATGGCCACCGGCTCATAGCCCTCTGGAATCTTACAATCTGCTCGCGCCTGATCGATTCGAAAACCAGCCATCTGATGGGCGACAAGCCCGAGCGCTGTGGCTTGGATGACGAGATTTTCTGCCGCCATACCCGTGTCATGGAGCGCATGGCGATTCAGTGAGCCATCCTCGAACTGAAGTTGTGCCACGGATAACATCAACACCGGCGCGCGATACGCCGACTTCTGATTACCTTCAACCAGACAGTTGAACAACCGATCATACTCGGCCCTATCCTCTTTCGTGGCGACCAGGAACCGCCAGGGCTGCCTGTTATTCGATGAAGGTGCCCACCGCGCCGCTTCAAAGAGACTCCGCAGCTTGTCCGGTTCGATCGGTCGATCCTCGAAGGCCCGCGGACTCCAACGTTGTCGCAACAAGTCGTGGATTGGATACTGGCTGTCCGCCGGTTTCTCCATCAGCGATTCCTTATCCTTCGCTGCTCATCAATCCACTCATGCTGTCCCTGGTGACTGAGGGGCGCAGACATCGTCAACCTTTGCTTTTTTCCGCTCGAGATGGCTCCGGCTCTCCATTTATTGCACCATCCGGCGACCAGCCACCACCTAAGGCCTTATAGAGCTGGACGATCGACACCAGATGGAGGCGATGGGTCGCGGCGAGTGACAGTTCCGCGTCGAAGAGGCTCCGCTGTGCGATGAGGACATCCAAATAGTTTGCGAGTCCGCCTTTGTAGCGCACACTGGCAAGGTGCATGGCCGACCGTAGAGCATTGACCTGTCTCTCTTGGGCGGCTGCCTGATCGCGGGCGGTGCTGACTCCCACCAAAGCGTCTTCAACTTCCCTGAACGCAACGAGGATCGTCTGCTCGTATTGAGCCAAGGCCTGCCTGGACTGAGCTTCAGCCGCTTTCTGTTGGAAGCCCAAAACCTGCGCATTGAACAGTGGTCCGGCCAAGCTTGGGCCCGCCACACCGAAAAAGGTCTCGTGGGCTACCAGCTGAGACAACTGTGGACTGGCTATACCCAGAATGCCGGTGATACTGAGCTTGGGAAACCGGTCTGCCTTGGCCATACCGATCCTGGCGGTCGCTGCCGCAAGGCCTTGCTCCGCCTGGACCACATCGGGCCGGCGTTGGAGTAGTTCGGAGGGAAGGCCAGCCGGCACCACAGGCGGCATCATCTGTTCCGTGAGCGACCGACCTCTGGATATTTGGCTGGGATTCCTTCCCAGCAGTACGCTGAGCTCGTTCTCTTTCTGAGCAATCTGACGCGTCAACTCTGCGATGCGAGCCGCGGCAAATTCTCGCTCGGCCTCGAACTGGTCGACATCCAGCCTGTTGATCAGTCCCTGTCGGAGCCGCGCTTGACCGATTCTCACCGATTCTTCCCATGCCGTAAGCGTGCGCTTGGCGATCTCCAACTGCATGTCGAACTGTCGAAGATCGAAATAGGCCTGGGCCACCCCGCCCACGATTTGCACGATAACGGCTCGTCGGTTCTCTTCCCGGGCCAATAAGTCACCGAGCGCCGCTTCATTGGAGCGACGGATACGTCCCCAAATATCCATTTCCCAAGCGAGATTCCCTTGCACATAGTAATTGAACGGGTTGGGGAACCCCGGGAAGGCAACATTCTTCGTGTTGCCGAAGGCTGGGGCATTGACCGTCGCATTCATCTGAGGTGCAAAATCTGTTTTGGCGATGAGCGATCGTGCGGCGAACTCATCAACTGTTGCAACAGCCCTCTTGAGATCCCTGTTCTCTTCCAACGCAGTACGGATCAGCTTTTGGAGTTCGTCGTCGTGATACAGTTCCCACCACGGTACATTGGCCAGGGATGGCAGGTCTTTTTCTTCCCCGTCCATGCGAAAGGAGTCGGAGGTTGCGATGTCAGGGCGAGAATAGTCCGGCCCCATGGCACAGGAGATCAGCAGCACCGAGAAGGCTGCCAGGGTTAGTAGGCCACGCATGTCAATGTTCTCCTTCCGCTTGTGACTGAACCGGTATCGCACGCTCCATACCGATTCCATTCACTGGACCTAAGGCGACTACCACGCCGACTCAGCTTCCGGACCAGAACGAAAAAGAGCGGCACAAAGAAAATGGCTAGAAACGTCGCGGCAAGCATCCCGCCAAACACACCGGTCCCGATAGATTGTCGACTGGCAGCCCCGGCACCAGTGGCGACGACCAGCGGTACCACCCCAAGGATGAACGCCATAGACGTCATGATGATCGGGCGAAAACGGAGCTTGGCGGCTTCGATGGCAGCATCCTTCGGCGACATGCCGGCCTCGTGGCGATGATTGGCAAACTCCACAATCAGGATCGCGTTCTTCGCCGCGAGGCCGATTAGCGTAACCAGTCCAATCTGAAAATAGATGTCGTTGGTCATGCCGCGAAGCCACACGGCGGACAAGGCTCCAAAGACGCCGAAGGGCACAGCGAGGATTACGGCGAAGGGAACGGTCCAGCTCTCATATTGAGCCGCCAGCACGAGAAACACCATCAGGAGGCCGAAGGCAAAGGCATAAACCGATTGTTGCCCGACCAAACGTTCTTGGTATGAGATTCCGCTCCAGTCGGCACCATAGCCCTGGGGGATTAGGACTTCCTTCGCGACGCGATCCAGCACATCGAGTACCTGTCCGGAACTATACCCGGGAGCGGCGGTTCCCAGCACTAAAGCCGTGTTGAATCCGTTAAAATGTGTCACCGGGTCCGGTCCGCTGGTATGGTGCGTTGTCACCACCGTGTCGAGTGGAATCATGGACGGTGCCTGCCCATTCAGAGAGCGCACGTAAATCTTGGAAATATCCTCGGGTTTGGATCGATACTGTGCATCTGCCTCCGTTTGTACCCGATAGACCCGGCCGAATTTCAGGAAGTCATTCACATAGAGGTTGCCGAAGAACGCCTGAAGCGTGTCGAACACTTCGGAGATGGGCACACCGAGTGCTTTGGCCCGTTCCCGGTTCACCTCGGCATAGATCCGGGGAGAGCTCACTCGAAAGTTAGTTCCGATCGCCCCGATGGCTGGATCCTGCTTGACCTTGGCGAGAAACTCCTGGATGACGGCTGAAAACTTCTTGAAGTCACCTCCACTCGGGTCCTGCAGCTGCAAAGAAAACCCCCCCGTGGCACCGAGCCCTCTGATGGAAGGAGCGTTGAAAGCTAAGATGAGCGCCTCGGGGATCTTCGCAAATTCTCCATAGGCCGCGCCGATGATCGCTTTCACATGTTGGTGCGGCTCCTTTCGTTTATCCCAGAGGTGCAACGGCACAAACATCGTGGCTGAATTTGGCCCGCGCGTGTTGAAGATGAAGTTGAGGCCGGACATCGCATCCGTCGAGTGGATTGCGGGGTTGGAGAGAAAATACTGCTCAATCTTGCTCACGACGACATCGGTCCGCTGTTTGGAGGCTCCGTCAGGAAGCTGGAACATGGCGATGAAATACCCCTGATCTTCATCCGGCAAGAAGCTTGACGGGATCACTCTGAACAGACCAACCATGATCACCATAAGCACTCCGAACACCGCCAGAACAAGCCCTGACCGTTTGAGAACGCCACCCACGGTCGCCGAATAGCGACCCTGTGTCCACGCGAAGGTCCTGTTGAAAAGCGCAAAAAACCCTTTTCGCTCCCCCTCGCCTCCCGGCTTTAAGACCAGAGCACAGAGAGCCGGACTGAGTGTGAGGGCGACGAACCCTGAAATCGTCACGGACATGGCGATGGTGATCGCAAATTGCTTGTAGAGCTGGCCGGTGATACCGCCCAGAAAGCCGACTGGCACGAATACGGCGCAGAGCACGAGCACGATCGCGATCACCGGCCCGGTGACTTCGGCCATGGCTCTCTTGGCAGCATCCTTGGCCGAACAACATTCCTCCTTCATGTGGCGTTCGACGTTCTCAACGACAATGATTGCATCATCGACGACGAGTCCGATCGCTAGAATCATGCCGAAAAGGGTCAGGGTGTTAATGGAAAACCCAAGGGCTTGCATGCCAGCAAAGGTACCGATCAGCGAGACCGGGACCGCCACGGCGGGAATCAGCGTGGTACGCCAGCTTTGGAGAAAGAGATATACGACCAGGACGACCAAGATCATCGCTTCCCCCAAGGTCTTGACGACCTCCTCGATCGACACCTCGATGAATCGGGTCGTGTCGTAGGGAATGTCCCACGTCACGCCCGGTGGAAAACTCTTGGCCACCTCTTCCATCTCCTTGCGAACTCGTCTTACGCTATCGAGCGCATTGGCTCCAGGAGACAGGAATGTTAAGAGAAATACATTGGGCTTGCCGTTCCATCGACCTTCGAGTGTGTAAGACTGCGCTCCCAAGTTCAACCCTCGCGACATCTTTTAGCCGGACCATGGAGCCGTTCGGGAGAGCCCTGACGATCATCTCTTCGAAGTCCTTTACGTCCGTGAGACGGCCTAGCGTAATGACCGGAATCGTCAGTTCAGTGCCTTTGGGCGCCGGTTCCCGCCCTATGGTGCCGGCAGGAAAGTCGCGATTTTGTTCACGGACGACATTGGCAATGTCGGTCGGCGTGAGGCTCAGTTGCGCCATCCGGATCGGGTCCAGGATCAACCGCATGCGAGTAGTTCTGCTGTCCGAACACGTAGGCGTCTCCCACGCCTTTGAGCCGTTTGACATTGTCGATCACTCGGAGGATGGCGTAGTTGGAGAGAAAGACCGTGTCGTGCCTGGGATCGGTTGAACTGAGGGCGACGACTGCGAGAAGGTCCGGCGACACCTTTTTCACCTGATGCCCTGACGCACCACCTCCGGCGGAAGCTGCGGTTCTGCCAGTTTTTCGCGGTTCTGGGTCTGGACCTGTGCGATATCGACGTCCGTTCCGATCTCGAACGTGAGCCGGATGGTCATGTGACCATCATTGGTGCTGGTGGAGTCGTAGTAGAGGAGATTGTCGATGCCGGGAAGTTGCACTTCGATCGTGCGCGCCACCGAGTCCGCAATCACCTCCGCGCTCGCGCCAGGATAGTCGGCCTCGATTTGGACCACCGGCGGCGTAATTTCTGGAAATTGAGCGATCGGGAGGGCTTCAAAGGACACCAGGCCTACCACCACAATGACGATGGAGAGGACCGATGCGAAGATCGGACGGTCGATGAAGAAATGCGAGATCACTTCGCCTGCTCCGTCTTGACGTCCGTTGGCTGACTGCCTGGGAAGGCCTCGGCCACACTATAGGGGACCGGTTTAACCGGAACCCCCGGCACGATTCGTTGGAAGCCGTCCACCACCACCGACTCTCCTGCATGCAGGCCTTCCTCGATGAGCCACTGATTGCCCTGCCAACTGGTGGCTTGGACATCGCGGATCTCCACCTTGCCGTCGGCCATGACCACGTACAGTACGGGTCCTTTCGGTCCCTGCTGCACTGCTCGTTGGGGAACCAGGATGGCCCCGGTTTTCACCGTGCCTTTGAAGCGCACCGTGACGAACTGCCCCGGAACCAGGATCTGATCGGGATTGGGAAACGTGGTCCGTGCCGGCCTGGACCCTGTCTCGGTACGCATGCCCACGTCGAGTAGATCCAGGATCCCCTCATGCCCATATGTCGTACCGTCCAAAAATATAATGGTCCCCCGTGAGCTGATACACACCAGGGTGTTCGATTCTCTTCGCAGCAATGTCCCGTCGCCGCTTGAGGAGAAAACTTTCGGGGGCGCTGACGGTGACATACATGGGATCTATTTGGTGGATGATCGTGAGCAGGTCGGTCTGGGCCGAAACCAGGCGCCCTTCGTAGACTCGAGTCCGCTCAATCATCCCATCGATAGGAGCGATGATGACAGTGTTATCAAAGTCGAACTTCGCCTTGACCAGATCGGCCTTCGCCCCTTCCAGCGCCGCGCCAGCCGCCAGCTCTTCGGCCACCGCATCATCAACGTCCTTCTGACTCACCGCCTGCTCGGCTAAAAGAGGCTTCACGCGAGTATGATTCTGTTTCGCCTGCACCAGCCGTGCTTCAGCCTGAGCGACCTTGGCTTTTGCGCTGAGCAAGGCTGCTTTGAACGGAACGGGATCGATTTGGAAGAGACGATCGCCTTTTTTGACGGCACGGCCTTCGGCAAAGGTGCGTTCCTTGATGATCCCTGTCACCTGAGAGCGGATTTCAACCGGGCGTGAAGACTCGGTTTGACCGATGAACTCCGGTTCGTCGGGCACGCTCTGGGTAGTTGCGGTCATCACCGGCACTTCCGGCATGGGGCGAGCCGGCGTGGAGGCCGCCTCTTGCTTGCAGCCCGACAAGCCAACTACCCCCACATAGGCGAGGATGATTACAACGATTCGAAATGTGCGTCTGAATGAAGACATGGCGGCTTTCTCCATACGACTGATCTCACCATTCATGGTTTCTCTTCCCTTGTTGCCCGCGTCGAACGGCCATTGTAGCGGTTTGTTCTCAAGGTCAACAAGGTCCATACGCGGCAACACCGCGAGTAGCAGCAGGAAGATGGCTGTCACGAATGCCTATCCGAGACATACGTATGCTCTATTCCCTTCCGGGTTGCCCTTCCAACTCGAGCGAGATCAACCGGGACGGCCGGATTTCGTAATCTCCTCCACAATACATCTGGTCAGACAGCCAGCCGCATGAAGCTTCGCACCTTGCTGCCACATGCTGGTCAGGAGCTCCTTCCCTTCTGCATCCACATAGGTGACTGCCGTCAAATCTACAATGAGGTCGCCGGGCGGAGCGTCGGAAACGGTATGCCAGCAGCGATCTAATTCCTTCACCCAGGGCCCAACCAAACGTCCCTCAAGTTCAAGTCTCGTCGACCGGGCATCTGGACGTATCGTAATTTTCAGCATCAGTTCCCTTCCACTCAGCGATCTCGTCGTCGGTGGCACAGATAGCGACAAATGACTTGTGCGCTATTCCCTTTCAATCACATCACCACTCCGCCGCCGGTGTGAATATTTTGCCCCGTCAGCCACCGCGCGTCTTCGCTCACCACGAAGGCCACGACGTCGGCAATGTCCTCCGGCGTGCCGAGTCGTTTGAGTGGCGAAGCCTGCTCGCCGATCTGACGGAATGCGGGATCGGTCGGGAGCATGGCCGTCTCCGTGTAACCGGGAGAAACCGTGTTCACGGTGATCCCTTTGAGTGCCAGCTCGTGGGCTAAGCCCCTCGTGAACTGTTCGAGCGCCCCCTTGCTGCCGAGGTACGCGGTGGCTCCGGCAAAACCGATATGGGTACCGTCCGTGGAAATATTCACGATACGTCCGCCTTCCTTGATGACCTTCGCCGCTTCCTGAAGCGCAAAATACGGGCCCTTGGTATTCAGCGCAAACATGCGGTCGAACTCTTCCTCGGTCGTCTCGGCCAGGTTCTTGAACATGAACATCCCGGCATTGTTGACCAGGATGTCCAGCCGGCCAAATGTCTTCACCGTGTCCTTAACCAACCGTCCAACATCTCGAATGTTGCTCATATCTGCTTGGACTGCGAGGGCCTTACCGCCTTTCGCTTCAATGCCGGCGACGACCTGTCTTGGCCTTATCCGCGCTCTTGCCGTAGTTCACGACTACCGTCGCGCCGTCCTGCGCGAGCCGCTCCGCAATCGCACGCCCGATGCCATCCGACGACCCGGTCACGATAGCCACTTTTTTCGTTAATGTACCCATAGTCTATGTCTCCTTTCTCTCCTGTCTATATCGGTTCCTTCGAGATCCACAGGGTCCTTGGCGGTTAGAAAATGAGTCCGACCCGCTCCAAGGAATTATCGGTTCCTCTTGGCTGAACCAGGGTTTCAGTAGCTCTTGTTGTTCTGACTCTCGCCTGCTGTTGGGCTTTGAACGCGTCATCCAGTTTGATCTCGGCTTCCTGAGCCAAAGCGATGATCCGCCGATTATATTCGTGACCAGACTTGTCTGCTGTCACCATGCCGGTTCTAAATGCTTGGCTTGTAAAAGTGACGAGTAGTCTCCCGAGGATCCATTGCACGCGGGTTGTGTGGTCGGCTTCAAGACTTTCAATTTGAGTTGCGGCCGAGGTTCGTAAGTAGTCCTCCTGGGACACATGTCCCGCGAGTGTCGTACGCTTTGATGTCGCGACCAGGTCGCCGATGTGATTTCTATGCTGCTGCTTGATCATGGTGTCTTCCATGATTGCTTGGCCCAATATCGGTTGAATCCAACGCATGGAAACCTGGCTATCTACTGATCTGCTCACTGCCATCTCCGGCAGATCCTTCCCGAAGGTAGTGGGGGTAAAGAGGAAAAAAAGACATAAAACGATTCCCACGACCGTGGCTATGAGTGCAACTGACGTGACTGGATCTATGAATTTGAATATCCGGTCCATACCATCCTCCGTTCTCCGTTTCATGTTGTGCCCTATTCGGAAGACCGACAACTCCATCCGTCACCTGATGGTCAGACTGCGACCACATGACTCTCAGAAGCGTTCACGAGATTTTCGGTTTTCGGGATCAGCGCGCGCCAGGCCTCAATACCGCCGGCAAGCGGCCAGACGCGCGTGAATCCTTTTTCGCGGAGCTTCCAAGCCGCCTGGATACTCGCCGCATCCTGTGGGCACGAGCAGTAGAGAATCACATCACGATCTCGCGGGAGATCCTGATGCCTGGCGAGTACTTCTTCAAATAGCAGGGGTAGAGAACCCGGAATTCCCGGAATTTCGCGACGATCGCCAATAGAACGCAGATCGATGATGAGAGGGTCTTCTCCTGCCGTCAATTTCTCGATCACTTGTTGAGCAGTCAGGCGTGGTACAAGACGCTCCATGCGATACCACTTCAGCATCTTATAGATGGCATAGATGGTCATACTGACGAGCAGGACCAGCCCGACTGTAAGACCCCAGTGGGCGGTCATAGATAACGCTTGTTCGAGCTGGTCGGTGAACAGATAGCCCAGACCAATACCGGATCCCACCCAGAGTAACGTCCCCAAGCCGTTGTACAAGAGGTACTGCGATACGCTGAGTCCCATAATCCCCGCAAGCGGCGGCGCAATCGTGCTCAGACCCGGGATGAATTTTGCGACAACCAATGAACGCACTCCGTGACGGGCATAGAAGTCCTCGGTCCGACGGACACAGGAAGTCGGTTCGAACGAAATACGGCAGAGCCAGTTCAAGACTTGACGGCCGCGGCGGCGACCGAGTTCAAACCACACCTGATCACCGAGAAGAGCGGCAAAAACCGCTGTCACAACAGCCACGCTTAACGACATCTGCCCAGTCCCCACCAAAGCACCGGCGGCGATCAATAATGGGACGGCTGGCAGTGGCAGCCCGATCTGTTCCGCGAGGACAGCCACGAAGAGGACTAGAGTTCCATGCTGCGCCAGAAATTCTAAGGTTTCGCTCATTTGTCTCTCCTCGTGAACTATGAAAACCTGGATGCGAATTGCGTCTCACATACGTGACCATTGGCAATGATCGTTCCACGCAAGCCATCTATCTCAATAAGATGTTCAAGTGATCAGAACTAGACAGGATTTTGTTTACAAGAAGAAAACGAATGGCCCTGATGAGATGGCCGTGACGGTAAGATACTGCCGACATTTCGGCATATGCCGAGATGTCGGCGCACAATGGATCGGGCGTATTTGAGAATGATATTCCCGCCAGGGAGGCAAGCGTATGGCCGACCTGTGAGACCATTCCTGAGCCATTTCGATAATCAACGAGAAAGAAGGTTTTGCACCTTCGTCAGCGATCGTGGGACGACTCATAGTTTGGGACCGGGCCTCTCCACATTTCAGACTCGAGAGTATCCGGAGACAGCTCCGCTACAAGTGGCACGGTTCCACTCCTCTACAAACCAGCCATCTGGTCTTGGTGGTCGAAGCACACTCATGGTTGAATCGCCGACAACTCTCCCGTAAAATTCCTCTCCCCAGTGTCCGACGGAAGGTTGATCTTCGATGAGATCTGCAGCGACGGCACAGGGAGTTCTTCACACACACCACAGCTCGGAAGACGGCCTCGTCTTCTCCATCATCGGTCCGCTGGATTCCAATACGACTGGCCAGGCCTGGCGAACCGCGCTGCACATTCTACAACAGACGAATCCGCGTCGCTTGATCGTCGATGCGTCGGGACTGACCTATTGCGACGGAGCCGGTGCGGCTCTACTGCTGGAACTATGCCGCCGTCAGCGGGGCCGCCAGGGAACCTACGAAATCCGATCACTCGATCCCGCCTATCAGGCGCTGCTCGATTTGTACGAACAGTCGGATGACCAGAACCCGGAACCGGCTGCGCCGCCGACCTCGCCGGTGGAACAGATCGGTCGCGCAACCGTCATGCTAGGGAACGACATCGTGGACTTGGTCGCCTTCGTGGGCGAACTCTGCACCGCCTTGGGACGAGCGTTTCGGCATCCAGGCCTCGTTCGTTGGAAGGACGCGTTGTTGACCGCCGAGCTGGCGGGAGTCAACGCGCTGCCGATCGTCGCGCTTCTTGGATTTCTCTTGGGACTCATCATGGCCTTTCAATCCGCCATCCCGATGCGCCAATTCGGAGCGGACCTCTACGTCGCCAATTTGATCGGCCTCTCGATGCTGCGTGAACTTGGTCCGTTGTTGACCGCGATCATCCTGGCAGGACGTTCCGGCTCTGCCTTTGCCGCCGAACTGGGGACGATGAAAGTAACCGAGGAACTCGACGCCCTCACGACAATGGGGTTGGAACCGGTCGGATTTCTGGTCGTGCCTCGGGTGATCGCCGCAGTGGCCATGACGCCGCTGCTGGCTGTATGGGCCGATGTATTCGGGCTCATCGGCGGGGCGGTCGTCATGCTGTCGCTCGGTTTTCCACTCGTGACCTACATGATTCAGGTGGAGTCCGCCGTGACCGTCGGCGACATGATCGGTGGGCTCGGGAAGTCGTTCGTCTTCGGGATCGTCGTGGCGGCGATCGGTTGCCTGCGCGGCCTTCAGACAAAAAGCGGGGCGAGCGCAGTGGGGGAGTCCACGACCAGGGCGGTGGTAAGCGGCCTCGTCTTGATTACGATCGTCGACGGGGTGTTCGCGGTGATCTTTTACTATCTCGGCATCTGAGCGAGGCAGCATGGAACAGTCCGACCGGACGCCGATCATACAGGTCACGCACGTGACGGCGGCTTACGACGACGGCAGGGTTCTGCTTGACGATCTCTCGTTCGACGTCTACCCGGGCGAGGTGTTCGTGATCCTCGGCAGATCCGGGTCCGGCAAGAGCACGTTACTGAAACATATGATCGGGTTGCATCGACCGGTGCGCGGCTCGATCCTTATCGGAGGTGAGGATATCGTGACGACGGAGGGCCAGGAGCGGGTGGAGCTCCTGATCAAGATCGGCGTGATGTATCAAGAGGGAGCCCTGTTCGGGTCGATGAATTTATTGGAAAACGTGCGGTTGCCACTGGAGGAGTACACCGACTTGCCGGACGACGCCATCGATACGATCGCCCTCATGAAGTTGCAATTGGTCGAACTGGGGTCTGCGGCCTACAAGCTGCCGGATGAGATCAGCGGCGGGATGAGAAAGCGTGCGGCGATCGCCCGCGCCATGGCGCTGGATCCTCGGATCCTGTTCCTGGATGAGCCCTCGGCGGGACTCGATCCCATCACGTCGGCCGAATTAGATCAGCTGATTGTGAGCCTCGCGAGGAACCTCAAGATCACGTTCGTCGTCGTGACGCATGAACTCCCGAGCATCGAGACGATCGCCGATCGGGTGATCATGTTGGACGAGCACACGAAAAAGATCATTGCGCAGGGGAAGCCGAACGCGCTGCGGGATCATTCGGAGAATCCTTGTGTGCGGGCGTTCTTCAATCGTGAAGCCGCTGCCACGGTGTCCGAGCCCGGGCGGTAATCGTCACAGAGAGCGTCATGAGGCAGAAGGCCCACTACGTCAAGATCGGTCTCTTCGTCATCGGGGCAACCATCCTGGCCGTCGTCGGCATCATTGTCCTAGAAGGCGGCAAGTGGTTCGAGAGAATGACGATGGTGGAAACGTATTTCAACGAGTCGGTCCAGGGGCTTGAGATCGGCGCGCCGGTGAGGCTTCGTGGTGTCCGGATGGGGCGGGTCGAATCGATTCGCCTCGCCAGGGAAGAGTACAACATTGCTTTCAACCCGGAGGTCGGTCTCTTGCCCTACAAAGGCGTGGTCGTTGTGCGGATGTCGGTCCGTCTGAGCGTGGCGGCCCATTTTCCGGAAACCGACGAGGATATGCGGATGAGGAAGGCCGTCGATGCCGGCTGGCGCTTTCGGTTGGCGTCGAAGGGCATCACCGGCGTGCTCTACATCGAGTCGGAGTTCGTCGATCCTGAGCGCTACCCTCCAATGGAAATCGCCTGGACACCGAAAACGCCGTACATTCCCTCGGCCCCGAGCACCATCACGGAGCTCGGGACTGACTTGCGGTCGATTACCAGGAAACTCGAACAGGTGGACATCGAGAAAATTACCAAAGACCTCGATACCCTGCTGACGTCGGTCACGCAGGTGGTGAAGGACGTGCAGGCGGAACACTTAGGGACCGGCGCGAGCCAGCTTCTTGCGGATATGCGGGGAACGATTCAGGACGCCCGCCGGATGCTCAACAATCCCCACCTCACCAAGACACTCAAGGATTCGGCTGTGGCGATGGAAGATTTCCGCCGGACGGCCGCCGACCTGACGTACACGGCTAAGGACATGCGGGCGGCCATGGCTCAGTTGCCCGGTCTCGTGGCCCGCCTGAACAAGAGTGTGAACCGCGTCGATACATTGCTGGCCGAGAACGGCGAACGGGTCGATGACCTGCTGGAGAATTTGCAGTTGGTGTCCGAGGATCTCCGCAATCTCACGAAGACCGTCGAAGCGTATCCGTCGCAGGTGCTCTTTGGCGAGCCGCCGCCTCGGACACCAATGGGAAAACGGTGAAAACCTGGATCGCGATGTGGAAGCTGGTTTGTCTCGCGAGCATGCTACTGGCGACGACCGCTTGCCTCAATCTCAACAAAAGCTATCCGGGGAAACGGTCGTTCGTATTGGATGTCTCCTCGGAGAGCCGGGAGCCTGCTCCGGAGGCCACCGTGGTGCTCAAGATCAGCAAGTTTCGCGTTTCACCTCTGTTCGTGGGCCGAGCCATGGTGTACCGCATTGGAGAGTTGCAGTACGAAAACGACTTCTACGACGAGTGGTTTGTCTCACCGGGAGCGTTGTTGACACAACAGTTCCATGATTGGCTTTCGAGGACGGGACGGTTTCGATTTGTGCTGCTGGGGACCAATCACATTGAGCCGACCCATATCCTGCAAGGCAGCGTGGCAGAATTTTACGGAGATTATCGGGTCGCCGATTTACCCAAGGCGATCTTCGGAATCGAGCTTCTTCTCCTCGATGGACTCCACGAAGGGCAGGCTATTTTCCGACGGACTTACCATCGAGGAAGTCCCTCTCGCCGATCGATCTCCCGATGCGCTCGCCGCAGGACTCACCCAAGCGGTGCGTCTCGTGCTCATCGACTTGGAGCGAGAACTGGAGATTGTGGCGGTAAGATCCCCCGCAACTTCCTCTTCCCGGTAACTATTGCACAACCTGCTCAGGCAGCTCTGGTGAGACCGTGTCTCTCATTCTTACCGGCTCTGATCGATCGCATCGGACCAGTAGCGACCCCGTGCTCGAAGTATTGATGAACGTCCTGCTCCGGCTTTTGGAGGCCACGGAACCCCTGCGTCTCTTCAATTTCTTTGTCTACTTTTGAACATCGCATAGACCGTTCCAGGCAATGGACGATCCGAGACTCGCAAGACAAGTCATGGACAGCAAAGAGGTTGTCGGTCAGTAGTAGGGGATTCTAGGTGTGATGTCGGACTGTCGTGACGATGGAGCCGTGCCAATATAACGCCACGGTGTCGAAGGATCGGCGCGAGCATGGCGTATTCGACGCTTCGCGGATAGTCCACACTAGAAAGGCCGAGTGACGCCGAGCTTCTGCATCTTCGATTGTAGGGTGGTTCGCTTCATCCCAAGCTTGGCTGCCGCGCCTGCTGGGCCTCCGATAACCCAGTTGGTTGCGTTGAGCGCACGGACGATGTGCTCGCGCTCTGCAGATTCTAGCGTGGACACTTGCGCTGTATGGTTCGCAGCGTGTGAGGCCTTCAGTTCGCTCAGCGGAACCACCAGGTCAAGCCCGGTAGAGAGAATGACGGCCCGCTCGATCAGATTTTGGAGTTCACGAATGTTCCCGGGCCAGGCATAGGCCGTCAGGGCGTCCATCGTGTCGGCCGGAATGCGTTCGACGGGGCGATTCAACTGCCGCGCAAACTTCTGGGCGAAATAGCGGACGAGGACGGGTATATCTTCGCGACGCTCTCTCAACGGGGGAGTCATGAGCGGAAACACGTTCAAGCGGTAGTACAGGTCGCTCCGAAACCCCTTTTTCTCCACCATATCGGAAAGGTCTTGGTTGGTCGCGGCCACTATCCGTACGTTCACCTTGAGGGTTCTCGTGCTTCCCAACCGTTCGAATTCCTGTTCCTGTAGGACGCGCAGGAGCTTCGACTGCAGTTCGAGCGGAATGTCTCCGACTTCGTCGAGAAAGAGCGTTCCCCCGTCGGCCAGCTCGAACCGTCCGACTTTGGTGGCGATCGCCCCGGTGAAGGCCCCTCGCTCGTGACCGAACAATTCGCTTTCGAGCAGGCCGGTTGGAATTGCCGCGCAGTTCATCTTCACGAAGGTGCGTTCCCGTCGCCCGCTTAGATTGTGAATGGCACGAGCCAGCAACTCCTTTCCCGTTCCCGTTTCTCCAAGAATCAGCACGGTCGAATCGGTCGGCGCGACGACCTCCAGCTGCTTTAGTACCTTCTTCAGCATCGTACTTTCGCCGATGATCTCCTCGAAGTTGTATTCGGTTCTGATTTCTTCTTCCAAATACAGCTTCTCCTTCGAAAGCCTTTCCTTGAGCTCGGCAATTTGTTTGTACCCAAGCGCATTTTCGACCGCGACCGCAATCTGCTTCGCCACTTGCTGCATGAAGTTAAGATCGGCCTCCTGATAGGTTCTCCGTTGTAAGCTCCCAAATCCCATGGCACCGAGTCGGCGTTGCGCGGTCGTGAGCGGAACCACGCAGAACGACTGGACGCCATTCTCGCGCAACAGGGCCATCAGCCTTGGAAAGCGGGGCTCTTGCGCAACGTCGTTCACGGTCAAAGGCTGTTGGGTTTTCCACACCAATCCCCCGGGAGATTCTTCAACGGGTAGCTCAAGACCCGGGCTGATTGTACTGGGGGTCGAGGTGACTAGGAGCCACAGGCGCATCACATCGCGCGCAGGTTCATACAAAACTGCGTTGATGTAATCGAACGGGACGATCTCAGGAAGCCGTTGAGCGAGATCACGAAACAGCTCTTCAAGGTCGCGGTGTGACGCAATGGCTTTGGACACCTCCAGGAGGAGACGCAACCGGTCACGTTCATGAGTCAGCTCCTGGTGATGAAACACATTGTCCACGGCAACGGCCACTTGGTCGCCGACCTGCTGGAGGAATTCCAGGTCCGCCTCCCGATATGCTTCTTTCTCCAAGCTCGAAAATCCCATGGCGCCCAACCGCCGCACCGATGTGGTCAAAGGAACGACGCAAAACGAACCCGTACCGTCCTCCTTCATTCGTTGAACTACTATGGGCCAGCGATGCTCTTCCGCAAGGTCCGGCACGAGGATGGGCTGCTGTGTTTGCCACGCCAAACCGGCTGGAGTTTCTTCAACCGGTTCCTCATGGCCACCCACGAGATCGGCCGGCACATTCGCCTGGATCGTATGTAGTCGCATACTGTTTCGCTCAGGATTATGTAGGGACAGAGTGACGAAATTGACATGCACCACTCGGGGAAGGCGCTGGGCGAGATCTCGAAAGAGTTTGTGTATGTCGCGGTAGGCGGAGATCGCCTGCGCAACCTCCAACAGAGCTTGGTATCGTTCCGCTAGAGTCTCACAGGGAGATGCGGAATGCCTATCCATAGGCGTTCAGTATGGCCGATTGATCCCATAATGGCTCAAGAGGCCCCACTGCTCCTGTGGCAAAGGGGGTTGTTTGATAGGATAGAAATCTTTCGATACCTTATGAAAACAATCCGCCTCAGTAACCTACCGTGAAGCGTTGGCGGATATGCTTCGGCTTCTCCACTTCATCGATCATTGCCATCGCATAATCCTGGACCGAAATTCGGCTTTCTCCATTGGCATCCTTCAATAGCTGGTCCGTTCCAAGTCGGAACTTGCCGGTGCGCTGGCCAGGAGACAGATCGGCTGACGGCGATAAGAACGACCATTCGAGGTTCGTTTCTTTGCGCAGCATGTTCAGGGCTTCACGGGTGGCGAGGGCGCCTTGTTTATATTCGTTCGGAAACCCCGGCAAGTCGACAGACTGAACTCCTGGCTTGACTTCCAAACTACCGGCTCCGCCAACAAACAACAGCCGCTTCACGCCGGCCTTCTTGACCCCGTTAATAATGGAACGGGTTCCCTTAACCTGTTGGTTGTAGATGTCCGGATTGCTCCACCCTGGATTGAACGCACTGATGACGGCACCGTGGCCCGCCACCAATCGAGCCACCTCGTCTTCGTTCTGAACATCCGCTTTACAGGGATGCAGCTTCGGATGTGCCTTCAGTTTTGTCGGGTCCCGCACGATCGCGGTCACCTCGTGGCCACGGTCCAAGGCTTCCTGCAGGATTGCCGAGCCAACAAAGCCTGTCGCGCCGATCAAAGCAATTCTCATGGTCAACCTCCCGTCGGATCGTCGTTCATTCATACAGCAATTGAAGAGGACGCTCGGGAAATTCACTTCCGCTGCTGAGAAAGATACCGGTACATCCCTTCCACATTCTCGGGAAACCATTCGGCATAGCGTTGCCACTGCTCATACTTGGGAAGCTGGACGGTCTTCTTGGCTTCTTCCACACTCGCGCCCTTCTGGACCTGCTCCTGCACGGCAGCCCTAAGGTCTTCGAGATAGCGGCGGAACAATTGCACGTGCTCTTTCTTTCCGATCTTTCCGTGCCCCGGGATCAAGATGTCGAAATCTAACTGCTCCACCTGCTTGAGAGACTCGATCCATTCATCGGGATAATCGCTCCGCATGGTTCGGTAGGCCACCGTCTCGACCGGGATAAAGTCCACGGCGAAGAGCAGCTTGTTCTGCGGAAGGAGGACCACGAGACTGTTATCCGAGTGATTCCTTCCGGTGTAGATCAACTCAACCTGTTTGCCGCCCAGTTCGATGAACATTCGATCGGTGAACGTGAGATCGGGCACGGGGGTCTCGGACCGCGATTCACTCATGGATTTTCTGTCTTGCAGCCGAATGGCTGACAAAGGCAGCCGTTTCAGCAAACACAGTACCACCGGTGATATGGTCTGCATGGTCATGGCTATAGATCACATAGCGGACAGGTTGATCGGTAAGGGTCTTGATCTTGGCCTTCAGCCAGATGGCCGCGTCGGAACTGATCGGATCGGTAACGATCACGCCCTTCGGCGTCGTGATGAAAATGGACTGATGAAATTGATGCCGGAACAGGTACACGTCATCGGCTAGCTTGGTGATTTCATTATCGGGCTTGGATGGCTGAGCGGAACCCTCCTGGCTAGGAACCACCAGGCATCCGATCACCAACAGGAAGAGAAAACATTTGGAGATAAGGATGCGAACACTTTCCGTCAGATGATTCCGGGCTTTGTTCCTCGTCTCGCAATTTGTGTCCTCCAATTTGACCTGAATGAGCACCGATCGCCTTGCCTGCGAAGATGGATCTCTCGATAATGATTACAGATTCAGTGGTCGAATCGGCGCCATCACGGCTGCCGGATTGTTCTTCCACACTGACTCATCCGCATCGACGTAGAGTTCGATTTCGTTTCCGTCTGGGTCGTGCAGGTAGAGGCTTTGACTGACCGTGTGGTCGCTCATGCCGTCGATCGTGATAGCCGCTCGTTCCAATTCTCGCTTGGCAGCCCGCAGTTCGTCCAGACTGTCTCCCACCTTAATTCCGATATGGTAAAGACCACGACGCCGTCCACTCGGTGGACCCGGCGCATCGCCAACCTGGATGAGCAGTAATTCGTGGTGCGTACGGCCTGACGTGAGCGCGGCAGCGGCACCGTTGAAGATCCGTCCGATTTCCTTGAAGCCCAATAGGTCGCGATAGAACGCCAGAGACTGCTCAAGGTTCTTCACATAGAACACCACGTGGCCGAGATAATGAGCCTTCATGAATTCACCTCCCGAACTTGATACCGGCCTTCTGAACTTCCTGGTAGGGGAGAAGCCAGACAAGCGATTCATCGCTGAGATCGCCGACCTGAATACGGTTCCCCCAGGGATCGCGGAAGTCGCAACGAAAGCCGGGCGCCAGTTTGAGTTTGTACTTATTGATGAGCTTCTTCCGCACTTCCTTGATTTGTTTCTCGTCACGCACCATGAGACCGAAATGCTTCGTGCGATCCGGTTGCAGCCTGTCCACTTCAAAGATCGCCATGAATTGATGCTCGCCTAGTTTGCACCATGCGGCGCCTTCCCCGCCGCGGAGCATCTTCAAGCCAAAGACATCGGAATAGAACTTCACCGCTTTTTTGGCGTCAGTGACCTCAATGACAATGTGGTTACATCCATAGACTTGCACGGCCATCGATTCACCTCTGCTTGTCGAGCCTTCGGCGGCTCCGGACATGTGGATGGGGACTTTTTCAATCGCCGAGATAAACACGTCGACCGGCTGCGCACCTGAGATGCCGGAGGTCTGGTTCAACACAAAGTATGGGACCCCGCGAATGCCGAGTCGATGGCCTGCGGCTTCTTCGGCTTTGACTTCCTCGGTCCCTTCGCCACTCTGAAGGAATCGCTCCACGGCCTCCACGCTCAAGTCCGGAACGGTCGGCCAGTTGCACCGAGTGTTGACGGGATTCCGATATCTGCGCCCTCTACGAAATAGCCGCGGAAGAGCGACTCGACGACCGCATCCTGACGGCCCTGCTGCTCGGCATACCACATCAGGCGATGGGCCATAAAAGTGTTCGGAGTCCGCGCCACCTTCTCAAACGCAAAGGGAATGCGTTCCGCCGCTCCAGCCGCCAGAACATGTTCCTCCAACTGACGGAACGCATCGAGGCTCCCGAACTTGGATTCAAGATATGTCGTGCGGTCCATCCCCTCCTTCGGCATCGTCGGATTCAACTGAAAGGGCCGCCAGGTGATGCGCGCCTGTGCGGCGCCATTCAGTTGATCCAACGCTCGTTCCAGCCTCCGTTTTCCGATATAGCACCAGGGACAGACGACGTCGGAATAGATCTCAATCGTGAGCCCGCGATCCGTCATGACAAATGTCCCATCTTCCCTGCTTGATAGTCCTGCGCAGCTTGAATCAACTCTTCACGCGTATTCATGACAAAGGGACCATAGCGGGCGATCGGTTCCTCGATCGGCTCTCCGCTCATGACCAGAAGAGCCGGCTCTCCTCCTGAGCCTCCACCGTGACTTGCGATCCATCGCGCTTGCACACGATGAGTTCCGCTTCCCCTGCCTTGCGCGACCCATTCACAGACGCGCGACCTTGCAGCACAAAGATCGAGGTGTTAAATGCCCTCTCGGCATACCGAACTGAACTCGATGCCCCGCATTCAATTGAAGATCATACAGCTGGATCGGCGTGAATGTGTGCGCCGGCCCTTTATGCCGCGAGAAATGATCCGGCGATCACGCGCAACCGGCCGGCTCCGCCCTCGAGATCCATGGCCGGGAATCTCGTCGTTGAGAATCGTCTGATAGCCGCGGCGCCGACATTTTCGACGCCTTCGGAAGGTTCACCCACAGTTGAATCCGTCCAGTGTGCCACCCTTCTTCGCAAACTCCTTTTCATGAAACTCCTCATGGACGATGCCGGACGCAGCAGTCATCCATTGCACATCGCCCGGCCCGATCACGCCGCCATTTCCGGTCAGAGTCACGGTGCGCCACCACCCCTTGATAGACGATCGTGACAGTTTCAAACCCGCGATGCGGATGTTCTCCCACGCCGCGCGGTCGGTCGGTCGGCGGAAAGTACTGCGGCCCAGCATAGTCCAGAGCATGAGAAACGGGCTCACCTCGCTATCGAAGCTCATTGCTGGGGAAAGATTCCGCACGGGAAACCCATCACCGACCATATGGGCGGAGCCTGGTTGATAGATTCCGACGAGATCCTTTGTCGCGGCGCTCATCGATTGTCGCTTGGCGGTTCATCGATGGTTCTCCTTTCATTCGTCTCAGACTCCTCGTCGCGGAGGCCACCTCGACATACCTGCCTCCCGACTTCGTGTACTCCGTGGACACTTAGAATTGAACGGTTCCTTCGCTCTCCCAGATAAGCACTTCGGCTCCGGTCGTCCCGTCCGCCGTCAGTTTCCGTGCGCCCGCTGCCGTGAGTCGAACAGCATCGCCTGCGTTCAGACTCCCGGCCTGCTCCAGATGCACCGACCCTTTCGCCACGTAAAGGTGAACATATGCATTCTCCGGCACCGTCACGGTTTCTCCCGGACAGAAGTCGACCGCCCCAGAGGACCGCTCCTTTTTGTCGAATTGAGATGGCGCCGTCATGTCCCTTCCCCGAGGCAACGGGACGAGCCCTCCCTTCGCGAGATGCCCGTTGATGTCGAGCTGTTCATAACCGGGGGTAATCCGCTGGGTATCAGGAACCACCCACATCTGAATGAAATGCACGTCCTTGTCGGCTTTGGGGTTCATTTCCGAATGCCAGATGCCGGTACCGGCACTCATGCGCTGTGCGAGTCCGGGATAGATAATCCCCTTGTTGCCTTCGGAATCTTTATGTTCCAATTCGCCGTCCAGCACCCACGTGACGATTTCCATATCCTGATGCGGATGCGTACGAAACCCAGTACCTGCCTTCACTGTATCGTCATTACTCACCAACAACAGCCCATGATGGGTATTGGCTGGGTCGTAGTGGTTCGAAAAGCTGAAGCTGTGCCACGAGTCGAGCCAACTGATCTCCGTGTGAAAACGATCATGGGCTCGACGGATATCGATTTCAGTGGGTTTTATCCCGATCGTGTTCATGGTTCCGCCTCCTTTCGCAAGTCCTCGACACGTCTTTCGCTTATCTCTCGAGCTTCTCCATAATGAGTCGATCCATCGACCATTTTCCAGCACCCGCCATCAAGAGCGCGAGGCCGAGGCCGATCACCAAGAGATGATACTCATAACCTTCACCCTGTTGCTTGCCGAACCAGTTCATGAAGAATCCATTTTGGAGATGCGAGGTTGTAATGGCGCCGAGCATGATCACGATGAAGCTTGCGGCCGTGAAGCGCGTCAGTAATCCGACGATCAGCCCCAGACTGCCGAAGAACTCTCCGACGATCACCAACAACGCCACGATCCAAGGCAAGTGCATCGTCTCCGTAAAGAATCCCATGGTCCCGGAGAATCCGAACCCGCCATACCACCCCAGCATTTTCTGGGCTCCATGAGGGAACATTACCAGTCCGAGAGTGAGACGTAGAACAAGCCCGGTCCATCTATCGTCTGTCTGAAAGAATTGCCGCATGCATACCTCCCTGGTTCTCTTCTCCATCATGGCTGTATATGATAGTCCTAGTTAGAACTAAGTCAAGTGGAAAAATACCGCGTTTGTTTTCTTTTGTGAAAGAGTCAGTTCAGGTCATCGGTTCGAGCAAGGAAGGATGAGAAGGGAGAAGGGCAGGTGTTTATCGATCGCGCCGCGACCCTTTCATGGCCCGTTCTACTTCACGGCTGGCTTCGCGCGTCTTAATGGATTCCCGCCGGTCATGCTGCTTCTTCCCCTTGGCCAAGCCGAGTTCGACCTTGGCAAGTCCCCGCTTGGAGAAATAGATGCGGAGCGGGATGAGCGTGAGCCCTTGTTGTTGTGTCTTGCCGAGGAGCTTATTGATTTCCTTGCGGTGGAGGAGCAGTTTTCGAGTACGGAGAGGCTCGTGATTCATGATGTTACCATGGCTGTAGGGGCTGATGTGGCAGTGGTGGAGAAAGACCTCGCCGTTCTTCACGCTCGCATAGCTATCTTGCAGGTTCACGCGCCCGTCTCGCAGAGATTTGACTTCCGTACCCTGGAGCATGATGCCTGCCTCGAACTTGTCTTCAATAAAGTAGTCGTGGTAGGCCTTGCGATTCGTGACCACCGCTTTCTCGAAACTGTCTTTCTCTTTCCCCATTGGGCGTCAGACTTTCATTTACTGGGATCAGTCGCTGTCAAGCTCCGCGTGGACACTTGGGAAGCGCCCCCGCGAAGACACCTCGCTTGAACTTCTCAGGACCCGGCTGCTGAATTACCACGTCGTTATTGCTATGATGCCGCCATGCGTGGACTTGGCTCCATCGATTCTGTCTCGAACATCCTCGAAGGATTGGCTCGCCGCCTTGGTCTCGAATCCAAGCTGCTAGAAAACCGCCTACGTCGGGACTGGGTCTCCATCGTCGGGGAGCCCATCGCATCGAATACCTGGCCCGACCACATTCGCTATAAGAAACTCTATCTCCTGGTCCATAACAGTGTCTGGATGCACCAGCTCACGTTCCTCAAGCCGACACTCATTCACAAACTCAATAATGTGGCCGGTGTAGAACTCGTCACCGATATTGTGTTGCGGGTAGGGGAACTTCCGGAAGCCAACCACGTACCCGCGCCGCCCGAGGACCTCGGCGCGATCGCTTCGCCACCAAGCGCTGCGCTGCTCGCGGAAATCTCGGCGCATGTGACCACGATCCAGGATCCGCTTCTCCGCGATCGCCTGGCGGAGCTCATGGCGCAAGCGTTGGTTCAACCGCGCGCGCCGAGGACCGGCTGAGCGGTCCTTTGAAGAGCCTGCGGGCATACACTGTCGTCGCTGCCGTCTCCGGGCTATCCAGCAACGGACCAATTCGCCCTTCTTCTTCCGATTCAGTCAACTGGTATAACCCCCGCAAGGCTCTCCGAAATCCTTCTCGAACATCTCGGTCTTCCCCTGCCAGGTATTTATGCAGCATAACCGGCTCCGTCCAGGCATCAAGCGAAAAAATGTAGATGGTAAGTCTGCGGTAGCGTTCCGTCGGATCGTCGGGCGTCGTCGGCCTGACCTTCATCGCTCCAAAATTTCTCGACTCGCGACCGACTTTGCGGAAACGTTCGATCAATGTTTCGATTTCGCCGTCGCTCGTCCAATAGGGAACATGAATGGCGACGGCTGTCTCTTCTTGTGATCCGACGCTATAGGGAGGGATCGATCGATCGGGACGGCTGAGATACATCCCGCCCCAGATCAGGGCGAAGGATCCGACGAACACCCCGAGGGCCATCTTGACCACCGTATCCAGCGGCTTCTTGGGCTTGGGTCCTGGAAGGGGCGTTGGAGAAGAATCCTGCTCGTGCATGGAAGGCCTGCGCTCAACGAACACGACGTATGATGTCGCGCGTATCCGTTACCCGCCACCTTCCTCGGGGAGTACTTCGGCACTTTCTGCCAAACGCGCGACGGCCACCACCCGGTCGCCCTCCCCATCCAGATCGAGGATCCGAACCCCCTGGGTATTACGGCCGATCTCACGGAATTCATCCACCTTGCACCGAAGCACCTTGCCTTGAGCGGCCATCAGCATGATCTCGTCGCCGTCTCGGACTTGCAGGAACCCGATGGCGAGACCGTTGCGTTCATTGGTCTTCACGCTGATGATGCCTTTCCCTCCGCGTCCTTGAACGCGATATTCGGTCACCGGGGTGCGTTTCCCGTAGCCGCCCTCCGTGACCGTGAGAATTTGGGTAGTAGAGTCGGGCGTGATGGTTTCCATGCCGATGACTTCGTTGCCTTCCTCCAGCGTGATGCCGCGCACACCGTGCGCCGTGCGTCCCATAGGGCGGACGTCGTCTTCCTTGAAGCGGATCGTGATGCCCTTCTTCGTGCCCAACAGGATTTCCCGCTGGCCGTCGGTGACATGCACGCTGATGAGCCGATCTCCCTTGTCCAACGACAGCGCAATGATACCGCCCTGGCGGGGATTGCCATAGGCCGAGAGTTCGGTCTTCTTGATGATGCCCTGCGCAGTCGCCATGACGACGAACCGGTCTTCGCGGAACTCTTTAACCGGCACGGTCGCAGTGACCTTTTCCTCGCCGGAAAGCGCCAATAGATTCACGAGCGCTTTGCCCTTGGCAGCCCGCCCTGCGTCCGGAATCTCATGGACCTTCAGCCAGTAGACCTTCCCGGCATCGGTGAAGAACAAGAGCGACTCGTGCGTGGACGCGGTGAACAGGGTGACGACAAAATCCTCTTCCTTGACCCCCATCCCGATTTTACCCTTGCCGCCGCGCCGCTGCGCCCGATACAGGGTAACCGGATTGCGCTTGATGTAGCCGGCGTGTGAGATCGTGACGACCACTTCTTCATTCGCGATCATGTCTTCGAGGGTGATCTCCGCTTCCTCTTTCACGATCTGCGTCCGGCGGTCGTCCTTGTAGGCCTCGCGGACCTCGATCATCTCATCCTTGATGATCTTACGAACCAGCGCTTCGCTGCCCAGGACCGACTTGAGGTATTCGATCTGCTTCAACACCTCTTTATATTCCTCGATGAGTTTGTTGCGCTCCAATTGCGTGAGCCGCTGGAGCCGCATCTCTAGAATTGCATTCGACTGAATTTCGCTCAGCGCAAATTCACGCATCAGGCCGACTCGGGCTTCATCGGGCGATTGCGCCCGTCGGATCAGGGTAATCACCGCATCCAGGTTGTCGAGCGCAATCTTGAGGCCTTCGAGGACATGAGCCCGCTCTTCCGCCTTGCGCAGCTCGAAGGCGGTCCGACGGACGACGACCTCGCGCCGGTGCTCGATGAAATGATGCAGGATCTGCTTGAGGTTCAACACTTCAGGCCGGTTGTTCACCAGCGCCAGCATGATGACCCCGAAGGTCGTCTGGAGTTGCGTGAGCTTGTACAGATTGTTCAGGGTGATGAGCGGGATTTCCCCTCGCTTGAGTTCGATGACGACGCGGATGCCTTCCCGATCGGATTCGTCGCGCAGATCGGAGATCCCCTTGATCCGTTCGTCCCGAATCAATTCGGCAATTTTTTCGATCAGCTTGGACTTATTGACCTGATAGGGCAGCTCCGTGACGATCAATCGTTCGCGGTCCGTGCGTTCATCTGACTCGACCTTCACTTTCGCGCGCAGTGTGAGGAGGCCCCGTCCGCTCTCGTAGGCGTCCTTGATGCCGGCCGTTCCATAGATGAATCCTGCCGTAGGGAAGTCGGGGCCGGGAATCTTCTTCATCAACTGGGCGATCGTGATGCCCGGATTCTCCAGGAACAGGAGGAGCGCTTCGATCACTTCGCCGATATTGTGGGTCGGAATGTTGGTGGCATAGCCCACCGCGATACCACCGGCGCCGTTGATGAGAAGATTCGGGATTTTGGAGGGGAGTACCAGCGGTTCGACCAGCGACTCGTCATAGTTCGGCCCGAAATCGACCGTCTCCTTGTCGATATCAGCGAGCATGTCCTCGGCGACTTTGGTCAACCGGGCTTCGGTATACCGCATGGCCGCTGGCGGATCGCCGTCGACCGATCCATAGTTGCCCTGACCATCCACGAGCATGTAGCGCATGTTGAAGGGTTGCGCCATCCGAACGAGCGTGTCGTAGATCGCACTGTCCCCATGGGGATGGTAGTTCCCCATGATCTCCCCGACAATCTTGGCGGACTTGCGGTAGGCCCGGTTGGACGCCAGGCCCATTTCGTTCATGCCGTGGAGAATACGGCGATGGACGGGCTTGAGGCCGTCACGCACGTCGGGAAGCGCCCGGCCCACGATGACGCTCATCGCATAGCTCAAGTACGACGAGCGCATCTCGTCTTCAATGGCAATCTGTCCTAACCGCTCATCAGGTGGCATCTCAACTCCGTTGGCAGGCGAGAGGGGCAGTGGTATGAGGCGAGAGGGTCCTTACCTCTAGCATCTTGCCGCCGACCTCTAGCCAATTTAAACGTCTAGGTTTCTGACCTCGAGCGCGTGCTGCTGAATGAAATTCCGGCGAGGCTCGACCTCATCACCCATCAAAATCGTGAAGATCTCGTCGACGCCGGGCACGTCTTCGAGTGTGACCTTCAACAGCGTCCGAACCTCTGGATTCATCGTCGTTTCCCAGAGCTGATTCGGGTTCATTTCGCCGAGACCTTTGTAGCGCTGGATGCTGAGCCCGTGTTTGCCTCTATCGAGGATTGCCTTGACCAACTCAGCCGTCGCGGGCTGGAGCTGTTCCTGTCCGTCGGCTTTGATCTTGTATGGCGCCCGGCCCAAGCCGATCGCCGACGGTGAGAGCTTCTGCAACTCGCGGAATTCGGCGGAGCCGACCAGCTCGTGCGTCACGTCAAAGTTATGGGTGACCCCGTTCGCGTGCAACCGGCAGGTGACCTTGTTCGATTGATGTTCTTCGTCTTCAACGATGTCCAACGTCGGCGTGAGCTTCGCATAGACCACCGCGAGAGATTTCTTCACATTGGCCACGACCTTCTTGAGCGCCTCCTGATCCTTGAGGAGCTCGCGATCAAGTCCCGGCTCGTTCACAAACGCTCGCACCATGCTCGCCTCGTGCGGTTTCTTGTTGAGCCGTCCCAGCAGCGTTTCGAAGGCGATCAGCTTCTTGAGAATGGGCAGGAGCCGACGTCCCGTGACATACCCTTGGACCCCTTCCACGTACACCTCGACATCCTCAACGGCGATATCGGCCAGATGCTCGTTCAACGCCAATTCATCTTTGAGATACCGCTCTGTCTTGCCCTTTTTGACTTTGAAAAGCGGCGGCTGCGCAATATACACGTAGCCTCGCTCGAGCAGCTCGGGCATCTGCCGGAAGAAAAACGTAAGGAGCAGTGTCCGGATGTGGCTGCCGTCCACGTCGGCGTCCGTCATGAGGATGATCTTATGATACCGGGCCTTGCTGATGTCGAACGAGTCCTTGTCGGCCTTTTCGCTCTCTTCGCGCTTGCGGCCGATGCCGGTTCCGAGCGCCATGATTAACGTCCGGATCTCGTCGCTCGAGAGCATTTTGTCGAAGCGCGCTTTCTCGACGTTGAGGATCTTGCCCTTGAGCGGCAGAATCGCTTGAAACTTGCGGTCGCGTCCCTGCTTCGCCGAACCGCCGGCCGAATCACCCTCGACGATATACAACTCGCTCAAGGCAGGATCTTTTTCCGCACAGTCGGCCAGCTTGCCGGGAAGGGATCCCCCGTCAAGGGCGCTCTTACGTCGGATGAGCTCTTTCGCTTTTCGCGCCGCTTCACGAGCGCGAGCCGCGTCAATCGCTTTTCCGATAACCTTTCGGGCCACCGGCGGGTTCTCTTCAAAATAGATTCCGAGTGCTTCGTTGACCGCGGCCTCGACGATGCCCTTCACTTCACTATTGCCCAGCTTGGCTTTTGTCTGTCCTTCGAACTGCGGATTCCGGACTTTGACGCTGACGACGGCGGTAAGCCCTTCACGGACATCGTCACCCGTGAGTGATTCGGTGTCTTTCTTGAGCAGGTCGTTCGCGTTCGCGTAGGTATTAATCGTACGGGTGAGGGCGGCCTTGAAGCCCACCAAGTGCGTGCCGCCTTCTTTGGTGTTGATGTTGTTCGCAAAGGAAAACAAGTTCTCGGCATAACTGTCGTTGTATTGAAGCGCGACCTCCAGCACCATCTCCGGTTTCTCAACCTGCACATAAATGGGCTTGTGGAGCGGCATCTTCGCTTCGTTCAAATGCTCGACGAATGACACGATCCCGCCCTTGTACTTAAATACCTGCTCTTTGACCGGTTCTTTTCGTTCATCCTTGAGTGTGATCTCGAGTCCCTTGTTCAAGAAGGCGAGCTCGCGTAGTCGCTGCGCCAGCACGTCGAAGCTGAAATCGAGTGTCTCGAAGATCTGCCCGTCGGACTTGAACGTGACCTTCGTGCCACGGCGCTTGGTTTTACCGGTCATCTTTAACGAGGCAGTCGGCTTGCCGCGTTCGTAGCGTTGCTCGAACACCTGCCCGTCCTGCCATATCTCCAGCTCGAGCCATTCGGAGAGGGCATTAACCACCGATATTCCGACGCCGTGCAGCCCACCGGACACCGTATAGGCGCCCTGCTCGAACTTGCCCCCAGCGTGCAAGACCGTCAGTGCCACTTCGGCAGCAGACTTCTTTTGCGTGGAATGCATCCCGGTAGGAATGCCGCGGCCATTGTCCACGACCGTGACGCTGTCGTCGATATGGATCACCACCTCGATCGTCTCACCGAATCCCGCCATATGTTCATCGACACTGTTGTCGACGACTTCGTAGACGAGATGATGGAGTCCGTCTACACCGGTGCTACCGATGTACATCGCCGGACGCTTACGCACCGCGTCGAGGCCTTCCAATACTTTGATTTGATCCGCGCCGTAGCTCTCGGATTTTGGTGTGGTCTCGGTATCGTTACTGGCCATCAGTCTCCTATGATGCAGGCGAGCGGTCTATGGCTTGAGGAATCATCAGATTGGTTACCTCTAGCCTCTGGTCTCAGATTTTAATCGGCATGACGACGCACTTGAACCCGGGACTGTCGGACTCCTGGACCAAACAGGGGCTCAGGGGATTCTCCATTTGCAAAGAGATCGTCTCTCCGTCCATTACCCCGAGGACGTCCAACAGGTAGCGGGCGTTGAACCCTGTATTCAAGGCCTCTCCTTCATACTGTGCCTCAAGCTCTTCGGTTGCTTCCCCAAAATCAGGATTGCTGGAGAACAGCGTCATCTGTCCGGAGGCAAACGACACCTTCACCGCGTTTGCCTTGTCACGGGACAGCACGGAAACACGCCGGAGGGCGCTTTCAAGCTCGCTGCGATTGACCCCGATTTTCCTGCCACTCTCTTTCGGGATCACTTGCTGATAGTTCGGGTAGTTCCCTTCCATGAGCCGTGAGGTCAACAACAGCCCGCTCTTTCGGAAAATCATGAGATTCTTGGTGAACCCGATCAAGGGTTCGCCCTCGCCGCCTTCTTCCAGAAGACGCTGCATCTCATGCGCCGCTTTCTTCGGAATGATGGCCTTGATTTCTTGCGGAGCGCCTTTAGCTCCGGCCTTTCCGACGTCCTGCTCGGCAACCGCCAATCGATGTCCATCGGTGCCGACCAACCGCAAGATCGTCTTCTTCTCCGACGTGATCAGGGTCACCAACAGGCCGTTGAGAATGTAGCGTGCGTCATTGTCTCCTGCAGCGAAGAGAGTCTTGCGGATCAATTCCAGGAAGCCGGCTCCGGCGAGGGGGATGAGCCCTTCCCGTTCGATCACGGGCAACGCGGGATAGTCGGTGCTGGGAAGCCCGACGATCTTAAATTGGCTCTTGCCGGCATGAATCGTCGTCCAGTTATTGTCACCGGAGGTGATTTCGATTTCTCCGACCGCCAGTTCCTTGATGATTTCGTAGAGCTTTCGAGCAGAGACCGTGATCCCTCCGGGCTTCTCCACGGTAGCTTTGTAGAGCCCGCGCATGCCGATTTCGAGGTCGGTGGCGACGATTTCCACCCCTTCCTGCTTCGCCTCAATCAAGATGTTCGAGAGGATCGGCATCGTGTTGCGTTTTTCGACGACACCTTGGACCCTCTGAAGACCCATCAAGAGCTCAACCCGTCCCATGCGCAGTTTCATAGTCTCTTCCCCTTAACGACACCGTTCAGGCTCGCAGAATCTGCTCCTTCAAGCTTTCCAAGGTCGCATTCAATGAGCTGTCGCCGTCCATCGCCTTTATGACCTGCTTGCAGGCATGGATGATTGTCGTATGGTCTTTACCTCCGAACTGTCGTCCGATCTCGGGATACGAGGAGTCCGTGAGCTCTCGACAGAGATACATGGCAATCTGTCTCGGGTGCACCAGTGTTTTGCTCCGGCGACGGGATTTCAGGTCGGCGATCTTCACATGGAAGCGCGCGCCCACCGTTTCCTGGATATCGTCCATCGACACGATCTTTTTCTTGGTGCCGATCAGATCCCTGAGCACGCTCTTCGCCATCTCCAGCGTGATCGTTTGGCCGGTAAGCGAGGCATAGGCACCAAGGCGCACCAGCGAGCCCTCAAGCTCGCGGATATTGCTCTTCATCGTCGTGGCGAGAAACTGGATGACATCTTCCGGCAACCTGACACCCTCGTCCTCGGATTTTTTGCGCAAGATGGCGATGCGTGTCTCCACGTCCGGCGGCTGGAGATCCGCGATCAGTCCCCATTCAAACCGTGACCGCAACCGTTCCTCGATATCAGGCATATCCTTCGGAAAGCGGTCGCTTGAGAGGACAAGCTGCTTGTGCGCTTCATAGAGGGCATTGAACGTGTGGAAGAATTCCTCCTGTGTACGTTCCTTACCAGCCAGGAATTGAATGTCGTCGATCATCAACATGTCGATATGTCGATACCGTTTCCGCAAATCCATCATCTTGTCGTATCGAATGGAGTTGATGACCTCGTTCGTAAACTGCTCGGTGGTCAAATACGCAATCCTGAGGTCGGTCCGCTCTGCCACGTAGTTTCCAATGGCATTCAAGAGGTGTGTTTTCCCGAGACCGGTTTCCCCGTAAATAAAGAGGGGGTTGTAGGCTTTCGCCGGCTGTTCGGCGACTGCCATACAGGCGGCATGGGCAAATTGGTTTCCCGCGCCCACCACGAAATTCTTGAATGTATACTTTGGGTTGAGCTGGATTCCCCGTTTTGGCCTGGCCCCGATGTTTTGGCGACCAGCTGCAGAAGTATTTCCACTATTCTCAGGTTGTTTGGTCGCCTGTTTATGAAAGATGACAAATGTGACCGCGGTTTCTTCCCCACCTCTGGCAGCCGAGACGGCTTCAGAGATGAGAGGGCCGTAATGCTGGCTTAGCCAATCACCAAAGAACTTGTTTGGGACGCCAAGCTGAGCTGTGGCATCCTCAATCCGTTCAAGATGAATCGGCGTAAACCACGTATCATAAACCTGTTTTGGCACTTTCTCATGGATGTAAGCCAAGGCATCCTGCCAGATGTTCACAATAGTCATAGTCTCCGTATTATTCTTCATACACAGACTTATTCACACCTGTTGATAACCTGGTTCTCCACAGAGGCTTCTATTTTCATTAGGATCATTATCAGACATAACAGTGGTTCATGGCCCTAGCACGTATCTGAATCACCACAACCTATCAACTCTGCGTGCAGGGTTTACTCAGAGTCAATCCACAACCCCCTCCACAATGACAGCGCTATAGGTAACCTTGAAATCCAACGACTTGATCACCATCCACAATATCCACTGAACCTACTCTTACTCCTACTACGACGAAGATCTTTCTTTTGGACAAAATACATTCGGAGAAGAGCCACTACTCCTTTTATAGAACAATGATGTGTTCTGAAGAGAAAATTTTCTCAACAAGGTCATCATATGTCATCGTCAAACCCGAATGACCAGTTGCAATCCCCTTGGCAGTCACCACAGCTCCCTTCACTGAAGATGGACCTATCGATGCTCCTTGCTCGACAAAGACGATATCCATATTTGGATCACTGGCTAGAAAAAGTGATGACGGGATGTGCTCTGGGTCTTGTCGAAGAACATAAAGGGCCTCACTCATACAACACCAATCAATCCTTAGAAAACGAGACTTCTATCGACAATTCGAATGAACTGCCTAATCTCATCTGCTGTTCGAATCGTGACAGAAAAATCATCAGACCATGCATCCATTGCCGTCCCTGTCTCGACGATGAAAGGAACGGACAAATGCTTGAAGGAGGGAAGATATTTTTCGAGAATATCGACATCGACAATCCCATCTGTATCCTCCATCAAGAGACGGGAGGCCTGTCCCAGAAGAATGACTGTTGTCTCATGGTCCCCGGAGCAGAGCCCTAATGCAATCCGAAGGGCTTCAACGGGGCGAGCCGTCATATGAGGATCTTCGGAAATCACCACAGCGATTCGTTTCGACATAGAAAACCGACCGCAGTGATACCTGCTTCTTATGTGAAAGCGAGAAAGCGATCACAACCATCAATAATTCCTGACAAGACAACTAAGCCAGACAAAGAGGCCCTGGAATCGACCAAGGCTGTTGGAACACCATGTTGCTGACAACCATAAGCACAGACAGACATCTTGACTCCCGCATCGATCAAGCCAATATAACGGGCATCTTTAGCCACCTTGACCCCTTCATCAATGAGATACAGATAGACCTCGACTCCTCGGTGTAAGGCAGCCTGAGCCAGTTGAACGACGGTCTCAACACTAGGATCAGTAGGGGGTGTGGATAACAAGAGACCCAGCTTGCGAGCTGTCATAGTAATCCACAGGCTACAATTAAAAAGAATTCAATACAATCAAATGCTTATACAAATACTTATGCGCGAGGAGGTTACGAGGTTTTCAGCATAAAGTCAATACGAAAAATGCCTACTATCGATCGGTATGACGCGAGCGGAGGAGAGAGGTGAGATTACCCAGGGGAAGTTCTTCTTGAGCCTTCGATTCGAGGTTACGGATAATGACGCAGCGGCGACGTGCCTCATCATCACCCAAGATAATAGCGTAACGGCACTTCGATCGATCTGCTTGGCGAAGATGAGCCTTGAGCGTGCTGGCGCGATAGTCACATTGGGAAGAAAGGCCAATCCTGCGGAGTTCATCAAGGAGCACGAGCCCAAGCTTGGTCCCTTCGTCACCGAAAGCCGCGACATAGTAGAGACATTCATATAACGTGGATGATGATGAGTCCGGCAACATCAAGGACACACGCTCAAGCCCAACCGCAAATCCCACAGCCGGAACAGAGGGACCGCCGAGCGTCTCTACCAAGCCATCATAGCGGCCACCGGCCCCGACGGCGTTCTGAGCCCCTAAATGAGTCGAAGTAATTTCAAAACTCGTCAAACAATAGTAGTCAAGTCCTCGCACTAAACGGGGGTTGAGTCGATAGACAATCCCGATCGCCGTGAGACTCGTAAGAACCTGATCAAAATGAGCACGGGCCTCGCGAGAGAGATGATCTGTCAGCCGTGGTGCTGACTCGGTCACAGTTCGGCATTCCGGGACCTTGCAATCCAAGACCCGCAAAGGATTTGTTTCCATACGACGCCGGCAGTTTGCGCAGAGATGGGATTCCTGCTGTCTCAGAAACGCTAGCAAGATAGGTTTATACGCAGCACGGTCGCCCAAGCTTCCCAAACTATTGATCTCCAGCGTCAGGTCCGGCAAGGCGAGGTCCGATAGCAGGTGCCACAACAGCGCAATGACTTCGACATCTGCGCGAGGGTCCGAGGTTCCGAACGATTCGACGCCGAACTGATGGAACTGCCGGAGGCGGCCTGCCTGTGGCCGTTCATGACGGAACATCGGCCCGAGGTAGAAATATTTTTGTGGAAGAGGGTCGGCCGCCCGATTGTGTTCGATGAAGGCGCGAACCGTGCCGGCTGTGCCTTCGGGACGCAAGGTCAGCGAAGTCCCGTCCCGGTCGGGAAAGGTGTACATCTCTTTTTCGACAATGTCCGTCGCCGAGCCGATGCTCCGGGCAAAAAGCGCGGTGAGTTCGAATATGGGAATACGGATTTCCTGATATCCGTAAGAAAGCGCCCAGCGTCTTGCCGCATCCTCAATGAAACGCCAGCGCGGCGTCTCCTCCGGAAGGATATCTTTCACGCCCTTAATGCCCTTGATCGTGTCCATAGTCGGCGCCCATTGAGGAAAGATCGGGACTATAACGACGGGTGCCAGGCAAGTCAACGAAGGCCTAGCAGGATGCTGAAAAAGTCCCTATTCTCACCCACCCTTGTGTGCCAAGACGCACCTTTCACCAAGCATCTTCTCAATGTACCCCAGAGGGTACGACTCCGGTCTTCACTCGCCGCGGCCTTGCCGAGCGGTCTTTTTGAGCATCCTGTGCGTGGTTCGTGAGACTGCATGTTCGGAGATTCTTCTGCAGCGTGAGGGATAATATGACGAGAGATGTGTTGCCTTCTTGCGCCGACTGGCGTGCGGGCGTATAGTTCGCGGCCTATCTGTCGTTCCGGGAGGTTTCATGAGTGTAGATCAACCGACTCGCCGCGTGATCGCGGTCGCACCGATGCCGCCTGAGAAATCGGCCTACGCCTTGGCCCGCTATAGCCGCTCGCCCGACTCCATTGAGGACAGCATCCGCTGGGTGCACGGGCATTCTTCTGAAAAGTTCTGGGATCAGTTCTACTTCGACTATGGTCATGCCTCCATTGCGGATTTAGGTCATGTCATCATCTGCTTCGAAGACATCTCAGAACTCGCCGCAATTCGACTCGAAGACGAGCCCTTGTGGGATGGTCAGGCGAAATCGAGCCGCTATCAGAACTTTGCGTCCGGCGGGTGGTTCGTGCCGGACTCTATTCGTGGATCCGAGACAGAGGGTACCTACCATGGCATTCTCCGCAGCCTCGCCGAGATCTATCGACTCCTACACCAACCATTGACCCACTTTATTTCGGAGCGCGAGCCGCGCCCTGAGTCGATGAAACCGGCCGATTACCAACGCACGATTGCCGCGCGCGCCTTCGACGTGACGCGCTATCTCCTGCCCCTCGCAGCTAGGACAAACGTCGGGCAAATTGTCAGCATCAGAACGTTGGAAAAGCAAATCACCAGACTCTTGTCGTCACAGCTGCCAGAATTGCGCGCGATCGGGGACGAGCTTAAGGATGCCTGCCAACGGTCCCCCGTGAACCTCTGGGGCGAACTATGCGGTCAGCCAGCCGGAGCACATGAACCCCTCGCGCCGACGCTCGCTCGCCATGCCAAGCCGAACGACTATCAGGCCTCGGTCTACCAGGACCTTGCGAGATACGCGAAGGAAGCACTCGGGGGGGCCGGATTAGATCAACCGACGTCCTGGGGCGAGCCGGAGCCAGTAGACCTCATAGACCCCCACGATCCATTGGACGAAATCGTTACCACCTTGCTGTACCGTGTCTCGCATGCACCTTATCGGAGCCTCCTCGCGGTCGTCCGCACCTGGACGGAGAAACAGAAGCAGGAGGCCCTCGACGTGGCGATGAGCGCACGAGGTCCTTATGACGAACTCATCAAAGAATTCCGTAGCGGCTATGCCTTTACGTTCGACGTGCTGATGGACATCGGAGGTTGGCGCGACATGCATCGCCATCGGCGTTGTCAGCAGATCCAACAAAACTTTACGACGGTGCACGGGTACGAGGTCCCACCGCCGCTCGTGCAGGCTGGACTGGACCTAGAGTATCGACAGGCGATGGATGCGGTCCGTTCGGACATCGAACAGCTCAAGAAAACGAGCGCGGAGGGGTCGCTCTACGCAACACCATTTGGATTCAAGGTGCGGTGCCTGTTCAAAATGGACTATGCCGAAGCCGAGTACATCGCCAGACTCCGCTCCGGTGTGAAAGGCCACTGGTCGTACCGAACTGTGGCTTGGTTGATGAAACAAAAACTTGCGGCGCGCTATCCCGCACTCGGGGATCGCATTCAGGCGACCTCGCCGGATATTGAGGACACCCTCACCAGGTAGCCATACAGCCGACTCCGATGATGGACTACCAGGCACAATGTGAGACGACCCTGTTGGACGGCCAATGGGATCAGGCGAAGCAGGCCGCACTGGCCTGGGCCAGCCATCCCGCTATCGGCACAGACCGGGATCCTCGCCCTCATTTCGCCCTGAACGTGATCCATCTGATCCGCGGGGAGTTCGCCGATGCCTGGAACACGCACTCCAAGTGTTTACAGGAACCAGAAGACATTGCCCGAGTCAAAGAGTGGATCGAAGAATTCGTCGCACGACAGTCGGAGCAGGCCAACGCCCATCTCGTGATGGGATTGTTCCTGGCACAATCAGGTCAGTCCGAACAATCGATCATGTCTTACAAGGAAGCGATCAAACTCGCGCCTCAATCCCCCTACGCTCATTATTTTCTCGCACAGATTCATGAACGGGCCAACCACCTCGAAATGGCCATCAAGGAATACCGTGAAGCTGTGCGACTGGATCCTTCCTACGCACCGGCGCGAACAAACCTGGGTGTCGCCTATCAAGAGCAGGGACGGTTGGAGATGGCGATCCCCCAGTATCGCGAAGTGATCAAATTGAATCCCAATGATTCGGTGGCCCACGCAAACCTCGCCTGCGCGTTCGCCGAACAAGGCAAGATCGAGCAGGCCTTGCAGTCTTATAAGGAGGCGTTGCGCCTGAACCCCCAGGATGCGGAAGTGCATTTCGCGCTGGGAGGCATCTATGAAACGAAGGGTCGACTGGACCTGGCACAGAAGGAGTACGACGCGGCCGTCACCGCCGATCCGGACTTCGGTCCGGCTCACACGGCGGTCGGTTGGTTGGCGCTAAACAGAGAGCGCAATCAGGAAGCGTACGAAGCCTTCAATCGAGCCCTCAGGTGCAACGAGGAAGATGCCCGGGCCTACCACGGCATTGCCGAATACTATTCCCAAAAGGGGAAGCGAGAGAGCGCAATAGACAATTATGGAAAGGCGCTCAAGTACTACAAAGATCCCGAAAGAAAAAACGCGATCATGAATCAGCTGTTTAAAGACGGACAAACGTCGGATTGAGAAAGGACAGTCTGGCTTGGGTTCCCTGTTATGCTCACGGAACCCCCACGATGAAGTAGTGGTCGTCCGACGGGCGCAATTGGGGACCAAGCCAGGCCACCCCTTGAAAGGGAGTAACGAGCGAGCTTGGAAGGACCATCTTTATTAAGGGCGGTGCTCGCTCAATGCGTGTCAGCAGTTTGTTTCTGGCTATGATGATCAGCGCAGCCAAATCCGTTTGCATTATAGCTACCTGACACCAACCGCATGCGTTTTACCCTGGACACGAATTGCCTCATTGACGTCGAGGAAGGACGACCAAACGCATCGTTTATCAGAGATCTTGTCTCATTACATGGAAAGAATGGAATCACAGTCGCGATTTCCTCGATTGGGGCATCTGAACGGCAACGAGCCGGTGGATACGCCCAGAATTTCTCTGAGTTTCGAGCGAAGTTGAAAGCGCTTGGCTTCGAAGGCTTGGAGCATCTTCCGCCGTTGGCATACTGGAATATCTGCTTTTTTGACCATTGCGTCACGGCGGACAAAAGCAACACGCTGGAGCAAGATATCCACAATGTGCTGTTCCCGAACATTGAATTTATGTGGGTAGACTATGCGAAGGCTCGGGGCCTTGCCGTAGATTCCTTGGACAAGAATTGGCGAAACGCCAAATGCGATGTCTTGACGCTTTGGTGTCACATCAAACACGGCGGAGACGTTTTCGTGACCAGCGACCACAATTTTCACGCTACGACTAAGCGAGATAAACTAAAAGCACTTGGCGTGGGAACCGTCGCATACCCAAAAGACGCACTACAGTTTTCCGGAAATTTGTAAGGAAGATGGTGGGGCATTCGCGGTTGCTCAAACGGGCGGTCAACGAGGCCACAGGCGAGAAAACACCTGAGGCATACCCTCTGGGGTACGTTGAGGATTTTTCGAGCCGAGAACGAAGTTGGGCGCCCGTTTCAGCAACCGATTACAGTTCGCGAATGGCGCCTTGAAGGACCGTAATCTGCGTCACCGGATCGCCTGAGGATTTCAGTTCTGTGCGGATTTGATTTTTGAGGTAAGAGGAGTACCCAACGCGGTCGATCAAGAGGTCGAGAAACCGTTCGACTGGGAGTAGGCTCTGGGCCTTGAGTTCTTCCACGGTCTCATCGGTGACGGGCACATAGCTACTCCCCATGTGGAACACCACATTGTAGTAGCGGTCCTTCCCGATGCGCTCGAATCGTAGACCCTTCACCAGATTCCCCCTCTGAACCAGCGCGAACGGCCCCATTCTAGACAAGTGCAGGCGCGAAGACAAGGGTGGAACAGCGCCATCGGCATTGATTGCTCAGACCTCCTTGCTCTTCTTCCCGAAATACTCCTGCCGGCTGACGGCCACATCGGTGACGAACATGACCCCGGAATGCCGATCGAACAGCGGCCGTAGTCCTGCCAGGATAGGCTCCACCTTTTCGTCCGGGACCACTGTCATGATCATCTCGAGGCTCTCCTGCTCGCTGAACATGAAATGTGCTTCCCGCACGCCGTGATGGCCTTTTCCTGACACATTGCCGATGATCGTGTAGCCGGTCGCGTTGATCCGGTCCAGCAACTGGGTCACGAACGCCCGGTGCTCCCCCGCCACGATCACACGTATTTCCTTCATCGGATGTAATGTCAACACGCCCACAGTTGAACTCCTTCCATGGTGAATTGTTTCATGATGCCCCGCTAGACTGAGCCTGATCCATCGTCGATTCTGGCCCATTCGCCAGTCGGTCTATAACGATAGAGTATACCGTTATCCGGTTCCAGTGCGACGAGATGGACCCACTCGTTGTGATAGTAACGCTGCAGCACTTCATGCCGCGCGATCAGCTTCTCGATCCGTTCTCGCGGCGCCTCGATGATGGTGAGTAGCCGCATCGGTTCATGGTACGGCATGTCGCCGTTCATGACGGTTTGCCTGGCCAATCCGAGACGGAGATCGCTCCAAGGTCCCGACATGATCCCGAGTCGTCCGACCACGTTGTGGTAGATCTTGCTCCCACTACCGTACACCTCGTTGTCCACCGCGGAAAAATAGTGCTCCATGTTGATCCACTGGGCCACGACTTGCGGGGCGGTGAGCAGGACTTCGAGCAAGCGATTGCTCGGATCTTCGCGATAGTCGTAGGAATGGAGAAAGACTCGGCCTCCCAGGTCGAGTCCTTTCGTGAGCTCGCGCCGGCCGATTATGAAGGCCGTATTGCTCGAGAGGCCCCACTCCGGCCGGACCTGGCTCCAATCCGCGCTGCGTCGTCTCACGTGCGTTTCGAGCCCTCGGCTCCTCGAGGGTCCGCTGGACGTCGGGAAACCGTGCGCAGCGTTCTTGGCTGGTCAGTACCGAAGCTTCTTTGAGATCTTCCTGAAGGCGTGCCAAGTCCGCACGATGCGTAGGCGGGACGTCTTCCAGGTCGAAGAGATGCACCTCGTCGGTGGTCGTGTCCATTTGACCGGCGAGGAAATGCGTATCGGAAGGAATTTCAATTCCGTTTTTGGCCAGCCGTTCCCGCACTTTCTGGTTGTTTGCCATTATGGCGAGGACGCGGGCATTGGGCTTGCCTTCGTTTCCGCCGCAGGCGCCGCAATCGAGCGCCGATTCATAGGGATTGTTGTCCGACGTGCTGCCGTGAGCGCAGAACAGGACGAGCCGTGCGAAATTCTTCGTCAGCCCCATCATGCGCAGAGCCGTGTCCACCGTGAGCACCTGCTCTTCCAGAGTGAACCCGGTGCGCGTGATCCGCTCCTTCTGCCGAGACGCTGAGCGAGCGTTGAGATCGTGTTGTCTGCGCAACGTCTCGATAAATGCTGTTCAACGTCTCGATCGACAGTCCCGCCTGAGTCGCGGCTTCAATCAACGAGGGTTCCGGATCACCCGACCCGCCCAAGGCGCGCTGTCGCAAGGCCTCGACAAGCGTCGGCGTGATGTGGGAGCTGCGCAGTCCGGTCTCCTCCTGCAACGCCTTTCTGACGAGAGCCTGCTGCTCGGCTGCCAGCATCTCCACGGTCTCGTCCGGCGGCAGCTTATCTACGGTGAGCGTCGTCGCAATGGAAGGGACGAACAAGCGGCTCAGCCACGCGGTCCAACGCCGATAGAGCGACGGCACCAACGTTTTCCCGAAGATGGGAAAGCTGTAGAACCATCCCACCGATTCCACCATGACGTAAGGCGTCACGACGTTTTCTTTCAGATCGTGCAGCAGCGTGTGGCCGGCCTGGACCCATTTGGCGCGGGCCTTGTGTTTCGACACCCTATGGTCCAGATAGCTCCGGGGAATTTCCCGCACTTCGTTCTTGGCGCGCATGATGACGGGGAACTGTTCGGTGTCATGTTCCTTGCCCCAGGCCCGATAGCGAATGAACGCGGCGAAGAAGCCGGCGAAGCCGTAGGTCTCGTTCGGTCCGGTCGATTCGAAATGGCGGCGAAACGGCTCGGATCGCACGTCGATACAATAGACCGACTGCGAATAGGGGCGCGGAGAGACCAAGGGGGCGCCGTCAGCCGTCGGACACTGAGAGGAGGTCCTCATCTGGTTCAGCAGACGTTTCTGATAACCTGCTTCAAGCGCCTTAAGCCATACCGGTCCATGATCGGACTCGGGGAACGCTTCCATCCACTCGATGAGTTGCCTGAGGTCGTTGGAAGGCGCGTTGGCGAGGACGGAGGGATTGATGCCGAACGATTCCGCCAACGCCAACAATCTCTTGGCCATATCACGCCTGGCTGCCGCTTGCTGGCGTGGGACAACTTCCGTCTTGTACCGTTCGAGCACGTTGCTCCAGCCGTTGCGTTTTTGGTGACGCAACCGATCGACTTCTTCGGCGTATAGAGCAGGCAAGCGGCCGGCGACGCGCTGCCGTCTCAGATAATATTCTTCCGGAGAATTCCGCATGTACGCGATGACGTCATCGTAGCGGCTGTCGATACCAAGTTCTTCGTGGCACGTCTTCTGGACCAGCTCACGGGCGTACCAGAGACGAATGGCGAGGAATTTCAGGAGACCGGCTGGGTAGGTCTGCTGCCAAGGGTAGTCCCGCTCTTCCTCTCGCCACTTGATGAAACCGGCCCAGCCCGGCAGTGCAGTCAATTGCAGAGAGAGGTAATCCTGTCGAAGATCCGTCGGAATGCCGAGCGCGTCGAGACTGTCAAGGAGGGCATCTTCGGGATGGTCCGGAAGCTGCGCAATCTTTCTGCGGCTGTCCGCAATCCCGCAAGGCGACCATTCGTGAGAGGCGATCGCTTTCCAAGCGCCGTACAGACCCTTATCCCTCTCCGGCATGGGCCAGGCCGCATGCCCTTCATCCAGGAAGGCCTCACACCACTTGATCATTTGATCGTTGATCTGCTGGACAATCTCCGTGCCCAGCGTGTCGTCACACCAGTGCGAAAGGGTAATCCAGCGTCCAAGAGCCGCCTGGTCGCTTTCCACAATGTTGCCGATCCGCTCGCGCAAGTCTCGCGTCCTGAGGACGCCCGTCAGCTTGGCCGCAAGTTGGTCGATGAGTTCTTTGGAAAGATCGGGGAGTTCGGCATCGAGCGGCTCGACACCCGGGTCGCAGAGCCCCTCGGTCAGACAGGCTCGCAAGACCTCGCCATGCGTGAGCCTATGTGATCCGAGGAGCACCTGTGTGTCGCGCACGAGCGGTTTCAGCACCGCATCGAGATCCTCGAGTCTGATACGGCCGGACTTGAGGTAGGTCCGATATTGATGACTGGGGAGATAGCCGTTGCCTCCCATGAACTGTTTGCCGCGGCGGACGGTCTCTTCAAACGGAAGGTACTCAAGGCTATGGAGCGGATTGTGGTGCACGAACGTCCGCATCGGCCAATACTGCGCGATGACTTCACCCGCAAGGTGAACGATCCCACGCAGCTCCATGCGTCTGGTTTCGATGTCGGGCGACGTGACTATCGGTTCCATACGAGCGATCCCGTGACGGAATGAGCGGCCGACCCAGTCTGGTCGGGAGCGAAGAAGGTTGCCGGTGCCAGTCCCAACGCCAGCAGGACCAGCACGACGATCGATAGCGCAGCGAGTTCGGTGCGCAGTACGTCGGTATAACGCAACTCGGCTCGCCGCACACCGAAGAGCAGCCGTTGCACCATCTGCATGATGTACCACGATGCCGCCAGCCAAGCGAGGAGGGTGATGACCAAACCCCCTGAAGAAGGAAAGGGCGCGCTCAACAACAATCCCATAAACCCGGCGAAGACCCCGAAGGGCGGGAGACCCATCGCCGCCAAGGCAAGGAGCGAGAGGAGCACGGCATATTGGGGCATGCCGGACGCCAACCCGCTGACGGCTTGCGGATCGACATCGTCTCCGTAGCGGGTCCGAACGACCTGCCACGCGATCAGGAGTCCGCTCGTGGCCAGGCCGACCGTGCCGACCAAGAGCGCGGAGCGAGGTGTTGCCGATCTGGTGGCAGCGGCGAACCACCAGAGCATCGAAAAGAACGAAAGGCTCCCGTAGGCCAACAACAACCGCACGCGCGTTTGTGCCAGCGCCTTGACCGCCCCGTAGAACGCGCCCACCAACGCAAAGAGGCTGAGGGTCCAGGCCACCGTGTCCGGAATGGTCGGCAACGCAGTCGCGATCCCGTGAAGGCCGAGGAGCGGGAGTAGGAGTACGACGAACGAGGGCAAGTTGCCGGGCAAGCGCGTCACAGCCGTCAGATGGCCGTCGTGGAATGGCATGAGCGGCAGCAGCACTGCGGAGGCTACCAACGACGCGAAGGAGGAAAGGGGCGCAGGCGCTACGAGCGAGAGACCAGCGCAGAGGGCCCCGAGCGCGTACGTGCCGATGCCCAACCAGGACATAGGCCAGAGCGCACTATGATGGCGGTAGAGCAAGCCGGCGATGACGCAGAAGAGCAGCAGCAAGGCCAAGGAAGCAACCACCGGCTGGTTGGTGAGCACACACAGGCCCATTCCAAGCAACAACAAGGTCATGACACACGACAGGCGATGGTCGGCGTGAGCCGGTTGTCCCAATAGCGAGATCATCGCGGTCAGCGGCAGCAAATAGAGCGGCAAGAATCCTTCTGGGAGCATCCCGACAAGACCGGACAACCCTGCAACCAACCCGAGACTGACGATGGACCAAGCGATGGAAGACAGTTTGAGCCGATCCGGGTTCGACCAAAAGAGGAGACTTCCAACGGCTCCCACCAAAGGGGCGCCGGCCAGCAGCCATGCGATGAGGGTGCTAGTACTCATCGTGACCAACCCCGTTCCAGCTTGTCGAGTTGATGGACCAGCCGCATGATGCCGTTGCCCAGCAGCTGGTACATCTCATCGGCGTAGAGTCGATTCATGAACGGCAGATACAGGCGGATCCGCAATCCTTCAACCCAGGCCGGCATCCGCACGGTCCGGCCGTGGGCCGTCAGGTACAGGTAAGACCAGCTGGCGATCGTAAGCACCGTGGCCACGATGATGATCAGGTCGAACATCCAATCCGGCAGAGCCGCCGCCTTGAAATACGACGCGACGTCGTCCGCGTTCGGATAGAGAAACTGGGTAAAGGCTTCTGCGGCACCCAAATAGACGAACACGATGAACAACAGGATCGTGAGCATCGCGGCCGAGACTTTCCAGGAGGCGACCTGTCGTAAGCGCGTCAGAGTGAGGATGGCCTGCGATGAGGTAATCCAGATGAAGAACAGGAAAATGACCGTCCCCTGTGATTCGAGCAAGGGAATGCGCAGGACTCCGTGTGTGACCAATAGAATCAGCAAGGGAATAAAGAGGGTGGTAACGAATCCTGTGAACCAGGTCAACCGGGACAAGCCCTCTTCGTCGACCTGATGGTCGACGTGAGGGAAATGCGGTTCCTGCCTGGCCTTGTGAATGATGTTGCCGCAATTCAAGAACACCGTCGCCTTGAAGAGCCCGTGCGCGATCAGATGGAACACCGCCAAGGAAAAGGCGCCGAGGCCGCATTCCATGATCATGTAGCCCATCTGCCCAATCGTGGAAAACCCCAGTGTCTTCTTGATGTCATTCTGCGCCAGCATCATCGTCGCGCCCAGGATCGCGGTGAGGGTGCCGATCACGAACGCGACGTGCAGGGTCGTCGAGCTGAGGCCGAACAAGGGGGCCAGGCGATTGATCAAGAATCCGCCGGCATTGATGATCCCCGCGTGCAGCAAGGCGTGGACCGGTGTCGGGGCGAAGAGCGATCCCGGCAGCCAGAGATGGATCGGGAACTGGGCCGACTTTCCCATCGCGCCGACAAAGAAGAGCAGCGTCACGGCCGTGGCACCGCTCATCTCCATTCCCGGCCAGAGCGACAGGGCGATCGGAGTCTCGGCGGCCCGCACAAAGAGCTCCTGGAACTCGAGCGTGCCGTAGAGTTGATACGCGAGCGCGATTCCGGCGAGAAACGCCGTGTCCGCGACGCGCAACAGCGTAAAGGTCTTGAACGCGCCGGCCAAGGTCCCGGGATGGCCGTGGTTATGCGCGAGGACATAGAGCAGATAGCTGAGGACCTGCCAGAAGAGAAAGAGCATCATCAGATTGGAGCTGGACACCATGCAGATCAGCACGAAGTCCGTCAGGCAAATCATCGCCAGATAGCGCCGCGCGTGACGGTCTTGGAACATATAGCCGACCGAGTAGTTGTAGATGATGATGCTGACGCCGGTGATCAACGTCATCATGATGGCGCTCAGCCGGTCGACGTAGAACCCGATCGGGATGGCGAAGGCGGCGACCGAGGACAGGTTGTAGAACCGAATCTCAATCGGGCCAGTGGTCGCGACCTGATAGAGCGTCCCCACGGCCCCCAGGCAGGCGATGCCGACGGGGTAGGCGGCGATCTTGGCTCGCGCATGTCGCGTGCGGTCGGGGCCGACCAGCACGATGGCGGCTGCGGCGAGCAGGAATGCTGGAACGAGCAGGACGAGCGTCACGCCCACCTCGTCAGTCTCACAGCGCGATCCTTGTTTTGGCGGCTCACGGCGGTGCCGGACCCCGTCGTGCGCTTCAACGGCAGGCTAACCATTAATACGGTCTCTGAACGTTCGTCAAGCGCGTCGGTCATGACGGTCGTTCCTCTGCGCGACGCTCGAACCGATGGAGCACAAACCGGAGAACGAGGCCCAGGCGATGGAAGCACTCATCCACATACAGACGGTTGAGGAAGAGCACATACAACCGAATCCTGATGCCGTTGATCCAAGCCGGTGCCGGCAGCGATCGGCCATGCGCCTTCAGGTAGACGTAGCACCAGCCGAGGATCGTCGTGAGCGTGGCTGCCCCGATCATCATGTCGAAGAGCCGACCCGGCAGCTCGGCTGCCTTGAAGTACGATGCCACGTCGTTTGGGTCGGGGTAGAGGAAAGCGGTAAACGACTCCACTGCAAATAGGTAGACGAACACGACGAACAACAGCGTGAGTAACATGGTCGCCGCCACTTTCCAGGACTCGATCTGACGCAAGCGCGTCAAGGTCAAGATGGCCTGGGACGACGTGACCCAGATGAAAAACAAGAAGACCACGGTGCCTTGCGATTCCAGAAGCGGAATCTGCAATGCGCCGTGCGTGAGTAAGAGAATGAGCAGGGGAATCAGCAGCGTCGTGACGAACCCCGTGACCCAGGTCAAATTCGAGTAGCCTTCTTCTTCGCTCTCATGCTTGGGATGGGGGAAATGCGGCTCCACGCGCGCCCGGCCGATGACGTTGCCGCAATTCAAGAACACCGTCGCCTTGAAGAGCCCGTGCGCGATCAGATGGAAGACGGCCAGCGAGAAAGCACCCAAGCCACACTCCATGATCATGTAGCCCATCTGGCCGATCGTGGAGAAGCCGAGCATGTTCTTGATGTCGTTCTGCGCCAGCATCATGGTGGCGCCGAGGACGGCGGTGAGGGTGCCGATCACGAACGCGACATGCAGCGTCGTCGAGCTCAAGCCAAAGAGGGGGGCCAGGCGATTGATCAAGAATCCACCGGCATTGATGATCCCCGCGTGCAACAGCGCCGTGACCGGTGTCGGGGCATAGAGATAGCGCGGCATCCAGATGTGGAGGGGAAACTGCGCAGACTTGCTCATGCCTCCGACGAACAGCAGCAAGGTGACCGCCGTCGCGCCGTTCAGCTCTATGCCGGGCCACACCGAGACCATCGAAGTGGATCGCGCGGCTGCGACAAACAGATCGGGAAACTCCAGCGTGCCGAAGAGTTGGTAGGCCACGACGATCCCGGTAAGAAAGGCGACGTCTCCGACCCGTAAGATGGTAAAAGTGCGAAACGCAGCTTCCAGGGTCCCGGCGTGGGCATGGTTGTGGATCAAGATATAGAGCAGGTAGCTCAGGACCTGCCAAAAGAGAAACAGCATCAGGAGATTTGCGCTCGACACCATGCAGAGAAGGACGAAGACGGCGACACCGAGCATGGCTAGATAGCGGCGCTCATGGGGCTCTTGATACATGTAATCGATGGAATAGGTGTAGATGATGGTGCCGACACCGGAGATCAAGACCATCATGACCGCACTCAGGCGGTCGATGTAGAAACCGATTGGCAAGACCAGCATCGCGAGGGAAGCCGGGTCGTAGAAACGAATGGTGATGGCCCCGCGGGTCGCTACATACCAGAGGGTCACGATGGCACCCAGAAAGGCCGCGCCGACGGGATAGGCCGCGATCTTGGCGCGTTGCTGCCGCGAGGCTTCATCACCCACCAACACAATGAGCGTCGCGAGAAGCGGAAGCAGCGGAACTAGGATGACAGCAATCACTGGTACCCCATGAAGTTCACCGAATGGTCCTTAACCGAATGCGGACACACGATGCTGACACGCCGGATCTTCGATGATCGGGAAGTAGGAGTACAAACGGGAGAATGCCTTTCAGGACCTTACTAAAAAACACAAAAGCCAACCGGACTCCTGGATCACTGTCCAGCATGAACCCGGTTGGCTTGTACTGTAACTGGCCCCCTAAGGAACCAGGCACCCTACCGCCCATGTTAGATCGAACTCGATGGTCCCGACTGTCCCCTGAGAGACAGAGAGCACAACCGCACGACCCGCGCACTTTTGGTACTTATCTTATACCCATCGTTAGAGAGTCAAGAATAAAATAGATTGGTCGAACCTCGCTATGTCTTTAGGCCTAATAAAATACGTCCCAGAACCAGCAGAGCATGCTCTGGCCCTTGTGATCCCGCAATCGTCGCCTCTATAATTGCGAACTTTGGTCTCAGGAACGATAGGGATGATGAGCAACGGACGAAGCAAGGGCGAAATTGAAGCGGCCATTCGAACGGCCATCGTCAAGTTCGAACAGGAGTTCATGGGACGAGGACCGGACGACGTCAAGGCGTTTATCGTACGGGACCAGGTGCTCATTCGCCTGAAAGGTGTACTGACGCCGGCCGAGCGGCAGCTGGCAAAAACGGCCGAAGGTATCGATATGGTGAAGCGATTGCGGCAGAATTTGATTGCGCAGGGTCGCGACAAACTCTGCGAGCAAGTGAGCGAAATTACCGGCGCCAAAACCCTCGCGCTGTTTACCGACATTGACGTGCAAATCGGAGAACGGGTTTTGGTGTTCACGGTCGATCGCGACATCCAGAACGAAAATCGATAAGGCGGATCGGCACGATGGAACAGCTCGTCAAAGGTTTCCTCAAGTTTCGAACCGAGATATTCGGCAAGAAGAAGGAACTCTTCACGCGTCTTTCTGAAAATCAGGCTCCCCGGGCTCTCTTCATCACCTGTTCCGATTCGCGCGTCGACCCGACCCTCCTCACACAAACCGATCCCGGGGAGCTCTTCATTCTCAGAAACGCCGGCAACATGGTGCCGCCCTATGGCTCGATGCAAGGCGGTAGTACAGCCACCATCGAATACGCGATGGCGGTCTTGAAGGTTCCCCACATCATCGTCTGCGGCCACACCGATTGTGCTGTCATGAGGGCCCTGCTGAACCCGGAAGGAGTCTCCAACTTGCCCGCTTTAAGGGAATGGGTCGGGCAGGCCGAAACCACCCGCCGCTTGATGCATGAGCACTATACCGATCTCGAGGGCGACGATCGCCTAATCAAGACGACCCAGGAAAACGTCCGATCCCAGCTCGACCATCTTCGCACACACCCGTCCGTCGCTCTTCTTCTGCGGAAGAAGCAAGTGGATCTCCATGGGTGGGTCTATTCCATCTCGACCGGCGATGTGTGGGTCTATGACTTCGAACTCGAGCAATTCACCTCTCTGTTGGATGAAAGTTATCCTCGCTTGAAAACCTCGAGCTAATCCTGGCATGCCCCATCAATGAGCACACGCCAGCTGGAAACTCTCTCTTTCGACAACAGCTATGCCCGACTGCCTGAAACATGCTATGCCAAGCTGAATCCCACTCCGTTTGCAGCGCCTCCGTATCTCGTCAGTTTCAATCCCGCGGCGGCCGAACTGATCGACCTTGATCCCGAACAAGCGAAACGACCGGAGTTCGCCGGCGTATTTGGCGGGAGCCTGCTCGTGCCCGGAATGGAGCCGCTGGCCATGCTCTACTCCGGGCATCAGTTCGGGGTCTATGTCCCGCAGCTGGGAGACGGGCGTGCAATCCTCCTGGGAGAAGTACGAAACGAACGAGGCGAGAAATGGGATCTGCATTTGAAAGGGGCGGGGCTGACGCCGTTTTCGCGAGAGGGAGATGGCCGTGCGGTTCTGCGTTCGACTATCCGAGAATATCTCTGCAGCGAAGCGATGCATGGCTTGAGGATTCCGACGAGCCGGGCGTTGTGTCTTGTCGGGAGCGACCACCAGGTCTACCGCGAGCAGGTCGAAACTGGCGCAATGCTCCTGCGGATGGCGCCGTCCCATGTGCGCTTCGGCACCTTTGAGATCTTCTATTACCGTAAACAACATGAGCAGCTCAAAATCCTCGCCGACTATGTCATTACGAATCATTTTCCGCACTTGGTGGATGACGCTGACAAGTACGCGCGATTCTTTTCCGAGGTCGTTGAATGGACGGCGAGTCTGATTGCGCAATGGCAGGCCGTCGGCTGGGCGCACGGGGTCATGAATACGGACAACATGTCGATCCACGGCATCACGCTCGACTATGGGCCGTTCGGGTTCATGGACGATTACGATCCCGGTTTCATCTGTAACCACTCCGACCACAACGGCCGTTATGCCTTTAATCAACAGCCTTATATCGGTCTCTGGAACCTCAGCTGTCTGGCTCAGGCGCTGCTCCCCTTGGCCGAGAAGGAAGATCTGAAAGCCGCGCTCGACCGCTACACCCCCCTCTGCGAGGGACGGTACATGGAGTTGATGCGGGCCAAGTTTGGACTCATCGAGACGAAGGACGAGGATGCGTCACTGATCCAGGACCTCTTGGCGCTCATGCACCTGCACCATGTCGATTACACGATCTTCTTTCGTTCATTGGGCCTGTTTCAGACCGGATCCGCATCGCTGAACGAGCCGCTTCGCGACTTCTTCTTGGATCGTGACGCATTCGACCAATGGGCTCATCGGTACAAGGACCGGTTGCGCGAAGAGGGTAGTCGAGACGATGACCGCCTGGTACGCATGAATCACATCAATCCCAAGTATGTGCTCCGCAACTATCTGGCACAGACAGCCATCGAGAAGGCTCAGCAGAAGGACTATTCGGAAATCGATCGACTGCTCACCCTGCTGCGCAATCCCTATGATGATCAGATTGGAATGGACGCTTATGCAGCTCCACCCCCCAACTGGGGTAAGCATTTAGCGGTCAGTTGCTCCTCGTAATCCCTCACAATTCCGCGCTTCATCGATCCACACGACTACCGGCATCGTCAGCCGGTTTTTTGCGACCCACCTTGCAGTCCCCCTCACTGTCTGTTGTAGAGTGGCGAAGTGCAGCCAAGTCGTTCTCCTGCTCGCGGAATGCGCAGGCTCAAAAGTGCCCGTTCGACGCGGGCAGGTGAGGACTCGTTTCGGCATTCAACGGGGCAGTTGAAGGTTTACTAACCGGCTGCTGCTGATCACGGGAAAGAAACTCCTCTATGGCTAAAGGAAGTGGGGAATCGAAACTTGCTCTGGCGGGGGTGCTCACCCTCGCGGTCGCGCTCGCCGGCGTACTGTTGGTAAAAGACCCTCTGCACAGTTCGCGGCCGGTAGGAACAGGGTTGGACGTAAACCAGGCCACCGGTGAGGAATCAGTTCGTGCACGGTTGTGGGAAGATCCGCTGGCAGCGGTGCAGCGGGCTATGCGAGGTGTACCGCCTCCAGCAGTCGGATTGTCTAGGTCCGCGCCCGGCCAGTCCGCTGAATTGTCCTTCACTCAACGTCTAAAACCATTGCGCCAGGCGATTGTCGATCGGGTCAAGAAGGATGAACGGATCACAGTCTTATTGGTGACCATAAGCGGCGACCCCTACGCGGAAAGCACGGAGTCCCGGCTTCGAGATCGCTATGCTGTCGGTACCGCATTGGGCGTGGCCTGCTATGTTCCGGAGGACGAGGGCCATCTCTCCTTCATTGAGGAAAACACTCAAGTCGCTGGTCATCCGTTGCCGTATGAATGGTTTCGGCTCCGACAAACACGGGTATGTAGCGAAGGGCAGGATCGGGCCCAGAGCACCCTCGTGATCTGGATCCCCGAGGACAACCTCAGTCGGGGATTCCTTGCCACGCTGACCTCCTTATCTCAGGCCATGGTGTGTCAAGAGTCGAAACAGAAAAGCGAATGCCTCCTGACCGACGACCGGCGAAAACTGGTCCGTCTGAATCCGACGTTGCAACAGGCCGTCACGTTCAAGCTCATAGGACCCCGCAGTTCCTCCGCTCTGCGGGATCTCCTGGACGAGGCCGGAAAGTTGTATGCCGAACCCCATGAAGGGGGCGGGGTCTGGCCGAATGCGGATGGAACCATCGAGCTCTATTCGCCATGGGCCAGTGCGATGAAAGGGCTCTTGGCCTATGGGCTCAAGAAGGAAGGGGGAAAGGGCCCCGCGTGCCTGACATATGAAGCCTGCGAGCAGGAGTTTTTTCATCGACTGGCAGCCGCGGATGTGCGGCTGGTCTATGAGACCGGCTCCGACGACCGGCTCTTCGGCACGCTTATCGAAGAATTAGATCGTCGCCAGGTACGGCTCGGTTGGGATGCGGTGATCCTTATCGGGGAGTGGGATTCATTCTACGGTCGAGCGCTGCCCATCGAGTTCCGTGCGGCAGCTTGTGTGAAAGTGGCGGCCTTCACGGAGGCCGAGCTGGAGCAGATTCAGGTGCCGACGGCAATCAAGGACTGGTGTGCGACAGTCCCTCGTGCCATCGATCTGCAGATTCAGCGCACGGCGGACTACGAATCCCTGACCTTGAACGTCTTCCGATATAGCTACCTCAGTGGTCTCGACGGTGAAATGCCAGGCGACGACAGTGTGAAAGCCGCCCGTGCAGACAAACCCAAAACCACTGAGACGGCGAAGGATGCTCTGGCCGGCGGGCTTAAGGAACGTCCCGAGGGCACCGGTCAGCTCGACTATGTGCGCGCCTTGGCCGCGCGGATTCAAGACGAAGGAGAAGGCGCCAAAGCGATCGGCATCCTGGGCTCGGACCCCTACGACGCGGTGCTCATTCTCAAAGCGCTGCGTCCAGCCTTCCCGTATGCGGTCTTCTTCACCGTCGACCTCGATGCACGCCATCTTCACGCAAGCGAGTACAAATGGACCAGGAACATGGTCATCGCCTCGCCGTTCGGCTTGCAGTTGGACGGTGGATTGCAACGCGATGTTCCGCCGTTTCGGAGCAGCTACCAAACGGCCACCTATTTTGCCGTGCTCCGCGCGGTGAATCACGTTGCCTGCCGCGCGGTGGACGATCGGCAAAAATCGGCAGCCCTCTGCCCGGGGGGGTATCACGTTGCACTGACCCCGGAAGACCGGGTCTACGACGCGGCTGATCATCCTCGGATTTTCGAAGTGGGACGAGAGGGTGCCGTGGACTTAAGCGTCGTCGATGTCGAAAGGGTGAGAACGATTCATCCCTTGCGTGCGGACCTTGAGCACACGGACAATCAGGGCCAGTTGAAGCAGGGCATCAGTCCCAGCAGTACGACGATGACGGCGCTGGTCGCGATCGGGCTGTTCGTCGGAACGATATTTGTCTGGACCAATCAGCAGCTCTGGCTCTGGGCTTCGCGTTCCTGGCATCTGCTTACGGTGGTCGGCCTCCTCCTTCTGGTCGGGACGGCGGTCTTGTGGACCATGGGTGGCGGGACGGCCCTCATGGCCGTTCATGACGAAGGCGAACCATTTTCATTGACCGCTGGCGTGAGCATTTGGCCCAGTGAGTGGCTTCGCCTTCTCGTGGTGATATTGTGTATCGTCTTCCTGGTCAAGGGGTCACGCGATTTGACGAAGAACAGCGACTACCTTACCGACAAATTTTCCTTCCTTATCGATCAGGACCGTCGCTCCCGATTCACTCCGAGGACATTTTGGACCAATCTGCAACGGGTCTACCATTCGGCCGCTACCAGCGCGGCCACCACCGTCGACCAAGCCTGGGTCTGGTACCTCGAGGCGGCAGACCCGCGACAGCGGACGGCGCGCGTCCTTGTCCTATTCCTGCTGTATGGCGCATTCATGGCTTCCGTGGATTACTGGGTGGTCAACGAAGAGATGATCCATCCCTGTCGGGGATGGCTGAGTTGTCAAGTGGACTCGATCATGGCCCTGGTCAGCGTTGGCCTTGTGGTATTGCTCAACCTGGCAGTGTTGGATGAGGTCATGTTATGTCGCCGATGGATCAGCTGGGTGACCCTCTCGAGCGGGGGATGGTCGGAACAGGTGCAGCAAGAATACCTGCGCGAGTATGGATTGAGCCAGACTAACAAGGCCGAGTTTGAAAAGCTCAAGTACTTAGCCGGTATCGACTTGATCAGCCGACGGACGGAAGCGGTGAATCGCATCATTCGATACCCCTTTATTGCCCTACTGATCATGATCGCTGCGCGCAACAACTACTTTGACGTCTGGAATTACCCATTCGTGCTACTGCTGACCTGGGGGTTGAACGTCGTTCTGGCTCTGGGCGGGGCATTGTTGCTCTATCAATCTGCCGACATGGCAAAACAAACGGTCTTAGCGGGGCTGAGCAAACAAATGGTCCAAGCTCTCGGCCTCGGCAAGGACCCGAAGCAAGTCCAGTACATCATCGACGAGGTCGATGCCAACCAACAGGGGGCCTTCGTGCCGTTCTATCGACAACCCGTTGTTGAGTCCTCGCTCTATGGTGTCATCGCATTGTTACAATATTTGTATATGAGATAACGGACTCTTCATGCGCGAAGAACAAATTGGTGGTTTGCGGACACGGGTCACAGGCGGCACAGATGGAAAGGGTGGCGGCAATGGCCCGGTCGTGGTCTTGCTCCACGGGTTCGGCGCGCCGGGGGACGATCTCGTGCCGCTGGCCGACGTCCTGCACGTGCCGGCCGGGACGAGATTCATTTTTCCTGAAGGCCCGCTCTCGCTGAGTTTTGGGCCGAGGGATGCATGCGCCTGGTGGCTCATCGACATGGCGCGCATTGAACAGGATCGAGCGGCAGGGAGGACCCGCGACCTCTCAAACGAGGTGCCGAAAGGCCTCGCGCCGGTGCGGGAACGTATGCTGGCCTTCCTCAATGAAGTCGAACAAAAATATGGTGCGGGCCCGCGCAAGACGATCCTCGGCGGATTTTCACAGGGCGCGATGCTGTCCTGCGATCTGATGCTTAGAACGGCACAGCCCTACGCCGGACTGATCCAGCTCTCCGGAACGCTCATCACCAAACAGGAATGGGTCCTACTGCTTCCGAAGCGGAAGGGTCTTCCAGTCTTTCAAAGTCACGGGGTGCAAGACGAGATCTTGCCGTACGAGGGAGCTAAGCTACTGCGCGATGAACTGAACAAGTCCGGCCTCATCGTCGAATGGATCGCCTTTCATGGCGGACACGAAATTCCGAACGTCGTCCTCAAACGACTCGGTGCATTCATTCAATCAGTCGTGAAGGCCAGATAAGTGACATCGATCTCATTGCGAGGCGTGCTTCCCAATGTGGCCTTAGTTCTGGGGAGTATCGTGCTTACCCTGGGTTGTGTGGAACTCGCGCTCCGTGTGATGGGCTTCTCCTTCCCTGTCTTTATGCAGCCGAATGACATGCTCGGATGGTCGTACTTTCCCGATGTCGAAGGATATTCGGTGCATGAGGCGACTATATGGGTCAAAATCAATGCTGACGGTTTCCGGGACCGACACCACGAGCGTGTCAAGCCGTCGTCGGTGTTTCGCATTGCTGTCGTTGGAGATTCATTCACAGAGGGTAGCAATGTGCCGTTCGAGGACACGTTCCCGGCCGTGGTCGAACGCGAGCTGGCATCCTGTTCAATGTTGAAGAAACAGGGAGTGGAAGTACTCAATTTTGGAGTATCAGGATACGGAACCGCTCAATCCTATCTCCTCCTTAGACAGCATGTGCAGTCGTATGGACCGGATCTCGTCGTGCTCGCCTTCTACAATGGCAACGACGTGGCGGATAACTCGATCGTCCTGTCCACGGAGACACAAAAAAGCAGGCCGTTCTATCTGATCCGGGACGGTCGGTTGGTCCTCGATGCTTCCTTTCAAGAAACGGCCGCGTTTAAAAATGCCAAGTATGAGTCAATGCTCGTGCACGCATTCCTGAACAAGTCGTACGTGTTTCAACTCGTCAAACAACTGTCTTTAAGACGACCCGTCTTGTCGAGGGATCCAATTTCTATGTCTCAGATAGAGCGTTTTGATGAGACACTGCACGGCAGTTCAACGCTCAAGCCCTTGTTCCCCGAAGTATTCTCTCCTCCGATCGACTCGGTGTGGGAAGAAGCGTGGAAGGTCACCGAAGCGCTGATTCTTGCCATGCGGGATGCCGTGAAATCTCAAGGCGCGGAATTTTTAGTTGTCATGATTCCGGAGCCGACACAGGTCTATCCTGATCCTCCAACACGGGAACGGATCAAACAAGCTTACGGCTTGTCCGATCTGGCCTATCCCGAGCGAAGGTTCAAGCCATATGCTCAGGCAGCTCAACTGGATATCCTGATGTTGTTAGAGCCATTTTTGGAAATCTTATCCAGTGACCCCATGTTTTTCCATGGCTTCCCGCAGACATACGGCGCAGGTCATTGGAATTATGCGGGCAATCTAGCCGGTGGTCGATTGATCGCGCAGCACATTTGTTCGAAGCATTCGAAAGGCTAACGAACGTTGACGATACGGTGCTGGGATAAGATTGTGAACCCAAATGTCCAAAAACCCGGAGTCATTCCGACCGAGCTGCTGAGCAAACCATGAGCGTGTTCGCACCATTCTCCCTCATTGGGCCTGACAAGAAGCGGATTCGTGGCGATCGTGCCGAAGGCAAGGATTGCCAGATTCTGTTTATCACCGGATTTCTCTCGAAGCGGTGGGGGAACAAAAGCAAGGCGCTCGCTCAGTGGTGTGAAGAGAAAGGCTGGGGGTTCTGCTGTTACGATGTGCGGGGGTTCGGGGAGTCAGAAGGGGCATTTATCGACTACACGTTGTCGGATTGGATTGCTGATGCCCGAACGGTTTTGACGATGCTCAGGGGTGGACCACCTCTGACCGTAATCGGCAATTCACTCGGAGGCTGGATCGCCTGGCTCATGGGGCAGGAGTTTCAAGAAATTGAGCGGCTGATTCTTATTGCTCCCGCTTTCAATATGATGGGAGTGCGGGCGAGGTCCATTTCTGATGAGCGGTACCATGCGTGGCACACCGCCGGATGGATGCCCTGGGATGACGACCCGACGCATCGGGATTTTCCTCTCGCATGGAAGTGGGTTGAAGAGAGCGAAGCCTATTGGAAAACAAGTTTCGATCGGCTTCGTCCAGTCAGTACGGCCATTCTTCATGGCGAGCAAGATAGCGTGATTCTGCCGCAAGGCAGCAGCCAATTCGTCGAACAGTTGCGATCCCTTGCTCCTTCTTTTCCGGTTGAACTTCATCTGGTTCCGGGCGACCATCGACTGAGTAATCCCGAGCATCTGGACGTGTTCCGGCGTCTTGTATTGTGTCCAGCATAGAAAAGTCGTCACACATGATTGGCGAGACTGACGAGACGAACGCAACAGGCAGAATCAGGTTTTGCATGTCTCGATTGTCGCGTTTTATCCGCAAGTCTGCGCAGCTAGGAGGAGGGCGACATGCTTGTCTTGATCCATAGGGAATGCGGGGGACCGGCGATAGAAGACTCGTCAGTCGGCGAAGTCTGCGCGATCCCCATCGACCGGTTTCCCTTTCCCTGCTTCAGCTGCCTCGAGGAAATTGACGACGAATCGGAAGTCCGGCTGTCGGAAGAACTTGGGTTCTGAGCGGGCTCAGCCCAGGAAGAGCCTGGTCTGACTAATGCATTAATGTGCGTGGCACCAAGATTGGCGTGTTGGCTTCCACTGCTGGACCGCCTGCCTTGGCATCTCTGCAGCACACGACCGAACCGAAAACCGAACCTCCTGGCTCGACCTTTGCGGGCGTATTCATGATCAAGAAATTCACGGAGCGCTTTTGTCGACGGGAGCGTAAACGTCGAGGCACGGCTTACCTGCATGCCGTTCAGCCGGCGCAGTTTCACTGCGGTTTCGGTCATGGTGGCGAGGACGTCGATGCAATTCAATACGACCGCCTGGCCGACGGTGAAGTTCTGCAATCGAGAAAACAAGAGAGCAGGTAAACCGCCGGCCGGAATGATGACCTCAATCCCGATGTCGACCAGCGGCTGGGCCTGCTCGTGGAATTGTTGGATCACGCGGTCATACATGGCTGAATCAGTGAAGGCGCGAACGAGCATCGCCGGATCGGTCGTGATGGCTTTTACGGCCACCACGCGATCTCGAAGGCCATAGCGATTGATTTGCTCCTCGTGCATGGGGATGAAGATGGGATTGATCGTTACCAAGGCGATTTTTCGTCCCAGCATGCACGCATACAGCATGCTGGACTCTCCCAATCCAAGGACGGGTAGCTCCACGGCGGCCCGCGCTTCGTAGAGGCCGGCGTCTTGGAAATGGCCTATGGCCACCGCATCATATCCCTGCTGCTGCGCTGCGAGGGCATTCCGAACGACTTCCCGCGCGCACCGAAATTCGGTTAAGCGATGAAGTTCGACGTCTGGCGGAACGATGCCATGCAGGTCGAAGCGTACGCCTGGATCGACCGTTCTCTGCAGCGCCTGGCCCAAGTCCCGGAAGTAGGACGCTTGCTGAGTCTGATCGACAAAACTCTGGTACCAGATTTTGACGGACTTCGCCTCATTCGACATGGCGTGCCTCCCACCCCTCTGTATCACAAAGCACTTATAGTGGTCACTGTCGAACTCCGCCCCCTTATTGCAAGGAGAAGGATTGTGCAATCGCAACGAGCTCTGGTAATGTTGCGCCCTGCTGAGTTCATCGAAAAAGGAGTCGCAGATCATCTATGGCCACGAACGATAAGCAAGTCATTTTCTCACTCGTCAATGTCGGCAAGGTCTATCCGCCCAAAAGGCAAGTGCTGCGCGAGATCTATCTCGGGTTCTATTATGGTGCGAAGATCGGTGTGTTGGGGCTCAATGGGTCTGGAAAGAGTTCGTTGCTCAGGATCATCGCCGGAGTCGACCAGAATTATACCGGTGAAATCACCCGATCGAAGGGCTACAGCGTAGGGCTGCTTGAGCAGGAACCGCAGCTCGATCCGGACAAGACGGTGAAAGAAATCGTCGAAGAGGGGAAGAAAGAACTCGTGACCCTGCTGCACGAATATGACGCGGTCAGTAACAAAATGGGCGACGCTACTCCCGATGCATTGGAAAAGCTTCTCGAGAAGCAGGCGCAACTGCAAGAAAAGATCGAGGCGGCGAACGGGTGGGAATTGGAAAACGTGCTTGATCTCGCCATGGATGCGCTGCGTTGTCCGCCGCCGGACACAAAGGTCGGGGTGCTTTCGGGAGGCGAGAAGCGTCGGGTGGCCCTGTGCCGTCTCATGATCCAGGAGCCGGATATCTTACTGCTCGACGAGCCGACGAACCATCTCGATGCCGAGTCTGTGCAATGGCTTGAGCAGCATCTTCAGCAATACAAAGGCACGGTTATCGCCGTCACGCACGACCGTTACTTCCTCGACAACGTAGCCGGATGGATTCTCGAGCTTGACCGCGGTCACGGCATTCCATTCCAGGGGAACTACACGTCCTGGCTGGAGCAGAAGCAGGTGCGCCTGGAAAAAGAAGAAAAAGCTGAATCGAAGCGCCGCAAGAGTTTGGAACATGAGCTGGAATGGATCCGCATGTCGCCGAAAGCCCGTCAGTCGAAGGGCAAGGCCAGGCTCAACCGCTATGAAGAATTGGTCAACCAGAAACAAGAAGACCGGGCCGAAGATCTGGAGATCTACATCCCGCCAGGCCCACGGCTAGGCGACGTCGTCGTCGAGGCCAAGGGAGTCAGCAAGGCCTATGGGGATAAGGTCCTCTATGAAAATGTGAACTTTAATCTCCCCAAGGGCGGTATTGTTGGAGTGATCGGTCCGAACGGAGCCGGCAAGACGACGATGTTCCGCATGATCATCGGAAAAGAGAAACCGGATGCGGGAACGATCAAGATCGGGGAGACGGTCAAGCTGGGCTATGTGGACCAGGATCGCAGCCTGGATCCGGGCAAATCCGTCTACGACATCATCTCCGAGGGCCATGAGACCATCATGCTTGGCAAAGCCGAAGTCAACGCCAGGGCCTATTGTGCCCGGTTCAACTTTGCCGGCACCGATCAGCAGAAGAAGGTCAAGGACATCTCCGGCGGCGAACGCAACCGGGTACACCTGGCCCGTATGTTGAAAGAAGGGGCGAACCTCATCATCCTCGATGAGCCGACCAATGATCTCGACATCAACACGTTGCGCGCACTTGAAGAAGGATTGGAAAGTTTCGCCGGCTGCGCCGTTATCAGCAGTCACGATCGCTGGTTTTTGGACCGGATCGCGACTCACATTATGGCATTTGAAGGCGACAGCAAGGTGGTCTGGTTCGAAGGGAACTACAGCGAGTACGAAGCGGATCGGAAGAAGCGGCTGGGCAAGGAAGCCGATCAGCCGCACCGCATTCGCTACCGCAAGCTGACGCGCCAATAGCATTCGTCCTTCCTTATGGCACCGCTCGCGCTCATTACCGGTGCGGCAGGGCTCATCGGCCACTATCTCCTCACTGCGGCGCCACGGTGGGCGCCGCAGTGGGACGTGCGTGGCATTACCAGACAGGATGTCGAGCTGACCGACGTCAGCTCAGTTCGCCGCCTCTGGCATGACCTGCATCCCCAGGTCGTCATTCACTGTGCCGCGCAGAGCCGGACTGGGCTCTGTCAGCAGGACCCGACCCTGGCGCGACGTATCAACGTAGAGGCAACCGCGCTCCTCGCCGAGCTTGCAGCCGACATCCCCTTTCTGTTCCTGTCCAGCGATCAGGTTTTCGACGGTGCGAAAGGCTGGTACGTCGAAACCGATCGGGTGAACCCGCTGAATGTGTACGGAGGGACCAAGGTGGAAGCCGAACGCATCGTGCTACGGAACCCACGACATAGCGTGATTCGAGTGGCATTGAACGCCGGCATCTCGCCGACCGGCGATCGTAGCTTTGTCGAAGATATGCGGAACTCGGTGAAAACCGGAACGATGCTCACGCTGTTCACGGATGAGTTCCGTTGCCCGCTTCCGGCCGGCATGACGGCACGGGCTCTGTGGGAACTGATCGACCAGGACCGGCCGGGCCTCTATCACTTAGGAGGAGCGGAACGGCTCTCGCGCTGGGAGATCGGACAAGCCTTGACCTCCGTGGTATCCGGAACTGGCGGCTCGAATCCAGCCTGGTTCCGTGAAGGTCCATGTCGGTGTCCCACGGCCTCCCGACTTGTCGATGCAATGTGACAAGCTCCAAGGTCTTTTGTCGTTCCGTTTATCCGGATTTCGAGAATGGCTCGCCGAACGGACAAGTGCCGGCCGAGATTTATGGGATTATGTCGCGCGATGAAGCTGGAAGACTCATGACCGCCCTCGATCCTCTCACTGCGCTGGCGGTTGTGTATGCGGTAATGGCCGGCGTGATGAGTATCTTGTGGCTGGTAGATCGTTGGACAAGAAACGCCTCGATCGCGGATGTGGGTTGGTGTGCCGGCCTGGTGAGTGCGGTGGGGTGGTATGCCTGGAGTACAGCAGGCGATCTCGATAGGAAGACCCTGCTTTTATTGATGGCGGCTGTCTATGGCCTGAGACTGGGCCTCTATATCCTGCTGAATCGCGTGATCGGCAAGGAAGAGGATGCGCGCTATCAACATTTACGTCGCCAGTGGGGATCGTCCGAGCCGATCGTGATGTTTGGGTATTATCAGCTGCAGGCCGCGGCAGTGGCGCTCTTCTCGCTGCCCTTTCTCGTGATCATGCAGAATGTTCTCCCTCCGTTCAGTTTCTGGGAGCTGGCAGGATTCCTGGTTTGGCTTGCCGCCATCGCGGGAGAAGGATTCGCCGATTGGCAGCTCGCGCAATTCCGATCCAAGTCGTCGAATCGCGATCGGGTCTGCCGTGATGGTCTCTGGCGCTATTCACGGCATCCGAATTATTTCTTCGAATGGTTGCACTGGTGCGCCTATGTCGTCATGGGAGTAAGCACGCCTGGGTGGCTCCTGACCTGGATCGGACCGGTTGGGATGGGGTGGGCGCTCCTGAAGGTCACGGGTATTCCCCTGGCAGAGCGACAGGCCCTCGCGAGACGGGGAGAGGATTATCGAGACTACCAACGGACGACGAGTTCGTTCATCCCGTGGTTTCCCAAGGCAAGACGACTCAGGGGGCCTGGTTGAGAACGGCGAGACGCGCCCGCGCCGTTTCGGCCGCCTTGCTGTCGGGGTATAGGCGGATGAGGTCGTCATAGAGCTGTTTGGCGTGCGCAACATTGTGTTGCCGCTCTTCAAACTCGGCGGTCTCGAGCAGTTCCTTCGGCTTGTCCCCGCTGCAGGCGGCCAGGACAATACAGAATACAACGGTTCCCATGTAGATCCATCGTCTCATTGTTTCTCCGATCACTCTCACGGTTTCTGCCAGCGGCGTGTGTCCCGTCTTGTATAGAGACATTCAGCCGAAGTATTCGGTCCTACGCTAATCGAAATTACCCGAGGAGGCCAATTAGAATACGAAATATATCAGGCAAAGAGTTATTCACGCGACGGCGCAGATGGATCAATGCCATAGCGTGGTGCCGCAATGGTTTCGCTTCGACAATGCGGGCAGCGACTTGGGCTCGTCAGACGCCTACGGTCACGGAAGACAAACCCGCAGTCCTGACAGCGTGCCGGGTCCAGGATGAACCGCTTTGTTTTGTCGCGCGCGATGGTCTTCACAACATGGGTCAGGTGATCTTCGACCTGACGCTCCGGGACGCCCAGCATCTGGGCAAGCTGATATGATGACAGCCTGGTGCCGGTGATCAGCCCAATGATGCGTTGACGCGGGGTCTGTTCGATGGGCAGCACGACAGTCCATCGTAGGCAATCGTGGGGAAAAAACCAAGTTCGACGGCTCTCTGAGTTGAATGGCGCCGAGGCCTCTGTCAGGATGAAGACGTTATGCCCGATCTTGATAAAGATGAGCTTGCTGAACTCGCGCTGAAACGCATTGTTGCCTGCGGGGCCGAGTACGGCGATATCCGCCTCCTCGACAGCACGACGCAAACCGTTCGCGGTGAAGACCGCCGCATCGCGTCCACTCGAGAAGCACAGGATAGAGGGTTTGGGATCCGCGTCCTGTACCACGGTGCCTGGGGCTTTGCGGCCAGTTCGGTGCTTTCACCGGAAGAAGTCCCGCGTGTGGCTGAGTTGGCAATCGAGATCGCCAAAGGCTCTGCGTCCCTCGCTAGTGAAAAGGTGAAACTCGCCGATGAGCCGGTCCATCGAGACCGGATCGTTACGGTTCGGCGGATCGATCCGTTCGCTGTCTCGCTCGAAAACAAAACCGCGCTGCTCCTAGAGACAATGGAGTATGTCCATCGTCAGGCCGGCATCGTGCGGAGCAGCGCGAGTCTTTGGGCCCGTCGGGACCGGAAGCTCTTTGTGTCGACCGAAGGGTCGCGCCTGGAATTCGATCTCCTTGCCGTGAACGGGGATTTCGATGCCACGGCGGTTCATGACGGGCGGTTCGCAACGCGAAGCTTCAATACGCCGCATCTTCGGATGGGCTATGAATTGATCGAGGAGGCTAATTTCCTGGCCGAAGCTCCGCGCATCGCGTCTCAGGCCGTCGAAAAAGTGAAGGCGTCCACCATCGCACCCGGTCTATACGATCTCGTCCTTGATCCTGAACACCTCTCGCTCACCATGCATGAGTCCTGCGGCCATCCGAGCGAGCTCGATCGCGCACTTGGGTATGAGGCCAATTATGCCGGGACCAGCTTTCTCACAACCGAAAAACGAGGGACTTTTCGATACGGCTCTCCGCACGTGAATCTCGTGGCCGACAACCGGGAACCGGAGACCCTCGCCGCGACCGGCTACGACGATGATGGCGTAGCCTGCCAGCAATGGGACATCGTGCGTGACGGCATCTTCGTCGGCTATTGCACGAACCGCGAGGTCGCGCCAAAAATCGGCGAGACTCGTTCGCGCGGCTCCAATCGGGCGGACAGCTGGGACAATGTCCCGATCGTCCGTATCGCCAACATCGGCCTTGAGCCGGGCGCCGCGTCTCTCGACGAGCTGCTTGCCGATGTGAAACGGGGTATTTACATCGAAGGGCACGGGTCCTACAGCATTGATCAACGACGGTATAACTTTCAGTTCGGCGGCGATGCATTTTGGACGATCGAGAATGGGAAGCGGACACACATGGTTCGTGATGTCATCTACCATGGGATCACGCCGGAGTTCTGGGGCAGCTGCGACGGTGTCGCGGATCGGTCGCATCGCCGGCGGTATGGGTTCATCACCTGTGGGAAGGGCCAACCTGGCCAGTCAGGCTGGATGACCCACGCGGCGTCCCACGCGCGGTTCCGCAACGTGAACGTCATCGGAGGGCAGGCCGGATCATGAGTGCGACGGACCATAAGGCCTGGCCGAAGCTGACGAGCCAGGATGAGTTCCGACTTCTCGCGGAGCTGATCCTGAAACGTTCGACCGGTGAACACACACTTGTCACGTTGCATGACCAGCATAGCGGGACGACGCGATTCGCGAACAATCAGATTGTTCAGAACGTCGATACGAGGCGCGGTTCTTTGAGTGTGACGGTGGCATTCGGGCAGCGTCACGGCAAAGCCAGCACAACGGACTTTAGCGCGGGAGCTGTGCAAGAGACGGTGACCAGAGCCACACAGATCGCGCGCCTGTCGCCGGACGATCCGGAATACCTCCCGCCTGCAGAGCCACAGCATTATCTGATCCCTCCGACGACGCGAGCCGAAACTGTTGCGGCCGGGCCAGCCCGTCGGCTGGAATACACAAACGAGGCGATCGGGCAATGTCGGATGGAAAATCTTGGTGCAGCTGGGATTGTGTCCTCATCGATTGCGACGGTCGGTGTTGCCGCGAGTACGGGACTCTTTGCCCACGAAGAACGGACCGACGCGCGATTCAGCCTCACGGTTCAGGCCGGCGAGGCCACCGGCTGGGGTGCCGCGGCCCATCGGTCCATCGATCACCTGAGGGTCCAGGAGCGGACACTCATCGCGATCAATAAAGCCAAGCGAGGCCTGGAAGTACGCGAACTGCTGCCGGGCCGCTATACCGTGATTCTTGAGCCGGCTGCCGTTGCGGGGCTCTGGTCCTCCCTGCTCTGGACGCTTGATGCGAAATCCTACGAAAAAGGCACAAGTGCATTGTCAGGCAAATGGGGCCAGTTGATCGTCGACAAGCGCCTGACGCTCCGTAATCTGCCGGCACACGAGGACCTCTTGGGCATTGGGTTCACCGCTGATGGATTACCGACGATGGCATCCGACTGGATCGCAGACGGGGTGCTCGCACAGCTGTTGTATGACCGATTCACGGCGAAGGTGCGAGGGATCAACAAGATCCCCACCCTTGACGCCCCCTGCCTCTCAGGAACAGGTCCCTCATTGCCGAATCTGCAGGAGTTGATCAAGAACGCAGAACGGGCCATTCTCGTGACGAACTTCTGGTACATCCGGACGGTCAATCCTACCGATCTCACCCTGACCGGTATGACAAGAGACGGCACGTTTCTCGTCGAGAATGGGAAGATCGTCTCGGCAGTGAAGAACTTCCGCTTTCACGAGAGCCCTCTCCGAGTCTTCAGCCGGATCACCGCCTTCACCAGCCCGGCTGAAGCGATTACGTCCGAAACCGGCAAGCTCCTCGTGCCGGCGATGATGCTCCGTGACTTCAACTTTTCCAGCGTGACCCGGTTCTGAAGTCCGTCCACCACGAGCGGCCAACCTAGCATGGGTTTGTTGACTCAGCGAAGGAGCGAGGGTACACAAGCACGGCGGTAGAAGTGGTGTATGAGGTGATGCGTCATAAGGGTGGAGGCATTAGGAAGTCGTCGTATTCGGCATTCATGAAGACGAACGCTCGTTGTAGACCAAGATTAATTTGACCTGGATCCAGCAGCGGGCTGTCGAGGGTCTTACGGGAGAACGAATGTTCGCTTCGCTCTTGGTCGTCAGTATGGCCTGGTGGCTCGCGATGGTCTCGTCGGTTGAAGCCGCTCTTGCCGACCAAACCGCAGCTCCGCCGCTCTTCGACAATCTGGGTTCCCTCCATCATCCCATCACCACCACATCGGAAGAGGCCCAACGCTATTTTGACCAAGGGCTCCGACTCGTCTATGCCTTCAATCACGAAGAAGCGATCCGATCGTTTGAAGCAGCGGCCCAACATGATCCGCAGGCGGCCATGCCCTATTGGGGAATGGCGCTGGCGCTCGGTCCCAACATCAATAGTGCGATGGAGAAGAAGGACGAACGTCGTGCCATCGATATGGTTCAGAAGGCTCGGCGACTGGCAGACCATGCCACTCCCAGGGAGCAAGCCTATATCGATGCATTGATCACCCGGTATGTGGGCCGGAAGGGGGCCAAGCGCAAGGGACTCGATGAGGCCTATGCCAAGGCCATGCGATTGGTGGCGCAGCGGTTCCCTGAAGATGCCGATGCTGCTACGCTTTTTGCGGAAGCGCTGATGGATCTGCGGCCCTGGGATTTCTGGAAGCCGGATGGGCGACCGCAGCCGGGCACCGAAGTGATGGTCAGCACGCTCGAGTCCGTGCTCGCGCGGAATCCCAATCACCCGGGGGCCTGCCACTATTATCTACACGCGGTCGAAGCGTCATCGCAACCGGAACGGGCCTTGCCCTGTGCGGAGCGGTTGCCTGGTCTGATGCCGGGAGCCGGCCATCTCGTTCATATGCCCGCCCACATCTACATGCGGGTGGGGAAGTATCATGAAGCGGTGAAACGGAATCAGCAGGCAATCCACATTGATCAGCAATACTTGGCCAGCCGAAACGAGACCGGCGAGTATGCAAGCATGTATTACACTCATGATCTTCATTTCCTCTGGGCGTCCTTGGCGATGGAGGGCCGCAATGTCGAAGCAATGAAAACGGCTCGCGACTTGACGGCGACCATCACTGTGGAAGAAGCCCGCAAAGAGCGCTGGAAAGAACTCCATCTCGTCACCCCGATCTTCTCGATGATTCGGTTCGGTCGATGGGAGGAGATGCTCAGGGAGCCTGCGCCGCCCAAGGGATTGCGATTGATGGAAGGGATGTGGCGGCTGGGGCGAGGACTTGCCCTTGTTGCGACTGGCCGGCTCCCTGGGGCTGAAGGTGAATACCTCGTCCTTGCCGGTCTCACGAAGCAGATCCGTCGGGATCGCACGGGGGAGGAAAAGACTGAGCGCGCGCTTCTCAAAATTGCTGAGCGTGTCCTGGCAGGAGAACTTGCCGCGCGCCGCCAGCGCTATGATGATGCGATTGGGCTATTGAAGGACGCGATCAAAATGGAAGAGGCGCTCCCCTACTCGGAGCCGCCCCTCTGGCCGTTGTCGGTGCGGCACCATCTTGGGACGGTGCTCTTGCTGGCCGGTCGCCCCTCCGAAGCGGAAGCGGTCTATCGCGCCGACCTACTGCGACATCCTGACAACGGGTGGGCGTTGATCGGATTGATCCAGAGCCTTCGGTCTCAGCATAAAGACCACGAGGCGGCTGCGGCCGAGGATCGTTTCAAGGAGGCTTGGGCCTATGCCGACATCATTCCGGCTGCTTCCCGAATGTGAAGCGCGAACATCCAAATAGACACCGTCCCCGTAGGGAAGTATAAGGGTTCAAAAGCCATGCGACGAGTCAGTGAGGAGAACTACCCATGAAAAGACAAGGAGCCTTATCCATTCTTAGTGTGGCCATTCTCCTCATCGGAGCTTGGAATATCCAGTCGACCAGTCTGGCTGCAGCAGACGCGATTCTCGGTAAGGCCTACTTTGCGGGTGGCTGTTTCTGGTGCATGGAGGAAGCCTTCGAGAAGGTTGAGGGGGTACTGTCCGTGACCTCGGGGTATATGGGGGGTACGGTCGCCAATCCGAGCTATGAAGATGTATCCGCTGGACGAACAGGGCATGCGGAATCAATCGAAGTGGCCTATGACCCTGCTAAAGTGAGCTATCGGAAGTTATTGGATACTTTCTGGCGCAATGTCGATCCGATCACACCCAACGCACAGTTCTGCGACCACGGCAGCCAGTATCGTTCCGCCATTTTCTTTCAGACCGACGAAGAGAAACGTGATGTAGAGGCAGCGAAACAGGTGATCGAGCAATCGAAACGATTCAAAGAACCGATCGTCACACAGATCGTGATGGTCTCGCAGTTCTACCCTGCCGAGGAATATCATCAAGACTTCTACAAGAAAAATCCGATCCGCTACAAATTCTACAAATACAATTGCGGTCGTGCCCAGAGGTTGGAAGAGTTATGGGGGAAACCCTAACGTGAGTCCTGACTCTGAACCTCGCTGGGTCTTCATCACCGTGTCTTGATTCTCCACAAGAGTCGCGCGACAAGCTCTCCTCCCTCGGTGTATATTCCTGACCCGAGCAACCTGTGTCGGTACGTATCCCCGAGTGAGGGCGGTCTGTGAAACGTCCGATCCGACGATCGACTAGAAAACCAGTAATAGGTGTCATGGGTCCGGCCAAGGCCGGTATCCGAGAATTGGCTGATGCCAAAAGTCTGGGAGAACTCATCGCACGTCAAGGTTGGGTCGTGTTGACAGGAGGACGCGCGAGCGGTGTGATGGACGCGGCCAGTGAGGGGGCGAAGTCGGTGCCCGGCAGCTTAACAATTGGGATTCTACCGGATGCCAAGGCGCGGGTATCTCGATATGTGGACGTGGCGATTGTCACAGATCTGGGCCAGGCGCGTAACAACGTGAACGTTATGTCCAGCGACGTCATCGTGGCCTGTGGGCTCGGCGGCACTGGCACGGTCTCGGAAGTTGCACTGGCGCTGAAGGCAAAGAAGACCGTGATTCTGTTGGGTGCCGACAAAGCCGGGGTGGGCCTGTTTACAAATCTCGCACCGCATCTCGTCCATCCCGCGGCTTCACCTGAAGAGGCTGTCAAGCTGATCGGCGATTTGCTCTAGCGATCCCGCGATCTGGCTCCGATCATCTCATCGAAAACCTCTGAGAAGTCTTCGTCCGCGAAGTACTGTGCCGCTCTCGTGGGGAGTTCAACAGTTCCCAAACGTCCACTCTGTGCAGATCACGCCACAGTGTGTCGCATGGCACAACGGTCGTTTTCCCTATGCCATCCGCACGTTAGTAGAGACCCGCCTCGGCACGAATCTTGAGACCCTGCGGGCCTCTATGAAGGTTGTCTTGTGCATAGGGATGTAACCCCACACCATGGCTACCAATACTATAGGGAACAGACTGCTCGGTTCGCGATTGTTGCGCACTCTCTGTGTGCTGGTTATACCGTGTCTGCTGATCGCCGCCGTCCCTACACAGACGCGGCCCGACTACGACGGTGCCTACCCTCGGTATTCTAAACAGGAAATCCATCGGGCCATCAGGTGGTACGCCAAGAAATACCGTCTTGATCCTGCCCTGCTACGCGCTGTCATCAAGACCGAATCTGATTTTCGCCAGCATGTGGTCTCTCGCAAAGGCGCGGTCGGCTTGATGCAGCTGACGCCCGCCACCGCGACTACGTTGCGTGTGAACGACGCCTTTGACTCGATACAGAATATCCGCGGGGGTGCCAAGCAGCTGCGGCGTCTACTGAACCTCTACCAGGGCGATCTTCCCTTGGCCTTGGCGGCCTACAATGCCGGAGCCCGTCGGGTCAAAGATCACAAAGTTCCGCGCATTCGAGAAACCCGTGCCTATGTGAGAAAGGTATTGCGGTATTACGAGGAGTTCCGTTCCCATCCGCGGCCTTTTCTCAAGAATGAGAAGAAGTGATGGCGAGCTGCTCACCTTGTCGAGCTTCCGTCCACACGCCTACAATATAGGCGGCATCTGCATCGCCGGCGCCTTGGGATTTCATCGTATGGTGGATGTCCTCAGTAACGAATGGGTCGTTTGAGGCGGACGGAAGATCTGGGCGTGCGGATGTTTAGAGCCTGGCTTTCATAATAATGGCTCGGACTCTTTCTCGTTGAGCCGACCGGATCTCTGTGAACTCGAGACCGAAACTGTTACCTTTCACCCATCGCACGAGGGCCCCGTCGATGCGCACCGGCCATTGCTGGTCTTGAAGGAACAAAGACAGGCGGAGCATCATGCCGACCTGAACCTCGGTGAGGGAGGTTGCCTGACATCCTCCCGTAGAGAGATCGAGGATTGTCGCCTCTCCTTCGAAATCGTCCTCCCCAAAAAAGAATAGACGGCAACGCAGGTTGAGACGGCGCCCCCGACGTTCCGCAATCGCGGCTTCGTGGTCAGAGCGTGAAGATCGACTGGATCTGGGGTCCTGCGTAGCCATGGACCACGTCCTTCCTCTCAATCACCCGGAGAAGAAATGTATCGACCACAACTGTTACCATTCACCCACTGCAACCCTACTATACCGAACTAATTGTCGGCCCACCTTCCTCAAGAGGAGTAACTCGGAAGAGGGGCCAACAGCGTCCTGATCGAAGTATAGCCGATTGATTATTGTATGTAACAAAAACCTCGTAATCCGCTACCGTATCCGAACCGATTGTTTCCATGGAGGCATGGAAAGAGGGCTTGACCAATCTGGAATCGGTCTGCGACAAGAGAGACTCATTGATCCAGGAGGAGTGGGACGATGAAGCGACAAGTCAACCAAGGAATGGCCGCATTGGCCCATTCCGAGATTCGAGCGATGACCCAAGCCTGTGTACAGGCGAAGGGTCTCAACATGGCACAAGGAGTTTGCGACACGCCGGTTCCACCGGTGGTGCTTCGAGCCGCGGCGCAAGCGATGGAATGCGGGAAGAATGTGTACTCGCGATTCGATGGATTACCCGAACTGCGGCAGGCCATCGCCGAGAAGCTTGCGCAGTACAACGGCATCGTGGCTGATCCAGAGACGGACATTACTGTCAGCGCGGGAGCCACTGGGTCGTTTCATTGTGCCTGCCTGGCGCTGCTCAATCCCGGCGACGAAGTCATTCTCTTCGAGCCCTACTATCAGTATCACATCAGCGCGCTCCTGGCGGTTGCAGCGGTTCCCGTCATAGTGAAGATGCAGGCTCCCGATTGGATTTTTTCCGCAGTCGATGTCGAATCCGCAATCACGCCAAGAACCAAGGCGATCATTGTGAATTCGCCGGGTAATCCATCAGGGAAGGTATTCAGTCGGCAAGAACTGGAGACTATTGCAGCGATCGCACAACAGCACGATCTGTTCGTATTCACCGACGAAATTTACGAATACTTTCTGTATGACGGACGTGCACATGTAAGCCTCGCGACCTTGCCGGGTATGGCCGACCGAACGATTACTATCGGCGGCTACTCAAAAACTTTTAGTATTACAGGCTGGCGCATCGGCTACAGTATTGCGGCCGCGCGCTGGGCACAGGCGATCGGCGCCATGAACGACTTGCTCTATGTCTGTGCTCCGACGCCATTGCAGGCGGGAGTGGCGGTGGGTATTCGGGAACTTCCGGATGTGTTCTATCGCGATCTGGCCCACTCCTATCAGCTGAAACGTGATCGATTCTGCCAGGCCCTGGGGAAAGCAGGTCTGACACCGTCGATTCCGCAGGGCGCCTATTATGTATTGGCCAACATGTCGCGCCTGCCTGGCATGACGGGAAAAGAACGGGCACTGTTTCTCCTCGAGACGATCGGCTTGGCCGGTGTGCCTGGTGAAGCATTCTTTTCCGGGACTGACGGGAGCCAGTTCATTCGATTCAGCTATGCGAAAACCGACGCCGATATCGACGACGCCTGCCAACGGATCGCGCGACTCGGTTAGGAACTGGCCTCAAGCCTCCTGCAATATGTTCGATTCGCTCAGCCTCTTGTGTGCCCGTTCGCCAAGTGGTAAGTAGGAAGAAACAATCTGAGTCTAAAGGCCAACATGCTCCAACGATACATCGGTGCCCCTCTCCTTCTGACCTGTTCATTACTCGCAGCAGCTTGCGTCAAGCCAGCGGTTCATCGGGATGTTTCCACGGATGCCCTTCCCCCATCGATGGAGTCTCAGCCCGGTGACCGCCATGTCCTCGCCGGTGAATGGGAATATGCCGACGGTGCCGTAGTCCTGCTGACACTCGACGAGCAAGGAAATGGTCATTATGATTGGAAAGATGGAAGATTCGAAACACAAGCGCTCGTTGGTCATACCTGGAACGGTATGTGGTTTCAGAAGGAAAATGACCGAGACGGTGGATTTACGGTCGAGTTCTCGCCAGACTTTTCAGAAGGAGAAGGACAATGGTGGTACAGCCGGATCGGAACCGACCATGCGCCTACGCAAAAAGGCGGAACGTTTCATCTCAGCAAGAGGGCTGCGTTTGTGAACCGCAGCGATACTCCACCGGCGCCGTAAGAAGTGAGTCATGCAACAGACCGATGGTCGACAGGGAGACTCATGGTCGAACGTAAGTATACCCGTTTTGCGGTGCAGCTTCCTGTGTCGTTCAGTGGAGAGCAGCTTTCCGACGGGGGCACTATCCTGAATCTATCTGCGGAAGGTTGTGCTATCACTTCGGATACCGTTGCCCGCGCCGCAGTATATCTACAATTGAAGATGCAGGTCCGGGAGCGAGAGGAGCCGATCCAGGTCGATCTGGCAGCGGTCAGGTGGTCTTCCGCGGCGAGATTCGGCGTTGAGTTTATTAAGATTCGTCCTGAAGAAGGGGAGCGACTAAGGAAGTTCGTCAAGGTACTGGAGTCAACGACCTGAACGCAGGCGACCGCAACGAAAGTCGAGCAGCTATTTTATCGCGACAGCCCGGACTTGATCATAGGTGGTCAAGCCGGCCAGCACTTTCAGAATTCCGTCCTGTACAAGTGTAATCATCCCTTCCTTCGCAGCCAGGCTCTGCATCTCCGTCGTTTTGGCGCGGGTCTGGATCAGGTTTCGCAGTTCATCCGATCCGCTGAGGAGTTCGTGCAAGGCGACCCGGCCTTTCAGGCCTGTCTGGTTGCAGACGTCACACCCACGCCCTCGATAGAGCTCAAAGTCTTCACGATAACCCACTCCAAGCATCTCCCATGCTTGTTTCCCATACCCTCGCGCCAGTTTGTCGTATTCTTGCTCTGTCGGATGGTACGGTTCTTTACACATAACGCAGATCCGCTTGCAGAGGCGTTTCGCGAGCACGCCTTGCATGGCATCGGCGAAATTGAAAGAATCACATCCCAGATCGAGGAGACGGACCACGGTTTCGACCGCCCCGTTCGTGTGGAGTGTGCTCAAGACCAAGTGGCCGGTCAGCGAGGCCTCGATGGCCACATCAGCAGTCTCCCTGTCTCGCATCTCACCGATCATGATGACATCGGGATCGGCTCGTAAGAACGACCGCATGGCGGCGGCAAAGGTAAAGCCGATTTTAGGATGGACCTGCACCTGCCGGAGGCCTTCCTGAGTGATTTCAATGGGGTCTTCTGCCGTCCAAATTTTCCGTTCATCTGTGTTGAGATGGCGAAGCAGGGCGTGCAGGGTCGTCGTTTTCCCGGATCCGGTGGGACCCACGCACAAGATGATGCCGTGTGGTTTCTCTGCGATTTCGAGGAGTGTCGCGAGCGTGGCTGGAGCAAACTCCATGGAATTGAGAGGGAGGGGCTCCTTGGCCGTGAGCAATCGCATGACGATGTCTTCATTGTTGCCAGCGGTCGGCAGTGTCGCCACGCGCAGCTCGATTTCCCGATCCTGGTTCAACTTGAACCGGATCTTTCCATCCTGCGGTTTCCGGCGTTCTGAAATATCCAGATTGGACATGATCTTGATACGGGACACCAGGGCTCGGCGATAGATCGCGGGAATCCGCATATAGGTGGAACAGGTACCATCGACGCGAAAACGAATGGCGGTTTCCTTGCGATCCGAATACGGTTCAATATGGATGTCGGACGCCTCGTGTCGGTATGCCTCGACAATGATCTGACTGGCGAGCCGTACGATTGCGGAATCGTTCTCGTCAATGCTGTCAGAGTCGACGTCGAAAGACTGTTCCTGGTGAGCGTCGTTGACCAGCTCGCCCAGAGTGTCCGCTATGGACCCACTGTCGGTTTCCCCGATGGTGGCGTTGAGAAACCGCTCGATGTCACACCGCAGGCCCAGAGCATACCGTATCGTTAGGCCTGGGAAAGAGCGCTGGATGTCATGACCTCTATCGAGGTCATGGGGATTGTCGATCAGGACATCCAAGATGTCATCATGCCGCTTCAGCGGGAGCCAGTGGTGCCTGCGGAGGTAATCGTGACTCAGATTGCTGAGGAGTTGGGGATCAGCCAAGGTCCGTTCGTCGTACGGAATATAGGGGCATTCGAAGAACCTGCTGAGTGTCTTGCCGAGCGCCGCTTTCGGGATTCGATACTTCTCGATCAGCAGGCCTTCCAAGTCTATCGATCCCTGCATGGATTCCTGAACGGCTTTCACCAGATCTGCCTGGCGGATGAAGCCTTCGTGGATCAAGGGATCGTAGGCACGTGGTTCGATGGTTCTGTGGGCCGACTTCTGCATAGTTCCCATTTCATGGGTCCTGGAAGGAGCACGTTGTCCGTTCCAGTGCACCGCAAGCCGATTGTTCCAACTGTGAGTATAGATGTATTTTCGTCGTACACAATGAATATCAAAAACGAGCGCGATACTTCGTGAGCCTATCGGATACAGAATTCTTGAAAAAGCCCGCGGGAGGATGGTGAGGCTATGGAATCGGGTTGATGACCTCGAAGATGGCTGAATAATCGGAGTCGCCTAACCCCTGTGCAATGGTTCGTTGCAGTACCGGCTTAATTCCTTCCAGACCACTCGTCGCCAGTTCATAACCGGAGGCCTCCTTCAGGAAGAGTTCTACGTCCTTCAGGAGATGACGTGCGGAAAAGTTCGGATGTTGATAGTCCCGAGTCAGAAGTCGCGGTAGTTTTTTTTCGAACGCTTGGGCGAACAAGGCGCTCTCCCGCAAGACCGCCATGAAGGTGTCCACAGAGATGCCAGTCCGCTGTACCAATCCAAGGCTCAAGGCGAATGCCGATATTTCCGCAGCAATCAATTGATTGAGCGCCAGCTTCAGGGACGCGGCCTTTCCGACAGGACCGACCAGACGCGGTTCCCGACTCAGCGAACGAAACAGTGGACCCCACTGGATAAACTGTCTTTCGTTGCCTCCAACCATGACGATGAGGGTTCCGGTTTGGGCCTCGGCAAGGCTTCCCAGCACCGGCGCCTCGCAATACGATCCACCGGCTCGTTCGATCTCGACCTGCAGAGCCAGGCTCTCTTCTTGGTCGATGGTTCCCATCTGGATGACGGTCTTACCGCGTAGGGCCGCCAATGAGGCCGGTGTTAAGAGGACAGCACGGATTGCCGCTGCATCGGCCAGCATGAGGACCACGCAGTCGGCCTGGATCATCGCCTGGTCCGGTCGCGTGACCACGGTGATGCCGCAGGCCTGGAGGGGAAGCGCCTTTGTTGTGGTCCGGTTATAGACCGTGACGGTGTGGCCGACCGACTGCAGTCGTTCGGCGATGGCTCGACCCAATAGACCGGCTCCCAACAGAGCGATGGTCATGGAGCGGCTCGCTTTCTCTCCGGCTGGGAGCGGGCATGTTCAGCATGGTCCTGCAGCTTGGCGCGCAAGCTCTTACCGGCCGTGGCGGCCACAGCGATCACACCATGAAACCTTGGTCTCGGCTGATTGAAGACGAAGGGCTCTCCGGCCCCGTCGCTGACAGTGCCACCACTTTCTTCGATGAGCAGGACACCGGCAGCCACATCCCATTCGTTTTCAGGCTCGATGGTGAAGGTGGCTTGCACGCGACCCGCGGCGACCAGGGCCAGTGCATTGGCGATGGAGTACATGGGCCGGCATCGAGTCGTCTCAGCGAGCGTTGACCATCGGTCGCTCCGGAATTCCCGCGCGCTCACCATGATGTCGGGATGGAAGTCATGGGGGGGAGAGTGCGTGACGCATGAGCCGTTCAAAAACAGTCCGCCGCCGCGCACCGCGGTGAAGAGTTCGTCGGTCGAAGGATTGAGGATCGCGGCGACGACCGGTACGCCTCGTTCGACCAATGCTGCGGAAATACAGAACTCCGGTGTCCGATTTATCAAGGCCTTTGTACCGTCGATGGGGTCCACAATCCAAACGCGTGCATGAGTGAGTCGAGTCGGATCGTCGGGAGACTCTTCCGAGAGCCATCCATCCTGTGGGAACTTTCTGCGCTGCATCTCGTGCAGGATTCTATTGACCTCGTGGTCCACGGTGGTGACCGGCGAACGGTCTGGTTTCGTCTGCACCTCGAACCCAGCCTTGACCAGTTCACGCACCTTCTCGCCGGCTTTTCGGATTGATTCGACTAACGTTGCCAATTCTCGTTCCATATCGCATGTCTCGTAAGGTGGAACGAGAAGAGTAGCAGGTCTTGTTGGATCGGCAAAGTGGAAAGACGGGGATGCCTCTTGACCCTCGGAGAGAACCATCGTACAAGCAGAGGGTCCTGTGAGGTTTCTACCCATGAAGTTGGTCCAAAAACGGTCCAGAAAGACGGGGCTTCCCCCTGGCACCCTTGTCCATATCGGCGAGAAAAAAACGGACAAGGTCACGATCGCGGTTTTCAATTACGCCGGGACACGTTGCGAGGAACGCCATGACGTGTCGCTCGATGTGGTTGCGCCCCCGACCGACCAGTCGGTCACCTGGGTGGATGTCGGGGGTGTTCACAAAATGGATGTTCTGGAATCGTTCGGGAAGCACTTCCATCTCCATCCTCTTCTCCTAGAAGACATCGCCAACACCGATCAGCGGCCGAAACTCGACGATTATGAGACCTACTTGTTCCTCGTGATGAAGATGCTCTCAGTCACCGACAGACAAGATATCGTCGTCGAACAGGTGAGTATGGTCCTCGGTCGGAACTTTGTGTTGTCCTTCCAGGAGAACGGGACCGATGTCTTCAAGCCGGTGCGGGATCGTCTTCGTGGAGGTAAGGGACGCCTGCGACAATCCGGGGCCGATTACCTGCTCTATACGCTGGTCGACGCCATTGTGGATCAATACTTCGTTGTGTTGGAGGTGTTAGGCGAGAAGATCGAAGCGCTGCAAGATCTCGTGGTCAGCGATCCCAAGCCGGAGACGCTTCGCCAGATGCACGCCCTCAAGCGACAGTTATTATTTCTTCGGCGGGCAGTGTGGCCACTCCGTGAAGCGACGAATAATCTCTCCCGGTCGGAATGCCCCCCCTTACAGGAATCGACGAAGGTGTTCTTCCGTGATGTGTACGATCACGTGGTTCAGATCGTGGACACCATCGAGACGCTTCGCGAAATGGTTTCAGCGAGTCTCGACATCTATCTCTCGAGCATCAGCTATCGGCTGAACGCCGTCATGAAGGTTCTGACGATTATTACGACGATTTTCATGCCGCTGACCTTTATTGTCGGTGTCTACGGGATGAATTTCGAGTTTATGCCGGAATTACATTGGAAATGGGGCTATCCCGCTGTCTGGGCCTTGATGGGTGTGGTCGGGGTGGGAATGCTGCTCCTGTTCAGAAAAAAGCGATGGTTGTGAGCCCTGCCAAAAATGTTATTCCTGCACCTCCACACGATCGACAAAGTAGGCAGTTTCCCCGAAGCAAGTTGTCGGCAGGTACCGGTATTCTTTATAGTGAAGTATCATTCGCTTTCCCATCACCTGCGAGAGTTGTGACGCCACTTTCTCGTCCCAGACTGAAAAGTCCCATAATACCGGGGCCACGCCCGGCACCGTGGTCATAGCCAGCTCCCCTTCGTGCGATTTGCAGATCCAACCCTTGTGGGAAAATTTCTGAATATAGCCGGCTCGGCTGCCGTCGGAATAGCTGTAGTTGAAGGCGACGAGCAGATAGGCCGTCCCGATGAAAAGCACGAGCATCAGAAACAGCTTTGGGCGCCAAAGAACCATGAGGGGGAAGAAGATCGCAGACCAATTCATTGGGGAATCTCCTCAGTTTATGATCGAAGATCAGTGAATAGCCAGGGAGCCTCAGTCTTCCGTCGCGCCTCGTATGAGGTAATAGTTGTCTCGTGTTGCAGCGTCAATCCGATGGCGTCGAGACCCCGATACAAGCAGTCTTTTCTGAAAGGGTCGATCTCAAACCGAGAGCGGGTGCCGTCCGGGGCGGTCACAGTCTGGTTTCCGAGGTCCACTGTTAGCTGGTATCCGGGCGTCGCGAGGACATCTTTCATCATCGCCACGACTTCCTCGGCCTTCAGCACAACAGGCAGAATGCCGTTTTGGAAGCAGTTATTGTAGAAAATGTCGGCGAAGCTCGATGCGATGACACAACGGAAGCCCTGGTCAAGAAGCGCCCAGGGGGCATGTTCACGCGATGATCCGCACCCGAAGTTGTCGCGCGTCAGGAGAATCGTCGCTCCCTGGAAGCGCGGTTGATTCAAAAAGAACGCCGGGTCCTGTGAACCGTCTTTCCGCTTCCGCCAATCGTAGAACAACCCTTCGCGGAGCCCGGTCCGCTTAATTGTCTTCAGGAATTGCTTCGGGATGATTTGATCTGTATCGACATTGACGCGGTCCAGTGGCGCAACCAGACCTGTCATGGTGGTAAAGGCTTGCATAGGTCCCCTATTTCCAGGTTCGGATATCGACGAAGTGTCCTTCCACGGCGGCCGCAACAGCCATGGCCGGAGAGACGAGATGGGTGCGTCCGCCAGCCCCCTGGCGCCCTTCGAAATTTCGATTGCTGGTCGAGGCGCAGCGCTCTCCGGGTTGGAGCACGTCAGCATTCATCGCCAGACACATGCTGCAGCCGGCTTCCCGCCACTCGAATCCCGCCTCTTTGAACAGGCGGTCGAGTCCTTCCTGTTCGGCCTGCTGTTTCACCAGGCCGGAACCCGGTACCACCATCGCCCGCACTCCCGTGGCGACAGACTTTCCCTTGGCCAGCTTGGCTGCGAGACGGAGGTCTTCGATGCGTGAATTGGTGCAGGACCCGATGAACACCGTATCGATCTTGATATCGGTAATGGGCATGTTCGGAGTGAGGCCCATGTATTCCAATGCCCGCGCAGTGGCCTGCCGCTGGTTCTGATCGGTGATCGTGCGCGGGTCCGGTACTCGTTGATCAATCCCGGTCACCATCCCGGGACTCGTGCCCCAGCTGACTTGCGGAGCGATGTCCTCGGCCCGCATCGTGACGGTCATGTCGTATGTCGCATTTGGATCGGTTTTGAGGTGCTGCCAAGCTTGCGCGGCCTGCTCGAACAACTTTCCCTTCGGAGCCAAAGGGCGTCCCGTGATATAGGCAATGGTTTTTTCATCCGGAGCGACCATTCCGGCTCGTGCGCCGCCTTCGATCGACATGTTGCAGAGCGTCATGCGTCCTTCCATGCTGAGGGCGCGGATTGCTGAGCCCGTATATTCGATGACGTAGCCGGTTCCGCCGGCTGTTCCGATCTTTCCGATGATTGCGAGAATGACATCTTTCGCGGAGCAAAGATTCGACAGTACCCCCTCGACGCGGACCTCCATGGTCTTGGGTCGTTTCTGTACCAGGCACTGGGTCGCCAACACATGTTCCACTTCGCTGGTGCCGATGCCGAAGGCCAAGGCACCGAATGCTCCATGCGTCGAGGTGTGCGAATCGCCGCACACGATGGTTGTGCCCGGCAGGGTAAAGCCCTGTTCGGGCCCGATGATGTGCACAACACCTTGCCTGATGTCGTTCATGCCGAAGAGCATGATGCCGAAATCCCGGCAATTCTCTTCCAGCGTCTGGACCTGTTTTGCACTGAGAGGATCGGCGATGCCCAAGGTCCGGTCAGTCGTGGGGACGTTGTGATCTGGCACGGCCAACGTGGCGCCTGGACGTCGAGGCCGGCGGCCCGAGAGCTTGAGCCCTTCAAACGCCTGGGGCGATGTGACTTCGTGGACCAGCTGGCGATCGATATAGAGCAGAGTGGTTCCGTCTGGCTCTGCGCGGACGACGTGGGACTCCCAGATTTTCTGGAAGAGGGTCTGAGCGGTCATAGCTACTCCTCAATGATTCATTTCCCTCGGATACCCTCCGAAAGGATTCACATTATACAGAGTCCTGCTATGGTCTGTGCAAGAGTGCTCGCCATATTCTTGCATTGAATACTTGGGCATGGTACCACCGCTTGGTTGGCTGGCACGAGACCCTTTCTCCGCAACTGCATTAAAGGAGTCCGCCGTGACTTCTCAGATATGGGCCAATTCTGCCATCATGGAGTGGTCACAACTGCTCCTCAATAGTTTCCATCACTGGACCAGGCGTGAACTGATCGAACGAGTGGGTGATCGGGCCTATCAGGCTCATGCTCTATTTCTCTCGCCGTTCGTCGTCGTTTCCCACGGGATGGAAGAGGATCCTCTCCTCAACTACGGCAATCAGGTTTCGCTAGAGCTATGGGAGATGAGCTGGGAAGACCTGACGAGGACACCGTCGCGCCTGACGGCGGAGCCCACGAATCGGGCCGAACGCGAATGGATGTTGGAGCAAGCCAAAACACGCGGCTACCTCGACACCTATCGAGGTGTGAGAATGACTTCAACGGGACGCCGCTTTCTCGTCGAGAATGCCTTCATCTGGAATGTCGTGGATGCAACAGGGCAGAGGGTCGGGCAGGCGGCGACGTTCTCAACGTGGACGTTTCTCTAACGGGTCAAATCGGGGAACGTGCCTTCCCTCTACCACAACCAGCTCTTCGAACATCGTCGTTGGTCTGATCCACAGCCCGCGGTCGCCGTAGAGCGCGCGATAGACCACGTATTCCTCTTCGGTTTCCGAGTGTCGAGCCACACCCAGTACCTCATATTCCTGCCCTTTATAGTGCCGATAGCGGCCAGGCTGCACCATCGTGTATTCTCCCCTTGCTGTCTTTCTACTATAACGGGAAGGATCAATGGAATCACAGAGTCAGGTTTCGATGTGCCACGTTGGCAGAAAATGTGACCTATCCGGCGGAATCCATCGTCGAACGGTTGGGCGCATGATGATGAGGTTCTGCCTGTTCGCGTTCAGCTTCTTCCTCCTGACAGGACCTGGCTGTCAGCAACAGACGTGGGAGTCGGCGATGGCGGCAGGACAGCAGGCCGTACAGCAGGGCAATTATGCCGATGCGGAACGGATGTTTCTCGTGGCGGTGCGCAAGGCAGAGGAGTTCGGCCTGGAAGACCGACGCGTGGCGGTCAGCCTCTCACAGTTGGCGCAGGTCTATGCCGGTCAAGGGAAGTATGTGGAGGCGGAACCTGTGTATCTGCAGGCGCTGAAGATTTATCAAGCCGTACATGGTGAATTCCACGCCGATGTTGCCGCCATGCTCAACAACTTGGGGGTCCTTCATCGCATGTATGGCCAGTATGCCCAAGCGGAGCCCTTGCTGATGCGGGCTCTGGCTATCAAGGAGAGACTCCTGGGCTTCGACCATCCTGACGTGGCATTGAGTGTCGGGAACCTGGCTCAGCTGCGCGTGGTCCAAGGGCAGCCGGAAAAAGCTGAACCGCTGTACCGTCGAGCCTTGTCGATTCGCGAACAGGCGTTGGGACCATTCCATCCAGAGGTTGCGAAGACGCTGGAGGACCTTGCCAATGTCCTGCAGAAAGTGGGGCGCACGGACGAGGCAATTTCGTTGGAGGTGCGTGCCCGAGACATTCGCGCGAAGCGGAGTTGAACCGTTCGCGCCATCCAGTGTAGCGTATCCTCCTATGGCGATCCATAACGAGCGGGCTCCTACCAACTGGCGCATGAACGCGATGATCGCCCGATTCGTGGGGATCGTGGCGATTGCGCTCGGATTCGTCATCGGGATCTATGGACTGGAGGATGCGGGAGCGGGGTGGCTACAGACGGCATTGGGTTTGTTGGCCACCGGCATGCTGGCCCAAGGCTATGCGCTCTATTGTTCCGTGAAGCGCATGCAAGAACTCAAGGACCAGCCCAAATCATGAGACGAGTGAACCGGCGTCTGTTCATGGTCGTCATGTTCCTCCTCGCAGGCGCGATGCTCGCTTGCGGAGGTCCGTGGCGCGACGTCTATTTCAAAAAGGGTGTGGATCGACTCACGCAAGACGAGGTGACGGAGAAGCTCGGGCCGCCTCATACGGCGAAGACACCTGTTCTGGGAGGAGATTCCGTCTGGACCTATCGCGTTCCGATCAGTGACAAGGAATTGGCATCGGTGAGCCTTTCCCACCTGACCGATGGGGTGCAGCAAGCAGCCGCATTGATCGGGAAGGCTGGCGCAGAAGGTCCCAAGGCCATGTTGTATTGCTACCGCTATACCCTGACCTTCAACGAACAGAAGATTCTGAAACAGTGGAAACGTGAAGAATGCGTGCCAGGAATGCATGACACGCTCAACGCCGACTAGTGTTCTGGGGCTGTGATCTATGGCATCGTGGTTGCCGCGCATCGATAGTTCAGTCGTGCTTGACGGGCTCACCTCGCTCCTGCTGTTGCTCTCTCTCCTCATCTTCCGGACGTTGATCGTCCGAGCGATCGCAAAGAATCCGACTCTCTCGATGGAAGCGAAGCGTCGATGGATCGTCTCGATTCGCAATGCCGTGTTGTTCGTGTTGCTGGCGGGGTTGGTCGTCATCTGGGCGCACGAACTCCAAGCTCTTGCCGTGTCCCTCGTGGCGCTCGCCGCCGCGTTCGTGTTGGCGACCAAGGAACTTATTCTCTGTTGGAGCGGGGCGGCGCTGCGGGTGGGCGGGAAAGTCTACTCGGTGGGCGACCGCATTCAGATCGCAGGTCATCGAGGGGTCGTCTTGGATCATGACATGTTTGCGACCAAGCTCCTCGAGATCGGGCCTGGCCAAGCGTCGCATCTCTATACCGGCCGCGTGATGGTGTTTCCGAACAGCTTGCTGTTCATGCATGCTCTGATCAAAGAGAATCCCGGCCAGGAGTATGGGCTCTACATCCTCGTGGTTCCCCTCAGGGACAATGACGACTGGCGTGATGCCGAACGGCATCTGCTCGATGCAGCCCAAGCAGAATGCTCCCCGTTCATGAAAGAAGCAGGCCGGCACATGAAGTTGTTGGAACAGACCACTCTACTCGAAGCTCCGTCGCCGGAGCCGCGAATCACTATCCAACTATCCGAACCAGGGCGTATTCAATTGGTGTTGCGATTCCCGGCACCGGACCGCGGGCGTTCGCGGATCGAGCAGGCCATTCTACGCCGGTATCTCACTGCTGTGGCTGCGACATCAACCAATTAGCCAATCGATCAGAGCACGCCGGCCAATCGATTGGGACTGGGAATAGCTTGGCCAAGAAACTGCATGAACAATTGCACATCTTCGGGCGACACCTGTTAGGATGGAGGCTCCCGTCGTCATAGGGGAGTACACTCGGCCGGATATCGACGCCTCTACCGCTCCATTGACATATTTCACGCCTTGTCCCTCCCGGTGGCCTTTGCTAGGATGCGGCGTCTTGAGTGTCCGTAGGACTCTGGATGAAAATCGCCACCTTCAACGTCAATTCTCTCCGCAAGCGTTTGCCGATCGTGCTCGATTGGCTGGCCAGACAGAAACCCGATGTGCTCTGTCTTCAAGAAACTAAAGTCCAGGACAGCGAGTTTCCGGTGCTGGCATTCGCGGAATCCGGGTACGAAATCACCTACCGGGGGATGAAGTCTTACAATGGTGTCGCGACATTGAGCCGGGAAAAACCGGAGGCGGTGGCATATGGGTTTGATGATGGAGGTGAATCGGAGGACGCGCGGCTCCTGCGCGTGGTGATAAAGGGAATTCCTATCGTCAATACCTACGTGCCGCAAGGTTTCGAGATCGACTCACCAAAATATCAATACAAGCTCAGCTGGTACGATCGGCTGCGCAAGTATTTCGAGAAGCATTTATCGCCGAACAAATCGGTCATTTGGTGCGGTGACATGAATGTCGCGCCGCGGCCGATGGATGTGCACAGCCCCGAGAAACATCTCAAGCATGTCTGTTATCACGAGGATGCGCGGCGGGCATATGAGCACATGGTGGCATGGGGATTTCAGGATGTGTTCGTCAAACTCTATCCGGACCGACAACAGTATACGTTTTGGGATTATCGGGCGCCTGGTTCGCTGGAAGCGAATAAAGGCTGGCGCATCGACCATATACTGGCGACGGCCTCATTGGCAGAGCACTGCCTCAGGGTAGAGGTGGACGTCGAGCCGCGGCGAGCGAAAGACCCCTCGGATCACACATTCTTATGGGCGGAGTTTTCGGTCTAACCACGAGCGCAACGTCCACACCTGCCCAATTCGGTCGGTACGGCAAGTCGTCCGCACCGACCGAACTGGCTCATGATCTTCGAACGAATTATTAAGCTGCATCCAGGACCGGTTGTTTCGCGCGCAATGCGGTCACGCGATTCTGTGCAATCAATGGATCAAGGACCAGGCCGCAATTGATGCACCGGAATACGGCCACATGCTGCGAGAAATCCGGTCGCCACTCCTTCACCATCAGCCCTTTGCATTTTTGACAGGTCATCGTGCCCACCTCCTGCTGTCATGTGTTTCAGCGCCGACCGAGTCGGCCTTACACAACGGAAACTTTAGCATTGAAAGATTAATGGGGTGTTAACTGGCAGTTAAAACTCTCTAATGTCTATACATGACGACCTGTATGATGTCGCGGTGATCGGTGCGGGTGCTGCTGGGCTGGCGGCCTCGATATTTCGCGGCAGAGGAGGCCATGAAAGGCGATCGTCTGCAGAAGATCGAGCTTCTCGATGGCGCCAAGACCATCGGGGCCAAGATCCTGATCTCCGGCGGCGGTCGCTGTAACGTCACGCATGAGGTGATGACGCCCACCGATTTCTTTGGCAATCGCCACATCATCAAGAATGTACTTGCTGCGTTTCCGGTTCAGGCCACGATCGACTGGTTTGCTTCGCTGGGCGTCGACCTCAAGCGAGAAGAGACCGGCAAACTCTTTCCGGTGACCGACAAAGCACGAACGATCCTGAGCGCCCTCGTCAACCGGTGTGAAGAGTTAGGTGTCACCATCCGTCCGGATCATCGCGTGACTGGCATTGACCGACTTTCTGATTCAGATGCTGGATTTGCGATCCATCATACTCAAGGAACCCTGAAGGCGAAGAAGCTTGTTCTTGCCACAGGAGGCCGGTCAATTCCGAAATCGGGGAGTGATGGATTCGGTTACGAGTTGGCGCGATGGTTGGGTCATCAGGTGACTGCCATAGTTCCTGCGCTTGTCCCCCTGCTGCTCGATGACGCCATGTTCCATAAAGCTCTCTCAGGCTTGTCTCATGACGTAGAACTGACGACAGTTGTCAAAGGACGAATGGTCGATCAGCGAAAGGGGAGTTTGCTCTGGACGCATTTTGGGATTAGTGGGCCTGTGGTCATGGATGCGAGCCGCTTCTGGACGCTGGCACAGGAAACGGGTGAGCGCGCGGACCTCTTTGGTAATTTTCTCCCGGGCAAAAGGCAGGAGCAGGCGAAGCGGTGGTTCATGGACCAAGCAGCCGGCACTCCTCGACGTTCCCTCGCGAAGACGCTCGCACAACTGGTTCCGGAACGTTTTGCCGAGGCGCTCTGCATTCATATCGAATGCGATCCACGGAATGCCATCGCGCAACTGCCCAGGAAATATCGGGATCGTCTGATCGAGGCACTCACGAAGTTCCGGTTCCCGGTGGACCGAGATCGCGGGTGGAACTATGCCGAAGTCACTGCCGGGGGCGTCCCGTTAGAAGAGGTCAATTTCAGGACGATGGAATCGAAGTTGGTGCCAGGCCTCTATCTGATCGGAGAGATCCTCGACTGCGACGGCCGGATCGGCGGGTTCAATTTTCAATGGGCCTGGGCCACGGGATTGCTCGCGGGTCGAGCCGTTTCCGCAAGTGTGCGTGCAGACGGCGAGGCTGAACGGTGAATCCCCCTGACTCTCAACGCGGCTTCTGCACGGAACCTTCGTTTTCTTGACAGGGAGGGGGAGATCATCTATCCGTGGACAAGAGAGCCTATCGGCAAGTTCGATCGCAGCAACAAGAAGGAACGGGTGATATGGGCCGCATCCTGAAATGTCCGCGGTGTGAGAAGAACGGCGTCCTGCGGTCTCACCCGCAATCGCCACGTGAGCACTTCGCCTCCTTCCTCTTCGTGGCGCCGTTCCTCTGTCCATCGTGCAGTCACCGTTTTCTCGCGTCCTATTTTTGGCTGGATCATCCTACGCATCCGATCGATCGCCGCGAACACCTTCGGATTCCCGTGCGGCTCTATCTTTCCTTCTCTGGAGGCAAGGTCCGCGGTGAAGGAACGGTGCTCGATCTCTCGATGGGCGGTTGCATCATCAAGAGCGAGACCCAGGTCCATACGGACGACATCTTCTATCTGCAATTGTCTCTTGGCGAAGGTGAACTCCCTCTTGAAGTGGCTGCCATGGTCCGTACCGTGAGCGCTCGCGGCATCGCCTTCAAGTTCCTCCGCGCCGCGCAAGAGAACAAGCGCCTGCTTGCCTTCGTTCAGGCCCACACATCGGATCAGCCGAGTAAATCCTCGGTCAACGCCGGCGCCGCCGCCTGAACAGGCCGGCGAATCCCCTGCCTCATTGCCAACAGCATAGCATTCGCCGCGATCAGATCGGAGTTTCCCAGGCAGAGTGAAGCGGATGGTTGTTGATCAGTTCCTCGTGTGCGGCGAGGTCATAGACTTCGATGGTGAGGTCCTTCTCATCGAGCGGTTCCGGACAGGATGGGGAACAGAGGTAGGCGCGATACGACTCAGCCTTCTCCTTCGTGGCGAACCGACACAGCCCATATTCAGGCATTCCCGATGAGGGATACCAGAACGCCAGCTCAATCGCGCTCCCCTGGTAAATCCCAAGGATGCGGTGCTTGATCTGAAACCCGCCGGGTAAATGTGAAGAGGGTTCAAGGGACATCCAGGCGACCCTGCCTCCGTATCAAATTGGTTACCCCCATGATAGCATGAGCGATATCCCGCGCTACATACTCGCTCGCGCATGTCGAAGGAGGGGGCACCATGGGCAGTCGCATCTCGGTATTCACCACCACCGCGATTACGGTTCTCTTCATAGGGCTTTCAGGGTGTGGTTACAATGATCTCCAGGGATTAGACGAAGATACAAAAGCCGCGTGGAGCGAAGTGGTGAATCAGTATCAGCGGCGGACCGATCTGATCCCGAACCTGGTCGCCACTGTGAAAGGTTATGCCGCACATGAGAAGGATACGCTCGAAGGGGTGGTGCAGGCGCGTGCCCAGGCTACCGGGATTCAAGTGACACCTGAAACTCTAAAAGATCCTGCCGCTTTCGAACAATTTCAAAAGGCGCAGGCTGGTCTCACCTCGGCGTTAGGCCGTCTTATTGCCATTGCAGAGAATTATCCCAACCTGAAAGCCGACCAGAATTTCCGTGATCTCCAGAGCCAACTAGAGGGGACAGAGAATCGTATCGCTGTTGCGCGCAAGCGTTATATTGAGAAAGTGGCGGAGTACAACAAAGGTGTCCGCTATTTTCCTACGAACCTGACCGCCAAGTTCCTCCTCCACATGGAAGAGAAGCCGAATTTTACCGTGGCGGATGAAAAGGCTGTGGCAAAGCCACCAGAGGTGAAGTTCAACTGAACGCGGGTCCGGATTGAGGCAGAGGTTGAGCCAGAGGAGTTCGATGGCAAAGTTCTTCCTCGCCTTATGCCCAGCCTTTGTTTCAACCTTCGTCTCCGTTGCCCTCGCACTTGAGGTCCCCACTCTCACAGGCCGCGTAGTGGACCTTGCGCACGTGCTGCCAGCCGATGTCGCCACCTCACTCACTCGCGACCTTGAAGCCCACGAGACCAAAACCAGCAATCAAGTCGCCGTCCTGATCCTGCCGTCGCTCGAAGGCGAGCCACTCGAATCGTTTTCTCATCGCGTCGGGACCACCTGGAAGCTCGGCCAGAAAGGAACGGAGAACGGCGTGCTGCTGCTCGTCGCCCTGCGCGAGCGGAAAGTCCGTATCGAAGTGGGGTATGGCCTCGAAGGCACCTTGACGGACCTCCGTTCCGCCCACATCATTCGCCAGGAAATTGTGCCACGTTTTCGAAGTGGAGACCTTCCGGGCGGCATTGCCGCCGGGGTCCATGCCATTCTCGGTACAATTGAAGGCACTTACAAAGCTGAGGAGGTGCTGCCAGCCATCGCTCGGTCCGGCCAGGAGCCAACCGGTTTTCACTATGTGATCATGGGGATTGTCGTCGGGACCTTGGCCGGTATCGTGTTGAGCCATGGACTGCAACGCACCCGTGCGCTGCTCGGAAGCCTGCTCGCATTCCTTGTTGCGCAGTTCGCAAGTGTAGGGTTAGGTCTCGCAGCAGCCGGGGTGACCGCATTCTTGCTGTGGCTCATCCTACAGGCGAATCGAGGTCGGCGCGAGAGGATGGGGGGAGGGTTTCATGACGGGACCGGGTGGCGGATTCGGCGGTTCATTTGGTGGTGGTGGCGGCGGATTCAGTGGCGGGGGCGGAGACTTCGGCGGAGGCGGGGCCTCGGGAGATTGGTAGATGAAGCAATTCACCGATGCAGAACGTGAACGGATCAAACAAGCCGTTCAACAAGCCGAGCGGGTTACGAAGGGCGAAATCGTGCCGATGATCGTCCCGGCCTCGGCGCTCTACCGCGAAGCCGGCTATCGAATGGGGCTCATGCTCGCCTTGCTCGCGCTGGCCCTCCTTCTCACGATAGAGATGTACTGGCTCCCCTGGGGGTGGCACGCCGGCAATGCCGGTTGGCTGCTGTTGGCGGTCGTTACGGCATATGGGCTCGGGCAATGGCTTGGCAGAGTTCCGACGGTCATCCGCTTCGTCACGTCACGCGAGCGTATGGCGCATAAAGTGACCTTGCGTGCCGAGCAGGCATTCTACAAACATGGGTTGCACAACACGAAAGGCCGTACGGGCATCCTGATCCTCGTCTCATTGCTGGAACGGCGTGTGCACGTATTGGCGGACAAAGGCATCAACGATCGCGTCCCTTCCGGCACATGGGACGGACTGGTCAACGGCATCATTGACGGCATTCGAGCTGGACAAGCGACCGACGCCATCTGTGCGGCGATTGTGAAATGCGGGGCCCTTCTCGCACAGGTCAGTCCTGCAGGTTCCGGCGACAATCCCAACGAGCTGCCGGACACGTTGATTCAAGAGCCATAATTGCAAAACTGTCGGTCTTGATGGACTGCCCGTCGTCGTTCCGTTAGAATCCCGATTCATGTCGGATTCTACTGTCGTTTCCCCAACTCCAACGAATGTGCAGGATGAGACTCGCTCGCTGGTCAAAGCGGCCGGCTTGATCGGTGTGGCCACCTTCTCCAGTCGCATCCTAGGGTTCATCCGTGACATGGTGTTGGCGAGGCTTTTTGGCGCGACGCCCGCGGCGGACGCGTTCTTCGTGGCCTATCGTGTTCCCAATTTGCTTCGTGAATTATTTGCGGAAGGGTCCATGTCTTCCGCCTTCATTCCGGTCTTTACGGAATATCAGACGCTCAAGTCGAAACGGGACGCCTGGGAACTGGCAAGCGCCGTCTTCACCACGCTACTCACAATCGTGACAGGTATCACAGTCTTGGGCATTGTCGCAGCGCCTGGAATCGTCTGGCTCCTGGCGCCAGGGTTTCATGACGATCCGGCGAAGCTGGGCATGACGACCTTACTCACGCGGATCATGTTCCCGTATCTGCTCTTTATCAGCCTGGCCGCGCTGGCGATGGGTATCCTGAATTCAATGCGCGCCTTCGCGGCGCCGGCGTTCTCGCCGGTGTTCTTCAATATTTTCATCATCGGCTGCGCGTTGTTTTTGTCGCCAACGATGTCGGAACCGATCTTCGGCGTGGCTATCGGAGTTGTGGCGGGAGGTGCGGCGCAGTTCGCCATGCAGATGCCCGGCTTGAGTCTGCGCGGCATGCTGTTCGGATTCCGGTTCGAACCCGGCCATCCCGGTGTGCGGCGGATCGGCGCGCTAATGGTACCCTCGCTTCTCGGCCTTTCCGTGACGCAAATCAATATTACCGTGAGCACGATCCTCGCCTCCTTCTTCGCGGGCGGCCCGACCTATCTCTTCTATGGCATGCGGTTGATTCAGTTTCCGCTCGGGATCTTTGGTGTGGCATTGGCCACAGCCATTTTACCGGCGTTCTCTGCACAGGCAGCGCGCGGAGCGTTTGATGAATTGCGGACGACATTGGGATTCGGCCTTCGGATGATCCTCTTTATCATCCTCCCGGCGATGCTGGGCCTGATCCTCTTGCGTCAGCCGATCGTCCATCTGTTCTTTGAGCACGGGACCTTTACGGCGCACGATACGGCCGAGACCGCACTGGCGGTGCTCTGTTACTCCGTCGGCCTCTGGGCCTTCGGAGGCGTCCGGATCATTGTCTCGGCCTTCTATTCGCTACAAGACACGCGAACGCCAGCCATTTCTGCGGCCATCGCCGTCGCGGCCAACCTCGTCTTTTCGCTCCTGCTGATGTCGTCTCTTGGATCGGCCGGGCTGGCCTTGTCCACAGCCCTGGCTGCGATGGTGAACGGAGGCATCTTGGTCGCGGTGCTTCACCGTCGGTTGGGCGGGATAGAGTGGGGCTCTGTGGGACGATCGTCGCTGCGTGTGCTGATCGCATCCGCGCCATTGGCTGTGGTGTGTGCGTGGGTGGCAGCGGCGCAGCTGTGGACGCATCCCGGTGAATGGACGGCGAAATCGGCCATGCTCTTCATGGCCATCGGATTGAGCGTAAGCGGTTATCTGGGCATTCACGCCTTGCTGAGGTCGGAAGAACTCGATTTAGTGTGGGGAATGGTTCGGAAGAAACTTGGCCGAGTCATCAGCCGCTGAGATCACGAATGCGCCGAGCGATCATCTTCAAATCACGATGGGGCTGGATAGGTGCTTCTGAAACGATGAAGGGGATCGACGCTATTGTGTTGCCGCAGGCGTCACGTCAGGCCGTGCTGTCAGGCTTGCAGGCGACCTCGATTGAGCAGATAGACTGCCAGGTCTCTTCTCGATTGCGAGAGGCGCGGGTGCAACTGACCGACTATCTGGCCGGAACACGCAAGTCCTTCGATCTGCCGTTGGACCTCTCACGAGGGACGAGTTTTCAGCAGAAGGTCTGGCGTACCCTTCGGCGTATTTCTTACGGCCGGTTTCGATCCTATCAATGGGTGGCTATTCGAGTCGGGGGCACAGGGTATGCCCGTGCCGTCGGTAATGCCGTGGGGGCGAATCCGATGCCAATCGTGATTCCTTGCCATCGAATTGTGGCGCAGGATTCGTCGCTCGGCGGATTCTCAGGCGGGTTGCCCATGAAACGTAAACTGCTTACTCTCGAAGGAACATTGTCGCAACTTCGACCAGGACGATCCTAGCCCGTATTTCTCATGAGCGCTTCTACTGCAATTGCAGATCCATCATTACGACGAGCCTTGAACCGGAGACCTTACCGCCTCACTGTACTTATGGTGAGGGGTCCTTATGGCTCCGAGCGCCGGTCTCCCAACGCGGCTCAGCAATCTCGTGACGAACCGTCATGATTCATGCGGGCTAACTCATGAAGGCCGTGATTCAACGGGTGACCAGAGCATCAGTTCGCGTTGAGGGCGAAATCGTTGGGCAGATCCAATCTGGTCTCTTGGTGCTGCTGGGCGTGGCGAAAGGCGATGGGGAGTTGGATGGCCGGTACCTTATCGGGAAGATTCGCACGCTCAGGATCTTTTCCGATGAACAGGGGAAGATGAACCGCTCGCTGGCGGACCTCGGAGGGTCGGTCTTGCTGGTCTCCCAGTTCACGCTCCTGGGACGGATGGCGAATGGCCGTCGCCCGAGCTTTGAGGAGGCGGCGCCACCAGATGAAGCCAAGCGATTATATGAACAGGTCGTGGCAGGGTTACGAGACCACGGCACTCTCGTGGAAACCGGGGTTTTTGCGGCGCACATGGAGGTCGAGTTGCTGAACGACGGACCCGTGACCTTCGTGCTGGACAGTCGCGAAGCTGGTGACCGGACGGCTCCCTGATGTCCGGCCTGCGGAACAAATGTTGCGGAAGGAGAGTCAGGAGTCGGCATTTCCATCTTCGTCTGCTATACTGAGCTCATACGTTTCCGGAAGATGTGAGAGGTGGATATGGGAACGCAAGTTCCGCCACGACATCCGCTCCGTCAGTTGTTCGGCGCCCTGACCGAGAAAAGTTTCACGGAACATCTCGGGTGGCCCGACCTCAACGTCACCAGCTACGTCTCCAACCTGCTCGTGGATTTTACCCACTCTGACCAACTGTATAAAATCAGAAATCAGCAAGATCAACCGGTCGATACGGTGGTGGATCTCTTGTTTGAATCCGAAGTGTTGCTCGAGGCCCAGTCGATGGATCGTGAACGGGATGTGCATCAGCACATCGGCGATTTCACGCTCTTTATGGCGGGGCTGTTTCCGGAATATCTCCGCCGCCTCAAGACGGCCGGATTGATCTATCATAAGGATTTTCTCGTGGACTATATGAAAACGGGAAAGCGCTCCTATGGGATCGTGGCGCAAATAGCTGATGGTCCGTCGCAGGAGGACCCTCCTCTGTTCCGAAAACTCTCCGACAATTTCGAGCTCTGCGTTACTGGCCTGGGGTTCGTACGATCCGATCTGGATCGCATGAAAGATCCGGCGTACCGGCAGGCTCGGGATCTTCTCCTCAATTGACCAATTCCCGTCCTCTCATTCTTGCCCACGGAGGTGCCGGCCTTCGACGTATGACGCAGGCGCAAGCCACCTATCTGGCCGACGCGCTCGTTATCGGCTATGCCATCCTTGAGCAGGGCTGTTCCGCAGTCATCGCCGTCGAACGTACGGTCGGCCTCCTGGAACAATCCGGATTGTTCAATGCGGGACGAGGCGCGAATCGTCAGCTGGACGGAGTGCAGCGAATGGACGCCTCGATCATGGAAGGGGCGAAGCTCAGAGCCGGAGCCGTCGCCTCGATCGAAAGGATCGTGCACCCGATTACGGCGGCCCGCCTGGTTATGGAAGACACGAATCATGTTTTGCTCGTGGGATCTCCGGCCACGCGGTTTGCCCAGTACTATCGACTTGAACAACTAACGAGGGCGGGATCGCCCCGCCGGCGTTCTGACCTGTCTCCTCGTGCCGCTACTGCCGCAGCGCGGACGATTCGTCTTTATCGAGCAATGCTGAAAGATAAACGAACACGGAAGAGCCAGCACGGAACCGTCGGCGCTGTCGCTGTGGATCGGTATAGGACGGTGGCGGCAGGGGCGTCCACTGGGGGCATCGATTCGATGTTACCGGGGAGAGTTGGCGACACCCCGCTCATCGGCTGCGGAGTCTACGCAGACAATCAGGCTGGTGCTGTGTCAATGACGGGCATTGGCGAAGGCATCATCCGTCTTGCGATCGCCAAAACCATCTGCGATCATCTGGCTATGGGAAAGAGCCCCGCAGTCGCCGCTCAACGGGTATTACGCATGCTCGTGTCTCGGATCCATGGATCGGCTGGGGCATTGGTTCTCTCGCCGGACGGGCGGTTTGCCATCAGGCATGTGACACCCCATATGGCTGCCGGTTGGTGGAACGGGACCGGCCGGCCGACCGTTCGAGGACAATTTCCATGAAGGATGCCCTCTTTCACCTGGCCTTCCCCACCCACGACGTGACGGCGGCGAAACGTTTCTATATAGACGGACTTGGTTGTACGTTGGGTCGGGAATCGAGCCATGCCGTGACGTTTGGATTTGCAGGGCATCAACTCGTGGCGCATCTGATGACGGAACTCATGCCGTTACAACAAGGCATCTATCCCCGCCATTTCGGCCTGGTCCTCTTGTCGAAAGGTTCGTGGCAACAGCTCTTGGAACAGGCCCAGGCGAAAGGATTGTCCTTCTATCAACAGCCCCGCGTCCGCTTTCCCGGCACCAGGATCGAACACTGCACGTTCTTTCTTGAAGATCCCTCCGGGAATCTGTTGGAGTTCAAATACTACCTGCATGAATCGGCGATTTTCGGCGAGCGAGAATGCCGCGAAGTCGGTGACTCCTCTGAACATGGCGAATGATCGTAGCCCGCTAGCTCTGCCAATATATTTATTGTTACGGTGCCGGACGAATGGATCCCCGATTGATGAGGTTGAGGATACGTTCGTGGCGACGAGCCAGGGCGGCCGTTTTTCTCATCGGATCGTATCGACGCGGCGACGGCAAAATGGATGCCAGCCATGCGGCCTCGTCGGCCGTCAGGTCGCGCGAGGACTTCTTGAAGTGATGACGGGCCGCTGCCTCAGCGCCATAGACGCCCTGGCCCCACTCAGCGACGTTGAGATATAACTCGAGAATGCGCTCCTTTGTGAGTTGATGTTCGAGGGAACGCGTAATCAGAGCTTCCCGCGCCTTTCGGTACAGGGACCGTTCGGATGATAGGTAGAGGTTTTTGGCCAGCTGCTGGGTAATGGTGCTCCCGCCACGCTTCAGTTCGCCCGCTTCGAGGTTATACAGAGCTGCATCCTTGATCCCTTCCCAGTCGAAACCTTCATGGGTAAGGAACGACGCATCTTCCGCCGCAACGACCGCCTGGCGAAGGTAGGGAGAGATGCGCGAGAGCGGCACCCACACCCAATGGCGACCCACGGTGCGGCCTTGTGCCTCAGCCTGAGCCTGGCGCGTTTCCATCAGGGCCGTCATGGTTGGATTGGTGCTGCGTAAAGCTGAGACGTCCGGCATCGTGAGCAGCCATAGGAACAGGACTGCCCCAACCGGGAGACAGAGGCCGATGATCAGGAAAGCCTTCACGCGGGATCGGGATTGTTTGGTTGACTTCCGCATCAGAGGCTGCGTATCACAGAGCAGGTGGGCTCCTGTGTCAATGACATGGTGTCTGATGGGTGGACCGGTGCGGCATGAGAATCCTCACGGCAGAGTTTATCAGAAGTTGTGCGGGACCAGAACAGTTTCTGAAAGGTGAACTTCCGGAAGTCGCCTTTATCGGGCGGTCGAATGTCGGAAAGTCCTCTCTCATCAACTCCCTCTTGCAGCGCAAGGGACTGGCCAAGGTGAGCCGCACGCCAGGAAAGACCCGATTGGTCAATCTCTTTCGAGTCACGAGTGACGATCCCAGGCTGGCCCGATTCGTGGTGGTGGACTTGCCCGGGTACGGATATGCGAAGGTGTCGAAAGCGATGCGGGCTCAGTGGGCGCCATTGATCGAGCAGTATCTCGATGGCAGTGAACAGCTGCGCGCGGTGGTGGTGTTGGTGGAGAGCCGGGTGGTGAGCGAACAAGACAGTCAGACGATCGGATGGCTCTCGTCCGTCGGACGACCTCCCGTCGTGGTGGCGACAAAAGTGGACAAGTTAAAGATGAGCGAGCGAATTAGTGCGCTTCGCCGGCTGCAGGAAGGGCTGGGACTGAATGAGGGCGACGAGGTTATTCCTTACTCGTCGGTGACGGGGGAAGGGCGGGACCGGTTGTGGGCGGTCCTGAAAGAGCGGATTCGAACTTGATCTCGATATAGGCCTTGTTCTTGAGGTCTGCCAGCCAGGCTTGGAAGACATCTTCGCTTTTCTGCTGAAAGACCAGTCCCTGGATTTCAACGCGGACTTCCTCATACGGGCGGAACTGTTTGGGTTTCTTGTCCTCCACGCGCACGATGTGAAAGCCTTCCGAAGTCTCAACCATGTCCGAGGTACCGCCGGGCACCAGGGTGGCGATGGCGCGCTCGATCCCCGGCAAGAGCTCTCCCTGCCGCACCAAGCCCAGGCGCCCTCCGCGCGAGGAATTCGGGCCGTCGGAAAAACGCAGCGCCAAATCCTCGAAGGACTCGCCCTGCTTGAGCCGCGCCATCACCTCGCGAACTTTCTCCCTCGCGTCGACCGTATCGTCTGGTGACTGGGGCCGAATGTGAATCTGGCTGAGCGTGTACTCCTCCGGGAGCGCAAACCGGTCTCGGTGTTCTTGGTAGTACCGTTTCATGTCGGAGTCTGCGACCATCACCCCGCTCCGCACCTCGCGGTCGACGACCTTGAGCAGCGTCAGCTGTTCTCGGACGCTTTTCAGGTTCGCCGGATTCGTCTCGTCGATCTTTTCCCCCTGTTGTTTCATCTGCTGAACCGCTTGCTTGACTTCCTGATCAGTGACCTCGACGCTTCGGGCCTTGGCTTCCTGGAGTTGCAGCTTGCGCTCGATCATCGAGGTCAGGGCCATGTATTCCGCCGTCCTGAGTCGCCGCTTCAGGGCGTCGCCCCGATACTCTTTCTGAATCCGCTCACGCTCCGGAGCGAGTTCCTGCTTCATATCGGACAGCATGATGAGGTCCGAGTTGACGATCGCGACGATTCGATCCTCCACCTGCGCGGCCGAAAGAAGGGCCGCCGGTGCGATCAGCGTAATCGCGAAGAAAACCATGTGTCTCAGCCGGTCTGCTGCCATCGTCATGAACGGACGGGTCGTGATCATGGACATGAGACTCGCCACGTGCCGATGGAATTGGCCGGTCGACGAGGTTCCGAGGGATTGTACACGAATTGCGGAGGACTTGAGGAACTGTGTGAGACCGATCTCGATCCGGGACGACTCAGCGCGTCCCGACGTCGTCGGCGACATAGCGGGAGGCGTCGGCGAGGCGGACGATCGCCTTCGCGCGGATATCGGCGATCACGTCGTCAAAACGTTTTCGACGCTTCTCATTGAGCAGTTCTTGTCGGAGGCGTTCTCGAACAGCCAAGTCCGCCTGAATAATTTCCTTGTCGAGCGCCGTGATCATGACGAGGTAGTAGCCGGCGTCCGTCTTGATCGGAGCACTGACCATTCCAGGTTTGAGGGTATGAATGGCCGCATCGACTTCGGGGATGACCAGGTCTTTGCGATAGGGGCCGAGATCGCCCCCTTTAGCTTTCGTCTTGCCGTCGATGGAATAGCGCTGCGCAAACTTAGCGAAATCCCCTCCTTGGTTGATTTGTTTTTCGAGATCTTTCGCAGCGGGGAAATTGGGGAGCAGCATTTGCGACACTTGTACTTTCAATGGCGTCAGGAGCTCGCGGGCGTGCTTCTCGTAGAAGGCATCCAACTCATCCTTCGAGAGTTCGATCTTGGCTTTGATCCGGTCCTTGAGCAGCTCATCGAGAATCAGTTGCTCCCGGTAGCGTTGCGCCCGATCGCGGATGGCATCGCTCTGGTCGAGTCCCTGCTTGCGCGCTTCCTGCATCAGGAGTTCGCGGGTGATGAGTTCATCAAGGAAGCGGCGTTTCCCCCCTTCTTTCTCGTACCTCGCCCTAGTAGCCTCGGCCAGTTCTGCCCAGCGGGTGTCGAATTCGGTCTGTGTGATTTGTCTGCCGTTGACGAGGGCCAGCACCGCGTTCCTCCTGCGGTGGCGTACAGCTGATGAGCAGCAAGAGGCTGCCACCGATGGCCCCGGCGAACAGGGAAACGAGGCGGACAGCAACGACGTTCACGGATCCGTTCGATGATCGAGTCATAGGGGCGTGAGACCTTGTGAGCGAGATGGTTGTGGAGACATCGTTGTGTTGGTATCACAGACTCCCAGGCTTTGCAAGGTTGCGGTGAGTTCTCCAAAGATGGAAGGCCAGTCCTGATGCGGCATTTGGAGTTCGAACGAGAGTGGGGACAAGAAGCAAATCCGCTTCTTGTACCGGTCCATCAGCCGGTGGATCGCCTGGCTTGAGACCCGGTTCTTGGCGTCGAGCGTGACGACGACAGAGTGGGTCTTGAGCTCGATCGAGCTCAGGCGCAAGGCTTTGGCTTGGAGCCGCACCTGCATGACCTCGAACAGCCGTTCGACGGAGTCCGGGGCCAGCCCATACCGATCCTGCATTTCGCCATGGAGTAAGGCCAGGTCTCCAACTTGAGTGCAGGACGAAAGTCGTTTGTAAAACGACAGGCGCTGGTGGGGATCGGCGACGTATTCATCCGGAATAAAGGCGGAGACGTTGAGCCGGAGGATGGGATCCGGCTCTTCCTCCACCACGTGCCCTTTCAGGCGCTGGACGGCCTGCTCCACCATCTGCATATACAGATCGAGTCCAATGGCAGCGATATGCCCCGATTGCTGTTTACCGAGGAGGTTGCCCGCGCCCCGGATTTCCATATCCGCCGCAGCGATGCGGAAGCCGGCTCCGAGTTCGGTGAATTGCTGAATGGCGGTCAGGCGCTTCCGGGCGTCTTCGCTCAGCTGGCCCTCATCGGGCACCAGGAAATACGCGTAGGCTTGATCGCCGCTTCGTCCCACTCGCCCGCGCAACTGGTACAGCTGCGCGAGGCCGAACATGTCGGCACGATTGACGATGATCGTGTTGGCATGGGGCACGTCGATTCCCGATTGGATAATGGCCGAGGCGATCAACACATCCGCCTCTCGGCGAAAGAACTTCAGCATCACGGCTTCGAGCGGTTTGGCGTTCATCTGCCCATGGGCCATCACGATGCGCGCGTCGGGCACCAGTTGTTGGAGCCAGGCTCCCGTCTTTTCCATCGTTTCAACACGGTTATGGACGAAGTAGACTTGCCCGCCACGGCCCAGTTCACGCAACATCGCCTCTCGGATGAGTGTGTCGCTCGATCGGACGACCTGCGTGCGGATAGACAGGCGGCCCGCCGGAGGGGTATCGATGATCGAGAGATCGCGCACGCTTGCCATGGCCATCTGCAAGGTGCGAGGAATCGGGGTGGCCGTGAGCGTCAAGACGTCGACTTGGGTGCGGAGTTGCTTCAGGCGTTCCTTGTGTTTCACGCCGAACCACTGTTCCTCGTCGATGATCACGAGACCCAGGTTGCGGAACTACGACGTCCTTCTGGATGAGCCGGTGTGTTCCGATCACCACGTCGACGTTGCCGGCCGCCACATCTTTGAGGATGGCTTTGGCCTCTTTCGGCGATTGGAATCGGGAGAGCAAGGCCACGCGAGCCGGAAACGGCGCAAACCGTTCAGCGAAGTTGTCGTAATGCTGGTGGGCCAGCAGGGTTGTGGGAACGAGCACCGCTACCTGACGGTTATCTTCCACGGCCTTGAAGGCGGCCCGCATGGCCACTTCCGTTTTTCCGTACCCCACGTCGCCGCACACCAGGCGGTCCATCGGTTTGCTGGACTCCATGTCGTGCGTAATATCTTCGATCGCTTTGAGTTGATCCGCCGTTTCTTCATACTCGAACGCGGCTTCGAACTCGTGGTACATCGTGCTGTCGAATCCATAGGCATGGCGCGTCACGAGCTCACGGTTGGCATAGAGGTCGACCAACTCGTGGGCCATCTCCTCGATGTCTTTCTTCACGCGCGCGGTCGTTTTGGCCCAACTGGTGCCGCCCAAACGTTCAAGGCGAGGCGCATGGCCTTCCGCCCCGCTATACCGCTGCACATGGTCAAGCCGATCCAGCGGAACGTAGAGCTTGTCGCCTCCGGCGAATTCCAGAATTAAATAATCGCTGTCGAAGTCCTGCACCGAGAGGCGTTTGAGGCCTTGATATTTGGCGATGCCATGTTGGACATGGACGACATAGTCGCCTACGTTGAGATCTTCCAGCGAGGAGAGGAAGGTCGCGGCTTTACTCTTGGCCTGCGGCTTGTGACGGGCGCCCTTGGCAAACAGTTCCTCTTCCGTCAGGATGGCCAGACGCAAGTCCGGTGCGAGAAATCCCGCAGACAAATCGCCGTGCAAGACATAAAACGGCGCTTTGGTTTTACCGGAAGCGGTCCAGGCGCTCGTTGTCCATTCCATCGCCGGTACGTCGTGTTCCCGCAAGAGCGCCAGCAAGCGATCCACTTGGCCGCGACTTCTCGCGACGAGCACCACGCGGCACTCTTCACGCAAGCGATCCATGATGGCGAGGGTCTGACTGAAAGGCATCCCACGAGCCCCGAGGCCAGCGCTGGCCGGAGTCTGAGCGGGAAAGGACTGGACCGGATCCCAGGACGCATCGGTCGGCGTGAGGGGTTCGAGCGCGAGCGTGGGCCAGCCGATTCGTGTGATCCATGAGTTCCGGCCAGGAGAGAAACAACCGCTCCGGTGACGGGTAGGGCACGATCGTTTCCCGGTCGGCGTGTCGAAGATAGCCGTCGTCGATCTTGCTCCAGAGGTCCGCGCAGGCCCCTTTCAATGCCGCCGGCTGATCCAGGACCAATACAGGCCGTTCGGTGAAATAATCGAAGAGAGTGGTCCATGCCGGAGTAGAGATCCGGCGCGCGCCACTCGGCATCCGCAGCAAGTGGGGCGAGGGCATCCGGCGAGGTCTCTGCACGCAGATATTCCCGCGCGGGAAGCACCACCGCTCGATCCAGCTTTGCGGTGGATTTCTGCGTGGCTGGATCGAAGAGGCGGAGCGAGTCGACGGTTTCACCAAGAAATTCGACACGAAGCGGGTCGGCGTAGGCCGTCGAGAAAATATCGATAATGCCGCCTCGGATACTGAACTCGCCTGGGATTTCCACCACCGAGACCCTGCGGTAGCCGAGACGTAAGAGTCCTCCGGTGAGGGCCTCTCGCTCGATCGTGCCGCCGAGCTTGAACTTCAAAGTGGTGTCGATGAAGGTCGTGACAGGCAACAGCCGTTGCATCAGGGCCGCGATGGAGGTGACCAGGCAGGTCTGTGGTGCGGTCCGGATGTGATGCAGGGCATTCATCCGGCGGGCGATCAGACTGACATGAGGCGCGCTCCCCTCGTATGGCAGGGTTTCCCATCTCGGGAACAGGGCGAGGGGAGCCGTCGGAAGGCCGATGAGATCATGGAAAAAGTGCAGGTCATCAAAGAGGCGTTCCGCCGCCTCGTCCGAACCCGTGACGATCAGCCACGAACGATTCCCCAGTTTGCCCAACTGAGGATGCCGGAGCGTGGTGAGGGCGAGCCCGGCGGTGGAGCCGTAGACACCAGTGACAGAGGGACGGCCCGTGTCGCCTACCAGAGCCGCGGCGACAGGAGCAAACCACTGGGAGCTGAAGGAGTGTGGATAGTGTCGGACACTGCTTACGCTGTGGTTGAGCGAATGCGTTGGATAAGGGACGTGGTGGAGACGCCGGGGACCAAGGGAATGGTACGGACGACTCCACCGTGCGCCTCGACGATCTCGCGGCCGACGATCCGCTCCACCGCCCAATCTCCGCCTTTGACGAGGACATCCGGCTGCAATGCGGCGATCAGGCTTTGAGGGTCCGGTTCGTTGAACAGGATAACATAATCGACACAGCCGAGCGCGGCGACCACTTCCGCCCGCTGAGCTTCCGGCACGATCGGCCGGTCCGGCGCCTTGTTCAAACTCCTGACGGACGTGTCGCTGTTGACGGCGACGACAAGGAGGTCGCCAAGGTCTTTCGCGGCCTGGAGGTAGCGCGTATGGCCCACATGCATGAGATCGAAACAGCCGTTCGTGAACACGACACGTTTCCCTTGGGTCCGCGCCGCTTTTAGAAGTGGGACGAGTTGGTCTCTAGTCATGACTTTCACGGACATAACTGCATCATACCGACTGTGCGCTCGGATGGAAAGAGATTGCAGACCTGGCAGGATGCCAGGTCTGCCTGTCCCCTTGTCTGCCAACGGAGAATTGACTAGACTGCTGGTCGTACAAAGACGATTTGAAAGGACGATCACCATGGCCGACAGTCCGGACGAGCGAAACGGGAAAGCCTACAGCCTCTATACCTCCATCAGGCGATATTTTGAACCGCTGCGGCAACATTGGGATAAGTTATCTGCTGAGGAGCAGGGAGTGGTAATCCAGGAAGTGGAAGCCTTCTTGAATTCGGTTCGCCCGCCTGACAGTCCACGCTCACGGCTGAGCCTGCCGGCTTACTCTTCCGGAATCCCGCCGAGGCGCACAATTCGATTGCCATATCGTTCGATCAGCCCGTCCAGGGCTGCGACGGCCTGAGCCTGGCGCTGTTCGAACAGGTACTCTGTCGCGGGCAGGAGGCCGGAAAGCGACAGTCCGACCAGCCGATAACATGTGTGGGGGGTGGCCAGGCTGTGGAGTGCCGATTGGACGATCGGCCACATCGTGGGGTCATAGTTGAGCGGCTGCCGGAACTGTTGCTGTCGAGTGGTGATTCGGAATGTCGCATCTTTCAGCTTGACGGTGAACGATCCTGCCGCCAGTCCCTGCACGCGCAGGTCGTGCGCCAATGTACCGAGAAAACCTCGAATCGTCTGTTCCAGGAAAGCAAGATCGCTGGTGTCGTGCTCGAACGTCGTCTCATGGCCGAGGCTCTTGGATTCTCGATCGACCACGACCGGATCGTGATCGATTCCGCGCGCCAGCTCCTGCCACGCGTCAACCCGGTTGCCCCATCGCTGTCGAAGAAACGGCTCGTGTCGATGGATCGAGCAAGTCACCGACGCACCGGACACCGAGCGAGTTCAACATGGCAGCGGACTTTGGTCCGATGCCCGGCAAGTCGCGAACCGGACGCGCGGCCAGAAACGACGCTTCGGTTCCCGGCTCGATCACGGCCAGCCCGTCAGGCTTGTGCGCATCCGCTGCGACCTTCGCGACGGTTTTGCCGGTGGCGAGCGCGACGGTGCAACGGAGTCCCGTGGCCTCGAATATCGCATCCTTCACGCGCTGGCCAAGGCGCGTACGGATCGGGATACAGAGACTGCATGTCCGTCGTCTCTGCATAAAACTCGTCGATGCTCGTCCATTCGGTGACGGGGAAGCAACTGGCCGGTAACGGCCTGCATCTGTTCATGCAGCCGGCGATAGAGCGGCCTGTCCGGGGGAATGAGAATGAGATTGGGGCAGAGACGGAGGGCTTCGCCTGTCGGCATGGCGGAGCGGACGCCGAATGTACGAGCCGCGTAACTCGCTGCCGCGATAATTCCTCGCGGGGAGGATCCACCGACGGCCACCGGTTTGCCCGCAAGGCTTGGGTCTGCCAGGACGGCCGCTGAGGCAAACATGGCGTCCACGTCCCCGAAGAGGATCTGGCGAGACCAGCGCATGGATTGCTCCTCCGGCAGGAGCTCAGAACCTAAAGGACAATTGGATTCGCTGCAAGAGACTGGGAGCTGGTGCAGGCGGAGGCTCCTTCTGGATCCGACTCGCCGATCCCAATTCTTGTAGTAATCCCCGGCAGATGCCGCAGTGGTGCCGACGCGGCTGAATCGTCCGTCGCTGACGTCGGTACACTCGGCCGCATTGCCGGCAGCGCCAGGCAAATCGCGCCAGCGCGAGCACTTCTTTCTGTAGCGAATGGTAGATGGTGATCGCCAGGGCTCCGTCCCGATTCATCTCGGTCATCTTGCGGAGAAAATCCGCCCCATGATTCGGCCGCCGTTTCAGGATGTCGTATTGCCATTGATGAATCATTTCGTGCGCCAGCGTGTTCACGATCTCCTGCTCGCCATACTCGCTCTCTTGGGCGACCTGTTGGAGCAAGGGAAGGGAGAGGCGAATCTCGCGCTTGGTTGGCGGGCGAAGACCATCCTGATCCAGCCGTGGCCGCGGTCCTCGACGACTCACGAACATGCCGACCGAGGAAGTCAGCCGGCGGCTCCAGACGAGATCGATCGGGGGCAGTTGGCCCGCGAAGTAGCGGCCATTCAGTTCGCTCCACATCTGGGTCAGATGCTTGCGAGGTCACTGGAGGGGATTGGCGTGGAGCCATACGAAGGGGGTCACCCCAATTCTTCGTGCACCGCCGCTGCCAGCAGCGGCACCATGATTTCGTGGTGGCCGATCAGGGAATAGCCTTTCCCGCCCTTCTGGGTCGGCCGGCGCACCACGTTTGTGAGCGGGCGGTAGTGAGCCAAGAAGTCCATGTTCACGGTCGTAATGTTGGTCAGATCGTGACCAAGATTGCGCCCCAGTGACACCGCTTTGAGGAAGACTTCCGGCAAAATGACGGCAGAGCCGAGATTGAGATACACGCCCCCCTCCATCCCTGACACGACGGCCGCGAGCCGTCGAAAGTCCAGCAGCGAGGTCGCTCCGATGGCGGCTCCGTCCGCGGCAGGATGCATATGGATGATGTCGGTGCCGATGGCGACATGCACGGTCACCGGAATACCGAGCTTCGCTCCGGTCGCCAGGATGCTCGTCTCGCGATTGGGAAACTGCCCCTGGCGTCGGTTGATGTAGTGGCCGACGGATTCGCCGAGCCCCTCGCGATCGTGGGCCCCGCGGATGATCGCCTCGTTCAGCATGCGGCCGGTTTCTTCCGCCATGCCGAAGCGTCCCTCGTCGATCTCCGCGTCGACTTCCTCAGACGTGTGCCCCATGAGCGCCAATTCGAAATCGTGAATGATCCCGGCGCCGTTCATGGCCACGGCCGACACGATCCCTTGCTGCATGAGGTCCACGAGAATCGGACTCAATCCGACTTTGACGACGTGGGCGCCGATGCCCACGATGACCGGCCGGCCCTTGCGATGGGCCTTCGCGATGGCTTTGGCGACTGCGCGCAAGGTTTTGACGCCGAGGATATCCGGCAGCGAGCGATAGAATTGGCTGAAGCTGCCTCCGCGGTGCCAGGGGCGGGCAAAGTCGGAGACTCGGACCTTGCTGTGCCGTTTCTTGAGCGGATAGGTCTTGAGATCCGTCACATTGATCGGCGGGATCAGGCTCGGGGTCGTGACGGGGGGCCGCTGCCGGTCAGGAGGCTTTGCCAAGGAGCTGTTCCTCGATGAGTTCGCACAGGACATGGCCGAGCGTGATGTGACTTTCCTGAATGCGGGCCGTGACGGTCGAGGGCACGACGAACGGGTATTCCACCAGGCCGGCCAGTTTCCCGCCGGTTCCGCCGGTCCAGCCGATGGTGGTGAGGCCACAAGCCCGCGCGGCCTCCACGCCCTTCAAGACGTTCGGTGAATTGCCGCTGGTGCTGATGGCGATGGCGATGTCGCCTTTCTGTCCATGGGCGCGAACCTGGCGGGCAAAGAGTTCGTCGAAGCCGTAGTCGTTGGCGATGCAGGTGATGGCGGCGATGTCGGTGGCCAGGGCGATGGCCGGGAGCGGGGCGCGCTCGCGTTTATACCGGCCGACGAATTCGGCTGCGATGTGGGCCGCATCCGTGGCGCTGCCGCCGTTGCCGAAGAGCAGCACTTTGTGTCCGTCGCGAAAGGCCGTGGCCATGAGTTTCGCGACCTGCACGATGCGGTCGGCATGGTCGCGCGCGAACTGTTGCTTGACGGTCGCGCTTTCGGCAAAGGCCTGAGGACAAGTTCTTTCATAGGCAGCGATTCTAGGCAACCCTCCGTCACCTGTCAAACGCGGCTCGCAGGCCGCTACGACTTTCGATTGTGGTGATGGGACCTGTCTGCCGGATGGCGCTCATCGCCAGGGCAATCATGGAGCCGACATCGGAGACCGTCGCCGGGAGGATGAGCGTATTGTTGGTTTTGGCCAGCTCTCCAAACTTGGTGATGTACTGTTCCGCCACCCGCAGCTGGACGGCTTCCTGACCGCCCGGTACTTGGATGGTCTCCGCGACCTTGCGGAGCCCTTCGGCGGTGGCTTGGGCGATGGCGAGGATGGCCGCGGCCGCTCCCTCTGCTTCGTTGATCTGCTGCTGTTTCTTCGCCTCGGAGGCTTTGATGACTTGTTGTTTCTCGCCTTCCGCCTGGTTGATCGCCGCGTCGCGCTCGCCTTCGGACGTGAGAATCACCGCGCGTTTTTCCCGTTCCGCCCGCATCTGCTTTTCCATCGCGTCCAGCACGCCCTTCGGGGGTGTGATGTTCTTGATCTCGTACCGGAGGACTTTGACGCCCCAGGGATCCGAGGCCTTGTCGAGTTCATTCACCACCTGGATATTGATGTTGGTCCGCTCCTCGAACGTCCGGTCGAGTTCGATCTTGCCGATCTCGCTCCGCAGTGTGGTCTGCGCCAGCTGGATCAGGGCGAAATGGTAGTCGCTGATGCCATAGGACGCGCGCTGAGGGTTCAAGACCTTGAGGTACAAGATGCCGTCCACCGACACCTGCACGTTGTCGCGCGTGATACAGACCTGCTCGGGGATGTCGATGGCCGTTTCCTTGAGCGAATGTTTGTAGCGAATGCGGTCGATGAAGGGGAGGAGAATATGAAATCCCGCATCCAGCGTGGCCGAATATTTGCCGAGTCGTTCGACCACATAGGCGCTTTGCTGCGGCACGACCACGGCGGTCTTGCCGATGATGATCAGCACCAGCAACGCCAATAACAGCACGACAAAAAGTCCGCCGGTCATTGTTACCTCCTCCACAATCGTTCGCCTTCCAGGCTGTCCTCAATCATTCGGCTGTAATCCAGAGAGTAAGGCCCTCGACGCGCTCGACCTTGCATCGTTGGTTCTTTTTCAAGAGAGCGGGCCCGGCATTATGGGCGGTCCATGTGGTGCCGCGAAGTTCTGCCTTGCCGGTGCCACCCGGCACTAGGTCTTCAAGCGGGATCGCGCTTTCGCCTCCCATCGAATCTACGGCCGGGGTCTCGACCTCCTGCGTCTTGATCCAGGCCAGCAGCGGGCCACGGAAAACGAGCAGTGAGAGAATCGCGAGCCCCGAAAACAACAGCCACTGGAGCCATTCCGCCTGGACGAGCCCCAGCTCCGGCCAGCGTGCCCACCACCAAAGCCGCGAGTCCGAAAAAGAGAATATAGAAGCCCCCTGGCGTAACCATCTCGGCGCCGAGGAGCACGAGACCGAGCAGCATCCAATACCACCAGATCATGGAGGAACCTCGTTCGGTGTCGTGTGTCGCGGTGAAGAGGCATCGAAGATAGTCGGCGAAAGTCTAAGCGCGTTTCCGGAGACCGTCAAGCAGAAGGCTGGAAGGCGAACCAGTGAATTGATCGCTCAGCGGGGCGATGCTATAGTCCGCGCGCAATGGCGCAAGACCAACCAGTCAAGGCTTTAGTGATCGCGCTCACCGACCATGCGGCGGCGGCAGTCTATTCTATTAATCGTCTGCAGCCGGATTCGCTCTGCTTCGTGTTGCCGGAAGATGCGAAACCGCTCGTGGAGTCCGAGGTCCAGCCAAAGATCGAGCACATGCCCAGACGGTGGGATTGGGTGATTCTGGCGGAGACCAGCGAATTTGTCGGCTGTTATCAGACGCTCGCCCGGACACTCCCGGAAATGCTGCGCACGTGGGACGTCCAGCCAGGCGAACTGGTCGTCGATGTGACCGGGGCCACTCCTGCTATGGCGGGGGCGCTGACACTGGCCACCATGTCTCTCAGTTCGCGGATCGTTTCGCTCGTGCCGGCGCGAGAGGGGCAAGAAGATGAAAGGATTGAGATTGCCGGGCAGCCGTTCCTGTGGACGCAGGGGAATCCATGGGACGAGGCGGCCTCGGTCTCGCGCCGCGAGGGCTGTGATCTGTTCAATCGGGGATTGTTTGCCGCAGCGACGAAGCTGTTCCGCGAGGTCGAAGCACGGGTGAGCGGCGGGCAGAAACCCCTCTATCGTGCCTTTGCTGACCTGGCGGATGGCTATGACCTGTGGGAACGATTTCACTACCGTCAAGCCTGGGAGAAACTGAAGACTGCCGTGAAGGCTTTCGAGATGGCGTCCCTATGGGGGGGACCACCAGGACTCACGTCGCTGTTACCAGCCATCAAAGCGAACGCGGGATTCCTGGAAAAGCTCGTCCTTGATCCTGCTCCTGTGAAAGATATGCAGGCTCTCGATCTGCTGGCCCATGCCGGTCGTCGACTGCATGGCCTGCACGATCTGGAGTCAGCCATGGTCTCGTTAGTTCGTGCGCTCGAAGCCTTTGCCCAACGACAATTGTTCAAGCAATACAAGATCAAAACCTGGGACGTGCAGCCGGAGCAATTGCCGCAGGCGCTGCGAGAAACCTGTCAATCTTGTTGGTTGGAAGACCTCGACGGCAAGTACAAATTGCCCTTGCAGGCGCAGTTTCGGGCGCTTGCCGAATTGGGCGACCAGATGGGCCAAGCCTTTCTACGCGAGTGGCCGACGATGAAACCTCTGCTCGATGCCGCCAACCATGCCGTCCTCGGCCACGGCTTCGAGCCGGTCAAAGCCGAGCGGGTTCAGCAGTTGTTTGAAGTCGTCCTCAAGTTATCGGGAGTCGGTGACACGTCACTGCCAAAGTTTCCGGTGTTGGGCCTCTAACGCGACGAGCGAAACAGATGCATGAGGCAAGATAGGCAGTCCTTTGGCGAGTCATGCCCCTCCCGCTTATCTCAAGAGTAGAAAACATGGACATTCGCATCTATTATGAGGACACGGATTGCGGCGGGGTGGTGTACTACGGAAACTATCTCAAGTATTTCGAACGGGCACGGACGGAGTATCTCGAAGAGCGAGGGTTGTCAGTGGCCGGGCTCATGAAAGAAGGCACGGTGTTCGTCGTGGTGCATGCAGAAGTGGATTACCGTTCTCCAGCCCGTTATGGCGAGACGCTGGTCATTGAGACGGTCGTCTCCGACATGACGGCAGCCTCCTTCACTTTTTCGCACGTAATCCGAGAACGGGAGAGCCGGCGTGTGGTCGTCGAAGGATCGGCCAGACTGGCGGCGGTCGACGGAAATGGCAAGGTAAAGCGCCTCGACAAGGCCATGATCGCCGCACTACAGTCCGGTCCCACAAGGAGTCATTAAATGGACAAGCTCGGAACCTGGCTCGCCATCACCGGCGTGGCGATCGGTTTCATCGTACTCGGCTGGCTCCTGTTCTCGGAAAACCCATCGGGCAAAAAGAAGAAGCCCTAACTCACTCGCTGACGCCTGCCTGGTTCTTCAGGATTAATAATCCAAGAGCGGGGCACGGTGCAACTCCGAGCATTGAGTATGGATACGCACCGGAAGGAGCCCACAATCGTATGGGAGGCGTTCCGCCGCTGCTTGGCAGGGATAGTTGCCCCTCGATTCAGAACGGAATAGAACTCAAAGCTCTTGCGTCGACCGCCATACGACCACATCGTCCTGGGTCGTCACTGCACCTGTGAAGGATCGAATCCTCCCCGGCTCTTTACTCCTCTTTCAAAAATGTTCCGGTAGCCGCTCACCGACAATCCATAAGGCTATTACTTGGGTAAAAGCAATGAGTTTCAGATGTTTCCGCACTAGGATGAAAGGACGGGAAGGTTGAGATGTGGTAGTGCTGCGATGGCCGGGAGGTTTCGCAAGCAGCGGTTCCAGAGGCAGGACAGAATGTTAGGAGGCGAAGGAACTAATTCGACTCAGGAATCGGACGCACTTTGGACAGGGTCGAAAGCAATTCCGCTTTCTCGTCGGCAATCTCAAGCCACTGAAGGGCGCCATCCATTTTCCGAAAGATCTCTAACTCGTCAGGCGATTCGTCCCGCAAGATTTGGTACATGCGTGCCATGCCGAACACCACATCGCTGGTGACTACCATGGCGCGTCGGGCACCGGCCCAGAAGGGATTCAGCCGAACCATCTCTTTGATAGTTGCGGCAGTGACCTGGACATCCGTCACATCGCGCAGGTCGGCGAGCTGGCAGAAGTTTCTTGCGAAGCGTGGGTCGGCGGCCAGAGTGCGTACGTGAGTCAGAAGTTCGCGATCCGTCACTATGTCCCATCCACGGGTTAGCACTAAGGATCGTGCGAGGTCAATTGTGTAGCCGGCAGGCATAGTGATAGAGAGTTAGCGCAAGAGAGGACGACCGCGGAAAGACGAAGCTTCGTATGGGTTAACTATAAGAAGCGATTGTTGCCGGCCACATAATATCCCTTCATCGCGGGACGCGCGCGCATTTATGAATGTGATGAATGCAGATCACTGCTTCTCTGTCGCGATTCTTGGCGGCAATGGCGGAAGCGTAGGCGCCTCCTTGATTTTCAGGAAGGCCAGTGCTGCTTCGAGGTTCCGGAACACTTTAACATGCTTGGTGCTCTGCTTCTCGCCTTCTCGATACGCCTGAAACATGCGACCCAGACCGAATGCCAGATCTCCAGGCGCAATGATGGCGAACCGAGATGGCGCGGATGCGAGGTCCATATTCGCGGCAACGGTCAAAGAGAATGTCGGTCCTTGCGTTCCGCCCGGGCAATTTCCTTTTTCGAAGTGAGTTTCAGTTTCTTTCCACGAGTCTGGCTCCGGTGGCCGCGGCGATCTTCCTGGGAAAAGCTCTTCTCCTTCGAAGCTGAGCCAAAGACCTGTGTCCACTTCCCGCTCTTAAAAATGATCTGATAGCCGCCGGAAAGGATCTGAAATGGCTTCTTGATCTTGTTGAGGTGGTCGAACTTCGCCGATCCGGTTTTGCGGAAGACTTCGAAGTAAGCGGGGTACACAAAATCGCTCATCGCAATGCCCTTGACGTTGAAGCTGAGTGCCTCGACTGGATCCGCACTCTCATATGCATACATGATTTTCGCATCTGGGCCTGTGGTCATCATGTTGATGGCCGGGTCGACCAACATCTCGACGAGTTCGTGCGATGCCGACACGCTTACGAGTTCACCATCCGCCAGGGTTGTCTTTACAAAGACTTTGGACAACGGCAGTCCACCAGGCGTGAGATCGTGATACGCGAGGGCGCCTGGCTGATCGGCGTTGTCGAGGAACACCATCGCCCAGGCATCTTTCACGAAATCTGTTGTCTTGATCAGCTTTGCGGGGGTGCCCCAAATCGGCACGATGTGTTGATTCACATATGCCTGCATGGCCGCAATCAGGGCGTCAAAGTTGACACCGAGAGCGACCGTTGCCCTGTTAAAGCATGCGATGGTTGGAATCTGTCCTTGGTTGAATGCACCGAATGTGGGTTTTGCAGGCTTCATATGTTTTCCTCCTTATGCCCAACAGCGTCGCCTTTGCAAATTCTGCGAAGACTCGGATTTAGGAACCGGGCTTTGCATAGCCTTCCTGAGCCAGCATCTCTCCGACATTATGCCCATCGACGAAAACATCGGCCACGAGGCGATCGTAGACATCTCGGCCATACGGGACGATGCGCAAGGGTCCCCTGCGAAGCCACTCTTCCAACCGTAGCCTGGCGGCCTGTCCCCCTGGCTCGTTCAGTTCCGGCGTATCGATGCCCCGGAGTCTGACGCGCTCGGGACCATATCGGAACGTGGCACCATCAACCACATGAACCTGCCGACCATCCAGCGTGCGTTCGATGCCACTGATCGGTGTGGGTGTTTGCCGACGGAGCAGTGATCGGGAACTTGGGCTACTGGATCGGTGTGTTCCCTTGGGGCTTCTTGTGGGGATGGAGTCCTTTTTCACGGTGAAGTCGGTGGGGGTGGAGGGTGCTCCCGGCTTGTGGTTCAGGCTTCCAGCAGAGATCACAGGAGGAACGTGAATCGGGAATGGTGGCATCGGGCGATAACGGAGCGGTGGGCAATGAGGAGGGCGGTGCGGTGGTTGACTGGGTCAGTCCCTCATAAGGCGTTGCAAACAAACATGGCAGGATCAAGAGAATGACCAGAAGACATCTTCCCAGGACTCTTCCAGGTACGCTGGATATCTGTTGCAGGCGTTCCATACAACAGGATTGACCTCGCAGGGTTCATGCCAGAAGAAGAGGCTGTTCCAGCTTTATTGACATTGAAGAAATTCGCATGCTGAAATGCCCGATATGTCGATTGGAAAGATGTGAAGAAATAGAAGGGGGTTGCATCATGGATATGATGGGACGTGTGGGGTTGGTCGAGATTCCGATCTTGATCGCGCCCGATCAAAAGGTTTGGATGGATCGCATGATTAAGGAGGGCAAGATCGCCATTCCTCCAGGCGGGACGCTGGAAAAAGGCTCTCTCTATTCGATGTTTGTTCGCATGCTCCTGCATAACGCAATGGAAGAGCAGAAGCGACAGGAAGTGTTGGATGCGGAGGATGAGGACGACGAATAGTGAAGCTGTTGAAAACAACCGCCAGCTTTGTTCTAGCTTCGTTCAAGGCTTCAACGTACTCGGAGTACGCCTCAGCCTTTCGCTCACTACGGCCTTGCTGGACGGCCGTTTTGAACAGCTTCCAAGAACCCTGCCGCTGTATCGAAAGCGATTCGGCGAGTATCTCGGTGGATACAGCCGCAGGAGCGTATAGCTGAGAGGCTGGACTGAGACTGACGACTGATTCTCGTACCATGCGCCATATGCGATCATTCTTCAAAGTGCTTTGAAGGCAGAATGCGCGGCTTTGACCGTGTATTCGATGTCGCGGGTTGAGTGAGCCGTCGAGAGGAAGGCGGCTTCGAATTGAGAGGGGGCCAAGTACACTCCCTGTTCCAGCATCTTGTGAAAGAATTGCCCGTAGCGCTTCGTGTCCGATAGCTTTGCGGTATCCCAATCCACCACCGGTCCTGATGTAAAGAAGGCACCAAGCATCGAGCCGACTCTGGTTTGCGTGAGCGGCACGCCGGCCTTCTTGGCCGCGTCTCCAATCCCTTTGGCCAGGGCGGCTGATTTCTCTTCCAGCTTCTTGTAGACCCCAGGGGATTTGAGCTGCTTGAGGGTTTCAATGCCGGCGGACACGGCTAAGGGATTTCCCGACAGCGTCCCAGCTTGATAAACCGGCCCCAACGGCGCGATCAGATCCATGATCTCTTTCCGCCCTCCGTAGGCGCCAACCGGCAATCCTCCACCGATGATTTTCCCCAGCACCGTCAGATCAGGAGTAATTCCGTAAAGCGTTTGGGCTCCGCCGTATGCCACGCGAAAGCCGGAGATCACCTCGTCGAAAATCAAAAGGATGTCGTTTTCTGCCGTGAGTTGACGAAGTGCCATGAGGAACTCCGGCGCCGGCGGTACGACGCCCATGTTCCCTGCGATCGGTTCCAGAATAATGCAGGCCAACGTGTCCCGATGTTCCTTGACGATCTGTTGCACCGCTCGGATGTCGTTGTACGGGACGGTCAAAGTGTGCTTCGCAAAGTCAGCTGGGACTCCAAGGGAATCGGGAATCCCCAAGGTGGCCAGACCTGAACCGGCCTTTGCCAGCAAGTAATCGCTATGGCCGTGATAGCATCCTTCAAACTTCAGAATATTGTCTCGCTTCGTAAATCCACGGGCCACGCGAATCGCACTCATGACCGCCTCGGTGCCGGAGCTGACGAGTCGGACCTTTTCCATCGAAGGGAAGGCTTGGTGGATCATGCGGGCGAGAATAACTTCCAGTTCGGTGGGGGCACCGTAACTCGTACCGTTCGCGGCCGCCTTCTTGATGGTGCTGATGACCGATGAGGGCGGCATGGCCCAAAATCATCGGGCCCCATGACAGGACATAGTCGATGTAGGTGTTCCCGTCGACGTCGTACAGGCGAGCGCCCTTGGCGCGCTTGATAAACCGGGGTTGACCTCCGACGGAGCGAAAGGCTCGCACCGGACTATTTACGCCCCCGGGAATTAACTGTTGAGCGTCGGCAAACAGCTTGGCGGAACGAATGGTTTTCATAATGGGGGCGCACAGTACCACGCAGTCGACTGTCGGTCAAGAAACCTCAAATCGGTTCCATACTCTTGCGCCAGTGGGGCCCAAAAGTGTCTCAACTGATACACTTGTTACCAGTTTGGATACAGAAACAATAAGGAGTGAGAGGAAGACTTACGCAATCTCCTCAATATTGCGCTATTCTGGTTTCTCAGTGTGCTCGGCCTGACTCTTGCCTATTTTATTACGTATTGCACAGGTTTTTCTTGGTATCGAAGGGGTAAGGGATGAAAATCGTCTGTTCGTGGTGTCGGAAAGAAGGGATAGCAGAGTTTGTTGGAGAGAAAGCTCCACTGGACGATGCTCGAGAGACTCATGGAATCTGTATCAATCATCGCCGTCAAGTTCAAGTCCATTGGCAGGAATCGACTTGCGCCGAATCAGGCGCTGGTTCAGACCAGGGTCTAGGAATGTCGAACTTGTTGTTCCGCTGGGGCGGATTACTCAAAGCGACTCGGAAGATAGACCTGTAGAGGCACACGTACCCTTGGATCCATTCTCCGCATTCCGCACCTGACCATCCCGAAAACCATCCGCACTCCTATTACAAGTTGTCCACAGCCCACTACGTTTGTTTTGAGGGAGTCCGACGCCGTATCTCCGGCTCCCGAGTCGGTTCTAAATTGATTTCTTTCATTCCCCAGTGGGCCCGTTCGGCCTTCTCTCGTTCCGACACAGCGAATAGCACGTGAAACGGCGTCGCTCGCCGCGCGCCCATTCCCGCCTGTCCGTTTCCCCAGGCCTCTCCCGCATCGCACAAGATCTCAAGAAAGGTTTCATACTCTTCTTCGTCGTCAGGCAATACCTTCGCCGCATCGGTGATCAGCAGAGTATAGCCCTTGGCCGGCAGCCACTCCAGGTCTGCCAGACATTCCTCAAGGGCATCCAAGTTGTGGCCGAAGTAGTCCGGAAAATCCAAGGCACGGGCAAATTCGGTCAACAGCCCAGCGGTGGTCTGACACTTGGCGCCCTTGATGACCCTCAACACAAACCCGGTCGGTAGACGCACCAGCGCTTCAGCGCGTTGCCCGGCTTTGACCTTGAACAATGTGGTCCAAGGGGCCTTCGTCGATTGGAGATAGGCGGTCAATGTTAGGGCCTGTTTCGGAGCCATGGTGTCTAATTCAATGGAATGAACGTTCGGTAATGGTCACCGGTATAGTAAGCTCTGCCGCTGCCTTGTTCGATGACGATCCGTTCCGCACCGCGCGAGCGGCCCCGTATTTTAGGATTCACGTCATACTCGCGATAGCGGCCAAGGGGCAGCCGTCTTTCTCGATTCTGAAACGCCCCCCCGCCGATATATCCAGGGAGGGGTTTACCCTCATGCCGCTGAATTGCTTGCAGCAGGTCTTTGACTTTTTGTAGGGGATCCTTTGCGACTTGATGCGATTGGAGATCGAGAGGCTGTGTGGCATCGTGAAGAGGTGGCCCTGTGGACTGAACGATTGGGTCAGAGATAGACGGTCCGGTCGGTTCAGACGAGGAGCCAGCATTGGAGGAATCTGTTGGGCCACCGAACAGTAGACCACCAAGGACGACGAGTATTCCATAGATCTTCCAAGTCCGATCCATAGTTTCGCGTTTGTATCGCGAGATGAAGCAGCGCAGACGAACCCTAGCATGCAGGATCTCGGAGGATCAACGGGCATGAGGGGAGCGGGCGTTCTAGGCCGGGAATTGTTGCTATCGCTCATTCGCCAGCGTAGCATCAAATGCATTCGTCTTGTTATGGGTGGTCTCCTGTCCGTCATCTACTGACGACCAGACGGGCAGATCGGACGCCACGATGGTCGCTTGCGCAAGGATGAACCAACGAGGTCCATATTGGAATCCATAGTAGACCGGCTTGAATTTGTGACAGTCGAAGGGCTCCTAGCCTACGGAGAGATGCTGGCGCGTCGCACCGCCGGTGAGGGAATTGCGTTTCCGCCTATCCCAACTTCTTCAGTCGATCGACGCCAGCGAACCCGCGAGGCCATGGAGAAGATCAGGGCGTTTGTGCACGATGCGCAGAGGGGCTTTCCTGGGGCAGAGGAGTATCGGGCTACCCGTCGTGCGCTGATCGAAGAGGATTGCAGGAGCGACGAACTGGTGTTCTTTGCCGCTTGGAACGCTCTCCTCGCAGCAGGCGAATTGGCCCCACTCTACCGCGTGCCAATCAGGTCAGTGCAGAAGCCGCCGCATCGCCGGCCGGTGGCGATCGTGCCGCGCGCGCAACTGACGCCGCAATTGGTCGAGGATCGTATCGTCCTGGACTTGGGAGAGGATCGGTTTTGGCTCTTGCCGCGCGATTTAACCGGTCGCACGCTCCTGTTTACGATGCGTCATGGTGTCTCACGAGTGGAGAGCGGCACTTATCGAGTCGGGCGCCGTCTCGCGAACGTGCTGGATCCTGAGCGAGGCGTCCCCAAAGCCGACGCAGTCGGTTCAGCCCTGGCCCGTATGCTGGGCGTCGTCGGGCAACAATTGGACTTCCTGCACATTCACAACTACCTCGATCCGCGCACCTTCGTCCATCTGGTGAGCCAGAGCCCCAATACGCGACAATTGTATGAGCGTGTGATCGCGGCCTTGATGCAGGCACAGGCGAACAATGCAGAGGCATTCCCACCCGCCTGCGATCCCGCCTTAGACTCCCAGGATTTCGGATGGGCCACGGGTCTGGAAAAGAAAGTGGAAGCCGAGGAAGCCGCAAAGGCATTCGATGTAGACGTGCAGACGGCTAAGCGCCTGATCAAACATCCACTCTACAGCTACCCGGGTGGGCATTCCTTCTTCGATGTCTATGTGGATATCGTCGATGGTTTCCGCCGATTGGGTCAGTCCCACCAGGGAAAGGCCGTGTGTATATACAGCCACAGTTCCACGCTGCGGGCGCTTATGATTTATCTCGATCCTCGTCCCTTTCGCGAAGCCTTCACCGAGTTTGGTGAATATAAGGAGGGACAGGACAACGTCGTGCTGTTGACTTACGAACAGGGACTCTTATCCGGCTATTCCACCGCTGTGGGTTTGTCGGCGCGGGAACGGGCGGCGCGGGAAACCTGGGTGAAGATCGAGCGCGAACGCAGAGACCGGGTCACGCTCAAGCCCCGACAGATCAAACGGATCGTGGCATTGGTCTCTGGTGGCGATTTCGCAGGAGCCGGCGCCGCGTTGAAAGAACTGCGCGTCACGGGACACCGGTTTGGCCTGGAAGTCCACTTCGTTCGTCACGGATTCTTAGGTCTGGCGAATAATTGGATCGAAGCGGTAACGGAGGACGGTACTCGCGGTATGGGTAGCCATGCGAGCAGTCCGATTGGAAGCAGCCGCTTCGAAGATTTCAAGGATGAGCAGGTGCAGCAAGCCACTATGCGGCATCTTCGGCCCTACATGGAAGATGGAGCCCTGGTGGTCATTGGTGGGGACGGAAGTCTTCGAGGCGCACGGGCGCTCTACGAAGGATTTGGCGTCCAGGCACTGGGGCTTCCTGGCACGATCGACAATAATCTCGCGGGGACGACTTCCTTGGGTTTTCATTCGGCCGTATCTCTGGCGAATCAATCCATCGAGTCGCTGAAAGCCACCAGTTCAGCCATGGGCAGCGTTTTTTTCGTCGAGATTATGGGTGCTGGGTCCGGACATCTTGCCCTGGCTTGCGCGTATCAGGCCAGAGCTGAAGGCCTCTTGGTCAACGAGCATCCCGATCCCGACGCCTATATCGACGACATCATCCTGAGCACGCTCAAGCGCACGTTGGGTATCCCGAACAAAAGCCATCTGTTTGTGGTGGCAGAACAGACGCCTCATCGCCATCACCCGGATGGCGGTGTGCGCGGTCTTGTCGAGTATGTCGCCAGCACACTCACTACGTGGCCACAGTTTCAGGCGCGCCCCGGTGAATATCGACTCGCCCCTGCGACCAAAGCCACGATCCTCGGCCACACGTTACGGGGGGCGCCCCCGACCCCCGAGGACAAGACCATCGGACAAGATCTGGCCTATGAAGCGATTCGCCGGCTCGTCAAGGAGCCGGAGCGGGTGGTTGGGTGCATGCTGGCCTATCGTGGGCCGGGCACTATCGAAGCGATCCCACTCCACGCTGTGGCACCGAAGCAGTTCGACTGGGAGGTCTTCGCCCGAATGCACGGCAGCGAACTTCCGTAGCGGGGTGAATGGAACGTCCCATTTCATTGTGAAGATCGCGCCCTGACTCCGTCTCTTCTCATCGTCACAGTGTGACCCGATCATGGATGAACGAAGTCGCCTGTGCGTGAAACAGCGGTTGCATTGTGGGCATGAAGGTCGTTTGCTAGAATGACATCCCTGGATATCATCGTGAGACGAGCGGGAAGCGGGACGCGTACGAAATGCGGGACCAGTCGGAATCGGATGTCCCGTCCGTCTTGACTGCCTCGCGCGGCCCGCATCCCGGTTGATCAGTGACAGTATGTTCTATGCGTAAAGCCAAAATCGTATGCACCATTGGCCCCGCCAGTGATTCGCCTGCCTTGCTGGATCAGTTAATCGAGAGCGGCATGGACGCGGCGCGACTCAATTTTTCTCATGGAACCCACGAATCGCATGCGCATGCGGTCAAGGCCATCCGCGAAGCAGCGGGTCGTCGGCACGTGGCGGTGGCAATCATCCAGGATCTGCAAGGACCGAGGATCCGGGTCGGAGAAGTCGATCAGAGCGGGCTCGATCTCGTTGCCGGTCGGACTGTCAGGCTCGTGACGACGCTGCTGCGGTCTGGCGGTCAACTCGGCGCACGGTCTATCGCTCCATCCGGCATGCAGGATATCCCGGTGACATATCAATACCTGGTGCGGGATGTCCGTCCAGGCGCCCGGATCCTGATTGACGATGGATTAATCGAGCTGATTGCTGATCGGATCACCGAAGGCGCCGTCGAATGCGGAGTCGTGACCGGAGGGCGACTCACCTCGCATAAGGGCATGAACTTGCCTGATACCCGTATCAGCGCCCCAAGTCTGACAGACAAAGATCGGGACGACCTTCTGTTCGGCATCGCGCAGGGGATAGACTATGTGGCCCTCTCGTTTGTCAGAGGTCCCGATGACGTGGTGGCCACAAAGAAGTTAGTGGCCGATTGGGGCGGCGACGTGCCGATTATCGCGAAGATCGAAAGGCCGGAAGCGGTTGAGTGTTTGGATGCGATTCTTGATCAGGCGGATGGCGTGATGGTAGCGCGGGGCGATCTGGGAGTGGAAATGGGGCCGGAGGCGGTTCCACTCTTACAGAAGCGCATTATCGCCGAAGCCAACCGACGCCGACGCCTTGTGATCACAGCCACTCAGATGTTGGAGTCCATGACACATCACACGCGTCCGACAAGGGCCGAAGCGTCGGATGTGGCTAACGCCGTGCTCGACGGGACTGATGCCGTTATGCTGTCCGCAGAAACGGCGATCGGACAGCACCCGGTTGAAACAGTCCGGGTCATGGACCGAATCATTAGAGCCGCTGAAGAAGGGACTCGATCGCGGTGTATGCGTTCGTCCGACGCGCCACAAGGGGAAGGCTCATTCCCGGAAGCCATTTGCAATTCGGCCTCTTCGGCAGCCTCAGTCATCGGGGCGAGCGTCATCGTGGCATTTAGCGAACAGGGCACGACGGCCCGATTGCTGTCGAAGCAGCGACCCGACGCGGCAATAATTTCATTTACACCATTTGACATCGTACGGCAGCGGATGGCGCTGTACTGGGGTGTGATTCCTCACACGATGCGGCAGATCGTTCAAACCGATGAGCGGATCGATGAAGCGGAACGCCGCCTCAAGACCGAGGGACTGGCGATAACGGGACAAAGGATCGTGATTCTGTCGGGAACCAGGATTGGTCAGCCCGGGGAGACCAATTTGATGAAGTTACACAAGGTGGGGTGAGCTAAGGCAGCGGAAGAGACCCTGTGCCATACAGCGCATGCGGACAAGAGCTCCATTTGCCGAACGTGTGCCGTGGAAGCGTACTCAATTCCCCGAGAAGGAGAAAAGATTGTCAGAACAGGGCACGCGATGACACCCGATGCTGTGGTGCGGGTCGTATTTTTTCTGTGTCAGCTTCTTGCCCTGATATTGTCAGGCGGAGATGGGCTCGCACAGACCGGTGCCCTCGATCATTCACCTGCCGATGTGGTGAAACGCTACCTGGCGCTTGATTATAAGGGGGCTCGGCTCGATGCGATGTCGGTCGAGACGGTCGCATCCTATACGAGTTGGCATGAGGAGCCGACGTGGGGGCACGTCGTCATGACTCGAGGTTTTGTGGTAGCGGAGCAGTATCGCCAATGGGAGGTGATCAATAGACTGGAAGTCGTGATTCCGGTCACCTTTCAAGTCATGGGGTCGGTATATCTGGAAACCGCCGGTTTTGTCTATGGGGCTGGAACAGAAGAGGTTCGGTTTCGCGTGAAAGCCGTCAACAATCGATGGAGGATTGTCGAACCGATGCTTCCTCCCCATGTAGGACAGAAACGAATGGTGAATGTCGTGCGCGAAGCCTGGGTGAAGGAAACCGACCAGGCGAATCGAGACCGTCTCGAAGCGTTGCAAGACGAGTTGCGAAAGGTAAAATGATGGGCAAAACCTCTGTGGAGTTGTTGATTTTTGATCTGGACGGAACGCTCATCGAGTCTAAATGGGATATTGCAACATCGGTGAACCTCACGTTGGCTGAACTTGGGCTGCCGCAGCGGCCACTTGAGGAAATCTTTGGGTTTGTCGGGGATGGGGTGAAACAATTGTTGCGGTTATCGGTCGGCGGGGATAGTCGGGTCACCTTCGATGAGGCGCTGAGGGTATTCAGGGGGCAGTACTTGGCCCATTGTCTCGATCGCACGACGTTCTATCCCGGTATTGGAGAGATGCTGACGCATTTCGCTGGTAAGAGGAAGGCTGTGGCCACCAACAAGTCGATCGAGTACACGAACGTCATTCTCCAAGGGCTGGGACCGAATCATTTTCAGTACGTCGTGGGAGGCGATCACGGATTTGGATTGAAACCGGAACCGGGCATGCTATTGCATGTCATGGAACAATTGAATGTATCGAAAGAACACACTGTGCTCGTCGGGGATAGTACCAACGATATCAACGGCGGCCATAACGCCGGGATTCGTGTCTGTGCGGTTGGATACGGCATGGGGAATCGAGCCAAGATGGAGGCCTGCCGACCGGACTGGTTTATTGAACGACCGGAACAACTAATGGAGCTTTTCGTATGAAACACAGGTTATGGGTAAGAGTACAGTCGAATGAGAACGTGAGACGCCCCCGCCGGGTTTCTATGTTCGGTATGGGGGTCGTGCTTAGTCTCAGTCTCGCCCCTGGGCTGCTCTTTGCAGCCTCGTTCGGTCTAGCGGATCGTGTGGTGGAACAGAAGCTGGCGAACGGGTTGACCGTGCTCATGGTCGAACGGCATCAGACGCCGGTGGTCTCCCTCAACATGACCTTTGGGGTCGGAGGGGTAAACGAACAGGTGGGGCAAACCGGCCTGGCTCATCTCTATGAACATATGGCGTTCAAGGGTACGAGGACCGTGGGAACAAAGAACTATGAGAAGGAACGCCCCATACTCGAAGAACTGTTTCGAGTGGGAACCGAGTTAGAGCAGCGGCAACGTGAACTCGCACGGAGGACCCCGGAGAGACCGGTCGGTCCCGAGGATCGCGCAGCCGTCGAGGAGATGCACAAACGATTCACGGAATTACAGGAAATGGCAGGGCAATTCGTAGCGGCCAATGAAATGGCCTTACTCTATCAACGCCACGGTGGGGTTGGGCTCAATGCGTCGACCGGCAAGGATCTGACTCGTTATATGATCAGTCTGCCGGCGAATCGTCTGCCACTGTGGGCCGTGCTCGAAGCCGATCGAATGGCACATCCGGTCCTCCGCGAATTCTACAAAGAACGCGGAGTGGTCATGGAGGAGCGGCGGTTGCGGAATGACGACAGCCCCAACGGGTTATTGTTTGAGACGTTCACCTCGACAGCATTCCGCGCACATCCCTATAGCATTCCAACGATCGGTTGGGAGTCGGACATCCTGTCCCTTACGCCAGCCGACACCGAGGCCTTCTTCAAAGCCTATTATGGTCCGGGCAATGCAACGATCGCCATCGTGGGCGATATTAATCCGAAGGACGTCATGACCCTGATCGAGCAGACGTTCGGCAAAATAGCGGCTGCATCTCCGCAGCCTTCGATCATCACCGTCGAGCCGCCTCAACGGGGGGAGCGCCGTGTAGAAGTCGAGTTCGATGCCGAACCGTCGGTGGCCATCGGCTTTCACAAGCCGGCGTTGGGCCATCCCGATGACTATGTCTTAGACGTCATCGACGCGGTCCTGACCGAGGGACTCACTTCCCGGCTCTATACGAATCTGGTCCGCGAGAAACGGATCGCTGCCTCGGTGAACTCCGATTCAAACTATCCGGGAGTCCGTGCTCCGAACCTGTTTGTGCTCAATGCCACTCCGCTCGCGCCACATACGACGGCAGAAGTCGAGGCGGCCATCTATGCCGAACTTGAGCGGCTGAAGGCAGAGCCGGTTTCTGCCAAGGAACTCGAGAAAGTGCTGAACAACCTCGATGCCGACTTGGTGCGAGCCCTTCGATCCAACGGAGGCCTTGCTTCTCAGTTGGCACTCTATCAGACGGTCGCGGGGGATTGGCGCTATGCCTTAAAGGCCCGGGACAAGATTGCCGCGGTGACCCCGGCGGATATCCAGCGCGTAGCCGCTGAGTATTTCACGAAGTCGAACCGAACGGTGGCTACGTTGGTGAAGAAGGCCGGCGAGAAAAGGATCGCGACGGCGCCCTTGCACGAGGTGACGCGATGAAGGGCGTAAAACGTACAATGCTGAATGTGAAGAGATGGAGCTTCGTTCTGTGCTCGGTGACCATGGCGGTCGTCATTCCGGTGCTGACCGGCTCGGCCGCGGATCTTGCGCTGGGCGATCCCAGGCAGATGACGTTTAAGCCGGTTGAGTTCACCCCGCCCGAACCGGATCGCGTGGTGCTCGAGAACGGCATGGTCGTCTATCTCCTTGAGGACCATGAGCTGCCCTTGATCAGTGTGACCGCGACAACACGAACGGGGAGCTGGCTCGATCCGGCGGACAAGATCGGCCTGGCATCGTTGACGGGCTCCGTCATGCGGACAGGTGGGGGCGGCGGCCTATCCTCCGAGCAGGTGGACGAGGAACTCGAACAGTTTGCCGGAGATGTGGGCATTTCGATTGGACGGCAATTCGGCTCCGCGTCGCTCGACGTTCTCAGCAAGGACTTGAAGCGAGGGCTCCAGATATTTGCGGGACTCATTCGGACCCCCGCCTTTGAGCCGGCGCGGGTTGAACTGGCCAAGCTGCAGGCCATCGAAGGGATTCGCCGCAGGCAAGATAATCCCGGTTCGATCGTCGGACGCGAGTTCGTGAAGCTCCTGTACGGAGCAGAGCACCCGACGGCGCGTGAAAGCAGCATCGAGTCCATTACCCGGATTACCAGAGACGATCTGGTGGCCTTTCACCGGAAGACCGTTCATCCGAACGGCATGATGCTGGGGGTCACGGGAGACTTCGATAAATCCGCGATGCTGGCCCTGCTGCGCGAAGTATTTGGTGATTGGAAAAAGGGCGAGGTTCCGGTGCTGACGATTGCCGACGTCCCCCAAAGCCCGACGGCGAAGCCCGTCATACGGTTCGTGAACAAGGATACGTCGCAAACGCATCTTCGCGTCGGTCATCTGTCGATCAAGGAAAACGATCCCGATTATGTCGCCTTAGCCATCGCGAACGACATTCTTGGAGGGAGCTCATTTCGCAGCCGTCTTTTCAACGACGTGCGGACCAAGCGGGGGTTGGCCTACTCGGTCGGCAGCCGGTTGAACGTCGGGATGCACGATCAAGGCGTCTGGCTGATGCGCGCGGAGACGAAGCTGCCATCGACGCAAGAGGTGATCGCTCGGTTTGTCGCGAACATGGAACGGATGCGGACCGAACTGGTGACAGACCGGGAGTTGGCAGAAGCGAAAGAGGCCTATGTGAACTCGTTCGTGTTCTCCTTCGCCAGTTCGTCGGCGATCGTGGGACGGATGATTGAACTGGAATATGATGGGCTACCCAAGGATTTTCTCCAGCAATTGCGCGCCCGCGTGATCGCATTGACGAAAGAGGAAATCCTGGCGGCGGCGAAGAAACATTTCCACCCCGATCGGCTGACCATTGTCGCAGTCGGCGCAGGCGAGGCCCTACCGAAGTTGCTGACAGGATTTGGGGAGGTGAAAGAAATAAAGTTGGTTCCGGAGAGCTGAGAGGAGAGCGGGTCCTGTCGTCGACCAGCCCGCCCGTCCTTGCACCCCGCCCGGTGTAGGGACCCCGCTGCGGACGGTCGAGCTGGTCGACGCCACCCGCTACAGAGAGTGAAAGTCTCCGGAGCTTTGGGTGAGGGAATAGAGGGAATGGACGGATGGTCGAGTCGAAGCTTGTTCCGGAGTGCTCAATCGCACGGCCAGGACAATCAGCACGCCAGAACGAAGGAAATCTCTAGTTGTCTAAAGACCCGAATCTTACTATTCGGCTAGAGAGAGCAAGATCCTGGATAAGGATGACGGAAGCCGCTGAAGGCTTATTTATGCCGCTTGAGGACGATTTCTGTGACATCATCAAAAAGGCCCGCATCGGACATGCATGGTCCGTGGAGGACGTGGCTCGTAGCACCGGCCTTCCGGGAGCCGACATCACCGCACTCGAACGAGGCGACCAGCCGCGCGATCGGGCGGAAATGCGCGCCCTCGCCACCACGTTAGAACTCCGTATCGATCCGTTGGAACAGATCGTCCTGGAGAAGTGGGTTCCTCAACCGATTCCCTCGATCCAGGGGATTGAAACCATAGAGGGCGAAATCAACGGGTACGGAGTCCACGGGTATATCGTGCACGACTCCGGCGAGGCGCTCCTCGTCGATACGGCATACAACGCCCCGGCCATGATCGCCTGGCTCGAATCCCATCGACTCAGGCTGACCGGCATCTGTCTGACGCATGGCCATGCAGACCATGCCGAAGGGATTCAGCAGCTCCTGGCACGATGGCATGTTCCTGTTTATCTGGGGGCTGACGATGTCAGCCTCCTACGCTGGAAGCCCTCAGAGGATCGCCTGACTTCCCCCAAAGACGGACGTACCATCTCGGTCGGGCGTCTCAGCGTCCATTGTCTCGCCACGCCAGGCCATACGCCTGGCGGTGTCTGCTATCGGATCGATGCCGAATCACAGCCCGTCTGTTTCGTTGGTGACACCCTATTTGCAGGATCGATCGGAAAGTCCCTCCCACACAACCTCTTCACGACCCATCTGGACTCCGTGCGGCAGCGCGTGTTGAAATTACCCCACGACTGTATCCTGTTACCTGGACACGGACCGGCCACGACGGTTCGCGAGGAACTCGACCATAATCCCTTCGCGTAGGAACACTAAAGTGGGCCCCATGAATCTCAACCAGCGGAACGACGAGCAGCCGATCCGCAGCAGAGAGCTGCCAGTTGTGGCAGAACCGTCTGAGGGGCTGAACGATCTTTCGGCTGACGTCGAGTTCGAGGAGACCTCCTTTTCAAAATGGACCCTCCCAGTCAGCCTCTTCGTGTTGACGGTTTTCACCACATTGTGGGCCGGGGCCTATCAGGCCTATAACGGACCGGTCCATGGGCCGGTGAATTTTTTGCTCGAACATCCCGAGACGCTCTGGCGCGGGGTGCCTTTTGCCGCCACACTGTTGGGGATTCTGGTAACCCATGAGTACGGGCACTATATGCTTTCCCGCATCCACGGCGTACCGGCGTCACTGCCGTTGTTCATCCCAGGCCCTCCCTATTTCATCGGCACGTTCGGAGCGATCATCCGCTTGCGAGGGCCGATCGTGGATCGCCGTGCGCTGTTCGACATCGGGGTGGCTGGTCCGCTCGCCGGCTTTGTCGTTGCGGTGGGGGCGCTGGTCATCGGTCTGAACCTGTCAACAGTCGTCGATCGGACGGCGACCTACGGACTACAGCTGGGCGAACCGTTGCTCTTGCAGTTTATCTCCTGGCTTGTCGTTGGATCCCTCCCTCCTCATGCTGATATCGTCTTGCACCCCATCGGTTTCGCCGCCTGGTTCGGTTTGTTTGTGACGTCATTGAATCTCATTCCCATCGGGCAACTGGACGGAGGCCATGTAGCCTATGCGCTCTGGGGAGCTCGACAACGCATCGTGGCCTTCGCCATCGTGCCGATCCTCATCGTGCTGGGATTCGTAGGATGGCCCGGCTGGTGGCTCTGGGCCTTCATGGCAGGATTGTGGGGCTTCGGGCATCCTCCGGTGCGCGATCCTCACGAGCCGCTTGGTCGAGGGAGGATCATTGTCGGGTGGATTGCACTCGCGGTGTTTGTGCTTACTTTTGCCCCTGTTCCTTTCTCATTCCACTGACTGTAAAGCGTGACGCGCGAGACTGGCAGGAAGGGCGAGACACTTCGAATCACAGCTTGCGCGTCGCGCTCTTCTCGCCAATCTCGCTTGGCACGGTCTGGATCAATCGAGAGATTTTCTTGTCCGATCGCGCATTCAGCCCTACCATGTGGCAATGGCGTCCACAGTGACCTCGACGGTGCCTTGCCCCAAGTGTCAGGCTGACCAGCCGGACGGATCGACAGAATGCGCGACTTGCGGGATCATCTTTGCGAAGTATCGGCCGCTTGCTCCGCTACAACGACAGCCTGTGCCACGGGATCACTCGCGCTGGGTGGCGTTTGCTAGAGAGTGGCTCGTTGATTCTGATACGTCGACCGATTCGATGACGTTCGCTGGACGTCTCGCGGTGTTTCTCGTGTTGCTCTGGTGGGGCCGCACGTTCATGTTCACGCCGCTCGAAACCAACTACACAGGAGAATCGTTTCTCCATCTGATCAATCTGCCGTTCCACGAAGCGGGCCATCTTCTCTTTATCCCGCTGGGACGCTTCATGACGATCCTGGGCGGGAGTCTCGGCCAGATCCTGATGCCGCTTGTCTGCCTGGCGACCTTTCTCATCAAGACGCGCGATCCCTTCGGTGCGGCGGTGGCCCTCTGGTGGACGGCGGAAAGCTTCATGGATATCGCCCCTTATATCGACGATGCGCGCGCACTGGATCTCATGCTGCTCGGTGGGGTGACCGGTAAGGAAACGGACGGGCATGATTGGAATAATATCCTGACCATGCTGGGCTGGCTGGAATATGACCATCGCCTGGCTCACCTCGCCTACAACCTCGGCATTCTCTTGATGCTGGCCTCGTTCGCCTGGGGCTGGTTACTTCTCCTGAAACACTACCGCCGACTCTCGCCGTAACCCTGCTTGCACGACCACAGATACTCTCTTACGATAGGCGTCCACTGGATCAGGAGGTTTCCCTATGCAAAGCCTGCATGCGGTTCGTGCTAATTTCGTCGTGGTCGGCATCGTGGCGTTGACTAGTCACGCGTTCGCAGCCGACTCCACTGCCTCCTCTCGATTTACGTTGCTGTTGAACGGTGCGGCCGTACAGGACAACAGCACCGGCTTGATTTGGGAACAGGAGCCTGATCGGGAGCACGATGTGTGGGGCGCGTCGGTGGCTCGCTGTGAAACGAAAGAAGTCGGCGGGCAGAAGGGATGGCGCGCACCGTCAGTGGACGAACTCAAGACCTTGATCGATGCGTCCCAACACGATCCGGCCTTGCCGGCAGGCCATCCCTTCTCCAACATCAAGTCGGAGATTTATTGGACGGCTACGCCCCATCCCACCGACGACATAGTGGCATGGCAAGTCAGCTTCTTCAGCGGTGAAGCGGTGACCGACCAGAAATCAGGCACGCGCCGCATGTGGTGCCTATTAGTGCAAACGAAAAAGTAGCTAACACGATGCAAGCGTGACACGCAGCATCAATCCTATTCCCGATCGGTCATTCGCAGTGACCGAAACAAACCAGAAGGTCTGGACGTGGATAGGTATGAAATACTGATGAGCCAGGAACAACGATACTTAATGCGCTCTTTTGTCCAGGTCGTGTTGTGTTCTCCACACATTCACAAACGCTGCGAGCTTATCTCTTGATGACCGCCGTTCGTCTGCCATTGTCTCCAGGAAGTCGGCGAGACGGCGGGATTTCAGCACCGTGTAGATGGTGATGGCCGTGCTTGGTAAGAGGACGAGCAGGAAGTAAACAATTTTCGTCAGAGTGGAGCTCTCAGCCTCAGCAAATAAGTTCATACCGAGGACACCCGTCGCCATCACTCCGATTAGACCGACAGTGGTCACCACAGTCAGGCGCACCATTGTCTCTCCCTGCCTGCGCAGAGCATCGCTGTCGAGATACTGATTCATGTCTTCGATGGCAGTCCTCACCTCGCCATACAGCCTGGCGGTGCCCAGGTGTTCACTGATCATGCGAAAGAGTTCCTTGGCTTGCGTGTGATCAGAGACTTCATGGAACCAATAGCGCTGGGTGAAGCGAAGAAAGATGCCCAACGTCTGGCGAATGACACGCCTGAACTGCCGCACTGAATCTGGCTTGCTGATATCCAGCCGGTTCATCGCATCCACCAGGCGAGCTTCCAGCATAAGCAGTGCCGCCCGATGAAAATGCGGGATGAGGAATAACAAAAAGTATTCGTGCCGGAACTGCTCCAGATCCGTCTTGCGGTCGACGAAGACCCGCGGACTCCGGTCGCCCACCATAGTAAACACTCGTCCGCTACACATGAAACGGGTGCCAGGCCGATCAGGGTCCTGTTCGTTCCAGTAGCGGTCATAGCAATAGCGCTCTTCGAAATCGCTCAGATGGCACTCGGAATAGGGCAGCGACTCGGGCGTACCAGGCGACGCCGCCAGACCCAGGCGGACAAAATCAGCACGGGTCAATGCCCCCGGATCGTCTACTACCACATAGCTCATCAGCGGCATGAGGTGGTATTCGATCTGTCGATAGCGGATCGGGCCCTTCTTTCCGGAGTGGTGAAGAACCAACGGCTCCAGCAACCATTCCCAATGTGAGGCAATGCACGGCGCTCGATATCGGCAAACGAATGAGAGATATTTCTCCCGTTTCTCGTAGTCGGACACCGCCAGCACTGTGCCATCGGATGACAGCCATTCGACATACTTCGGGCAGTGGCCTCCTCGTCCCTCAGGTTCCCAGTACGTCGGATAGACCCGCCCGAAACGGAAGAGCGTGTCCTGCGCCCGTGGCAGAGAAAGATCGTCGGCGTAAATCTCGACGGTCAGGATGACCACGTCGATGTCGTAGAAAAAATACAGATCCACATGCGCCACCTCGAAGGTGACGGGTGTGGCGCGTGGGTCAGGATAGGTTATCCGAACTTTGGCCACGTCGCTGCGGCGAAACACACGGAGGGACGACTCCTGGACGATGTCGGGGCTACTCCCTTTTCCTTCACCATACAGAAAATGCTGGACGTAGGGCAGAAATGTGACGAACTCGCTGTAGTGCCGTTCCTGAAACAGGTTCGGGTCGCCTGTGAACTCGTCCGCCAACTCACACCAGGGATTGTCGGCATCAGGTCTTTCCAGTAGCTCCCAATGCTTCTGAATCTGCGCCCCTTCGCGGATAGGCATAAGCTGCAGAGGCCAGAGCAGAATCTGCCTGAAGTGCCCGACTTTCTTATTTGCCTGGGGAACAGTTGGCTCTGACATACGTCTCAATGTGGGAAGTGCATCACTAGGCTATGTGGTAGGGCGTTGAAAAGCAAGATGATGGCTGAGCTTCGCCGTGAATTTTTATATTGTCTTAACACTCGCCAGGTCCGGTTTAACACCGTTCTGACACGAAGCTTGGTAGATTTCCCTCCACGACAGGACGCATCACGAGAGGCTGAGTGTCGGGCAATCAGTGAAAGTGAGGGAGTCTCGATGACATACGTTGCACTGGGGTTGCTAATAGGGATGCTCGGGCTGCTGTGGGTGATGATCATCGCAATCATGCAGGCGGATCATCAGACCAAAAGACAGAGTCCGCGAGCGCAGGACAAGTCACCCGTGAAGACAGCACTTTGCGAGTCCAAGGCAGCGTAATGGGAAGACGCAAGGCGCCAGGAAGGAAGGTCAGAGATCATGGTGCAGATTGTATGGTGGCTTAGCAGATTCTTGTTGTTTGTGGCAGGGACGATGACGGTTCCGGTTCTTGCCTAAGACGTCGTGGTGAGGGCAGCAAGACGAGAAGCGCAACAGGATCACCAATTCACGCGAAGGAGGACGCCAGCATGTCAGGACGCAGTCTCATCGGTCTCACACTGTGCGCATGGGTGCTGTTCGGCGGCCCTGCGGTCTTCGGTCAAGAGCCCGCGCCGGCGCCGGCCTCGGCGCCGGCCGCCACGCCGACGGTGCAGGAGCGGCTGGATGCCTTGGAGAAGAAAGCGGAGGCGCCGGGGCTCTGGAAGACCTTGGGCTTTAAGGCCTCGGGGTTTGTGGATGTCGCCTATACGCAAAATTTCAACAATCCCGCGAGCGACCTGAACCAACTGCACATCTTCGACACGAATGCCAATGCCTTCATGCCGCATCTGGCGCAGCTCATGCTGGAACGGCCGGCGGACGCGAGTGGAGGGGCCTTGGATCGGGCGGGCTTTCGTGCCCGCCTGCTCTTCGGGTCCGATGCGCGGGTGACGCGGGCCCGCACCAATTATCAAACCGGCACGGTCAACGACGAGCTGGATTTCCAGGAGCTCTATGCCGAGTACATCGTGCCACTTGGCAACGGGCTCAAGATTCAGGCCGGCAAAATCAACACGCTGATCGGCTATGAGGTGATCAGCAGTTGGGAGAATGCCAACTTTTCCCGCTCCTTCATGTTCGGTTTAGGCCAGGCCTTCACCACCACCGGGGTCCGGTTCACCTATACCTTCAATCCCCTCGTGACCGCCGCGTTCGGGGTGGTCAATGGCTGGGACAACATCGATGACAACAACCGGGGCAAGACGATCGAGTATTTGGTCGCCCTGACGCCGCACGAGAAATTCGGCGTGAGCTGGTATGGCTCCTATGGCCCGGAACAGGCGAATCGGACATTCGGTGATCCGACCCAGGGGGGGAGCGCGCCCGGCAACCCCGCCGCCAAGCGTTTTGCCAATGGGCTCATCTTCACGCTGAAACCCACGGCGCAAGACACGGTGGTGCTGGAACCCTACTACGTCAACGAGGCGAGCAATCCGGCGGTGGCGAGCAATCCGGCCCTGAAGGCGAATGCGCGCTGGAACGGCTTGGCCGCCTACCTGATCCACGATTTCGATGAGCAATGGAGCGGACGGGTGCGCGGCGAGATTTTTGAAGATGCCGGCGGGTCCCGGACGTGTGGGGGCACGTTCAACAACGCGGGGGGGACGAATACGTGCTTTGCGGCAACCAACACGGTCGCCGGCGCCTTGTTGCCGGGCGTCCCGACGTCGCAGACCCTCTGGGAGACCACCTATACGCTCCAGTACAAGCCGGTGCCGTCGCTCATCACCCGGATGGAATTCCGCTACGACAAATCCGATAAGAATGTCTTTCTCTATGGCACTCGGCCTGCCAACAATCAGGAAACGCTGTCCTTTGAGGTGATTTACCTGTTCTGAGAAGGACACTGTTTTCCGGAGGATAGGGGACGGTGAATACGAAATTCTATGCAACCAAGGACCGACCGCGTGACGTTCGTGCTGGCCGCCACCATATGGGCGGCGAACAGCACAGGCGAGAAATGCGTGCGGCGTTGCATGACCTACAGCAGAGGCTGGGACAGTGTCGTAACGGCCTCGGCGACGTGCAGGTTGTCGGCACCGCCGGTCCGGCACCGTCGGCGGAGTGTCAAATCAGAAGAACTATGTTCCAGAAGCTCCGTAGTTTTTACACCTTTTTTACTTCCTGCGGTCTATTATGACCGCGGACAACAAGTAGAGAAAGACATATAGGCAACATTTCCCTTGCCGTCGATTGAGGGGTATGCACATGGATCTCATGTACCTGGCTATCGCAGCGATATTTTTTCTGCTGTCCGTCTGGCTCATCTCGGCGCTGGAGCGACTGTAACTGTAAGGGGGTAGGGCCATGAATGTGATGTACGTGCTCGGCGGAATTCTGTCCTTGGGATTGTTGGTCTATCTCATGGTCGCGTTGCTGAAACCGGAGTGGTTCTGATGACGATCAATGGACTGGTACAAATCGGACTCTACTTTGTCGTCCTGCTCGCGCTGGCCAAGCCGTTGGGTTGGTACATGGCACGGGTGTACGAAGGCCAACCCTGTGGGCTCGACCGGGTGGTGGGCCCTCTTGAACGGCTGCTGTATCGTCTGTGCGGAGTGCGTCAAACGGAAGAGATGGACTGGAAGACGTACGGGATCGCCATGCTGTTATTCAACGCGATGGGGCTGGTCGTGCTGTATGCGTTGCAGCGATTCCAAGGATTCCTGCCACTGAACCCAGCGGGATTAGGAGCCGTCACGCCCGATCTTTCCTTTAACACGGCTGCGAGCTTTGTGACCAATACCAACTGGCAGGCCTACGGAGGCGAGACGACGCTGAGCTACCTGACGCAGATGCTCGGACTCACCGTACAGAATTTTGTTTCTGCGGCAACGGGCATGGCGGTCCTGGTCGCGTTGATCCGGGGCTTGGCTCGCCGCAGCGCCATGACGATCGGCAACTTTTGGACGGACCTTGTCCGCAGCACACTGTACATTCTCATGCCACTGGCCCTGCTCTTGTCCCTGCTGTTGGTGTCACAAGGCGTCGTCCAGACCTTCGCGTCATACCACACCGCCACATTGCTCCAGCCGGCCAATTACGACAAGCCGGTGATGGATGCAAACGGCCAGCCGGTGCTGGATGAACAGGGGAAACCGAAGACAGAGCCTGCGACGGCAACCGAGCAAGTGTTAGCGGTCGGACCGGCAGCCTCTCAAATTGCGATTAAGCAACTCGGGACCAACGGCGGAGGTTTCTTCAACGTGAATTCCGCGCATCCGTTCGAGAATGCGACGCCCTGGTCGAACTTCCTCGAGGTTCTGGCGATCCTGCTTGTTCCGGCGGCACTCTGTTACACGTTCGGGATGATGGTCGGAGATACACGCCAGGGTTGGGCGGTATTGGCGGCGATGACAATTCTCCTGATCTGTTTCGTTCCCTTGGGGCTGTGGGCCGAGCAAGGCGGGAATCCGGCTTTCACCGCTCTGGGGATCGATCAGGCTTCCAGTGCAGGACAATCCGGCGGGAACATGGAAGGCAAAGAGACGCGATTCGGCATCGCTAACTCCGTCCTGTGGTCTGCTGCGACGACCGGCGCCTCGAACGGCTCGGTGAACTCGATGCACGATTCTTACACGCCCCTGGGAGGGCTCGTGCCGCTCTTCCTGATGCAATTCGGGGAAGTGGTATTCGGCGGGGTCGGCTCTGGTCTCTACGGCATGATCGTCTTCGCCATCATTGCTGTTTTCGTGGCCGGACTGATGGTGGGACGTACGCCCGAATACCTGGGCAAGAAGATCGAGCCCTATGAGATGAAGATGGCCTCCCTGTTGATTCTCATCATGCCGATGGTGGTCCTCGGTTTCACGGCGGTTGCGTCGGTGACGGGCGTCGGCACCAGCTCGATTTTGAACCCGGGCCCCCACGGGTTCAGTGAGATGCTCTATGCCTATAGTTCGATGGGGAATAATAACGGCAGTGCGTTCGGTGGGCTGAATGCCAACACACCCTTCTACAACCTCACCGGCGGGATCGCGATGCTGATCTCCCGCTTCTGGTTGGCTATCCCCACGTTGGCATTGGCGGGAGCGCTGGCGAGGAAAAAACTCGTGCCGGCTGGGCCCGGAACCCTGCCGACCCACACGCCGCTGTTTGTCGTGCTACTGATCGGCGTCGTCGTGCTCGTGGGAGCACTCACCTTCGTGCCCGCACTGGCCCTGGGACCAATCATAGAACACATCCTGATGGTGAGCCGATGACGGCACTGGCGTGGAGGATTTCGAGATGACAACGCAAGGAAAGAGAAAGCAATTGTTCGATCCTCAGATTGTGCGACAGGCGATGGTGGAATCATTCCGGAAGCTTGATCCGCGCCACCAAATTCTTAATCCGGTCATGTTCGTGGTCGCGGTCGGGAGTGTGCTGACGACCGTCCTATTCTTCCAGGCGCTGTTCGGGAAAGGCGAGGCGCCTGCCTGGTTCATCTTTGCCGTATCTCTATGGCTTTGGTTCACCGTGCTGTTCGCGAACTTCGCCGAAGCGATGGCGGAAGGGCGAGGAAAGGCACAGGCGGAATCGCTGCGCAGTGCCCGGCGTGAAATGAACGCGAAGAAACTGGGCAAGCCGGAGTCCGGTGATGAGTATCTCAGCGTTCCATCATCCATCGTCCCGGCGAGCGCCTTGAAGCGGGGAGACGTCGTATTGGTGGAGGCAGGCGATTTTATCCCCTGCGATGGGGAGGTCATCCAAGGAATCGCCTCGGTGAACGAAAGTGCCATCACCGGTGAAAGTGCCCCCGTCATTCGAGAGAGCGGCGATCGCAGCGCCGTGACGGGCGGAACACGCGTCCTGTCGGACTGGTTGGTGATACGGATCACGGCCAACCCCGGCGAGACATTTCTGGACCGGATGATTGCGATGGTCGAGGGGGCCAAGCGCCAAAAGACGCCGAATGAAATCGCCCTCAACATTCTGTTGGCGGCACTCACGGTCATCTTCCTCTTGGCGACGGCCACGTTGCTCCCCTTTTCGCTCTACAGTGTGCAGTCGGTAGCTCAGGGGGCCCCCGTCACGGTGACGGTCTTAGTCGCGCTGTTGGTGTGTCTAATCCCGACGACGATCGGAGGATTGCTCTCTGCCATCGGAATTGCGGGGATGGATCGCATGGTTCAGGCGAACGTGATCGCGATGTCCGGCAAAGCCGTGGAAGCCGCCGGCGATGTGGATGTACTGCTGCTCGACAAAACCGGCACCATCACATTGGGCAATCGTCAGGCGACTGCGTTCCTTCCGGCTGACGGGGTGAGCGACCAGGCGCTGGCCGATGCGGCCCAGCTCGCGTCGCTGGTGGACGAGACGCCGGAGGGGCGTAGCATCGTCGTCCTGGCCAAGGAAAAGTATGGATTGCGTGCGCGCGATATTCACGAGTTAGGGGCGACATTCATTCCCTTTACTGCGCAAACCCGCATGAGCGGCGTCAATTTGAACGGGCGGGAAATCAGGAAGGGGTCAGATGATGCCATCGAAGCCTATGTGATAGAACGAGGGGGGCACTTTTCTGCTGCGGTCCGGTTACGAGCGTGGATGCCATCTGCGACGCAGGGGGGCACACCGCTGGTTGTGGCGGAGGGGCCAAGAGTGCTGGGCGTCATCGCGCTCAAGGACATTGTGAAAGGCGGGATCAAAGAACGATTCGCCGAACTGCGACGCATGGGCATCAAGACCGTGATGATCACCGGCGATAATCCGCAGACTGCGGCGGCCGTGGCTGCGGAAGCTGGTGTGGACGATTTCCTGGCGCAGGCCACGCCGGAAGCCAAGCTCAAGCTGATTCGCGAGATGCAGGCCGGCGGCCGCCTCGTCGCGATGACAGGGGATGGTACGAACGACGCTCCGGCGCTGGCTCAGGCTGACGTGGCCGTGGCGATGAACACCGGAACACAGGCCGCCAAAGAAGCCGGCAATCTGGTCGATCTGGATTCCAATCCGACCAAGCTTATCGAAATCGTGGAAATCGGCAAGCAGCTCTTGATGACCCGCGGCGCGCTCACGACTTTCAGCATCGCCAATGATGTCGCGAAGTATTTCGCGATCATTCCCGCGGCGTTCGCCTCGACCTATCCCGCGCTCGCCGTGCTCAATATTATGGGACTGGCCACGCCGGCCAGTGCCGTGTTGTCGGCCGTGATATTCAACGCGCTGATCATCATCGTTCTCATTCCCCTCGCCCTCCGTGGCATCAGGTATCAACCGATCGGCGCAGCGCCGCTGCTTCGCCGGCATCTCCTGGTCTACGGACTGGGAGGGATCATTGTTCCATTCATTGGCATCAAGCTCATCGATTTGTTGCTTGTCGCTCTGCGCTTAGTCTGAGGAGGGATACATGCGGACCCAACTTCGCCCGGCTTTGGTGTTACTCGTCGCCCTGACCCTTATCACCGGCCTCCTGTACCCACTCGTCGTCACTGGTATCGCTCAGGTGCTGTTTCCGTGGCAAGCCAACGGGAGCCTGATCCTTGTCGACGGCAAGCCGGTCGGGTCTTCGTTGATCGGCCAGCCGTTCGACGCGCCGAAATATTTTTGGGGTCGTCCTTCTGCCACGTCACCGTTCCCCTATAACGCCGCCGCTTCGTCCGGGTCCAATCTGGGTCCGACGAATGACGCGTTGATTAAAGCCGTGCAGGCTCGTATCGACGCGCTTAAGGCCGCCGATCCCGACAATCCTCTTCCCCTTCCGGTGGATTTGGTCACCGCCTCAGGGAGCGGTCTTGACCCGCATATCAGTCCCGCATCTGCGGCATACCAGGTGAGACGAGTTGCGCATGCCCGTGGAATGGAAGAAGCCGTCGTCCTCCAACTTGTGACACAGCATACGGAAGGACGTCAACTTGGGGATTCTCGGAGAACCCCGGGTCAACGTGCTGGCGTTGAATCTTGCACTGGATACATTGAAGTAAACGA
>CAVSOJ010000008.1:0-47562 GCA_963729585.1 Nitrospirota bacterium
GGCTGGAAGGCATTTGCGTATATTTGCAAATCCAGCCTCAGACATAAGTTCATCTAAGAATGAAAACGTAAGGATCGTCAGATGCTCCCCCCTACAAAAAACAAAGTTCTCAAAACGACCCCCGATGCTCTTACGGTTATCCGGCCATTCGCCAAACCATCCTTTATCGCCCTCTGCAAATTTGTTTATTGCACTATCTCCGTTAGGCCCTCCAACACGATAAAGTCCTCCAGGCTTCAAACATCGAAACACATCTCGAAAATGGAACGCCAGATCGGGGAGATGCTCAATCATATGGTGCGAATAAATTGCATCAACAACTCCACTATCAAACGGCAAGGGATTTCTTAAGTCTGCCCATACGTCACATTTTCCCGTGAACATATTCGCATCGATATTAAGCCATCCAGGAATGTACTTTTTCTGCCCCGGCCCTAAATGAACTTTCACCAACCCTGATTTTGGTGCTCGACAATAACGGTACAAGATGGCATTACCTTTCAGAAGCGGCCCTGCGAGCACATAAAAGAATTCTTTCGCCTTACGACTCATCATGATTACAGTTTCCTCCGATTAATTCTTTTATATTGCAGGACCGCACCAGACCCATCTTATGTAGCCGGAAACCCAACTCCTCGCAGACCGGGCATACGGCTACCTTGTTGCTCGTATCGCTCTTGAGAAATTCATCCCTTTCTCACCCAATCAGGCCTGTTGCCCCCATTCAATATCCAGCGGTATGTTTCATCCATCATCTCCCCTATCCGACTCCAGGAAAATTCCCGCAGCATCCATTCGCGCCCCTGCGAACCCATTGCTGCCAATTCATCGCGTGAACTGGACAGCGCCTCCTCTAAGCAGGCCACCAACGGCTCGACGCCAATGTCGACCCACCAGCCCGCATGGTGTTGCGCCAGCCCTGCCCACGGTGCACCCTTGCTGACAATGGCGGGCGTACCCGCCGCCAGCGCCTCGGCCACCGCCATGCCGAAATTCTCCGAGTGGGTGGGTAGTACAAACAACTCTGCCTCACGGTAGGCGTCAAGTTTGGCCTCACCGCACAAAGGCCCGCTGAATTCGACCTGCTCCAGCCCCAGTTCGGCTGCCAACGCCTGCATCCTGGACAGATAACCACCGTTATCCGGCCCAACGATCTGCAATCGCCACTCTGGGAATCGTGGAGACACGGCCTGCCATGCCTGAAGCAACATATCCACCCCTTTTATTGGATGAATCCTGCCCAAGAACAGAAGGGAACGCAGCTCGTTTTGGGAAGGCTGTTTGGGCAGTGGAATATCGACGCCATTTGGGATAATTGCCACCGGCTGCCTGAAGCCCATTCGCCGGATGTCCTCGTACTCCGAATCCGCGGTGGCATGGAAGCAGGTCGTCGCGACCAGGGCAGGCTTCTGGACCAACGGCCAAAACCAGCGTTTCACCCATGATCCATTTTGAAACGCCCACTCCGAGAGCGTGCCGCGCGAGGAGACAACCAACGGGACATTGTGCTTACGCGCTACCCAGCCGGGGTAGACATTGGGCATCATCCACAGGCTGTGGTTGTGAATCAGGTCGACAGACCGCGATTCGGCTTGCCCCGCGAGCCACTGTTTCATCGCCGGCGACCGTCCTAGCCGCTGCGGCCCTATCCCCAGCGGAAAGGTTTTGAGAATAGGAGGCGGGAGAGGGCATCGGAGCCAAGTCCAGCGCGGCCAGGGTCACGGCCTGTCCCTGTGCAATCAGCGATTCACACAGGCGCACAACGGAGTACGACGGGCCACTAGCCTCGTTGGAAATTGCAGGCACTACATGTATCGCACGAACAGGTGGTTTAATCATGCGCGAAATGCCTGTAGATCAATCCTGCCCACCCACGATAGCCACGCCGCGGTTTGTTTCTTCCTTCATAAGCCAAGACCGAACCGGAACTGAAAATCCCGTTTTTCGTCGGTTCATAATCGCGTCCGGTAACTTCTTGGCTGCTATCATGGCCATAAGCCTTTTTGTTGGCGGAGAGTTTCCTGCCGCGAAGGAGGCCGTGGTACGAATGAGTGGCACATCCACCAAGGGCACGCGCACCTCCACGGAATGCGCCATGCTTGCCCAATCTGTATCCCGCAAGAGCTGATTACGCATGTACCACGAAGTCTCCAGGGCGGAAACGCGGAGCCTGGGAGAAGATAGGCCCTTTGTCGTCTCCTCAAGACGAATCAAGGTCTTTAGCTCGCGCCACCCGTCCCGCACCAGATCGGGGTCCAACACCTGCGGCAATTCCCAGGGCATATACAAGCTACGTCGCAAGAGATATGCATCGCCAAAGGCGCCACCATACTCTAAGAGCCCGGCATATTTGGGGGACGTGAACTAGCGTATGAGCCGGATGAAACCACGCGAAATGCTTTGCCTAAAAAAGTGAATGGAGCGAGGGCGTGGACAAGCCTTGGGAATTTAATCGAATGTGGAATAACCGCCCAACAATTCATCGCCACCCAATCCGGATAGCGCAACTTTGAGTCCCGCCTCCTTGGCGGCTTTACTCACAAAATAGATATTTACGCCATCAATGCTCGGTTGGTCCATGGCCACCAATAACGCTTCTCGGTCGGCGTCGAACTCATCGCCTTTAACCCAACGGGTAGTATGCGCAAAGCCAAATTCCCGCGCCATAGCTTCGGCCAATGGCGTCTCATCATTCGGAGTGCCACGGAACTCTTCGAAACCCAAGGTAATCGTCCGCAGAGGAGTGCCAGAGCATTCAGCGGATAAGGCAGCGATAGAAGCGGAGTCGAGCCCGGCAGAGAGGAAAACACCCACCGGCACGTCAGCCAGCATATGCTGGCGAACGCTATCCTGTAACGCGTGACCGAACAGCTGCTCTGCCTCGGTCGTACATGCCGGCGAAGGTGTAGCTTCCGCCTGCCGCAGCATCTCGCGGAGACTGAAATAAGATTTCGGAGGTCCGACTGGCTTATCTTGCTGAACCCACAACGTGGTGCCTGCCGGCAAAGCGTGTATATTCTTGTACTGAGTATAAGGCTCCGGCACGTGCCCCCACAGGAAAAAGCCGACATGTCCAGCGGGATCAGGAGTGGTTTTATCGTTTCCCGCGAGCAGAGCTTTCACTTGGGAGGCCGCGCGAAAACAAGCGCCATCGTCCGCGTAATAGAGCGGTTTGATACCTAAGTGATCGCGGCCGAGCAACATGCCCCTCTCTTGCTTTGTCCCAAAGTGCAAAGGCAAACATGCCCTGTAGATGGTGAACCAGCTCTGGGCCATAAATGCGGTATAGATGAAGTAGGATCTCGGTATCACTGTGGGATACGAATGAACACCCTTGCGCCGCTAGTTTGGTGCGCAATTCTGGATAGTTGTATATCTCGCCATTGAAGACGACGCATAACTGACCATCGGGAGTTGCCATAGGCTGAGCGCCGGCCTCAGTGAGGTCGAGGATTGCCAATCGTCGGTGCGCTAATCCTACCCGACCATCAGCACTGATCCATAGTCCTTCCCCGTCAGGCCCACGCGACGCCATGGCCGCATTGACCCGTGCGAGCCTTAGCGGTTGAAACGGGGGCCGCCTGGTCCGTATACGCAAATTCGCATGCCAGTCCACACATAGAATCTCCCTAATCATTCAACTTCCACCCATCAACTGCTTCGAAACCATGGTGCAACAGGCCTGTCCCTCCTTCCTCAATATGCTCGATGATTTTGATAAGGTAACGAGCCGCTGCTTCGCCTTCGATGCACTTGGACCAGGCTCGAATTTCGCTGCGCTGCATGCTCGTTAACGGTCCTTTTTCGATCCACCTACCTAAGACTCTTGCAAGATCCTCAGTCGAACCTGTCCGGAACGTTTCACCATGGCCGCTGGTGCGAACCAGATCTGCTGCCCCGCAATACTCACTACACACTACCGGTACACCGCCCATCAACGCTTCGTTGACGACGGCACCCCAACCATCGAAATAGCTCGAGAGAACAAACAAATCTGTTCGAGCGAGGATCTCTCGAACCTCAGTATTCGCCTTGACTCCAAGAAAATGAACGCGATCAACAATTCCCAACTTTACAGTAAGCTCCTCAAGTGATTGCCGCTGAGATCCATCCCCGACAATCCGCAGATGCCAATGCGGCGTTCCCACCATGGAAAGCGCTTTGAGAAGTATTTCGATCCCTTTACGGGGAATGCATTGTCCAACAAATGAAATAGCGATATCAGGAGATGATCGTGGTTTTTTGAACGTTATGAAGGTTCCCTGGATTTTCGTTTTCCACAAAGTAACCCCAGGGAAAGATCTTGTTAGCCGGATAGCCGCACATTTCATACCACCGCATCCCTAAGTGACCAATAGCCAACACGAAATCAATTCTATTTCGATACGGGCTTTCGCGGAAATAGCTATGCAAAATTTTTAGCTTGCCTGCCCATCCCTGCCACCGCCGCGCCTCTGAGAGGACCCCAATTAGCGCGTTTGTGGATGCACAGATTCGAATCGCTTTACAAGTCAACGGGAGTCGGATTCCCCCAAAAATGTGGATTGTGCTTTCCGGGTCATGCAATGCAATGTCTTCGATAGCTTTCATCTCGGGCGATAAGAATCACTTGCAGCCGCCCCGGGTCTGGTTCGGCCCACCCCAACGCCATCCTCTCCTTCTCGATAGGGTTTGCAAAGACACCGATGATAGTTGTTTCCGGCAGGAGACTCGTAAGCGCCCGCAAATAGCTCGATTGATGTGGGCTTAACTCCCCTAGCCAGAAGACGATTCGACTATGGCGCACTTTTCTTCTCCCAACGCGGACACGTCGCCCAGCCCATGAGAAGCCAGATGTAAAGCCCGAAACCTCCGGCTGAAAAAAATATCATTTCACCCGCATTGACGAACAAGCTCGTGAGAAACACCCATGGCAATATGAGGTCCGTTTCCGAAAACACGTGCCTGAATAAGGCAAATAGAAAAAGAAGGAAAAGCATCGTGCCGATGGCACCAGTCTCTTCCAGGACCGCCGACGGAAGGAATCCCTTCTCCACTCGATGCGCTTATCGGCAGGCCGGTTACCTCATCAAAAACTGGCTTGAAGGATTTATCGAGAGACACACCGAAGCCAATGCCGAACAAGGGATTCTTCTTGAAGTTGCCCCATTGCCCTGCAATACCTCTCCCTCTAGAATGTTCGAACGACCCCTCCACATCCATTCCGTGCTTCCCCTTATGAATAAAGTCAGTCGCACTTACCACGATCAAGGAAGTCTGCAACAGAAGAAGGGAAACGAGGGCAAACCCTGCGAAGATGCTTACTGGTCTGAATATGCTTTTTCCTATCCACTTTCTCCACTCAGGCCGGTTCCACAGAGCTACAAGAGCAACTGACAGCAAAGCCGCCAAGAACAGCGATTAGCGCTGTCCTGGCCCGTGTTATTACAAGGAAGCACCAGGCGATGGGGAGTATTGCATACAGCCAATTCGATCGCTTCGAGCGGCGAAAACAACACCCTTCCCGTAAGCCACGCCACCATTGGCGCTAGGAATATAGCGAATGTCTGCGGGTGATTGAGAATCCCCTGAAACCCGGTCCCATTCTTAGCGAAACCAATCCCCCGAACAAACCATGTGGGTGCCGATAAGACCAAGACCGCGATCCAAAGTCCCAACACCCAAGGCGTCCAATCAACAGAGCGGTTGGCAGTTACTTTGAATCCAAGCAACACTGCAGCCGCGGAAAACGTGAACGACACAACTTTGAAAACTGAGACGACGGTCTGATGGCTAAAGAATAGAGATTGGATGAAGATGACCGCAGCGAATAGTAACAACGACGGTATGACGGGATGGTGCTTGCCAGGCATTCGCAGGTTGTCGTAGAAGATTCTCGATCCTGCAGCAGCCAGCGCGATCCATCCCCACAAAGATAAGGGTCCCGCAAACTGGTATAAAACCGGGTTGAGAAACTTGATAAGTACGACGAGCGATAAGGTTTGAACTGCCTGTTTGGGCACGAAAGAGTGCCCATACGCTGAGCGCGATAAGTGCAATCAGAGGGGCATACGGGTGCGCTGCAAGCACAATAAATAGCACAATAAATAGCACAATAAATGTGCAGTATGTTCTCCATGTAGTTGGTTGCTGAGCTCCATTCATGTAAGTAGTTGTCGTCCATCAAGCGGAACGGGCATCGTCATGTCATCTAACTTGCCGGACATTGCGCCCATTTTTTTGCGCTGTAGAAAAGGACCCACCAACACTTACGTTTACCATGATTACCCCAGTACCCTGGTGCAGTCGATCTATTGCACGTTTGTGCGGGCATCTAGCGGGGGGAATGCGCATAAACCAACCACTCGTGATCCGGAGCCTTCCCCCTCATTAATGCAGGCGTATAAACCAGAATTTGTGTTAGCTTCCACGAATAGTTTGATGGATGCGAATCGCGTCCAGCAAAAACCACCGACCTTCTTTCGCACATTCATACGGGATATGCTCACAATGGGGATGCTGGTGACTACGGTTCGGACTAATCCACCAACTTACCATCATTCCTTTTGGATTGGATTCCCATGTAGGAGGTCTACTGCATCTACGATAGCCATGAAGTAAGGCGCACCGTCAATAGTTCTTCAACACCTGCTAGACCCTATGGCTACCTCACTGAAAGGCTTTCGGGGGTTTAGGACCGCCTTGATTAGACTGGCACCAATCCGACGGAGAATTCCGTCAGACTCTCGAACATAGTAAAAGACCCCAGCCACTGGAACATCCAGCACGATCTTCTTGTACTCTGGGATCTCAACCTGTACCTGATTGTGCGGCCCCACGGGAGCATGAGCATAGACAAGCCACTCCCGTTGATTGCTCTGTCCGATTACACGCGCGAGGGCCATGACTGGGAGTTCCGTCTGAAGATCCCATGAGCCCGGTGGGTCAAGATTCGTGTTAAGGAGAAACCAGCGATCCTCTTTCTTATACTCCTCAGGAATGTGAACTTGGTATGGATGCTCGCGTGTGTGGTTGGGCACCAGTGTTCCAGTGCGCCAGAACTTCGTCAAGATAGGCTCTGCATAGACCCGATCAACAGCGCGCAGGATGGCCTCAAAGTATTCCCCGCAAGCTGACACTTTCTCCGTCCACCCTCGGAACTCGCGGACGACTCGTGGGGTCAAAAGCCACATTCCGTATTGAACAAATCCTTCGTAACGTTCAGGACCATAGTGCTGTCCGCGTTCCTCATAGACATCGCGCTTGTTCTTATACTTTGTCGCGACCGGTAAATTTCCGTCCCAGATCGACATCTCGAACCAATACTCAGGAGCATCGCGGGTTACCTGATGTTGCATGAAGACCCAATTCATAGATTCGATTTGAGGACTCCAGACGCGATAGTCAGTCGAAGGATCCCAATTATTCGTATAGTAAACGGCGGAGGTGCCGTCCCATGCATAGGGCCATGGCGAAATCCGACCAGGAGTATAAAGACTCTCTTCCCAGACTACGCCTCGCCCGAAGTGCTGTGGTCCAAAACTATTGTATCCGATGAATACGCTTCGGGTTCGCCATTGCGACGACGTAAGCCCCGATCGCATACCGAGAATCAAGGGCCCGATAGCGTTCTATCCATGCGTCCCCGAAGACTTTACGCCGGAAGGTGTCGCTTGTAGCACTGCCATATAAGCGTACGAAGTTTCGTGACGTCGCAGCTTCACTCCAAAAAAGCTTGGGGTGTTCATTGTTACTGAGAAAGAGGATCAGCGGAGGACTGGGATACCACTCCTGAAGACGTTGCATGAGAAGGCTGTTGGTCCACATGTTGCCAGCGGTTTGCCAAAGCCCAATGGGGCCAAAGGGGTCGAGTTTCGGCAGGACATGACCGCCGATGTCGACCACATTCGGGTTTTGGTCTGCTGGTAAAGAAAAAAACCGCTCTCTCGGATCTGAAAGAATGGATTCCCATTGTGTTCCGATGAGTGTGATCGGAAGGTTCCAGGCGGCAAACTGCTTTATGGCTGGTTCATAATATGAGTAATCCTGGATTGTTTGCATTACGATAGTCCGGAAACTGAAACCAGGGCAGGATATGGTGTCCCTGGGAGATGAGGCTCAAGCTGGTAGGACGGTGAGAACCCCTCCCCCCCGAAATTTCCTCGTATTCCAATGCCCAGCGAGCGGCAACGGGCGCCCTGCGGGATCAGAAGAGCGCCGAACTGTCTCGTTTCGAATCTCCTCGACGACAGATGGGGTAGGGCCCGCTGAGGAGGGCTGGGCTGCCAGCACAATGAAGCCGACGCCCAGCGCTATGCAGGTCTGCCAAGCAACAGGTTGGATCTGCCACCAGCCTGTCAGTTTGCGCAGCGGAGAGTGAATATACATATGGTCACCTCAGTTGTTGGTTCGTATGGTGATGTTACCCTGGCTATCCGATCCAGACTTGAGTTCAAGATACTTCATATCGATCAGAAGCGGAAACCAGAGGCCTTGCAAGAAGTTGGTATGTGAAACCTGCTCGTCCATCGAGGAAACCGCCACGGAATAGGTATCGATAAGCAAAATAGATAAATGGCCGGATGAGCGGCGGCAGACGATTCTAGACGGAATGGCGCAGCCAGCGTTTCTGCTGAGGCTGAGGCCCATTTGGGGGCACGCTGTTTTCTTGGTCGAGAATCCGCCACAACCTGAAATCTCACGATTTCATGTTGCCGAGGGGAACTATGCTGCCAGGTTGGCGGGCTCCCACCGCGTCCGTACTTCGGTTTTGGAGGAGTTGTTTTCATTTATTTACCAGCAATCGTTCCAGATGCTCGACGATCCGCTCTGCCGCCTTGCCGTCCCATTTCGGAGGAATCGCGCCTTTTTTCCACTGCCCCGCCATCAATCGCGCCAGCGCCGGAGGCAGCTTGCTCGGATCGGTCCCAATGAGTTCGTTCGTCCCAATCGTGATGGTCTCGGGCCGCTCGGTGTTGTCACGCAGGGTCAAGCACGGCACGCCCAGCACGGTGGTCTCTTCGGTGATGCCGCCGGAATCGGTAATCACGCCACGGGCATGCTTCACCAGGTAGTTGAATTCAAGATAGCCCAGTGGATCGACATAATTCAGTTGCGGCGTCTTGCTGTCGAGATCGCGCAGGTTCTTGGCGGTGCGCGGATGGACCGGAAACACCACCGGCAAGCCGCGCGTGCCTTCGGCAATGGCATGCAGCAGCCGCAGCAACTGATGCTCCCCGTCCACATTCGCCGGGCGATGCAGGGTGACCACAAAGTAGTTGCCAGGCTCAAGCTTCAGCGATTCCCAACAGGCTGGGGGACGTAGGCGCGGGAGCTGCTTGAGCAGCGTGTCGATCATGGTGTTGCCGACGAAGAAGATGCGATCGTCCGTGACACCGGAGCGGCGCAGATTGTCGTTGGCGGTTTCGCTGGTGGTGAAAAACCAGTTGGTGATGGAATCGGTCACGACCCGGTTGATTTCCTCCGGCATGGTCCAGTCGCCCGAGCGGATGCCGCCTTCTACATGCGCTACCGGCACTCCCAGCTTGCGGGCCACGATGGAACAGGCCATGGTCGAGGTCACGTCCCCCACGACCAGGCAGAGGTCGCTCTTCTCTTTCAGCAGCACCTTTTCATAGCTCACCATGATGGCGGCGGTCTGTTCAGCCTGGGTGCCCGAGCCGACTTCCAGATTGATGTCCGGATCCGGGATGCCGAGCTCCTCGAAGAAGCTCCCGGACATGGCGCGGTCGTAATGTTGCCCCGTATGGATCAGACGAAAACGCAACGAACCACCCCGCGTCTCGGCCGCGTTCAGCGCGTCGATGATCGGCGCAATCTTCATGAAATTGGGCCGCGCCCCTGCGATCAGATCAATCCGTTTCATGGTCTGGCCTCGATCAGCATGAATACACCCTGGATGGCGCGCTGGTCCTCTTCAAGGGAAGTGGAGATCGACCGCGGCGTCTGAGCTTATTGGCCATTTGCTTGGATGAATACGATGAACCAGAACGGCATATGGACGGGCCTGCTGGAGGAAAACTTAACTGATTCGTTCGGATTCCACAACTGAGAAAGTATTTCGTCAGACCGCTACTTCCCTTTTCGCAGAATGCCCTGCCACATCTGCAATGCCTGTTTCGCCCACGGATTGTTCCCTTGTCCTTGGCGATTGTCGCCGTTTAGTCGTCGCGTGCTCAACGACTCGATTCGCATCGCGACATCTCGATATTGTGGTGCTTCACGGCGCAGCCATCGATAAGCCTCCAACGCTTCAGGAATGCGCCCGAGTGCCTCTAACGTTCTTCCCAATAGATAGAGGATCTGCACTTGTTCTTTCGATGATGTCGAGGGCACTTGCAGTGCCCGGCGAAAGGCCGCGACAGCTTCTTCCTGTTTTCCGCTCTTCTTGAGACTGAGGCCCATTTGGGCGAAGCCCTTTAGCGCATATACAGGATCTTGTGCGGCTTTCTCAAAATGGTCCGCTGCCTGTCTGAACAGGCCCACATTCTTGAGCGCCGTTCCCCGTTCGTATGATTCATGTCCGTCTGGTGTTTCTGTCGGTGCGGTGGATTCGAGTAACTCTAGAGGTGTCCCGGGAATCGAGGCATTGTCTTCATACTCCGACGAGGCTCGATGTGAGGATGATCGGTTTTCTTGCGTCAGGGATGATGCGTTGATTTCGTTCACGTTCTTGTTTCCAATTGGCAATGAAAGCAAATGGCAGTAACTTCGCAAGTCTTGGACCATTCGATGTGGCTTTCGAACCCGTTACGTTTCAACATCTTTGGGTTTGTCTCCGTGGATGTGAGAGAGGAAACATAGTGCGGGTCTGTTCAAATTTGCTCCCGGTGGCTGCATACGCGGGAAAGGCGGGACTTGCGAGAGAAGCGAGATGGGCGCGATGGCGAAACACTAGCAGATCGCTTTTCCGATTAGTCGTTACCCTCGCCGTCCTGCTTGGTGGTCAAAATCCCGGAAGATGAGGGAGAAAGTCATGAGCTAGAAGGTAACTCGTCGCAGATTGTTGCGGTTGGCGTGGAACCACTGAATGGTTTTCTTGAGACCTTCGCGCAGGTTATGTCGGGCTTGAAACCCGAAGAGCTCTTTGGCCCGGCTGACATCCAGGCACCGTCGAGGCTGTCCATTAGGTTTTGTGGTGTCCCATACAATCTGTCCTGTGAAACCGGCCTCCGCTGCAATCATGGTGGCAAGGTTGCGAATCGCGACTTCCTCCCCTGTCCCCAGGTTGACGGGTAGACTGCCTTCATATAATTCAGCTGCGAGAAGAATTCCTTCTGCAGCGTCTTCCACATACAAAAACTCTCGAGTCGGAGATCCGTCTCCCCACAATGTGAGTGGGGCTTGGCTTGCTTCTTTTGCGGTCACACATTTGCGTATTAAGGCTGGGATGACGTGAGATGTTTCCAGGTCAAAGTTATCGCGAGGGCCATAGAGGTTCACCGGGAATAACACGATTGAATTGAACCCATACTGTTCACGATAGGCTTGCGACTGGACCAGCATCATCTTCTTGGCGAGACCGTATGGCGCATTGGTCTCTTCGGGATATCCGTTCCAGATGTCGTCCTCTTTAAATGGAATGGGGGCAAACTTGGGGTAGGCGCAGATGGTGCCCAGCGCTACGAATTTCTTCAGTCCCTGTTGGCGCCCGACTTCGATGAGTTGAGTGCCCATCATCAGGTTATCGAAGAAAAACTTTCCTGGATTGGCCTGGTTGGCGCCGATCCCTCCGACCCGTGCAGCCAGATGGATGACCATATCGGGGATTTTATCGCGATAGAGCTGCTTCACGGCATCCATCTGAACGAGATCATAGTCTTTGCTGCGGGGAACGAAGATGTCCCGGCAGCCTTTCGCGCGGAGCTGTTCCACGACAAACGATCCAAGAAAGCCGGCGCCGCCCGTGATCACCACTCGTTTGTCGGCCCAGAAAGATTCCATAGTGGCTTACGGTTAGAGGTTGGAAGTTCGAGGCCGGATGTCACCCGCCTCACCCCTCAGATCTCTCACGCGCTCCTCTCTTTTCTTTCCCCTTACCGAGTTCATCAATCCGTTCAGCTTGCGATCAATCTGTTCTGCGCTTCTACGAATTTCGACGCATTCCTCTTCATCGAAGAGTTTCTTTCTGCGAAACACTTCATTCAACGTGACCGTTTCATAGAGAGAGCCTTGGGCAATGCTCAGATACTGCAAGAATTCTTTTCTATGCTGCCGCCCTTTTCCTTCAGCGATATTTTGAGCGACGGATACCGTCGCTCCCTCCATTTGAGAAATCAACCGAAGGTGTCTACCTTGAGGCACGCGCTCAAGCAATCCCAAGACGAAATCGGCAAGCTCGACAGATTTCTGCCACACTTCCAGCTTCTCGAACGGAAAGACATACCTCTCAGCCGTGTTGGTCTGTCCGTCTCCTCCAACCTCCAACCTTCCGCCCTCCAACTTCCGCCTCTCAGCCTCTCTTGCGTGTTCCTTCAAGACGTTCACGTTCGGCGGCTAGATCCGCATCGACCATCATATTTGCCAGTTCCTCGAACCGGACCTTCGGCTCCCATCCCAAATCCCGTTTGGCTTTGCTCGCGTCGCCGATCAGGAGGTCCACCTCGGTAGGCCGATAGTACTTTGTATCGATCTTCACATATTTCCGCCAATCCAATTGAAGCCGATTGAATGCCAGCTCCAAGAATTCACGTACCGTATGTGTCTCTCCCGTCGCAATGACGTAGTCCTCCGGCTTGGGGGCCTGCAGCATCATCCACATGGCCTGAATGTAGTCTCCGGCGAATCCCCAGTCTCGTTTCGCGTCCAGGTTGCCCAGAAAAAGGTCCTTCTGAACGCCGAGCTTGATCCGTGCCGCCGCTTTCGTGATTTTGCGAGTCACGAACGTCTCGCCCCGCCGGGGCGATTCATGGTTGAATAAAATGCCGTTACACGCAAAGAGGTCGTAGGCTTCTCGATAATTGACCGTAATCCAGTAGGAATAGACTTTGGCCGCTCCATAGGGACTCCGGGGATAGAATGGTGTGGTTTCGCATTGAGGCACGTCCTGGACTTTGCCGAACATCTCGCTCGATGATGCTTGATAGAACTTCGGTTTCAACCCTGACTCCCGAATGGCTTCAAGGAGCCGGATCGTTCCGAGTCCTGTAATCTCGCCGGTATACTCGGGAATATCGAAACTCACACGCACGTGACTTTGTGCTCCCAAATTGTAAATTTCATCGGGCTGGATCGTTCGAATGATACGATTCAGCGAACTCGCGTCGTTGAGGTCGCCATACACAAGATGGAGTCGTCGATGCGGCACATGCGGGTCCTCATAGATAGGATCGATCCGTCCCGTATTGAACGAACTCGACCGTCGAATAATCCCATACACTTCATAGCCCTTTCCAAGAAGAAACTCTGCCAGGTACGATCCATCCTGGCCCGTAATGCCACTGATCAGCGCTTTTTTCACAAGACCACTCCTTATGTTGCGTGGAAGTGGCTGAATTATGTCTCGCTTACAGGACGTTGTCTATGGATCATGCGGTTTTGACCGTTTCACGGTCCTATTGGTTGTTATTGTGGTTCTTCTTGCATGGGACCTTCGCTCCGCACTAGAATTACTCCTCAAATGGGACGATTGATTTGAAGGCGGTCTCTAGGACTATGACAATGCGTCGGGGCATCATATTCGCCTATGTCATGTGTGGCACCTTTCTCGTGGCTCACATCATCAACGCGGTGATTGCAGAGGCCTTGTCGGTTCCGGCAGGACTGGCGCGACCATCGCCAACTTCCGACAGAGAAGGCGAGGCGAGGGCTTCCGTGCCCGCGATGGTAGAGTACATTCGGACGAGCGGACTCTTTCCCCTTCCGCCTGACCCTCTCGCGATGAGCGCCGCAGCAGGATCGGGAGCGCTGCTTTCCCGTGCTCCGTTAAATTTGGCGTCGAAGCTCACCTTGTTGGGGGTAGTGATTGGCGATCATGGAGGAGTCTCCGCCATCGTTGAAGAACTTTCCAGCAAACGCCAATTATTTTTTCGATTGCATGACCACATACACGATGTGGGTGAGATCAGCGAAATCCGTCGGGACGGGATGGTCGTTCGACAGGGCGATCAACAGGAGTTCCTTGAACTCGCTGCCTCGCAGACCGAGAAACCCCCGGCTGCCCAAGTTATAGCGAAAGCAGCCATAGTTCCAGTACCAGGGAGTCCGATACGCACAGTGCTCGATCGGAGAGATGTTGAACAAGCAATGGGCGATCTGCCAAAATTATTGTCTCAAGCGAGAGCCGTGCCGTATATGGTCAATGGGTCGATGAATGGGTTCCGCCTAGATTCTATTGCGCCTGCAAGTTTTTATGAGAAAATTGGTTTGAAACAAGGCGATGTTCTCCAACAGGTCAATGGCGTGGATATTCGTGATCCTGGCACAATGCTCACACTCTTCCAGCAACTTCGGAACGAGAAGACGGTCAAACTTGATGTCTTGCGCAGCAATCAGCGAACCGCGATGACGTTCGACATTCGCTGAGTCCCCTATATCCTCAGCTATACCAGTCCCCTCCTATTTTTTTGACCATTCTGGAGCCTGGATGTAGGCAGGGACAAGAAGGCACACACCCTCTTTAGAGGGGGCTAGAGTGGAAGGAGCCTTCGCGACCTTGTCAGAGATATCCAGTAGAGAGTATCCTTTTTTGCATTCACACGGCTTGTGCTCTTGCCCGGAGGCTATTGGGCTTTCCCAAGGGATGAACAGTCTATTGCTTGGTATTCTGTGATGAAAGAGGAACATTGCGATCGTCAGCTGTTAGGAGCGATCCTTGAAGAGAAATTCGGCTTGTCCGAAGCAAAACTGCTTGAGGCGGTCAATCTTCAGCAGACCAAGGGGGGGCGCCTCGGGGAGATCTTAATCCGACTCCGCGCGATTACCGAAGATCAACTATCCCAGGCTCTTGCGGTTCAATTTGAACTTCCCTGGCTTCCGCATCTTGATGTGAGCCAGGTCGACCATGAGTGGGTCAAGAAAGTTCCCATTCACTTCGCTCGCCGCTATCACGTTCTGCCTCTCAAAACAGAGGATGGCGCGGTGCTTGTGGCGACCACTGATCCCATGGAAATGGCTGCATTGGACGATCTTCGACTGTTGTTGGGATTTCCGATCAAACCGGTACTGACGAGCAACCTGTCACTCCTCGCTTGCCTGAATCGTGTGTATGACGAAGCCGCCAGTCCTGCAGGCGCGGAGCAGGTGATGGAGGATATCGCAGCCAGTGAGACCCTGGACCAAATTGCTCACGAGTTGGATGAGCCGCAAGATCTCCTTGATGCCACGGACGAAGCCCCCATCATCCGGTTGGTCAATTCGGTGCTCTTCCAGGCGGTCAGACAGCGTGCGAGCGATATTCATTTCGAATCGTTCGAACGTGGACTCGTTGTTCGGTATCGTATTGACGGAGTGCTGTATCCAGTTTTAACACCTCCCAAACACCTTCAGGCGAGTATTATCGCGAGATTGAAAATCATGGCGGGTTTGAACATTGCGGAAAAACGATTGCCGCAGGATGGCCGATTTCGAATTCGGACAGCAGGCAAGGATGTCGACCTGCGTGTCTCGGTGCTGCCGACATCGCATGGGGAGAGAGTTGTCCTGCGTCTATTGGAGAAAGAAAACCGCCTTCTGAATCTGTCAGAAATGGGGTTTTCACAGGATCGGTTGGGGCTCATTAAACAAATGATTCAGTTGTCACACGGTATCATCCTTGTGACCGGGCCTACCGGGAGCGGAAAGACCACGACCCTTTACGCGGCGTTGACTCACATCAATGCGCCGGACAAGAACATCATCACCGTCGAAGATCCGGTGGAATATCAGCTGCTCGGCGTGGGCCAGATGCAAGTGAATCCCAAGATCAACCTGACGTTTGCTGCAGGGCTGCGATCCATTCTCAGGCAAGACCCCGATGTCATCATGATCGGCGAAATCCGCGATCGTGAAACCGCCGAAATTGCCATTCATGCCTCACTCACGGGCCATTTGGTCTTCTCTACGCTCCATACCAACGATGCCGCAAGCGCGGCCACACGATTGATCGACATGGGCATCGAACCGTTTCTCGTCGCCTCCTCGGTGGTAGCTGTCTTGGCACAACGGTTGCTGCGCCAAGTCTGTTCGGACTGCAAGCAACCCTATCTCCCTGATGATGAAGAACTGATTCGGCTCGGTATCGTCCCGCCGAGGGTTCGTCCGACATTCTACCGGGGAGTCGGGTGCCCGGCCTGTTCCCAAACCGGATATCGAGGCCGGACAGGCATTTTTGAACTCCTCGTGTTGGACGACGAGATTCGCCGCCTCATCGGCAACAAGGCTGACTCGGCATCGATTCGCCAGGCTGCGATGGCGAAAGGGATGGTGACGCTGAAAGATGACGGCGCAGAGAAAGTGTTTCATGGGGCGACGACGACCGAGGAGTTGATGCGGATTACTCAGCAGGAAGTCGAGATCTAGCCGGATGCCTGTCTATCACTATAAAGGTTATCGGAACGACGGAGGTGCCGCGACCGGTATTATCGATGCTGAGAGTCCGAAGGTTGCGCGCGTAAAATTACGCAAAGTAGGCGTGTTTCCTACGGATATGGTGGAACAGGGCTCGGGCCCTGCCATAGCCAGTTCGACTTCTGAACCTCCGGGTAGATCCTCCGTTGCAATCGGCCGCTCCCCCGCCCTCAGCACCACCGACGTGGCGATGATGACTCGGCAGTTGGCCACATTGCTGGTCGCTGGACTGCCTTTGGTCGAGGCGCTTGGGGTGATGGTGGATCAAAGCGAGAAGAAATCCATTAAGAGCCTCATGGCCGATATCCGCGAGGGAATCCGTGGAGGGGCGGCCTATAGCGCGGTACTCGAGCGCTATCCGCGCGAGTTCTCTCAGATCTATGTGCACATGGTTCGGGCAGGTGAAGCCAGTGGGGCATTGGATCAGATATTATTCCGCCTCGCAGAGTTTCTTGAAAAACAATTGGCGCTTAAACACAAAGTCACCAATGCCATTCTTTATCCCGCACTAATGTTGATCGTCGGTGTCTCGGTACTATTTTTTCTGATGACCTTTGTCGTGCCAAAAATCACCGCCGTCTTTACGAGTTTGAAGCAGGCTCTTCCTTGGCCCACAGTCGTACTGATGAGTATTAGTCATTTTCTTGCCGACTATTGGGCAGCGATTCTTGGTGGGGTGGCGTTAAGTGTGTGGGCAGTGCGTCGGACCATGAAGACCGAAGCGGGACAGCTTACCGTCGATCGATGGCTGCTGAAAATTCCACTCATCGGCGAGGTGGCCCGCATGGTCGCCATCTCGCGACTTACGAGCACGCTGGCGACCATGTTGGCAAGCGGAGTGCAGTTGTTGGATGCTATGGATGTCGCGAAGCGTGTGATGAACAATCGTGTCCTGGAGCATGCGGTTGAGGGGGCCAGACAGAACATTCGAGAAGGGGAAACGATTGCCGAACCGTTGAAACGCAGCGGAGAGTTTCCTGCGCTGGTCACTCACATGATTGCAGTCGGTGAGCGGAGTGGCGAAATGGAAGAAATGTTACGCCGAATCGGACAAATCTATGATGGGGAAGTGGATCGCGTCATTACGCGGTTCACGTCGCTGCTGGAACCTATTATGATTTTGGTCATGGGTGTCTTGGTGTTTTTTATCGTGGTGGCCATCCTGTTGCCCATTTTTGAGATGGGACAGATGGTGCGGTAAATGGGTTTCACCCAAGGAGGCAGGATGGCGCAGGATCGAAACGAGACGGTACGGACAGCCGGCCGTGGGCTCTGGTCAGAGCGAGGGTTTACCTTTATCGAGATCATGGTCGTTGTGGCCATTCTCGCCATCCTCGCGGCCTTGGTCGTCCCTCGCATCATGGGGCGAACCGATGATGCCAAGCGAACGGCGGCAAAAGTTCAGATTCGGAATATCGAGGGAGCCCTACAGCTCTACAAGCTCGACAATGGTGTCTATCCTTCTACAGAACAGGGATTGAAGGCCTTGGTTGAAAAGCCGTCGGTCGGAGTGATCCCGAAGAAATGGAAGATCGGTGGGTATATTCAAAAACTCCCGGAAGATCCCTGGGCAAACCCCTACAAGTATCTGAGTCCCAGTCAGAAAGGGGATTACGAGATCATCTCTCTCGGGACCGATGGCGAAACAGGTGGGGAAGGGATCAATGCCGATATTACCAACTGGAATCTGGACAAGGACTAGAAGATGAGACATGAGGCGAGGGGCGAGGGGCAAGGGACATGGAAGGCAGATCTCTGTACTCCCCTCGCCTCGCGCCTCCCGCCTCATGCCTGCTGGGCTACGTCAGGATTCACTCTTCTGGAAATCATCATTGTGCTCTTTTTGCTCGTAAGTCTGCTGGGGATTGTCCTGCCTCGAATTTCATTTGAGGAAAACCTGGGCTCTGTTGGCCGCCGGATTGTCGGAACCGTACGCTCCCTTCAGAGCCTTGCCATGTTGACCCAGAAGACAGTCCGCCTGTACGTTGACTTGGACCGGGGGATCTATTGGCCGATGGTCCTGGATGGGAACCAGGAAAAAGTACCGGTGGACGCGACCTGGGCTACGCCTTTGAACCTCCCGGAAACCATTCGCTTTTCGGATATCCTGGTGAGTCAGGGACGGAAAGAGTCTGGTCGAGCCGACCTGTTCTTCTACCCCACTGGACGGATCGATCCTGTTACGATGCATTTGGTGGATGCCGGAAACAATATTCTGGCCATTGCCATTGAACCGGTCACAGGGGCGATCCGCATGAGCGATGAGCGGATTGAGCCTCCCAAGCCGATCACAATTCCCGATCGTGTGAGACCCTTGCTGCAAACCGCGCCGCAAGCCGTAGGAACAGTCAGGTAATGAAGGCGAAGAAAGCTGTGTCACGGCAGAATGTTCTATGAGTAGTGAACGGGGTTTCACCTTAATGGAGGTACTGATCGCCCTCGGCATTCTTGCTCTGGCGCTGCCGATCCTGCTGGGTCTCCGCAATTGGGACCTCGATCTCCATGCGAGAGCCAATGATCTCACGATTGCCACGATCCTCGCTCAGGAAAAGTTGATTGAAATGGAGGTGGGGACATCCCTTCCTTCGGGGATACCCGTTCCTTCGGGAACATCCGTCCCTCTGGGCGAAACGAAAGGGGAATTTCAGCCGACCCCCCTAGGATCGCAAGCCACTGCAGATGAGACGAATCGTCCGACGAACTATCAGTGGAAACGGATTGTCTCTCCGACTCCATTGCCGACCGTCCGAGAAGTGAAATTTCAGGTCATATGGCCGCGAGGAACAACGGAAGAAATGGTCGAGGTCAGCACCTATGTCTTTTCGACAAGCTCCGCAGGGTTCTGAGGATGGTTTTACCCTTGTCGAAGTCCTGCTGGCAGTGTCGCTGGTCGCCATGATGGCCACCTTGGTTTTTGGATCGCTCTATGTCACGACGAGTGCGATTGATGCGGCACGGGCGAACTCGGCCAAGGAGCAGACCATTCGCAGTACCCTGCGTGTCATGATCGATGAATTGTCGGTCGGCGTCAGTTCTACGATTGGCCCATGGATGGGGATCAACGGCCAGCAGGACGGTCAGCCGGCCGATTCCGTAGCCTTTCTTACCATGGGCCAGTTTCGAGGAGCGGAGTCGACCAAGGATACTGAGCTGGTCCGCATTGTTTACACCAGAGAAGGCGATCGCCTCCTTCGATTCGTACGAAGGAATCTCTACGGCCTGACCGACGAATCAATCGAGCAAGTCGAGCTGGCCACGAAGGTCAAAGGATTCAATGTGCGTTATTACGACGGCAAGAGCAAACTCTGGGTAGATGCCTGGGATGGTCGTGGGCGAACGGGGACTCCCTCAGCGGTCTTGATCGAGGTGACGTTGATCCAAGAAAATACGGAACTTCAGACCATCCGCCAATGGGTGGCGGTGGGAGCATCATGAAGACATGGTCGTTTGCCTGGCCTGAGGCACTGAAGCTGAGCGGTCCCCTGGGGTGGGGGCTGGCGTCGGCGACCTGTTTCGTCGCATTTTTGTTTCTGACCTTCCCCTTTGGCCCGCTCCAAAACCGTCTGTTGACCGAACTCAATCGGGCGAGTGGATGGGAAGTGCGTGCCGCGGATTGGTCGGTGGGCTTTCCTGCGGCCATTGAATGGCGTGATGTTGTTCTTGCCGGACCGACGATTGGGGCGATCCCACTTGAAGCCGTGCGGACAACTATTGGGGTATTTCAAGCATTATTCGGGCGGTTGGTGATAGATTATGCAGTACAGTTGCCGGGAGTGGCTCAAGCGGGTACAGGACGAGCCACGGGATCCCTTACAACGGCTTCGTGGTCCTTACGGGGTCCTATTGCCGTCAAAGGCCATCTCCAGCAGATGGATCTTGCGACGGTTTTGAAACCCTATGTGAGCCGAGGGACGGTCCAGGGAGATTTCACGCACCGATGGGATGCCGCACAAGGCGCCCAGGCGGCTCTCAATGGGGAAGGGACTGTGAAGGTCGAAATCAAGGACCTCGTCGTTGAACGGGTGGCGGCGGGAAGCTCCTCGAATCCGTCATTTACGTTCAACCGGATCCAGGCCGCGATCGTCTGTCGTGATGCGGCATGTGACGTGAAGGAGTTGAAGGGAGACGGCGTGGATGGATCCTTTACGGCCCAGGGACGCATGACGTTGCGGAAACCGTTACAGCAGAGCCTTTTGGATCTCACGGTCACCGTGGTTCCCGGCGCCGGATTTGCCCAAAAAGCGGCGAGCCTCTCTTTGCCGCCGTTTCAGCCAGGGGCTCCCTTGACGTTCAAGCTGGTAGGGCCGATCACGAATGCGAGAGTGGCTCTCTAAAGGCCGAGGACCTCGCAATACAGGTGAGGAGTACAGGTAGTTGTCGATGATTGCTGAATGTGTCGGGCTCGATATCGGACAGACAGCCTTTAAGGCCGTACGCTTTCGTCGCCGACTGACAGGACATGAATCGGTGGAATATTTCCACCTGCCCGTTCCCTATGGACGTAGGGAACAACCGGAACCGGCACATCGCGCAGCCATGCTTCGAAATTTCCTCTGGCAGCATGGTTTGTATGGCAGCGGAGAGATTGTCACTGCACTCCCCTGCCAGGATGTATTTGTCAGAACCCTCTCCTTCCCCTTTCGTGATGCCTCGAAGCTGGCGCAGGTTGTCCCGTTCGAAATGGAAAATCTGATTCCCATGCCCTTGGAGGATGTCACGGTCGGCAGTCTCTTGCTACCGATGCGAGACTCCAAAGACGGGAGCACGAAACCCAAAGGATCGGACGTCCTCGTCACCGCAGCGCCAAAAGAAAAAATTGCCGAGCATTTGCGGTTTATGGCCTCCGCTGACCTGAACCCCTCTGCCATCACGATTGACGGCATGGCGTTGTTTTCTGTCAGCCAATTCCTGAAAGAAGAAGGGGCGCAGGTTCCCGGCGACATGGCGATTATCGATGTCGGGGCCTCGAAAACAACCTTGTGCCTTGTGCATGAAGGTCGTCCGGTGCTGTTGCGGACCCTCCTGTGGGGTGGGAATCATCTCACTCATGCGCTCGCCGTTCGCTATGCCTGCAGTTTCGCCGAAGCCGAGCGACGGAAACGGGCCATGACGGTACAAGAAGTCAATGCCTTGCTCGAACCAGTCTTGAAGGAACTGCGGGTCTCCCTTCATACCTATGAAGGCACGGTCCATCAACGGCTGACCCATTGTTGGGTAGCGGGCGGCGGCTCTAAACTGAAAGAGCTGAGCGGGCATATGGCGCATCAATTGGGCTTGCTCCCGGTTGGCCCTCGACAAGGGTTTGGATCGAGCTGTCCTCGCGCGTTTTCCATCGCATTCGGGTTGGCGATCCATCCAAACATCGTTCGTCCCCGTTGGAAGTCGAGGCTGGCAGGATCAGGTCTCGCCCTGGACTTCAAAGCCGGTAGCCAGGCCGCATCGGCCACAGCGGACGCTTCAAGACGGGATCGCCGGTTGGCTTTGTGGGGGGGATTCATTCTTGGCGTTCTGGCGCTGATGGATTTATCCGTACGCGTCATGCTCAAGGATTCGACAGTTAAGGACCTCAAGCGAGGGCTCCAGGCTCAATACGAGCAAACATTTACTCCAGGTGCCGGCCCGGGTGAGGAGTTGGACCAGGCACGTTATCAAGTTTCGCAGCTGGAGAAAGGTCTCTCGATCGTCGACGGCACACGCTACAACGTCCTCGCCAGCCTTGCAGAACTGGTCAAGCATGTGCCGCCCGGTGCACCGATGAAAGTACGAGAGCTGACGATCGACGGAACCAGCATCCATCTGGAGGGGGAAACGACCACATTCGATGCGGTCGAGAAGATCAAACAGGCCTTCGCTGCAGCCGAGACGTTTCATGACGTAGCCATTAGTGATACCCGTGTCGGGGCTGTGCCGAACCAAGTCGTGTTTCGACTCACCTATACGGTACAACGGCCATGATGCAGATGCTGAAGGAACGGTGGCGGCAATTTTCGCAACGCGAACGCACCATCGCGGCTGCTGGCGGGACCCTGATCGTGTCAGCGCTCGTCTTCTTGCTAATCGTCGATCCACTCATGACGAGGATCGACAAGCTCGATCGTCAAGCGCGCCGGAAGGCGAAAGACAGCCAGGAACTGGCGCTGGTCGCTCAGGAATATGTGATCAAGCAGGCTCGTATCGCCAAGCTCGAACAGCGCATGCCGAAGCCGCCGGCCCAGTTTTCGCTATTGGCGTTCATGGAAGAAGCGACGACGACGGCACAGATCCGCGATCGAATCGTCGGCATGCAGCCACAAGCACCCATTATCGTCCAGGGATATCAGGAGACCGCGGTTGACCTTCGGCTGGACGGGGTTCAGCTTCCCCAGATCCTGGCGCTGCTGGTTGCAATCGAACACGCGCCCTATGACGTTCAGGTGCACCATCTTCAGATGAAACCGAAATACGATAATCCGGTCAACCTCGACGCTACGCTCAGAATCGTGACCTATGCCAAGGTCTGATGAACGCGGTATTGCTCTTCTCCTCACCCTCCTGGTTCTCACCCTCCTGGTTGCGTTGATTCTCGAGTTCGATGCCGAGGCGAGGCGGGAATACCGGGACGCTGCGGCCTTCCGCGATAATTTCAAAGCGACTGTGCTCGCGCGTGCGGCGGTACAGGCAGCCCGTGGCATATTGCAGCAAGACTTCTTGAAGGACAAGCAAACGGGCCAGTTTTTCGACGCCCCCACTGACTTTTGGGCCTTTCCCGTCACGAATTATGCCATCGGTGACGGCCTGCTGAACGCCCAGATTGAGGATGAACGGGGCAAGCTGAACCTGAACGATCTGGCGGCCACTACAGATCCCGCTGCCAGGAAGATCAAGGTACTGAGGATCAAGCGGCTCTTCGAACTCGTTCAGGTCAATCCAGATCTGGTGGACGTCATTGTCGATTGGGTCGATCAGGACGAAGTCCAGGAAGCCGCCGGCGCGGAGAGTCCCTACTATCAAACGCTGCGTCCATCTTATAGGGCGGCCAATGCTCCGCTGCAGACACTCTTGGAGTTACGCCTGCTTAAAGGGATCACGCCCGACATTATTGAGACGCTCTCGAAAGTAGTGACCGTGTATCCGCAAGGGGGACAAAGCTGGGTGAATCTGAATACTGCCGGCCCCCTTGTCCTTCAGGCCCTCGATCCTAGAATCACGCAAAGCGTGGCTGGGGAAATTGCACAAGGGCGTCCCTTTAAGACCATTCAGGAGTTGGATCGCGTGAGTAGTTTTGAGGCTATTGGAAAGGAACTCCGTCTCCAAAACCTGTACGACGTGAAAAGCGACATATTCTTGGCTCGTATGCACGTAGGCGTGAACGAAGTGACCCGGAGTGTGACTGCGGTGCTCCAACGTGGTGCAGACACCGGAACTGGGACGGTGCTGTACTACCGCGTCCTCTAAGCCGAGTTCGTCTGGCTGAATTCAAGCAATTATCTTCAAGACACTACGCCATTTGTCTGGCTGAATAGCTCCACATAGAACTTGATCTCACGCTAATGATTTTGTTCGAGGGGCAGGGTCATTTGACCATAACCTCAACCGGTGCTGCGAATGGGGTATAGATTAAGTCGTAAAGCGTGAACTTTCAAACACCACAGTGCTCAGCAGCTCCTGCCGTGAGAATACCCGTCGGGGCCCGGGCAAATTGAGTGAAAATCTTAGATCCATCGGCGTTAACTCTAACGACCAATTGTGGACACTCGCCTCGTGTCTTTTTTTGATCGCCAATGGTGACGGATCGTTTTAATGTTTGCCGATAGGCGCGTATCTCAAGATTTGGGATAGTTTAGACATGAGTGGTTCACGCTGAATTCCCTTACTTCTGAGCGACGCAGTAGGTCTTCTCCGGAAGGGGTGAAAAGCCTCCTCCAACGTCTTCTTTAAATTCGGCGATTTCGGTCCTACCCGTCTGCCAGACATGGATGCAGTCTGCAATCAAGAAGGGCTCGGTCTTCGGCACGCCGTTCACCACGACCGGTCGTCTGCTCGTGGTCGTTCCCACAATGACAAATCGGTTCCCATTTCTCATAGCCTGAGGCTCAAGTTCTCCTGGATAGAGAAATGCGAATTCATAGTCACCGGTTCTCTTGGCATCCTCCGCGGGCCCATACACGGGATGTTTCACGATGGGAAGTTGTTCTGCAACAATCACGATACCTTTGCCGTTCTTGGTAGCCTGTACGATCCGACCTCCCAGCTCGACTTTAAGGCCTGAATCGGACATCCCTGCCGGATTCGTGGGAGACGCGTCACGCCATGCCTCAAAATGAAAGGTTGGAGAGACCTTTTCCGTGACTTGGGGGGGGAAGGGCGAGTTAGCAGTGCACCCTGACAGCACCGCGCACACTGTACTCGTGAGAGTGATGAGATAAGAGAATTTCATTGGGCTAACTCCTTTTTCGGATAGATGGATGGTTGAGAACCATTGTTCTTCACGAAATCTTCACATTTGTGAACCTTCCAGACGGAGACTTGTTGTGTTACATATATGTTACGGGACTGTTAACAATGTGTTACATACTAACCATTGGATCGTGAGGTGAACCATGAAGCCTAGCCTGAATAGTTTTCTCAGCGTCACGTGTTTCGTGCTAGCTGGGTGCTCAACTCCTTCCCTGTTTCCCCCGGGTACCACCAGTGATGTGGCATCGTCGGAATTTGGAGTGTTACAGGCCAAAACAGACGTCTTTAAAGGTCGCGTCGTCCAACTTGCTGGACGCATTGTCGGAATAGAGGAATCTGCAAGCGGCACGATCATCCTTGCGCGGGAACTTCCCGTGGAGAAGCATCCCGTGTTTGGGCCGACAGAGACCAACAAGCCGATTTCGTCATCGTCATCATCATTTGCCGTTTTGTACCCGGGCAAGGTCGACCGCAATGCGCTATGGTTCGGCAATAAATTCATCGTCGTTGCAGTCGCCCAAGGCCAGGAAACGTTTTCAATTGATGGCATTCCTCGCACTGAGCCATATGTTATTGCGCGTTGCATGCACGTGTGGAAAACCGGAGCATACGGTTCCTATGGGATTGAAGACTATCCTCATATAACCGACGGCTACTATCCGTTGGAGCACCAAACGTACTGCGCGAGCTGAGATTCTATTCGACAGAGCATAGAATCAATCTGCTCTGACCTGTGCTCTGTCGGAGTTCGCGCCTCGGTCTCTCCTGACTACGCGGCATCCAGCCCATTCAACCAACGCATGTCCAGCTTGCTTCCTCCAAAGATGCGAGTGCTGTTAGGGACGAGTCAATTCGAGATATGATTTGAATGAAGTTGCAGGCTGGAAGATATCCGTTACGACAGGAACGTGCATAATCCTCATGTGAGCCGGTGGAATCTCCGAGCATGGAGCGTGCAACCCCCCGGTTGTAGAAAAGCAGGTTGTCGCCAGCGCCCAGGGCTACCGCCTGAGAAAAATCTTTTTCGGCCTTGTCGAATCGGCCAATAAGCATTTCAACCAAACCGCGACTCTGATAGATCTCTGGCATCGTTCCATTTAAGTCAGCCGCGAGATCCAGGTCTCGTTTCGCTTCCACGGTACTGCTGCTGAAGTGCATACACGACAGCACGGTTTGCGTAAATTGTCGCGTCTTGGCCACTCAGTCGTACCGCAGCGTTGAAATCCTGGAGGGCCTCTTCCAACCTCCCCAGATGTCTGTACGCCATCCCACGGTGTTTGAGGACAAGCGCAGACGGCGGTCCCGACTGGAGAGCGTGATTGAATGCCTCTAGCGCTAAGTCAGGATTTCCCGATTCCAGATACGCGACACCAAGGTTGCTCTGGTAATTGGCATTGGTTGGATACAATCGAACTGCGATGAGTAAAATCGTTGAGCGCCTGTCCCATATGTCCCTGCGAGGCGTAAACGAATCCTCGCGTATTCCATGCCTCCGCTCGCTCAGGGGTGACTGCAATCGCTTCCGACGCAGTTTCGAGTGCTCGATCGGTCTTGCCTTGACGGAACTCTGCCTCGGACTGCGCAAGCAGGTCTATGATGGAATCCTGCTCACGTGTGTGAGTCGTTCCGGTCGTACAACCAAAGAAGAAGGCCAGACTGAAACAAAGACTCAGTTCCAACAGGAGCGTGCGTGTGATCACCATTCATTCTGTTCCTCCCGGTAACCTCGATTCGACTCACATGCCCTATACACCACGAAAGCATAGGGCCGGCATGTTATTAGACTGATAACGGAGTGTTAACGGTGTGTAAATTCTTACGGTGCGGTCTGCTTGCGAGAGGGCTTAGGTCCCGAGGAAGGCTTCGAGGCGTCCCGATTTTATCTCGTTGCGAAGCTGCTCGAGTTCGGCTTTTAGTTTCTCGATCATACCTGATTGTTCTTTCAGTTGAGCACGCATGTCATTCACGGATTCTGTCGCGTTCGTTGCTGCGGCGTCGCGCTTTCAACGCCGGCTGTCCAGCTGCAGGCACTGCCACCTGGCGAGATGAGTCCGTTGCTGTTTGGGGACATTCTCTGTGCTGCCAGGACTTCTGCCGGCTTGAGCGAGATGTGGACCTTTTCAAACGAATTCCAGTGCGGCTCCTTCTCATCAGGCACACTGGCGGCCTGGGCCGGCCCGACTACCCATAGTTTCATGCCTTTTGTGTCACGCAGATCTCGCGTCTCGCCCCCTCCAGGGTCGGCTTTAAGAAAAGCGTAATGATCAGTGAGTATCACATGGAGGTAGTCATCTCGAAAAAAGAGACTGCCGGATGTTCGATCTGTATCATAAGACGCAGCCAGATTTTGAATGACAAAGAAGACGCGTTCGCCTGGGGTTGCTTCGTGGAACGCTGCGGCGAGCGGCTCAGCCAGCAAGACGAGTTCAGCTTCGGTGAACACCGGCTTCGGCTGAGGGTGACTGAACAACCCAACGATCATCCCGCTCCACCCCGATACTTCCAGCGAACCGAGGAGCGAGCGAATCTCTTGCGGAGTGAGGTCTGCAGGGTGCCTGTTCCTCACCGGAGGCGAGGCATGTGCATTCGTTGACAAGTCGGTGATGATCCCGACTTGAATTCCTCCCGACGTCATAGAGAATTCGCTGCTGACTGGTGAGTCCGCAAGCTGTCAGCACCAGCAGACAAGACAAACCGAACAGGAATCCAGCCGCGGTACTCGCGCTGGGGGCAACGCCAGCTCGCCTCATGAGCCACGACACTGCATAAGAAAGGGACGTATGGGCAGGCCGTCGCATCCTTTTTTCACCTCATGAACCTGGGAAATGGCACAGATTGTGAGCCGCGTTTCAATGCCGGAAGGACAGGGACCTATTTGCATGCAAATTGGATCGCCCAGTCCTTTTCCCGGGACGGCTGACCATTCGAGGATACCTGTCCCATCCACGCTCTATCGACAGCTTTGCTGATTCTGGGAACTTCTCCCTCACGAGAAATGCGGTATCCGGCTGGGCACTTTTCGTCAAGAAGGCGAAGCGCATCTTTTCGCCCTGGCGAGGTCAGTACATCGTACTCCTCAAGGTATGTGTAAAGTACTGTTCCTCCCGTGGCAGTTTCATTGACGATTCGAGCGCTCGGCGTGCAGCTTACGGCAAGGAATGAAACAACAACTAGCCCAACAAGGTGCTTCCCCAAAAATGTTCATGAGTTAGCCATTTGTGTGCCTGATATCGAGCTCCGCCTGTATTGAATGGAGCGACCGTACGTGCAGCTCTGCAATGGCGGTAGAAGAGCTATCCTTTAGCGGATAAGAGTTTTTTCTCATACAAGGGAACGGTGAGAGGTGATGTCGTTCTCGCTACTTGATGGGCGACAGCGCATTATAAATCAACTCTGATGTGTTGCGCCACTTCACCATCATCATCCCTCCCCCATTCCCTCTGGGCAGATTCAGAAGCCGCCTACTGGTAACGGACCTGAAATTGAACCAGGAAGACATTCTGTGCGAAGGCATCGGTATTGGGGACCGTCGTACCAGGGCCGATCCCCTGGTGGTGGCGAAACTCGTAATTGATCGAGATCTTACTCTGGATCTTGGGCGGAAGATTCTCGAAGTAGTAGTTGAATCCCACGATGGTGCGCGTGTACATATCATTGCTCATCGAGGTATTAGGATCGAACTGTTCATACATCACAACCGGCTCAAAGTTCTGGAGAGGGCCATCCGAAATCAAGTACTTCCCATAGACATACCATGTACGCCGTTGAACACCAGGGGCTGCGTTTCCGCCGCATTGGGCCACGTTGAGACAGGCTCCTTGAGCCGGGATACCGACAGAGGTTTGGTTGGCCCCGTCATGCCCTTGCCACCACTCGCCCTGCACCATCAATCCGGGGAGGTAGCGAGACGTATAGCGGGCATCGATCCCGTACCGGTCAAGTGCTCCTTTCCCACGCCCGTTGATATTGGTATTGGTATTGTTGCTCTCTCCCTGAAGCGTCGTAAAACTGACGAATGAAATGTCCGTCAGCCATCAAGCGGACCCGTCCGTAGCCGACTTTCGGACCATTGGCTCCCGTGGAGTTGGCCTGGAAGTTATTGTTGTTCATGATTCCGCCCACGTACTCCAGCCGATTGCCCAGGGTGCCTCTGACATCGGCAAAATAGTCGCGCTCTTGAATGAAATCTACCGTGCCGACGGTGCTATTCGACCCATTGCGATTTACGGTGCCGCTGCCGACCGTGTTGAGGTAGGGTGTGCTGATCACATCGCGGATACCGCCGGTGGTTTCCGTGAAAATGCCGAAGGGCATACGAAACACACCCATCCGAATGACGTTAAGATTGGGCGCGATGCCTGGTATCGGTCTGAAATCGATATACGCTTCGCGAAACATTGTGGACGTGGCCGCAGTCCCTGTTGCCTGGGTGTTACAAGGTGACCCCGCAGCACAGCCCGGTGTGTTGGCGGTCAAGTTGTCACTCTGCATTTCCATCAGGGTGTGCCATTTCGGGATATACTCATTGATTTTTCCATACATGAGTACCTCGGACCGCCGGATCGAGAGGTTATCTTGGCTTTTGCCCTCGGCGACATGGGCGTCCTGGTGCGTGTAGAGGAACTGCAGGGCGTTCAATCCGATGTTAAACTTGTTGCTCAGCGACGGAAGCCGTTCGATCTTGGCTTTCCACTCCTCGATCGTGCTTAAACGTTTATCCAGATTTTCGACGGGATCCGGTACTGGCGTCGCGGGACTCGGTGCCGGAGCCCCTTCTACAGCCAGTCCTGGACCCTGGATTTGATTGGTGGGATTAGCGGGATCGGCGGCCATGGCCGGTGCTCCCAGTACGAGCAAACACACCATAGCTAGATTGCAGACTGCAAGGACGACCTGCTTGCTTCTCATAAAAACTCTTCCCCTTTCCAACGCCTCGACGTGGAGGCCTTGTGAGATTTGACCTAGGCTGCACAACCTAATGTTCAGTGGCTGCTGTGTATCGCATTCCTGTAACGTTGGTCTTACGTCTCCGTTACGAAGCTGTTAATTTGTGTGCTGCGACTTGCGAGTCCGCGTGATTCAGCATCATCCTCATCACCATGACAGAAAGACCGCGAGTGACTGATACGACTGATTCATGAGGAAGGGTCGCGCAGGCGGTACCCAATGCCCCATACGGTTTCGGCAATACTTAGTGAGTCTTCCGACGTGCGAAGTTTGTGTCGCAACTTCGACATATGCGCATCCACTGTTCGAACTTCGACGTTAATGCCTTCTCCCCAAACCTGGTGCAACAGTTCCTCACGCCGATAGACCCTTCCCGGACATGCCGCGAGAGCACACAACAGGGCTAGTTCTATTGGGGTTAAATGAACAGAACGGGTTCCGAGCTGTACCAGATGGCGTGCCTTATCAATAATTAGCGATCCTATGATTGACTTTGAATGCCTGTTTCCTAGAGGAAATCCCCCGACCCTTTGACTGAACCATTGAGACCTTGCGAATTGATCGATCAGCCACAAGCACTCTCCGGAACAAGGACGATTCACGGTTGGCGCGATGCGAGGAGTATCGGACGTAACGGCGACGAGTCTAGTGAGGACGCGTTATCGCGTTGTAACTCGGGTGTTAAGAACGTGTAAATTATTTTGCCTGCCTGCGACACGATACAAGTTGTCAGATAACAGCCAAGGTTGATGAGCCATTCACTTCCCTTGCGAGTTAACACAAAGTTTACACATCCGTGACGGTGCTGGAACGGGAGGTCTATAGGTTCACGGACAGATGACGCGGGCTATTTTAGAGGCCCAGCGGCACACGATGTGTCAAACACCTTCGATAGGTAGGAGGAGCAGAGATGTTGGTTGTACGGTTTGCGGCATGTATGGTGGTGGCTGGTTTTCTCGGAATCTTCCTCAGAGAGTCAGCTGGCGCAGGCCGACCAAACGGCCCTCGTCAAGGTCGATGGGTCGAGTTCGGTATACCCGCTCACGGAGGCGGTCGCGGAAGAATTTCAGAAAGCGAACCGAGGCCGCATACGAGTGACCGTAGGCATTTCTGGTACAGGCGGCGGATTCAAGAAGTTCTGTCGAGGTGAGACGGACATCTCGGATGCCTCTCGACCGATCCTTAAAGATGAAATGGAACTCTGTCAGAAAAATGGCATTGCCTATTACGAACTGCCCATCGCCTTCGATGCCTTGACGGTGGCGGTGAGCCCGAAGAATACCTGGATCACCTCGATGACGGTCGAAGATTTGAAGAAAATTTGGGAACCGGCTGCCCAGAACAAAATCACCAAATGGAACCAGATCCACTCTGACTGGCCGGACGCACCTCTCGTGCTCTTCGGCGCAGGCTCCGATTCCGGCACGTTCGATTACTTTACCGATGCGATTGTCGGAAAGCCGAAGTCCAGTCGTGGCGATTACACTGCCAGCGAAGACGACAACGTGCTGGTACAGGGGATCGAGAACAATAAAAATGCCTTGGGGTACATACCATTTGCCTATTACGCAGCGCAGATGAAAAAGCTGAAAGCGGTCGCCATTGTCGGAAAGAATGGACCGGTGCTGCCCAGTGCGGAGAATGTCCTCAAAGGCAGCTATCAACCCCTTTCACGTCCCTTCTTCATCTATGTCAGCGAGAATGCCGTCAAGCGGACGGAGGTGAAAGACTTCGTCGACTACTATCTGACGGAAGGCCCCAAACTCATCACGGAAGTTCGGTATATCCCTCTGCCTGAACAAGCATACGTTCTGGTACGCGAGCGGTTGAACAAAGGCGTCGTGGGAACCGGTTTTGGCGGTGTGCCTGAGGTCGGACTGGCAGTGGAGGAAATCATGAGTCGTCCCCCCAAGCGGTAGGCCTGCGCGAGGCTTCTTTTCTGGCTCAAATTAAGCGGACTTGCGTACGAAGAGGTCGTCGGTTCATGAACAAGTCCATCGTGGCGATGCGGGAGGCCACCCATATCAGTAAAACAGACGCCATAGTTGAGGCGCCCACGCCCCGCTGTGCACGTCACCGACGCGAACGGGTGATCGAAGGCGGATTGTTTGTTGCCGCATTGATCTCCGTGGCCACGACCGTGACGATTATTGCCGTCCTGTTTTCTGAATCGATCGGGTTTTTCCGAACTGTGCCGCTCACGGACTTTTTTACTGATACACTCTGGACTCCCCTCTTTGCCGATCCTCACTACGGGATCCTTCCCCTGCTCGCCGGCACGCTCGTCACCAGCGGGGTCGGTCTGCTCGTTGCGATTCCCCTCGGGACGGTGGCTGCGATCTATCTCTCGGAATTCTCCTCGTCTCGTTTGCGGGAAGTCATGAAGCCTACGTTAGAACTCCTGGGTGCCGTCCCGACTGTCGTCTACGGTTATTTTGCGCTGATCGTCGTCACCCCTGCACTCCAACGAATCTGGCCGGATCTGCCGGGGTTCAACATGCTCGGCCCCGGTATCGTCATTGGCATTATGATCATGCCCTTCGTGATCTCGCTCAGCGAGGATGCGATGCGCGCCGTGCCGATGGTGCTGCGGGAAGGTTCCTATGCGATGGGAGCGACCCGTCTGCAGACTGCCTGGCGAGTGGTGGTGCCGGCTGCCACTTCCGGCCTTGTGGCCGCCTATGTACTTGGGATCTCGCGTGCGGTCGGCGAAACCATGGTGGTAGCGATCGCTGCGGGGCAAAATCCCGAATCTGACCTGGAATCCTCTGGAGCCGGCGGCCACCATAACCGCCTATATTGTTCAAGTCGCACTCGGTGATCTGCCCCATGGCAGCATTGGCTACCAGAGCATTTTTGCAGCGGGGCTCACACTGGCCGTAATGACCTTCGCCTTCAACATCCTTGGACATATGATACGTAAGCGGTTTCGCGAGGTGTACTGATGCCGGCACAGTCCTCTCCACATCCGCACCCATCCATCGCACGGCGCAAGGTCGCCGAGGCCCTGTTCAAGGTATTGGGTCTCTGCTCACTCGCCATCGCAATCGGTACGCTGGCGTTGTTATTCGGGGCGCTCGTGTTCGAAGGTCTCACGCGAATCGATTGGCTGTTCCTCGTGTCCTTTCCATCTCGTCATGCCGCACAAGCGGGTATCCTTCCTGCGTGGGTCGGTTCGACGTTGATCATGCTGGTCACAGCGTTCGTGGGTGTGCCGCTGGGCGTCGCGGCGGCGATCTACCTGGAAGAGTACGCGCGCAGAACGTGGATGACCGAATTGATCGAGGTCACGGTGACCAATCTGGCCGGCGTACCATCGATCATCTATGGCTTGCTGGCGCTCGGACTGTTCGTCTATATCTTGGGCCTGGGCGAGAGCATTCTTGTGGCTGGACTCACGCTGGCACTGTTGATTCTCCCGGTAGTGATCGTCACGACGCGTGAAGCCATTCGTGCGATTCCAGTGGAAATCCGCGAAGCAGCCTACGCGTTGGGCGCAACGAAGTGGCAGACGGTCGCACATCACGTGCTGCCCTATTCCATGGCCGGCATCTTAACCGGCGTTATCCTGGCTTTGAGCCGAGCAATCGGCGAAACCGCCCCCATCGTCACGATCGGCGCCCTCACCTTTATTGCTTTTCTACCTCCGGCTCCCTTCACGACGCACCCACCATATATCTCGTTTGACTGGCTCCTGTCCCCTTTCACGGTCATGCCCATTCAGATGTTCGGATGGGTGTCGAGGCCTGGCGAGGACTTCGCCAGCAACGCGGCGGCTGCCGGCGTCCTGTTGGTCGGAATGACCCTCACCATGAACGGGGTGGCCATCTATTTGCGATATCGTATGCGAAAGCAAATCACCTGGTAACATGAATCTCGTTGAATCACCCCATGCTCAGGATTGGCCCAAGCCGCTCAAGGCGGAGACACGAGCCCTCAGTTTCTCCTATGGGAGCCGACAGGCGCTGAAGAACGTGTCTGTCCCCATCGCCGAATACCAGATCACGGCATTGATCGGGCCGTCAGGCTGCGGGAAATCCACCTTTCTCCGCTGTTTTAACCGGATGCACGATCTCTATGATGGGAGCCGCTACGAAGGTGAAATTCTGCTCTATCCTGATCACTGTAATATCCTGGCACGCGAGGTCGATCCCATCGAGGTGCGTATGCGGCTCGCCATGGTGTTTCAAAAGCCGAACCCCTTTCCAAAGTCCATTTATGAGAATGTCGCGTACGGCCTACGGGTCCGAGGGACCACCGAACGGCAGGTATTGGATGAGAAGGTCGAACAGGCCTTGCGGAGTGCCGCCTTGTGGGAGGAGGTCAAGGACCGGTTACTCGCGCAGGCGACGTCCCTCTCCGGGGGCCAGCAGCAGCGGCTCTGTATCGCCCGTGCCTTGGCTACCGACCCAGAAATGCTTTTGATGGATGAGCCGACCTCGGCACTCGACCCGATGGCCACGGCCAATATCGAGGAATTGTTGCTCGACTTGAAACGACGTGTGACAATCCTGATCGTGACGCACAACATGCAGCAGGCAGCTCGGGTGTCCGATTGGACGGCGTTCATGTACGTCGGCGAGCTGGTGGAGTTCGGCCTCACGAAGCAGCTCTTTACCACCCCTTCCAAGAAGCAGACCGAAGACTACATCACCGGACGGTTTGGTTGAACCACATGACACAACGCCACTTTGACGAAGAACTCGCCGAATTGAAGACCAAGCTGCTGCGAATGGCCGGTCTGGCGGAAGATCAGATCGACAAGGCCCTCACCGCGCTGGTGACGCGTGACACGACCCTCGCCCGCCAGGTGATCGAGCGGGACCACCAGGTCAACGCGTTAGATGTGGAGATCGACGAAGACTGTATCCGGTTGCTAGCCCTCCAACAGCCTGCCGCGCGAGACTTGCGGTTGGTGACCACGGCGATGAAACTTGCCAGCGAGCTCGAGCGAATCAGTGACCTGGCGGAGAACGTCTGCGAGCGGTCGATCGAGTTGAACGAAGAGCCCCAGCTAAAGCCCTATATCGATATTCCACGCATGGGGAGATGGGCGCGAACGATGGTGAAGGAAAGTATCGATGCCTTCGTCAAGGAAGATGCCAAGCTTGCTCGGAAGGTGCTCCAAGACGACGATTTCATCGACGATTTGATGGGGCAGCTATTCCGCGAGCTTCTATCATTCATGCTCGAAGACCCACGAGCTACCTCGCGCGCGATTCGTCTGACCTTCATCGCCAAATACCTCGAACGGATGGCCGATCATGCGACCAACATCGCCGAGCTGGTGGTGTATCTCGTGGAGGGCAAGATTATTCGCCACACCATTTCGCCAGGATCTTCTAGAAACGGTCTCGCACAACAGTAAGCCTCGCCGATCGCGCAAGTCACGATTAAAGTTTCCCGTCGCGGGAAAAACGAATCTCTCACAACAGTCAAGAACAGCGGTCTTTATTTGTTTGCGGAGGCTATGCTGGGAAGGATCATCCTTCGACAAGCCGCTAGCCTATCGGGCGAAAGTCCAATCCAGCTTCGAATCTATCAGAAACAAACCGTATGACACGCGGCGTGAGGGCAGTGACTATCTGCTGTGGAAGACGTGCCTAGGCCACGAAATGGGTTGAGAAGAGGGTGTAATCAAATCGGTGTCGGCGAAGGACGATCTTGTTGCATCGGGCGAGTTGGTCGACGGCGTGGAAGATTTGATTCCACGTGTATTGAGGCATAAGGCAGATGAGCGAATCCAGGCTGATAACGGTTTGCTCATTGAGATGGTCGAGAATGGTTGCCCCGAGGGCATCGGTGTGTGAGTACTCACGTCGAAACTTGTGTAGATCGGGAGCTGGTTCAAGAAGAGAGCTGGTTGGCATAGGAACCTCCTGGTGGAATTAAGGGAATGATGGCCCCGGTTGATTGGTTTGCTGCGTGAATGTCGTCGGCGCGGGGCTGTATCGGATGGCCATGATGCGAATGAGACCCAGCGTGATTAAGATGCCTCCCAGTATGGAGAACTGATGCCATTCCCCGCCTGTGAACCAGCGGGAGATGACCTCCGTCAGCATCACTACAAGCACTGTATCGACGATAAACGTGACCCGGACGCGTCCGTCAGAGCAGTAGGTGAGGGTCGTCTTCAACACTTCGACCACAGCCAGCAGAGTCAGGGTGTCGACCAATACCTGCCGGAGGGCAACTTCCACGTCGGCGGACAGAAGCAGACGCAGGTCGAGAAACGTTTTTACGACACCACCGGCCAGACCAAGAAGAATTGTCAAGATGAGCAGGCTGAGGATGAATCGGGTTCCCGCTTCCCATACATGTGTCATGTCACAGGTCGTGAGCGGGCCCGAGAATCGCTTGAGCCAGTTGTTCGAAAGACTCTGTTCCATTGTGGTTTGTGTCATGATCTTATTCGTGTCTCGAAAAGGGCATTCCAGGCACTTCGATTGAGTGAGACGACGCACAGCAGGGCTACGAGCACGAGAACGAAACGCAGGCTTATTGCAGCGAGTGGTCTGAAGCGTTCAAATTCCATGGACGTTTCTCCCCTCCCTCATCATGCGTACCGAACTCCTAAAATTCATCGATTGAAACCGGATGAAGCAGATCGCGCACCGATAAGATCCCCACAATCGAGTCCCCCTTGAATACGGCTAAATGGCGTGTCCCATGCTGTTCCATCAGATCGGCAGCATCGGTCACGGATCGGCCGCCGTCGATGCCGATGACGGGACTGCTCATGATGTCTTCCACGGGAATGTAATAGGGCACTCGCTCTGTCCCGACGACTTTCCGGACAATATCCGGCTCCGTCACGATGCCGACGATGCGGTCCTTCTGTTTCACGAACACGCTTCCGATTTTGTGGGTTTTCATGAGCTTCGCCGCCTCAATGGCTGAGGTGCCTGCCTCGATATGCACCATTCGGCGAGTCATGAGCCGATCGACTGTGATCATAGGGCCTCCCTTGGTTGTGTGAATCTGGTATGGCGAAAGTCGATGTGGCGATCAATGGACGAGGCGCAGTGTGGGCAGACGATGACATCCATGCGTTGGGCGGATGTGACCAACGTGCTGTATTGCTGCCCTGTTTCTCGCCGAAGGAGAGGAAAGATGATTCGCGCGCGCATGGCCAATAATGTTTGAATCGCCTGAATGATCGGCGCAGCAAGCAACATCGTGACGAGAAACACGAACAGATAGGCGTCTGTGTTCTTCATAGACCTGCTCCAGAACTGCGGTGAAGGTTTTCTGTCTATTCATGTGCCTATACCATATCCAGACCCTGTTCCAGAGCGGTCAATTCCTTGTAAATATTGTGTAAATTGTCAATCGAAGCGGACGCGAGATAGGTGCGCTGGTTGATGGCGCGAGATCGCGGACGCACCGTCCACGCCGAAGCGGTCGCGGCTCAGCAATTCGACAGACGTGAAAATGAGAGAGGTTTTCCTAACGAAGAAAAGAAGAGGAGAAACTACTGGCCCTTTCGACCAACCGCCAGCCTTTCTTTTGGACGCACCGCTCCGCGGCTTGCATGAGTAGAAGCTTATTGCCCTGCATGAGCTTAGGGTCAAGCGACGGCGGCTTTCTCGCATTGATTGTAATCATTGAGGTATTCTGACGAGGGTTTGTTGGGGTGGACCCATTCGGTTGAGGAACAGGCGCTGAATATAAGTCCAGCTGCGACCAGGGTCCATCTTGACATATTACGCATCAGTTCCTCCTCTATGAATCAACGTATCGGGCAAGATAAACCTGTTACCGGCGAACCGTCAAGCCAGAGAGCAGCCTGGTTTCTCTAGAATGCGCAAGACCGAACTGGCCGATGATTAGATGGATGCAATAGCCGCTATGTCAAATTGGAGACCTACTGCTTTAACACTCATATAACACGGATAGCTTATGCGTAATAGTTTAACAATCACATCATCCACCCATTCGTATTATTGTTCTCTGGATCCTGGTCTGTTACCGTGCGGCTTCGAATCAAATGAATCGGGAGGCTCTTGTGACAGCCGTCGATAGTCTCATGCTGGATGCGAAGCAAGCGATCATGGATGAACATCATCGACGTTTTCGAATCTTCCATCAGGAAGGGCGATGGGAGGAAGCCCTCAAACAAATCCACGTGACGCTCAACTGTGCAGCAGATCTCCTCAATGAGTCCCTCCGAGTCCTTGACGAAGCTCTTGAGACCCACAACCATACTCTCGACGACAGCTCCATTCCCCCTCCCCCAACCATATAGTAATTGAGTCCCGACTCTCCTCTCTTGCCCTAGGAGGGATTGTCGGTTAAACAACATCCAAGATTTAATACAAGCTTGATCTAAACCTAATTGGGCCGTCCGCCCTAACTCAATCAGGAAGGGCCGCGCTTTCTTGCTTCTTGAAATCAGAGGTGTCTTGGCCGTACGATTGCGACGACCAGGCCAAAACCCCTAAGGGCAGGTCACGTGTGCGATTAATTGTGCGGAAAGGATGTCGAACAATGGATCTGACGGCCCCGTCACTATACGTCAATCGCGAACTCAGCTGGGTACGATTCAACGAGCGGGTTCTTGAAGAAGCGCTTGATCACCGCCATCCGCTGCTGGAACGCGTGAAATTCCTGTCCATCTTCAGCAGCAATCTCGATGAGTTTTTCATGATTCGAATGTCCGGATTGTATTGGCAGCTGCAATATGGGTCGGTCGAATCCCCACCGGATGGCATGACTCCGCTGGAAGAACTTACGACCGTCCAGCAGGCGCTCTCTCCCCTGCTCGTTCAGCACATGACCTGCTGGGAGCGAGATGTCCGACCACAGCTTCGTGATGCTGGAATTCACGTCGTGGCCTATGAGGAAACTTCGTCATCGACCAAGAGACACCTTCGCCAGTACTTCACGGAATCGATTTTCCCAGCGCTGACACCCTTGGCGTTCGACGCGGCGCATCCCTTTCCCCACATCTCTAACCTGTGCATGAATCTGGCAATCGTCGTAAAAGACCCCGAGCGTGGAGAACAGTTTGCACGCCTCAAGGTGCCGCGACTCTTCCCGCGCCTACTTCGAATTCCCCGGGAACAGCCGCCTGCCCATGAACCGGACACCAATGCTGCTCGATTTATCTGGGTCGAGGAGGTGATTGCCGCAAACCTCGACCTGCTGTTTCCCAGTTGCGAAATCGTGGCCGTCTATCCCTTCCGGGTGACCCGCGATGCGGATCCCGACATCGAAGAAGATGAAGCCGCTGACTTGTTATTGGCCATTCAGGAAAGCCTGCGGGAGCGCCACTTTGGCTCAGCGGTACGCCTCGAAGTGAGTGACCACATGCCGGAACGAATCCGTCTGATTCTGCTCAAGAACCTCCATCTCGCTCCCGACCAACTCTACGCAGTTCAAGGCCCGCTGGGGCTGGCGGATCTCATGGAACTCACGCAACTCGACCGCCCTGAACTCAAACACCCGCCGGTGCCGCACAAGGTGTCTCCGGTTCTGATGCACCCCGACATCTTCGCGGCCATTCAACAACGCGATATCCTGCTCTACCATCCGTACGATAGCTTCACACCCATCGTGGATTTTCTTCACACCGCGGCCAGAGATCCGCACGTCTTGGCGATTAAACAAACACTCTATCGGGTAGGGCCCAATTCTCCCGTCGTCCACGCACTCATGGAGGCCCGCGAAAACGGCAAGGAAGTGGCGACACTGGTGGAACTGAAGGCCCGGTTCGACGAGGAGAACAATATTCTCTGGGCCAAAGAGCTCGAGCGGGCCGGCGTCCATGTTGTCTATGGACTCGTGGGGCTCAAGACCCACGCCAAGATGTGCCTGGTGGTACGTCGGGAAGGAGATCGCCTGGCACGATACGTCCATCTGAGTACCGGCAACTACAATCCCGCGACGGCCCGCGTCTATACCGATCTCGCGCTCTTGACGAGCAACCCGGCGATCGCTTCCGATGCGGCGGTCTTGTTTAATGCGCTGACTGGGTATGCGCGACATATCGACTATCACAGTCTCCTGGTCGCACCGGAGGGAGTGCGCGAAGGAATCCTCCAACGCATCGAACGGGTCATCGCTCGCCATCGCGACACTGGCCAAGGGGCTATCGCATTCAAGCTCAACTCCCTTACAGACCCGGTCTGCATCCAGGCACTGTATCGGGCCTCGCAGGCTGGAGTGACCGTCGATCTTCAGGTCCGTGGCATCTGCAGTCTGCGCCCGGGAGTGGCCGGCGTGAGCGACCATATCACGGTGACATCGCTCGTGGGACGATTTCTCGAACATAGCCGGATCTTCTATTTTCGGTACGGCCATGAGGAAGAAATATTGCTTGGTAGCGCCGATCTCATGCCACGCAATCTCGACGGGCGGATCGAGATCCTGTTCCCCGTCGAAGATCCACGGCTGCGGCGCGTCCTTCGCGACGAGATTCTCTTCCCACACCTCCGCGACACGATGCAGGTGCGTCGTATGGACGACAAGGGCTCATATAGTCGCGTCGTGTCGAGATCGACGGATCCGCCGTTCGACTCTCAGACATGGATGCTTGAACATGCGGGAACCTGGAATAGGGAGGAGTGACCCCAAACGTAAGCGCCCGTCTGTCTGTCCACTCTATCCGGATAGGAATTTGTCGGATGTTCCTCCGGCGTGTTATAGTTTCGTGTCTATTTTGCTGACCATACGTGGACAGTGAGATTAATAGATGAGCTGCATCCCGCCAGCCCAGACGACTAAATGACTCGATCATGATTCCATTATGGTCTTTCGATGGTCATTCGGTAGACAACTGACGTCGATGGCAGGCTCTCAGCGTGTCTGAATCTTCCTACAAATCACTTCTGTAGCTGGCGTAGCTCAATGGCAGAGCAGCGGTTTTGTAAACCGCAGGTTGGAGGTTCAATTCCTCTCGCCAGCTCCATTTTAAAGGCTCTCTCGTTATTCTAGGCAGCAGCTAGGCAGCAGATCGGGCCATAATCACTTTTTCCCATTTCCCCATGAATTCCCCACCGGGATTCCCCCTACAATTTGTCCCATGTTAGCTCCCGCTGCTCACGACTGTCCTGCCCAGACAGCGCGCGATCCAGTATTTCCCTCGCCTCGCCTTGTGGTTTATTTGCCCCGATCCTAGAATGGGCCTTACTGAGATTTGCGGTATCACGATGCACGACAGCCGCGCAACGGACTTACTAGTTAGGCGGGAGAAAACACAATGATAGTTGAATGCACTACCTGTCGAGCTTACGTGGAGGCGGAGGAGCGTGGAGCCTTCGAATACCTCCGGCGCGGCGACAATCGATCGGGGCGTTACGTGCTTCTTGGCTGCAACAAATCCGGAGCGCCCATGCTCGTTCGTCAGATCAACATTGGCAATATGGGCTAAAGAACGTTGCGGCTTGGAATAATCCTTTTTCTCGTTTGAGAAGTTTTAACAGCCACTTTATTCCGAAAGTGCTCCGACGGGGCCGCCTTCAATTATCGGTATCATTCGACCGATTGGCACATCGTTGACACGAACATCTACCCAAGCAGACGAGAGGTGAGGCCAAAGCCACTTAGGTGCTTTATCCCTTGAATAGTTATGGCTAAGCACTAGGCCAAGACCAGAATGTTCAGACCGAATAAGGATTCTGTATGTGATGGTGCAAATTAGGAATAACGCTACGACCAGCTTGAGGGTCTTTGGCAGACCATTTGAGTAACCTGTCGAGGTGCCCTTTAATCTGGCCCTGGGGACCCCTATACATAAGCAATTATTCAATCAGCCACTCCCCCCCACCCTCTTTAAACCATCACCAACACGCGGGTCCCATGCCCGGTACCCTCTATGCGAAGGGGATGGTTCCCAAGGCTATCCCCCATTGCCCTTCCTTGACACCTCTTTGAAGATGCCCTAGCCTTGCAGCACCATGGAATTAGTGAAACGACGTAGGGGATGGGTGCGAGACCTCTTGGTGATGGGAGGGGGAGGTCTGCTCATCCTCGCCTGTGCGCCTGCCCCTATTTTTCCTCCTGAGGTCGTGGAAAAGGTGGACCGCACTGTGAGCTTCGAGCAAGTGGTGGACCATCCCGCTGAGTATCAAGGTCGTGTCGTGGAAATCGGAGGAGAAATCCTTAACTCGATGGTGGAAGGCGAAGAGGTACAGTTGTTGGTCCGCGAATTACCCATTCAGATCAAGCCAGTCTACGGACCTGTCGATCGCGGCGGGGAACGCGGCATGTTTATCATCCGCTACACAGGGCAAATCGGCGATCAGGACCTCCAGCGTGGCAACATGGTGATTGTCATTGGGCCCTTGCTGGGGGCAGTCGTCACCAAGTTGACCGGCGTCTCCGTCAGCCGACCTACGGTCAGGGCGGAATGCGTCCACTTCTGGAGGACGCAAGGAGAACCAATCATGGATTATCCCTATCCGAAGAACGCCGAACGGTTTGTGCCGCTCATTCAACAGACCTACTGTATCGGTAGACCCACCACGATCCTGAACACTACCGGTCCGTAAAGTCGGCTATGTCAGGCCGGCTGGCGAAGGCCATCCTCAAAGCTGGCCTCAGCGTCTATGATGCCGCTGAACAGGGCGTGGCGGAAGCGAGAGAACGATTGAGGGACTTCGTCACGGAAGTGCGTGAGGAAATGAATGGGGGTGTGAACGCAAGGCTAGCTCAAGGAAAACGTCCTCCCGTAAGGGGAAAAATGGAGCTGGTCGCAATTCGTAGGTCTCGCAAGAGGTGTAGTCTTTTCCTGCTCATCCTTTATTCACTGACGGTGTCCTTAACTAGTTGCGCTGCGACAGGAGAATCCTTTACACACGGCGAACCGGTTCCAGGAAAAGCCTCGCTGTACATTTACTACGCACACGGACCGTTCTCTTCCTCACTTGCCTGGCCCGTGTACCTCGACGGAATAAAACTTACCGAGTTAAGGAGAGGAGGGTACCTTTACTCAACAGTTTCATCTGGCATTCATACCATTTCGATGAAACGCGATTCCATTGAACGAACACTGAACCTTTCGGCCGAAACGGATGGCACCTATTATCTCCGCCTATGTTATGAAACCAATCTCTTAGTGCCAACGTGGGTGCTTGAACCCGTCTCAGAAACTCAGGCACTAGATGAACTCAAGGACATGAAGCTGCAACCGTGATTTGATGAGACACACAAGGTAGTTAGCCTTCCCGCAACCCTCTGAGCCTCAAGCTACCGTATCTGGATTGCGGTAGTGATCCCAACCCTATCCCCCGTATCAGCTCACCGGTTTCGCTCTATCACTCCACCGGCTTGGTCGCGTCACCAATCCGAGAGCAGCCAATGCACAAATCAGGGTGAAGAACATCAGGCAGCACAGGAGCAGAACCGCTCCCTTGATTTCCGCCATCATGTGGGCATTACCTCCCAATCCTGTCACCAATTATTACTTTACTGAATCTGCCGTTCTCGCCTCTTTACTTGGATCGGTCCAGGAAGCCTGTTCCTATACCCGTAACTTCCTCTTACAGTCAATATCCCCTTCCCAAGGCTATTCTCTGGGCAAGGGGGCCCCGCGCCCCCTAGAAAGCTTTACTCCGTTGTCTAACAGCTTGGGACCCAAGGTACCCAGTTCGGCATATGAGAGTTGGAACAAGCCTACCCCCCCCGGTACCCCGGCCCCTGTCGCTAAGAGCAAAACGAAACAGCTGTTAATACGTTGTTACCGCTGGAAGAAAATGCGATGAGATGAAATAGGATGAAAGAGAGAGAAGCCGAGAAATGCGCAGGAACGGTATGAACAAAGGGGATGGACCAAGTGTTCAAGTACTTGGACATCGTGGCGTACATCAGCCATCAGGTTGCCGAATGCCTTGGCGAATGGCCATGGGTCTCCGAGTCTCAAGATTCTAGCCACGCGCTCACGCACTAAGCCGGTCTGTCGAACAACAGATTCCTCAAGAGCCCGTCGATCACCCTCAGGGTCATCCATTAGTTCACGAAGGACATCATCGATCATGGGGCTTGCTCCGGAGTAGTCGCGGCACGAATATGAGACCCATCGTTCAGTCCTTCAATCGTCTCTCAGGCACTCCGATAGATATACCCGGCCTCAATGAAAATTCTTTCCACCACGTCCGCTTCCTTGACGTTGAATGCTTGAGTCGCATACCCTGAGACCGTCATGGACCAGCCCCCCAAGAAAAAGCCCTACATCACGCCCCAACTCTTCCGCGTCCAACTGAACCAGGAACAGGCCATTATTAGCGCCTGTAGCCTCGGGACCAGTAGTGGGCTGAATGGCGGCGGAGGGAGTTGTCGCCCCATTCTCGGTTGCAAACGAGCGTCTGCTACGGTGGGGGCGGATGACACTGCTCGCGCCTCGTAGTCGCGTCATCGTTCAGCCCTCCTCAATTGCCCGTGCGATACTTCCATGAAAGAACATCCGACCAATGCTCATTGCCAAATTGGTCGACGACGCAGGCCCGCGCTATCAGCCGTTTACCAATATTCTTAATAGGAGGTTGAATCCACCAGGCAGCGATCCCCTCGGATGTAAAACCGGGAGGAATGCTGCGTGTTTCAAACGTTCCTCCAGGAGCAACATGGTGTTCCACGAACACGTTCCCCTCAACACGAAGACTGAACGGAATCCACCATTTGCGACCGTAGGCAACCAAAAAGGTCTTTGCTACTGACACCGCATGTTCCTGAGCGATATTTGTCAGATAGAAATCGGCGACGATCTGCATCGCAGGCGTTCCATTCATTTCTCTCATGTGCCACCAACATGATCTGTCGTGCTGACGGAGGACGATCAAGGACTTTTTCTGAACCCTGCACAGCCATCGCGCAAGCGCCAGCTTGATCTTATCCAAAAAACCGTCGACCCCGATCTGCCAGACCTTATAGACACCGCTCACGAAGACTGATCCCCCATCCATCTTGTGTATCCCAATAAAAGAACAAGCGCTGGTTGTCGCTCAGGGACCAACTTCCCATAATCGCTCACGCCGTTCTGCTCGGGGCTCTTTCTCGCATAGATGACAGCGATCATGATTTCCCTTTCAGTACGATGAGGACCAGGGCGACGACCACGGCCGTGATCCCGAGCAGAAGCTTCGGCACCAATATGAGGTCCATCGCTCAACCCTCCTTCCTTGGCGCGTTCGGCGGCCCGCGTAAGTCCAGGTCAGCACTGATCTTCGCGCTCTTCGTTGCAACTCCGCTAAAGTCACATTATCTGGCGCATACTTCCGATACCACCAGCGCCAGCCGTCTTTGACCAGCGTGTGATCGGTGTTCGCGCCAGCGGGTAAAAGCACATCGGCAAGCGTGCGTCCGTACTTGCGCCGTGGGCTTGAAGCGTAACTTCCTTCCCGTAGACTAACTCTGAGGCGGCTTGCTTGGTTTTCTTGCCGTAGGCTTGACCTTTCTCAGGACAGTCGATCTCCTTGAGGGGGAGGCATTCAGGATAGCGGTTACGCTGTGCCTGAGGTCACCAGTGCGGGTTCACTCAATGTCCCTTGCGAAGCTTTTCCTCTTCCTCTCTGGCCTTTTCCGCCCTAGCCATTTCTCCGTCCAGTTCTACCGCTTTGAGATAATCCTGGGCACGCTGTTGCATCGCCAGATCATATTCTCTGTCCCACTGTTTCCATTGCTCCGCGGTCCACGTTATGTGCTGCGACGCGAGTTTTCGCTGCTGGTTTTGCTTACTTAGCAGGTAGTCTCGTTTCAGTTTGGCCTGCCGTTCTTGACGCATCTTTGCGAAATCCTGATTCGTGTTTGATATTATTTCTTTACGATGTAGCTTCTCCAGTGCACCGAAGCTCGGCATTGGCTCATTCGGATGTTGTTGTCTCCATTCTTGCTTCCATCGTTCAGCTTGTTGCACTTGCTCAGATAAACCGTGTTCTTGCTGGTAGCGTTCCAGCATTTCTCTCTGGTTTTTTTCATATGGAGTTTCAGCTTGTGCCGTGGTGACCCAAAAGACCGATCCTGAACCAGCTAGGCCTAGGACTAGCAATAACGTCAGTAATGTAGCCTTCATTCTTGAGTCTCCTATGAAGTCATGGCAGAGCATTTACCTCAAACCTCTCGAAGCCTGTTGCCCGAAGAAGCTGGGAGTGACAGAGCGTGTGACGGAGAATTGTGCGGGGAAGTGACGGTAGGGACGAATTGTGAAGGGCATGAAAGCCTCGCACCAGGGAGGCCTGATTTTAGGAGATACCTAGGGATTACGCAACAGCGTAGAAGGGAATGCATGTATTTCCTCTTTTTCGACTCTTGCGCCAGATTCGACTCCCGCCTAGAATGCAATCAAAAAGCTTCCTGAGAACGTGTTTGCCTCAGGTGTCAGCATCGAACACGATTCCCGTGGCACCGAGGTGAAATTCCATAAGCTATCGAAAAAAGCCACGGCTGGCCTCAAGAAAATTATTGGAAGTCGCTGATTGGGACCATGAATTCTCATTCGGAGAAGAAGGGCCTTCTGCCGAAGAGGAAGTAAGGTCATGGTTTCCCGCTACAACCCGCAAGACACTTCGCTCCACTAGCTAAAGAGGGGCTATCACCGGGAGGAAGACACATGACTCTATATATTGCCTGGATCCTCCTCTACCACTTCCATATGGAATGGTGGTGGTACGGAGGAGCCATCTTGGCTTATTTGGACATATCTGTTTCCAAATCTACCTCTCTCGTTATGAATATAAAGAGCCCGCGCCTAAGCGCGAGTGATCGCATGAGCCATTTCACCATCAAGACAATCTATCGAAGAACGCTTCCACCAATTCCGGCCAACTCAATGAGCATCATGACGCCCTCCAGTGAATCAGGTCCTAGGTGTGCCCACTAGGACAATCGTCGGCCAATTCCTCTCTCGTAGGATGTGGGGCGAAACGGCTCACGGAAAGGGTCCGCCGTCTTTGCGCCCCGCCTCATACTGTGCATCGAAAAGCTCGGTGAGGACCTGCTCAAAATCCTTCCGCTGCTCGGCGGGAATCCAAGACTGCCAGGAGTGCCGCACCGTGAACGGCGCGTTTTCCCCAAGTCGAACCAGGTGCATATCGAAGAAGCGCCCTGGCATAGCCTTCGGTTTTACCACGCTCTATTAAATGGCCACTCTCCTTGCTGCGGGCATCCTGTCCTTTGAAAGGACAGAATTTCCTTCTTTCAATCAATTCCCACGCCAAACGACCATGAAGCGAACAGCGAAGTTGTTGAATTTGCTTTTGTCAGATTTCGCATGCGCTCTGGCCAACAAATTGCTTCCGGCACCTGTAACTGTCCGCGGATGACAAGAAGGCAACGCCTATCATCTTCCTAATCCGGAGGTGGCGTATGGGCGAATTGAAAAAGATGTGCCTCGCGCTAGTCTCCGTGTGCTTGCTCCTCGGCTGTGCGTCGCGCTCGCAGGAGACGACGCAGATTCAGTGCACGAGCCGCGACGGGCAGATCATCTACGCCGGCCCGTACATCGAGGAAAACGTGAGCGGGTACACCATCCAGCTGGACGACTGGACGCTCGCCGTCTATTCCAAAGGCGCGTGCCGGAAGGAGAAGGCATGAGCGATGCCTGTTGTTACACTCGCCATTGTCGGCCCTCCCTTCTTCACGTCTCGACCCATCCGCTTGGCCGGGAGGTGTCCCATGCGTCTTCTCACATCGTTTACT